>NZ_FNQR01000011.1 GCF_900107755.1 Thalassobacillus cyri | reverse complement strand
GAACATTTTAAGCAGGAACTGAAAGAATACATGGACTACTACAACCATGAAAGAATCAAATCCAGGTTAAGTGGCATGAGTCCCGTCAAATACCGGGAACGTGCCCAGTTAACTGCTTGAATTAAAGAGTGTCCAATATTAAGGGGTCAATTCAGAAGCCTGAGGAAGCTCACCACATTCCCACGAAAAGCGAGTGATTTCCCGGACCTCAAAACGCTCACCAGGACCCAAATTCTTCTCGAAATCAAGTCTTCGACTTTTCGTCCCTATAATTGAATAAAGCGGTTATGAAAAAATCACACCAAGGATTAATGGAGCCTATCCATAACATTTAAAACAAAATAAAAAGAGCCTGAAGCGCAAGCTGTTGCTAGCGGCGACAGACCCTCCATGTCTCAACATAAACTTTACAGGATAGAGGTACGGAATAATCGTTCCCTTACACCAGGTACATTGACGAGGAACATAGCAACGAATTTTCTTATCAAGTGAATTGCAAGCAATTGGTTGATCAGTTTGAAACGGTATTTCAACAATATAAGCAGTATCACAAAGCCGATGATAGTAGATACGGCAGCTCTCATAAAGACACCCCTTCACATGAGTTAGATATCTTTATGATTTCACAAAAGTGCTTATTTATTCTCGAAGAACTTTTGCACAAGTGGTTCCATCGTTTCCCGCAACACACCTGCTGACTGTCTGAACTGATCTTCTTCCACGCGATCCAAATTCAACTTTAATACCTCTCTGATTCCACTCCGGTTTACAATTGCCGGAACACCGATATATATATCATCCTCCCCATATTCACCTTCCAAATAGGCGGAGACAGTCAATACAGAATTCTCATTATGCAGAATCGCTTTCGTGAGCCGTACTAACCCCATAGCGATTCCATAATACGTAGCACCTTTTCGCTGAATGATATGGTAAGCTGCATCGCGTACATTAATAAAGATGTCATCTAAGTCTTCCACTTTATAATCACTAGGGCGCTCGTGGATGCGGTCGAACACAGACCTGCCACCGATATTTGCGTGACTCCATACCGGCAGCTCAGAATCACCATGTTCTCCCATGATATAAGCGTGGACATTCCTGGCATCTACGTTGAAATAATCACTTAAAAGATAACGTAGTCTTGCTGTATCCAAAATCGTACCTGAACCGATGACACGATGAGATGGAAGACCGGAAAATTTCCAAGTCATATAAGTCAATATATCAACAGGGTTCGTTGCCACCACGAATATCCCGTCAAATCCACTTTTCATTACAGATGTGACTATTTCCTTGAAAATCTTACTGTTCTTTTCAACTAAATCAAGTCTGGTCTCCCCCGGTTTCTGATTGGCACCAGCGGTAATGACTACTAAATCTGCATCCTTGCAATCGCTATAATCACCAAACCAAATTCTTTGACTGCCAGGAGCAAATGGTAATCCATGATTGAGATCCATGGCATCGCCTTCTGATTTATCTTTATTTAAATCAATCATAACCAGTTCATCAGCTACACCTTGATTCAATAATGCAAAAGCATAGCTTGACCCGACAAATCCTGTACCTATTAATGCTACCCGATTTACTCTTTCCATCTTTTCAGCTCCCTTCCTGTGTTAACCTTTCCCTTTAGATTGTACACTATTTCACAAACTCTTCAATCACTGAAAACGCTTGAAATCATGACAAATTTAAAAACTTACGAACCAATCAATCGATCATAAATGGCTTTTGCTCGCGTAATGTCATCAACCTCTTGCACTAATACACGCCCATCCGGAAACAAAACTAAGGTTTCTCCAGAATCTAAGGTCGCTTTTAAAAGAAAGGGGGTCTTTTTCACTTCCGCAATGGTTTGGAGGCGCTGTTGCCAAGTATTTAAATCAAATTGTTCCCTTTTATGGATTTGAAAAGAATCACGACCGCAAAGAATGCTATAATCTTGTTCGATATTGGTATGAAGATACGGAAAAGTTTTGGTTTGGCAGGTGGTACAATTAGCTACAGGGTCTTTCAGCTTCATAGAAAATTGCTGGTTATGCCAAATATCAAAGGAATATAAGTCTCTTCTTAATGCTTTATGGTTATTTGTTAAATATTTCATTATTTCTGTTACTTGAAAAGATGATACCATGTCTACAACAGGGGCAATTACCCCAACAGTATCGCATGTCTGTCCACTTCCTGCCCCATCTGGCACCACACATCTCAGACATGGAGTTTCACCTGGTACAAAAAATGCCGTCATCCCTCTTGAGCTGACAGCACCTCCATAAGCAAATGGGATTCCCAGTTTAAAAGAGGCATCGTTCAAAAGATATCGAGTAGAAAAATTATCAGTTCCATCTATCACTACATCGACGCCATCCATGAGTTTTTCAATATTTTCCGAGGTAATATCTGCGACTAGGCCTTCTATCGAAACATCCGGGTTTATTTCCTTTAATCGGTTTTCAGCTGCTACTGCCTTTGGCATCATATCCTTAGCATCTTGTTCGGTATATAGCATCTGTCTCTGCAAATTGCTGTATTCGACGAAATCCCGGTCTACGATACGCACATGACCGACCCCGGCTCTGACCAAATGGTTGCTCGCCACCGTTCCAAGCGCCCCTGCACCTGCTACCAACACCGTTTTTTGCTGCAACTTTGCTTGGCCCTTCTCACCGATTGGTTGAAAGAGAATTTGTCTTGAGTAGCGGTTTTGCATCTTTATCACTCCTACTAGCTTTCTAACGAATTTGGCTAAGGGGTGGAACCATTGTCATTAAAAGACATAGCCATCCTCTGTAATTAAATGGTTTACCGGTATATCGAACTTTTCGTGAGGAAGGTTTTTAACTACCTGTTCTTTAGAAGCAAGAGCTACTGTTTCCCCTTTGTAGCCAGATAAATAACGGTCATAAAACCCTCCTCCATACCCAATACGATACCCATGAAGATCAAACACCAACCCTGGAACTATAATTAAATCTATCGTGTCCCTGTTTACATGTTCACATCGGGAAGGGTCTGGTTCTTGCAAACCGAAATAAACAGTTTCTAATTGATCAAAACTATCTAATTGATAAAAGTTAAGATACTTTGGACCAGGATCACATTTAGGGACGGTCACTCTCTTCCCTTCCTTCCAGGCTCTTTCAATAATAGAAGTAGTCGACCACTCATTTTTTTGAGAAATTGTTATCCCAATTGTGCTTGCCTGCTTGAAAATCATCGATTTGAATAAATGCTCGGCAAGTTCATGTTCAATATTATTTTTCTCTTCAGTTGAAAAATTAGCCATTATTTGTTTGCCTCGGGCTCTTAATTGCACTTTGTCCATCAGAACCACTCCTTACCAGGGACATTTTCACGTGATATGTGCAGGTTTAATTATGTATAAAAAAACAGTAGGATCAAATATCCTACTGCTTACTTAGTTTCACGGTGTAGCGTATATTTACGAAGGCGTGGGCTATATTTTTTCAGCTCAAGACGCTCCGGATTCGTACGCTTGTTTTTAGTTGTAATATAATTGCGGTCACCTGTCTCAGTGCAAGCAAGTGTAATGTTTACACGCATGTTTATCCCTCCATATCCTATCTCGTTTCATAACTCTCTCAGTTGATAATATCAGACTTATTTATAATAGCAGAACTACACTGTCCTTTCAAGCATGCTAATAAAATAATTCACCAAACTTCAACCGTAGTATAGAAAAAACTGCCTTATTATGATATAAATGTAATGTAATTTACATAGGAGTGAACCCAAATGACCACTGCCATCATCACAACAGCCGTTATCGGTCTTCTTTTGTTTATCCTGTCTTTTTTCATGAATGATCGCTTAAAGCAATTGGAAGATGAAGTAGAACAAATTTCGATTTCTTCTCTCCAGGAAATATATAAACTGAAAAGAAAATTGAATATCCTTGAAGAAGAATTATTATTCCACCCTGATAAGGATAACGATCACGTGGACTCGACACTACCTCTTTATAAGCAAGTGGTGTCAATGGAGAAACAAGGTTACACCGTAGCTCAGATCTCTGAAAGAACTACCCTCCATGAGAATGATATCCGCTCCATTTTAGAACAAAATAATGCAAAGAGGATCAGCTTATGAAGCTATTGGTAAGAGCATTCGCCTTAGGTTTACTGGCTTGTTCATCAACTTTCTTCATTATCTGGAATAGTGAAAATACACCCCATGTCCAATCCATGGAAAAAACTATTGAATCATTAAATCAACAAGGCTACATCATCATGGAACAAACCACATATGAACAAAAGCTGGCCCAGCAACACAGGCCTCCAAAGGAATTGGAACAATCTAAAGATGATAAAGTTAGTAAAGAGGAGAAATCGAGCAATAACCAAAATCAGGAGAAAGTGGTTATCAAAATTGAACCGGGCATGAGTTCGAGTGCAATAGCGAGTATCCTTGAAAAAGAAAATATGATTATGGACCAAATCAATTTTCAACAATATTTAGATGAAGCAGATTACAGTCGTTACCTGCAAGTTGGGACGTTCGAATTAAATAATGAAATGTCTTACAAGGAAATTGCCAAAGAAATTACATCTAAATAATAGGTTTCTTTTTTACAGCAAAATGGCAAGGAATCACAGACCTGCTCTCCACGTTATCATATCAAGTCACATAAAAAGAAGGTCAGAGGATGGATAACATCTCTTCTGCCCTTCTTTTTTTAGTTACTCATTCAAATCATAAGTTCTGCCTTTGACAAGGAAAAAGATTTCTTCACCAATGTTGGTAATATGATCGGCAAAACGTTCAATATAACGTGCCGAATAAGCCATTTGCATCAAATACTGAATTTGATCCGGATTATTAGCGGTCAGCTCCAGTAATTCCCGAATCATTTTCCCATATTTTTCATCAATGATATCATCCATTTCAGAGAGTTTTTGGGCGAATGAAATATCTTCCAGCATAAATGCTTTTTGAGCGATATCTACCATATTAAAAGCTACGTCTGCCATTTCCCTAATCCCTGGATGAATAGAAATGGGATGATCTTCACCTAAGTGGATCGTTGCTTTTGAAATATTTTTAGCATGATCAGCCATTCTCTCTAGATCATTCGTAATCTTTATTGCAATGATCAACCTGCGAAGGTCAGTAGCAACCGGTTGTTGTTTTGCAATTAAAATCATAACCTTCTCGTTAATGTCTTCTTCTTTTTCATCGATAAGATGATCATCCTCGATAATCTGTTTAGCTTTTTTGACATCACGGTTGTGTAAAGCTTCAATTGCAATAACCAACGCTTGTTTTGTATCTTCTGCTAATTCTCGGATGTCTGTTTTCAGTTTTTCCAGTTCCTCTGAGAAATGTTCCCTTGTCGGCATAAAGTGATTCCTCCCGAAAATAATATTAACCGAATCTGCCACTGATATAATCTTCTGTCCGCTTATCTGTCGGATTAGAGAACAGATGATCCGTATCAGCGAATTCAATCAGCTCACCATTTAAGAAAAACGCAGTTTTATCGGAGATACGTGCTGCCTGCTGCATATTATGAGTGACAATGATGATGCTATATTTCTTCTTCAACTCTTGAACTAATTCTTCCACTTTCAAGGTAGAAATAGGGTCCAGGGCAGAAGTTGGTTCATCCATTAAAATGACATCCGGTTCAATAGCTAAAGCCCGGGCAATACAAACCCTTTGCTGCTGACCACCTGATAAGCCAAAAGCATTTTCATCGAGACGGTCTTTTACCTCATCCCAAATAGCTGCATCACGAAGACTCTTCTCCACAATTTGATCTAACACAGCTTTTTTCTTAACCCCATGAATGCGCGGTCCGTAAGCGATATTGTCATAAATAGATTTCGGAAATGGGTTAGGCTTTTGAAAAACCATCCCTACTTTCGTTCTTAAGCCCTCCACACTGTGTTTATCTGAAAATATATCCTCTCCGTTATACTGAATGGAGCCTGAGGTTTTAACAATCGGCACCATTTCGACCATACGATTGAGAGTTTTCAAATAAGTCGATTTACCACAACCCGATGGACCGATGATTGCTGTCACTTTATTTTGAGGAACATTCATGTTGATTTCATATAAAGCCTGGTCATTTCCATACCAAAGGTTTAAATTATTGACTTCAAATACATTTTTATCCATAGCAGCCTCACTCTTTGTTTGGTTGTTTTCTTTTATATCTGGCTTGACTGAAGTTTTATTATCGACTTTCTTTTGTTTCAATAGAGTATTCATTGATACATAACCTCCTATCAGAGTTTAATACCGTTTTTGGAACTTGTTACGGATGAAAACTGCAACAGCATTCATGAATAATAGCACAATCAACAATACTAGAATTCCTGCCGCAGCTACGAATTGCCATTCCTCTTGAGGACGGCCAGTCCAGTTAAAAATTTGAATCGGCATAACGGTATACTTAGAAAGCAGCGAATCAGGCAATGTGTAAAGTGCCGTAGCAGCTCCAACAATAATCAACGGAGCCGTTTCTCCAATTGCACGTGATAACGCCAGAATAGTACCAGTAAGGATACCGGGTATTGCAGCAGGAAGAATGACACGGCGAATGGTCTGCCATTTGGATGCCCCCATACCATAGGAAGCTTCTTTTATATCTGATGGTACAGATCTGATCGCTTCCTGTGCTGCAACCACGATGACAGGCAATACTAATAGCGCCATCGTGAGACCGCCCGCGAGAAGTGTATAGCCCAAACGAAGCATATACACAAAGAACGTAAGACCTAGCAGTCCATATACAATTGACGGTACACCAGCTAAATTTTGAATATTAATTTGAATAAATTTTGTCCAACGGTTTTTATAGGCATACTCTTCCAGGAAGATAGCTGTGCCTACCCCTAGTGTTATGGCTACAGGTGCAACAATCGCGATCATCATGATAGACCCGATAAGTCCTGCAAAAATACCCGCTTCTTCTGGATAAGGGGCAGGGAAGCTTGTAATAAAGTCAGAATTTAAATAACCAATCCCTTGAGTCAATATGCGATATAACAATAGTGCCAGGAAAATCAGACCGATTGTAGTTGAAACAAAAAACAAACCTTTAAGCACATTGTTCAGAATCACTCTTCCACGTATTCTTTTTAAATTGTTTTTTTCATCAATACCTGACATCAGTATTCCTCCTTGAACTTGCGCGAGATATACTGGGAAAGCATGTTCATCAGCAGTGTGAACACAAACAGTGTCGCTCCTACAGCATAAATACTATAATAAATGGTTGAACCGAAGGTGGTATCACCTGTCGCTCCCTGTACAATAAAGGCAGTCAACGTCTGAATTGAACGAGTAGGATCGAATGTCAAAGTCGGCGAAGCACCCGCCGCGATAACAACAATCATTGTTTCACCAATCGCTCGTGAGACTGCCAGGACAATAGATGCCACAATTCCAGAAAAAGCTGCAGGAAGTACTACTTTCATGGCAACTTCCAACCTGGTAGCACCTAAAGCTAGCGCCCCTTCTCTCAAACTGTTTGGCACAGAGTTCATGGCATCTTCAGACAGGGAGGCGATCATAGGGATAATCATAATTCCAACAACAATCCCAGCACTTAATGCATTGAAAATTCCTAATCCTGGTACGATATTTTTCAACAATGGTGTTACAAATGTCAAGGCAAAGAACCCGTATACCACAGTAGGAATACCTGCAAGTACTTCCAATGTAGGCTTGATTATTTTACGTGTACGATCACTTGCATACTCACTCAAGAAAATGGCTGACATCAATCCTAACGGGATAGCTACAATTGCAGCAATCAAGGTTATCAGCAGTGTTCCAGTGATCAACGGTAACACTCCAAAGTGACCCGTCCATGGGGACCACTGCGTACCAGTATAAAAGTCAACAATTGAAGTGGTGCTGAAAAAAGTAATCGATTCTCTAAGCAAAGTGAAAAGAATTCCTGCTGTTGTCAATACACTCACAGCAGCACATAAAAACAAAAAGGCAGGAATAAGCTTTTCCAATTTACCAGAGACACTTTTCTTTTTTCTTTTATTTTCAATCATTGTTTGGACATCTATATTCATAGCTTCATTTTGTAAAGCTTTTCCCATGATAAATCCCCTTTCATCCATAAAAAGGCGTTTAACGTCTTCTCTTATTTTCATACAGGAAGGTGGGACTGCACGTAAGCCCCACCCTTCCTCATATTTCTTTTAGCAATTGTTTTATTCAGCTTCAGATTTTAAGGCATCCAGCTGTTCTTGATATTTTTCTTCCGGAAGAGCTACGTACCCGACTTGCTCTGCAGCTTTACCTGCATTTTTCAACAGGTATTCAGAAAAGTCTTTCACTTGCTCTTTCTCTTTGTAAGATTTCATATTTACATAAGTGAACAATGGACGGGAGAAAGGTGTGTAAGAACCATCCTGAATTGTTTCCGGAGTCGGTTTCACTGCTTTTCCTTCCCCATCTTTGATGCCCAACACTTTCAAACTGTCTTCGTTTTCCTTGTAGTAGGCATAACCAAAGAATCCAATTGCATTAGGATCGCTCTCAATTCCGCGTACTAGTACGTTATCATCCTCTGAAAGAGTAGTGTTCTCTCCTTCTTTCATCGGCTTATCTTGTAGTACTACTTCATTGAAATAATCGAAGGTACCTGAATCATGACCAGGGCTGTAGATCTTAATGGTTTCATCCGGCCATTCGGGATTAATGTCTGACCATTTGGTTGCATTATTACCATCTGTAAATATCTTTTTTAAATCTTCTACTGAAAGCTCATTTACGAAATCATTTTGTTTACTAACAACTACTGAAAGTCCATCTTTTGCTACTTCTAATTCTTTGTACTCAACACCATTTTTCTCAGCAGCTTGCTTTTCTTCTTCTTTGATTGGTCTAGAAGCATTACTGAAGTCTGTTTCACCTTTGGTAAATTTCTTAAATCCGCCACCGGATCCAGAAGCGTTTACTGAGACATTCACTTCAGGGTTCTTCTTGTTATATTCATAAGTCAAAGCTTCCATAATCGGGAAAACTGTTGAAGAACCGTCAATGGAGATACTTCCTGATACAGATTCTTTAGAACCTCCATTTTCTCCACCACCAGATTCGCCGCCACATGCAACTAGTACACCTAGCATAAGAACTAATGAAGATAGTAGTGCGAAATTCTTGAAATTTTTCATTTCTTTTCCCCCTACACCATTTGATTTGTGTCGGTTGGCTTGGCCAACTACATCTCCTATCATAGAATCATAGTTTTAATTCAAAATGAAACCAGTGTAAAGATTGTGTAAATTGCCTTGTTCTCCATAAAAAAAGAGCAATACCCATAAGGTATCACTCTTCTTCTTTCTTATCGTCATCTTCCACATCAAGTTTTTCATTTAAATTCTTGACGCCTTCTTTGCTGCGTTCTTTTTTCAACTCAAAATACGCATCAAGGATGTCTTTTGTAATATACTTATTGATACCAGAGCCTGCTCCTTTACCGACATGTGGAACCACCACAGAGAAGGCTACCTCAGGATCGTTGTGTGGTGCATATCCTACCATCGTCAAGTTCTCTGTATCTATCTTATAAGGTTTTCCGTTACTGTCTTCTAAATAAACCGCATTTTCCGCTGTACCGGTTTTTCCAGCCGGACTGTAGTCGACATCATCGAAATATCCGTACGCAGTTCCACCAGGTCGTTGAAATGCATATTGAAAACCAAGCTGTACCCGATCAATATACTTCTGCTCCATATCAATTCGATTTAACACGGTCGTATTAATGTTCTGACTGACCGGCCCTAACTCACCAGGTTCATTAGAAGGCTTGCGAATTTCTTTGACTAGATGAGGCTTGACACGATAACCATCATTGGCAATGGTTGACACGTACTGAGCTAATTGCATTGTAGTATAAGAATTGTACTGACCAATCATTAAGTCAAGCTGAGTTCCCGGAATCGGATCTTCACCTATATAACCGACTGCTTCATAAGGCATGTCAATTCCCGTAGGTACACCAAGACCAAACTGGTTATAATAATAAAGAAATTTCTCATATGTTCCACTCCTGAAGCCTAATGGGTCGTTCGGAATGTAGGTATCCCCGCCCATTCTTATAGCGGCTAAGAACATATATACGTTTGAAGACTTCTGCAGTGCTGTTATGTCATTTACTGGTCCCAATGTCCGCCATGAACTTTTATCTTGTGAGCCCTTTAATTTTAAGGTCCTGTCGTAAATCGTTTCACCAGGCTTCATAACCCCTTCATGTAAGGCCATCAATACCGTAGCACCTTTGACAGTGGAACCAGGAAGGTGCTGGGCCTGGAGTACTTTATAGGAATGGTCTTCTACTAAAGGCTCATCAGATTCCCTATCACGGTTATAATGCATTCCTGAAACTGCCAGCACTTCTCCGGTATTAGGATCCATCATGACCACCATTGCATCTTCTAGAAATCGGTTTTTATAAGGCTGGCGGGCTATTTCTTCTTTCAGTCTTCGTGCCACGATTTCATCGACCCGCTTCTGCAATTCGATATCAATAGAAAGTACTAAATCGTCCCCCCGTGACCCTTGCCTGACCACTTCCGAGTTGACAATATTATGTTTCTTATCTGTTTCATACCGAATTTTTTCCTTTGTTCCTCTTAAAACACTTTCATACTCTTCTTCAAGTCCGCTTTTGCCGACACGATCATTACGACTATAATCCAAGGACAGATAATAATCTTGATTTGCCTTTGGAATACCCTGTTCGGCTGTAGTGATACTTCCGATATAATTTCGAAGCGTGCCTTCAAATGGATATTTTCGATTCCAATCAGATGTTACATTGATACCAGGCAGCTGATTCAAATGTTCAGCAACTGTCGCATATTCCTCAATCGTGATGTCTTCATTCTTAATGATATGCGGAGCTAATGCGGAAGCCTGATCCAGCTCTTTCTTGATTGCAATCACCTGATACTTTTCGAATGGAATCGTTTTAATTTCTTCTTCAGTGATTCGATCGAGCATCAATTGATATACTTTCCCATTGGATAAGTTCTCTGCCTCTTCTGGTGTCACTCTTTCATTCACTTCTTTTTCATGAAGCAAATAATAATATTCTTTTAAATCACGTTCCCGTACTATTTTCTCTAACTCTTTCTTATCTCCCATACTGATATAGTCAGCTAGATCTTCTGCTAACTCTAATCGATCCATTGGCTGCACCCCTTTTGGAGGCGTGTATGTAATCGAATAAAGCGGTTCGTTATCTACAAGGACCCTGCCAAAACGATCATACATTTTACCTCTTGGGACCGGTGTATGGATCGTAGTATTTTCGGTGCGGTTGATTTCTTCCTGGGCATCTTCTCCGTATAAAATCTGTACGACGCCCAATTGCAGTATCAAAGAAGCGAATAATAAAAAAATCACAAAGAACAAAATATTCATTCTCAAAGGAAGATGCGATTTTTTCTTTTTGCTTTTCCCCATCGTCCTCCCCCTTATATGTCAAATTCCACCCATCATTATAACATCTTCCAAGAAATATAAATAGTTGCCAATGGGGAATATTAAGGGTTTTTACTTGTGGTCATTGTCGTATCTGTTACATAAGCGCTCTCCGTTTCCTCTTGTTTACGTAAATCGATGCCTTTTACAAAAAAGTAAATCCAGAAGTGTCCGGATCCTACGATTAACAGGATGAAAGGAATAGCCTGATCTGGGGTAAACAACGTTATGCCAATCAAGAAAATTATGATGGACAGCACTCTTCCTGCATTTAAAAATAATTCACGCACCACAATATATTCAATCCTCATTTCTGCCGCTTTCCATGATTTACCGATGACATCATAGGTCAAAGAAATATAGGGTACATACAATATCGGATAAGATATCCCTATCACTGCCGCATAAATCAACAATGTTGTGAAGTTTACATTAATTAATAATATAGAGAGAGCAAGGTATAACGAAACCCCACCTGCGAAGATCGCCCATTTTCTAAGTCGGGGTTTGATCCACTTTGTTGCCAGAAAATAAAGCACAAAGGCACTCCCGGAGTATACCAGATTAAACATACCTAAAGATAATTCACTCTGTGTAGCGATATACACCCAAATGGAAATGACAAACAAAAATGTCCCTTCCCTGAGCCCTTGAAAAATATGGGCGTTCAAGATTTTACCCCAATTTTTATTGGTCTTACGTTCTTCAAAGATTCGCTTAAAAGAGAAATTCCCCTTCGCTTTTCTCCGCTTTAAAAAGAAGCTTGTGATTACCGCACAAATGAATAACACGAAAGAAATGGTGAAAATCACGGTATAACCTGTAAACGCAGCCATATTAGCGATGATTAAACCTGCTAATATAGGACCGATCATACCACCAAAAGATTGCAGCAGTCCTAAAAAGCCATTAAAGAAATCACGCGTTTCTGGTTCTGTAATTTCGAATGTCAGCACATTAAAGGCGAGCCAGTAAAATCCGTATCCAACACCTAATAAACCGCCCAGCAACATATTAAAGCTGGCGGCCTTCTCTCCTACCACCAATACCGTCAAGAAAAACAAGGATAAAAATATTACCCCCGCCCGCAGTACGACAACGCGATCCACCTTCTTCGCGAATTTTCCTGCAAAAATGAAAGTAATGGGTTGCAAGATATAAATACTCAAATTATATAACGCGATCGCTGTATACTCGCTGGATTGCTTCCACAAATATACATTAACGAATGTATTCGATAAAAAGATACCCAAGGAATAAAGACCGCCAATTAAAAGCAATAGCAGTAAATCCTTATTCACTTCGGTCGGCCCTAAAAGGGAGTGTAATATTTTTTTCATATCTCCAATCTCCTTTACTGTCCTTCTTTAGTTTCTTCAAATGGATTGGAGATATGCAATTTTCTGGGCATGAAAAAAAAGCGCGGACATTAATCCGCGCTTTTCAGTATTATTATTTAGCATCTTGATAACGCTTAGAGACTTCTTCCCAGTTTACTACGTTCCAGAATGCTTTAGCATAATCCGGACGCTTGTTCTGATATTTAAGGTAGTACGCATGCTCCCATACGTCCAACCCTAAAATAGGAGTTTTTCCTTCCATAATCGGTGAGTCCTGGTTAATGGTATCCATCAATTCGATGTTTCCATTGTTTACTACTAACCAGGCCCAGCCTGAACCAAAACGACCCTTGGCTACATTTTCAAATTCTTCTTTGAATTGTTCGAAACTGCCAAACTTTTCGTTAATAGCATTGGCCAGATCACCTGATGGCTCTCCACCACCATTTGGTGACATGATTTGCCAGAATAGAGAGTGGTTCACATGTCCACCACCATTGTTACGGACAGCATTGCGGATATCTTCCGGTACAGCGTCAAGATTGCCAACTAGATCGTCTAATGACTTACTTTCTAAATCTGCATGACCCTCAAGCGCATTGTTCAGCTTTGTCACATAGGTGTTATGGTGTTTTGTGTGGTGGATATTCATTGTTTCCTTGTCAATGTGTGGTTCTAGTGCATCATAAGCGTATGGTAGTTCAGGTAGTTCAAATTTAGCCATAATGAAATTCCTCCTTTTTATAATATGTACCTCAGTGCCTGGAAGCAGTTCCCTGCTTTCAAGCCTCTAATGCAACATTACCAAAGCATCTGAAGTGTTGCAAATATTATGCATATTCTTATTTTCTTTTTATTGACCCTGCTTATATATGTTTCCCTAATAGATTTCCTTAAAACATGATTCTTTTATAGAAACAAAAAAATGCTGACTGTTAGTCAGCATCGCTAGGTATGTAAAGTGGTGGCTTGGGACGGAATCGAACCGCCGACACACGGATTTTCAGTCCGTTGCTCTACCGACTGAGCTACCAAGCCGCATTTTTTACATGATTTAAAATGGCGGAGGAGGAGGGATTCGAACCCCCGCGGGCCGTAAAGCCCCTGGCGGTTTTCAAGACCGCTCCCTTCAGCCAGACTTGGGTACTCCTCCGCATAAAAATGGTGGACCCTGCAGGATTCGAACCTGCGACCGATCGGTTATGAGCCGATAGCTCTAACCAGCTGAGCTAAGGGTCCACATGGGGCGACCGGTGGGGATCGAACCCACGTATGCCGGAACCACAATCCGGTGCGTTAACCACTTCGCCACGACCGCCATGTTAGACTATTAAATTAAAGTTATGTATGGTGTCGGCGGAGGGGATCGAACCCCCGACCTCACGGGTATGAACCGTACGCTCTCGCCAGCTGAGCTACGCCGACATTAATGGCTCCACCGGTAGGATTCGAACCTACGACCAATCGGTTAACAGCCGATTGCTCTACCACTGAGCTACGGTGGAATAATTATAATAAGTATATCATCGAGCTACAATCTAAGTTTCGTGCTCGTCATTCAACCCTTTTGTATGTCTTTCTTACCGAAAGAGACTGTTGAACTCCTCGCAAAGCTTCTTCGATGATTATTCGATGAGGTCAGCTTCGCAAAGCTTGCTTCGATGTGATTTCGAAGAGGTTGGCTTTGTTGAAGCGACGAGATATAATATATCATGTATTTCTGAAGGTGTCAATAGCAAAGAAAAAATCTTAATCAGTAAGAAAGCAACAAAAATAATATAGCATGTTCAAAGACTGCTTTCAAGACTATTTCTATAAATATCTATATCATATCGAGGGTTTCTTTTTTTAAACCAGATATAAAAAACGCACTCAGCTTAACTGAGTGCGTTTTGAATTACTGGTCCTCTTCACCAAGTACTTCTTCCGCAATGTTAACTGCATGGTCTCCAATACGCTCCAAATTACTGATTATATCTACAAATACAATCCCGGCTTGACCTGTACATAACCCTTCGTTCAAGCGAAGAATATGCTTCTTACGATAGGTCCGTTCCATCTGATCAATCTGATCTTCTTTCTGGACAACCGCGAGGGCTTCTTCACGGTCCATCGTTTCTAACGCTTTAGTGGCCTGTCTTACAGTCATAAGCGTCAAGTTGAACATATCGTTTAAGTCTTCTTGAGCCTGCCCTGTCAAATCAACTTTATTAGAAACTTTATAATCGATGAGCTCGATGATATTTTCAAAATGATCTCCGATACGTTCATAGTCTCTGACCGAATCAAGAAGTGCTGAGTGTTTTCTACTGTCTTCATCAGTCAAAGGAGCCACTGATAGTTTGACAAGATAATCTGTAATTTTCCGATCGAGATTATTTAAAGCATCTTCTAACTGCAATGCTACTTCCGCATGCTTCTGCTTGAGGTTATTGGAATAACTACTTGTCTCTTCCAACCCTTTATATGCTAAGTCCCCCATGCGAAGAACTTCTTCTTTCGCTTGATCTAATGCAAGCGATGGGGATTGTTCAATGAAAATCGGATCTAAATGTTGTGGTTTAGAATCCACCGCGGACTCTTCGCCAGGCACCAGTTTGACAACTACCCAAGCTAACACAGCGATAAACGGAAATTGTAATAGCGTATTAGCTATATTAAATGAACCGTGAGCAAATGCAATCGTCATTTCCGGATTAAGATCAAGCGTTTTAGCCAACCACTCCGTATACAAAGTGAATGGTTTTAATAAAAGTAAAAAGAGTATGGCACCCAGCATGTTGAAAATAACATGCGTGAAGGCTGCCCTTCTTGCACCGACACTTGCACCAATTGCAGCTAATACAGCTGTTATTGTTGTACCGATATTGTCACCAAACAACACTGGCAGAGCTGCTTGTAAGTTGACAAGCCCTTCACCATATAGGCCTTGTAAGACACCAATGGTTGCACTGGAGCTTTGAACAATCACTGTAAATACTGTCCCTACCACTACCCCGAGAATAGGGTTTTGACTCATATTTAACGTTAATTCCTGGAAGGCTTCCAATGAACGTAATGGCTTCATCCCGCCACTCATCATTTCAAGGCCAAAGAATAGTGCACCCAGGCCAAAAATGGTTTGTCCAATGTACGTAACCTTTTTATTCTTAAAGAAGAAAATCATGAATGCACCTACTGCAATAATTGGTAAACCATATTCCTTGACATCAATACCAATAATAAATGCAGTCATTGTAGTACCGATATTGGCACCCATAATAACACCGATTGCCTGTCTAAAGCTCATAAAACCGGCGTTTACCAGACCGACCGTCAGCACAGTAGTGGTTGAACTACTTTGAAGTAATGCTGTCGTAACTGCACCCGCTATAACTCCCATGAAAGGATTCCTGGTAAAGCGATCCAGCAAGTTGCGCAAATTATCTCCTGCTGTCTGCTGCAACCCGTCTCCCATGTACTTTAATCCAAATAAGAAAATACCCAGACCGCCGATAAATTCAAAAATCATTTGTTGAACATCAAATTCCAACGGTTGTCCACCCCTTCTGTTCATCCAAAGTTTTGTTTCTCTTTAAACACCTCTACCATTATTAATGACTTTCAAAACATTTGTAAAGAAAAACTGTTAAATTTAACACTAAATTTACATTCGGTTAATAATCAGATTTCCCTTGTCGATACTTGTTCCCTGCTTTAATATGAAAGAGGTACATAATCAAAGGAGAATATTTTAATGAGTAAAACACAATTATTGATAAAAAGCTGTTATCATTTCAAACTAATCAGCGCTTTTCGTTTTCAGCCGATCGGAAAAGCAATTGGTTATATTTTCTTTTTAAGCTTAATAGTCTTAATCCCGGTTCTTTTAAGCATGATTTTCTCTACTTTATTTTCTACCGGGGAAGGCTCTGGAGGAATAATGAAAGGAATCTCAAGCGGTGTTTTTACCATCATCTTTCTGCCCTTTATCTATTTACTGATTTCATTGTTATTATTCTGCAGTGCCAGCTTATTGGCAGGCATCGGCCTCATCTATGTAAAAGCAGGGAACAAACGAGCAGATTATAAGCAATTATGGAATATGAGTACACTTTCCATCACTGCTCCAACCATCATTTTAGTGGTAGTTGAATCTTTTCTCTGGTCAGTTTCTTCTATTATATTTGTTTATATTTTTGCAACCGCTGTCTATCTATTTTTGAGTATGCGCTATATCCCCAAAATGAAATGACCCGCCGATCTTTCTGGCGGGTCATTTTACATCATTGTTTTGTTTTTTTGCCACCAATATCTTTGTTCCGTCAACTGCTTCTACCATAATTGTTGCACCCTTGGAAATCCATTGACCGTTAGTGACAGCACTGTAGTCTCTTCCTTTGATTTGTACAGTTCCCACAGGGCGCATATCTGTCTGTGCAACCCCTTCCTCGTTTAACAAACTCTTATAGGTTTCATTCATGGTATTATAACCAGCTTCTGTAGATAATTGATCGATCAATGTGATTTTAGACCACATATCTCTTCTTTTGAATGCTTTTAAAAAGAAGAGGGAACTAGCTCCCCCGAGAATTACACCAATTACACCGTACAAGCCAGCAACCCAATTAGGTGAGCTGAATCCTACTGCAATGATCATACACACGGCACCGATCGTAGCTAATGTACCATCATTTATTAATTTTCCATCAATGATAATTAAAATGAGACCGATCAAATAAATCAACATCATAAGAATAAACATACTTGGGGATAGAAAGGAGTAAAAAAATACGGTGATAAACCCTAACCCTAATATTCCGAATAAACCCCGGGCATTGACAAGCAGCTCCCCAATCAAAAATAACGTTCCAAAAAACGTTATTAGAAAACTTACCCAATCATTTTGTAAAATTCCCATATTTACACGCCCTCTCCGTACTTTATTCATATATACGAATTACATATAATATTGGTTTCAAAAAAGGAAAGTTTTTGGTGTAAGGCGAATAGTACACATATATCATTAAATGGGGGAGGCTGTTAGTATGAAGAAATTAGGTTTATTTATCTTAATGATACTGCTTTTAGTCAGTTTATACAAAGACTTGACTATTGGTACTACGATCAATAGGAGTGAATCAGATCATAAAGTAAATACCATAGAAAATCCTCCACCTCCACAAGGAGATATACTCGAGCCTCCGTTACGTTATAACCAAAAGGTTCCGGTAAAAGTGAAAGCTGGGGATACGGTACTTTCTATCATGGAACAACTCCATAATGGTGAGTATTACCATTCCATGAATACCATGATTGAGGATTTTCAACAATTGAACCCTGGAATAGACCCCTCCAGCCTTACGATTGAAAAAGTTTATTATTTTCCATTATATGAAAAAGATCAGTTAGAATAGATAATCTAAGTAATCTTACTTCTCATTTATACATTTAGGCCTTATAATAAGGGATGGTATAAAAAAATACCCTTCAATGTGAACAAACAAAGGAGCGTTTCACTTATGGCAATTACGCATAGAAAAGATACCCGGCCAGTCAGAGTCGGCGATTTGATAATTGGTGGTTCGGACCAGGTTGTGGTTCAATCCATGACTACGACAAAAACTCATGATGTAGAAGCTACAGTAAACGAAATTCATCGTTTAGAAGAAGCCGGATGCCAAGTTGTGAGGGTAGCATGTCCAGACGATCGTGCTGCTGATGCCATCCCTGAAATTAAAAAACGCATCAATATCCCCCTTGTAGTTGATATTCACTTTGATTATAAAATGGCATTAAAAGCAATCGAAGGCGGAGCAGATAAAATCCGTATCAACCCTGGAAATATCGGCCGCCGTGAGAAAGTAGAAGCAGTGGTAAATGCCGCTAAAAAAAGAGGCATTCCTATTCGCATCGGCGTAAACGCTGGTTCGTTAGAAAAGCATATCCTAAAGAAATATGGCTATCCAACAGCAGAAGGTATGGTAGAAAGCGCCTTACATCATATCAAAATTCTGGAAGACCTTGATTTTCATGATATTATTGTTTCCTTAAAAGCATCAGATGTTCAACTGGCGATTGAAGCTTATACAAAAGCGGCGGAAGCAATCAAATACCCATTGCATCTTGGGATTACCGAATCCGGCACACAATTCGCTGGTACTGTGAAAAGTGCGGCAGGCCTTGGTGCTATCTTAAGCAAAGGCATCGGAAGTACGTTACGTATCTCTTTGAGTGCCGATCCGGTAGAAGAAGTCAAAGTCGGACGTGAACTATTGAAATCATTTGGGCTGGCTGCCAATGCTGCTACCTTGATTTCCTGCCCTACATGCGGCCGTATTGAAATCGATTTGATTTCCATTGCGAATGAAGTGGAAGAATATATTTCAACCATTAAAGCACCTATAAAAGTAGCAGTTCTTGGCTGTGCAGTAAATGGGCCAGGGGAAGCTCGTGAAGCAGACATTGGAATCGCAGGCGCCAGAGGTGAAGGTTTATTATTCCGTCACGGTGAAATCATTCGTAAAGTACCAGAGGATATCATGGTGGAAGAATTGAAAAAAGAAGTCGATAAACTTGCTGAAGAACATTATAAAAAACAAGAAGCATAAAAGGTGAGCCCATTTGGGCTCACCTTTTTTAAAAATAGGACATCCATTAAACAGATAATCCCACTTTTCCGCCTAAAACGCGGTGAAGAAGAGTGATAAAAGAATGGAAGCCGCACCGATGAATATAGCTGTATTACCTAAGGTTTCGGCCCCTCTTCTTCTCGAAATGAACCCAAGTACAATCCCTGCTCCCCCTAAAAGAATTGGAGCGATGAATAAAGACAATCCAGCAATCACCAAAGCTAACCAGCCCATACCGGTTTTCACTTCCGTTTGCATCTCTGTCTCTTGTTCTTCGGATTTTATGGTTTCATTTGGGCTCATTGCGAGTTCTTGCGCATACTCTTCCTCATAACCCTTTGATCGATAAGGCTCGTCATGATAAACCAGCCCTTGCTTTTCTTCCTGCTTAGTATCATCTCCATAATGAGGTCCTTTTTCTACCTCATCATAGGTTGAGCGCTTTTTGGAATCATCCATTTTAACACCCTCGCTTTCTTTATGGAGATTCCTTCATATTGTCTGCAGGTTAACATTAAACTTACGAGGAAATAGTTACATGACTAGGAAATAAGCACAAATTTAAAACGCTATTGAACAGGTATATCCCGTCCAATAACGTTTTTGATCAATTAGCTGATGCAAATGTCGGATGTGTTTCTGCATTTTCTTGTATTTCCACAGCATACCAGCTTTTCGCATGTCCATTCTTATCCTTATAATTTTCTAAGCCACCCATGCCACGATGGTAAGCGGTCAATGCTTCATTCCAGTTACCATATTTCCCATGCAGGTAATCCAGATAGATCATCGATAATTGCATAGAATAATATGGGTCGAATAATAATTCATCTTTATATGGAAGTCCTCCCATATCAGCGATCCATGGAGCAGTGTTTTTCATGAACTGCGCCATGCCATAGGCTCGTCCATATTTCGTAGCGGGTCCAACCAATTCCGGGTTGAAGGTACCTCCTGTTTCCACTTTTAATAATTCATAAACCAAAAATGGATCTATGCCATAACGTTCTGTTTCTCTGACAAGAAACATGGCCCAGGATTTCTTAAACCTTCCCTCGCTCTCTTTTACTAAGCGATCCGCTGTCAATTCCAACTCGTGCCATTCATAATATCCTTCTTCAAGTTTTTGTGATTTTTTTGGGGGAGCTGACAGAGCGCTGTCTACAGCAACTCTTTTATTAGTATCCTCTTCTGCAGTACTGTTACCTTCTGCAGTAGTTTTGGTATCATCCTTCATAAAATGGATAACAAAAAAGAATAAGCCGACAAGGAGCACGATTGCTCCAATTTGGAACATCTTCTTTAATGATTTCATTACTTCACTCCTTAATACGGGTACAAATTCTGCTTTTTATACGATTACACTTGAGAAATCGACTCATCAACCGATACTAACGGACTAGGTGTTAGAAAGCAATTGATAAACACTATATTCCTGAACTTACCATTCACGTTTCCATTATGTAGGAATAGGATGTGAAGAGTACTCGTGTCGAGGAGGATTCGCTATGAAAGATATGGCACAACATATAGTTACCCGAAAATTGAAGCAGTTAACCGTAAAAGATGTATTAAAATATTGTGAAAAGTATGGTATACAAATTACTAAGCAGGAAGCAGATCAAATCATCAAAGAATTGAAGCATAATAATTTCAACCCATTAAACGCCAATGAGCGTATAACTATGTTAAAGAAGCTGGCCGCTATTACAAGTCCTGATACTGCCAAAAAAGTGAATCGTATTCTTTATCAAATAGCTGAAGAATACGGTGTAAGTCACTTACTTAAATGAAAAAACGCACCAACACTCATTACGAGGTTGGTGCGTTTTTCGTTATTGTTTCATAATTTTACTTTTTAAATCTTCATCAAAACTTTTTGCTTTCAACATTTCAATCTCAAATTTATATGGAGGCTTTTTATTTTTCTTATCTTCTCCGACATAAGGAGTTTCAAGGATTTTAGGTAAATCCTCCAATTGCGGATGATGAACGACATAACTCAGTGCATTAAAACCAATATGACCAAATCCAATGTTTTCGTGACGGTCTTTAGCTGCTCCACGTTCATTTTTACTGTCGTTCACATGAATGACTTTCAGGCGATCAAGGCCGATGATTTTATCGAACTCTTCAAGGACACCGTCGAAATCATTAACGACATCATAACCTGCATCATGGATGTGACAAGTATCGAGACAAATGGACAATTTGTCATTCATCTCTACTCCATCGATGATCTTAGCCAATTCATCAAAAGTCCTTCCGCACTCGGAGCCTTTACCTGCCATCGTTTCTAAAGCAATCTGCGCTTTTTGATCTTTATGCAGCACTTCATTCAAACCAGAAATGATCTTGTCTATCCCTTGGTCTGTTCCTGCTCCCACATGAGCACCCGGATGCAAGACAATCTGATTGGCACCAATTGCTTCCGTTCTTAAGATTTCATTCCTTAGAAAATCGACACCTAATTGAAACGTCTCCGGCTTTGTGGTGTTTCCTACATTAATGATATAAGGAGCATGAACCACAATGTCCCCGATTTCATGCGTTTGCATATGTTCCAATCCCGTTTCGATATTCAATTCTTCTATCGGTCTTCTTCGTGTATTTTGTGGAGCGCCAGTATAGATCATAAATGTATTAGAGCCATAGGATGCGGCCTCTTCACTTGCTCCTAAAAGCATTTTTTTCCCCTTCATTGAAACGTGTGAACCAATCTTCACCATACTACTACACCTCTGTCATCTATATTATTTCTTCTTAAAGTTATTCCTTTTTAGTTTTTTCATGTTCTTTTCTGCTTGCTGCTTCATTTTCTTTTTATATCCAGGCTTTACTTTTTTCGGTTTTTTCACCATATTCCATGCCTGTTTTTCCACGGTCGATTCGTTAGTTTTTTCACGTTTTTGGCGTTCATTGTATGATTTTACTTCTTTCCATTCGCCATTGCGGATATCATAAAAGTCAAAAGAAATCCCTTTTTTCTCTAAACGCTGAACCAACGGAAGGTCGTAGTCATTAAAAAGGTTGATAGCAGTTCCTTCAAGTCCGGCACGCGCAGTCCGTCCGACACGATGAATGTAAAACTCCTCTTCCTTCGGCATTTGTGCATTGATAACATGGCTTACCCCTTGAATGTCTATCCCACGTGAAGCTAGATCAGTTGCTACGATGTATTGATAACGAAGGTTTTGCAATTCTTTTAACATCCGTTTTCTTTCACGAGGGGATAAACCACCATGGATGACTCCTACTTCCAATCCCTTTTCCTGTAGTTCAACAGCAAGTCGATCGGCATGCTCTTTTCCATTTGTAAATATAATGGCCAAGTATGGTTGAATAACCTTGGATATAGTGATGATCATATCTGCGGGTGAACGATGACGTAACGGAATTACCAAATGTTCCATCAAAGCAGGAGATGGCGTATCATCTTTAATCTGAATATGCGTTGGGTTGGAAAGGTATTTTTTCAAAAATGGCTGCAGACGTTCCGGAATAGTTGCAGAAAATACTAGCAGTTGAACATTTTGTTTCATCCGTATCAGTATCTGATCGACATCATCAATAAAACCTAAATCAAGCATCAAATCAGCTTCATCCAATACAAAAGCGTTTGCCTGGTGCAAATCAAGCGCTTCCTCCTTCACGAGGTCCA
Organism: Thalassobacillus cyri; assembly: GCF_900107755.1. Lineage (GTDB taxonomy): Bacteria > Bacillota > Bacilli > Bacillales > Halobacillaceae > Thalassobacillus > Thalassobacillus cyri. The sequence goes on along the minus strand of NZ_FNQR01000011.1, from coordinate 119,110 downwards.
TAATGCGCCCAGGAGTACCCACAACAATGTGTGGAGGCTCTTTCAATTTTTCCACTGTTTTTTGCTTATCTGTCCCTCCGATAAGCAGCTTTGCTTTCCAGCGATGGTCTTTTTCAGCAAAATGAATGCTTTTACGCACTTCATCATAAATTTGGATAGCCAGCTCCCGCGTAGGAGCTGTGATCACAAATTGCACGTGGTTTTTAGTTTCATCTAATGTATTGAAAAGTGGTAACAAATAAGAGTGGGTTTTCCCTGAACCTGTATGAGACTGACCGATGATGCTTTCTCCTCGTAAAACAGCTGGGATAACCTGCTGTTGAATCGGAGTAGGTTCTGTAAATCCATATTTAGCAATAATGTCACTGACTATCGGGTGTATAGCAAACTGATTGAACTCATGATTTTTCATATAATTACTCCTTTTTCTAGACAAGTTCAGAGTGAGACCGAACTTTGTGGGTAAAAGAACTTCCTTCCTCATTATAGTAGACACAAGCAACAATTGCACGCTTATAAACAGCTCTTCTTTGTCATCTTCCACTTTTCCCTTTATAATGAAATTGATGCATGAAAGAAAGATGAATTATTTTTATTTTCAGAGGGGGAACCAACCAGCATGGAAGTAATAAAAATAGCACCGCGCGGTTATTGCTATGGGGTGGTCGATGCCATGGTAATCGCCCAAAACGCGTCTAAGGACCCCAATTTACCTCGTCCGATATATATTTTAGGCATGATTGTGCATAACTCACATGTGACAGAAGCTTTTAAAGATCAAGGAATCATTACACTGGATGGTAAAAACCGTTTAGATATATTGGAAGGCATCAATGATGGTACAGTGATTTTCACTGCCCATGGCGTTTCACCGGAAGTAAAAGAACGCGCCAAAGAAAAAGGATTGACCGTCCTGGACGCCACCTGTCCTGACGTAACCAACACTCACAATTTGATCAGAGATCGTGTGTCTGATGGATATGAAGTCATTTATATTGGTAAAAAAGGCCATCCTGAGCCTGAGGGCGCAGTAGGTGTGGCACCGGGAAAAGTACACCTCGTCCAGACCGAAGAGGATGTCGAGCAATTGGATGTTGAACATGATAAATTATTGGTTACTAATCAAACTACCATGAGTCAGTGGGATGTTTATGATGTCATGGAAAAAATCAAAGAAAAATATCCTCACGTTGAGCTTCACCAGGAAATATGCATGGCGACTCAGGTCCGTCAGGAAGCAGTATCCGAACAGGCTAAAGATGCTGACCTTACCCTGGTGGTCGGTGACCCACGGAGCAACAACTCCAATCGTTTGGCACAAGTTTCTAAAGAAATTGCAGGGACTGAGGCTTATCGTATTGCTGATGTTACCGAAATACAATTAGAATGGCTGCAAGGAGTCGAAAAAGTAGCTGTAACTGCAGGTGCTTCTACTCCAACACCAATCACAAAAGAAGTCATAAAGTTCATTGAGCAATTTGATGAGTCTGATGAAAACACTTGGATCAGAGAATCCAAAGTAGAACAGAAGAAAATTTTACCCAAAGTCAAAACTAAGAAAAAAGCGTAAGTGATGACCAAAAGCACAAGCGCCTAACTAGTAACCCCAGACGATAAAAAAGGCTGCCATTAAGGGCAGCCTTTTCTTTATATAAATTTGAATGGTTCTGTATTCGCTTCAGAAATATATACGTTCAACTTGTCTTCTTTTTGATTGAGCTTTTCATCTAAATAAGTTTTTACAGCTTTTTTCATTACTTTTTCTACATGGTGGCCGGGATCTACTACTTTTAATCCGATTTCCTCGGCTTCTTGAGCAGGATGAAAGGTCATATCTCCAGTCAGATATACATCTGCACCTTGACGCTTAGCTTCATATATATACTTTTCTCCGCTTCCCCCTAAAATAGCAACCGTTTTTACCGACTCTTCTAAGTCCCCAATTACACGAAGACTTGGAACGTCCAAGCTTTTCTTAATATGCTCACAAAAACTCCTTAACCTCATTCCCTCATTCAATGTACCAATCCTGCCGATCCCATAGGACTCGCTTTCATTTTGCAATGTATAGACATCATAAGCTACTTCTTCATAAGGATGAGCTTCCTGCATGGCTTTTAACACATTTGATAATTTGGAGTGCGGCAATAGAAACTCGACTCTCTGTTCATCAACGATTTCCATCTCTCCAATTTTACCTAAGAAGGGGTCTGCGTCTTCTGTCGGCATAAACCTTCCTTTTCCTGGCATACTGAACGAAACATTGCTGTAATCACCTATATGCCCGGCTCCTGCGTCATGCATCGCCTGTCTCACTTGCTCAGCATGGTCTTCAGGCACGAATACAATGAGTTTGACTAACTTATCCTTCCCCGTTTCTAGCAGCGGTTTAGTTTTTGACAACCCCAAGGCCTGTGCTAACGCATCGTTGACACCACCCTCTGCTATATCCAGGTTAGTATGTGCCGCATAAACGGTAATTTCATGCTTGATCAGCTTTTGGATCACACGACCTTTAGGTGTGTCTGGATTTATCTGGTTCAACGGCTTAAAAATGACAGGGTGGTGAGAAATGATCAAGTCTACTTGTTTCTCCACAGCCTCATCCACTACATTTTCCAATACATCTAATGTAATCATGATATTTTTTACCGGCTTATTCAACGTCCCTACTTGTAAACCGACCTTATCCCAATCGAACGCTAAATGCTTTGGTGACATCTGTTCAAAAACCCGAATAACTTCATTTCCAGTTATTGTCTCAGTCATCTTTCAATACCTCCTCGATCCATAGAATTTCTAATTCGAGTGCAGCGATTTTATCGTTATCAGGATTGGCTGCCTTTTGAATTTCTCTTTTTACATAATCTCTTTTTGCTTTTTCCTCGATCCATTTCTTCTTAAATACGGGCGATTTCTCTTTCATTAAGTATGGACCGAATAAGGTTTCTCTTTCTGAATAATGCAGTTCGTTTCCGGTGTCATTTTTTTCAGCTACAATGACTTCATAAATATGGCCTGCTTCTTCAATAATTTCTTCAGCTGTTATTTGATAATTGTACTTAACAAACCATTTCCGTAAGGACTTTGCATCGACATTCGGCTGGACGATAATTCGTGAAGTACGACCCAGTTTATCTTTTCCTTCCTCCAGGATATTCGTAATCAAAGTGCCCCCCATTCCTGCTATGACTATCTGGTCCACTTCATCCTTAGAGAGTACTGAGAGACCATCTCCTTTTCGGACTGCAATCCGAGCAGATAAATCATTGCTTTCCACTTCTTTTCTAGCACTTTGAAATGGACCTTCATTCAGTTCTCCTGCGATTGCCGTCGCGGTTGGATCCTGAAGGCAAACATAACAAGGAAGGTAAGCATGATCTGACCCGATATCTGCAAATTTCGCTCCACGAGGGAGATAGGAGGCTACCATCTGCAGACGTCTGGATAATAACTTTTCATTCATTTGACTTCCTCTTTTCTCTCAAATTAAACATTTTTTTGGAATAATTGGCTTGTCGCCAAATACTTATGTGAAAGCCTTAGTGTTTCTTATTTTTTTATCATAAAGTACAAAAAGAAAAGCCTTCTGAATTTTCCAGAAAGCTTTCTTTTTATGCGTTATTTCTTTTCTGCCAGCCATTCCGCCACAACCGAAGCTTCCTCAGCTGGGATAAGACCTGCCGGCATAGCTTGTCCTTTACCATTTTTGATAATTTCTTCTATCTCTTCTTTAGAATACTTGCTGCCTACCGTTTTCAATGATGGACCATTTCCACCAGATAGATCAGCCCCATGACAGCTGGCACAGTTGTTTTGGAAAATATCTTCAGGTTTAGCGCTTGCCTCTTCCTGCTTTTCCCCTCCATTTTCCCCTTCATTCTTAATTGCTTCATTTTGGCCGACCCCGACCCAAGAAATGATGAACATTGTTAAGATCCCTATAACAGCAATAATTGCGAATGGGATAACTGGATTTCTTTTCATGTGTTCATTTCCTCCTTATGTAGTCCCATATATATCTTTCTCTAAAATACAAACTATATTTATTTTACTTGAAAAATCTTCTTTAGGAAAGAGCTATCCAACTAAAAGTTTAAAAACATGATTAAAAGGGCAAAAACTGAGCCTAGAAAGCCTGTAAATTTCAATAAACGGAACTCCCATCGCTTCCCCAGCCAATACCAGAAAAAACAGTGAATAACTACAACGGAAACCACTGCCCAAACTGCAGTCTGCCAGAGGGATAACAAATGAAGATTCCATAGTAATAACAATAACAAATGAACTATTGAAGTAATGTAAAAATCAATCGACTGTTTATTATGTAGGAATACTGCGCTTAAACCAGTGCCAATTACAAATATCGACAAAATGACTGTTTGCATTATGAAAGCCGTTTCAGTAAAATAAATGACAAGAAATGAGATTGGAAACAACAAAGTTATTACTGCCAATCTTAAATAAAAAATCATCCGTTCCCAAAAAGATATAGGATTTTTAACTCCATTGCCTTTCGTATAAAGAGCAAGCAAATAATCACAATAAGATTCAGGCAGCAAGCGATTAATTTTCCAATACTGGATTTCTTGAATGATGATTTCTGTGCGATTTTTGTTTATCATAACCACCCCAGCGTACCATTAACAGTAAAATAGACCAGGAACAAAATGGTTAGCTCCTGGTCATAAGAGTCACATTCTATTCTAAGAAATCTTTCAATCGTTTACTTCTACTAGGGTGACGCAGTTTTCTTAAAGCTTTAGCTTCAATCTGACGAATACGTTCGCGGGTGACGCCAAACACTTTCCCTACCTCTTCGAGGGTACGTGTACGTCCGTCATCTAAACCGAACCGGAGGCGAAGAACGTTTTCTTCCCGATCTGTCAACGTATCGAGTACATCTTCTAATTGTTCTTTCAATAGCTCATAAGCTGCATGATCAGAAGGAGAGGTTGCTTCCTGATCTTCAATGAAATCGCCAAGATGGGAATCATCCTCTTCCCCAATTGGTGTTTCTAATGAGACTGGCTCCTGCGCTATTTTCAATATCTCTCTTACTTTGTCAGGGGAGAGCTCCATTTCTTCTCCGATTTCTTCCGGAGTAGGTTCACGCCCAAAGTCTTGCAGCAGCTGACGCTGTACGCGTATCAATTTATTGATTGTTTCGACCATGTGTACGGGAATACGAATCGTACGAGCCTGGTCAGCAATCGCTCGTGTGATCGCCTGTCTGATCCACCATGTCGCATAGGTGCTGAATTTGTACCCTTTACGGTAATCAAATTTTTCAACGGCTTTGATTAGACCCATATTACCTTCCTGAATCAAGTCGAGGAACAACATACCTCTGCCGACATAACGTTTAGCGATACTTACCACTAGACGTAAGTTAGCTTCTGCCAGTTCACGTTTAGCCTCTTCGTCGCCTTCTTCAATACGTTGCGCAAGATCAATTTCATCTTTTGCTGCCAAAAGATTTACTCGCCCAATTTCTTTCAAATACATACGAACCGGGTCATTGATTTTGACACCAGGAGGTACGCTTAAATCGTTCAGGTCGAATTCTTCTTCTTTGTTTAACTGCTGCATGTTCGGATCCTCTTCGGAGTTCCCGATCACTTCAACACCCTGTTCATTCAGGTACTCATAAAATTCGTCCATTTGTTCAGACTCCAGTTCAAAACTGGATAGACGTTCTGCAACTTCTTCGTATGCTAAAACTCCACGCTTTTTCCCAATTTCGAGCAATTGTTCTTTTGCCTGGTCCAGCGTAAGTTCACTTTCAGCTTCTTTAGAACGTAATGGCTTATCTGCCATAAGTCCCCCTCCTTCCAACAAATCACAAATCTTTTACTGCGAACTTCTCAGCTGTCTTCTCATCTGTATTATTTTCATGGCAATTTCAGCTGCCTTGATCGGATCATTTTGCTGCTCTGCCTGTTTTTGTTCTTCTTCCAATGATTTGATATCCATTTTGTCACTTTGTTCCGCGCGTATCAAACGAATGTAATCATTGATTTCCCGTTCGGAAATTTCACTATGAACAGGCATCATCGCAAGCTTAATCACTAAATTTTTTAAATCGGGTTCAGATAATCTTTCAACAAAATGACTAACATCCGGTTCATTGCCTTCTTCAAAATATGCATAAAGATAGGTGACAATAACCTGATGTTCACTGATATTGAACCCACCCCCTAATTCAGCCTGTACTTTATCAGCGACCTGGGGGTTTTTTAACATATATGCAATCAGTGCCCTTTCTGCATTATGGAAAGCAGGCAACAGTCTGTTTTCCATGATGCGTTCAGAACGGACATTGGATTGTCTTGTTCTTTGTGCCTCTTTAGCAGGGATTCCGCTTCTTCTGCGGTGCTCTGATACTTCCTGTTTAAGCGTATCTAAGGACAATTCAAACTCATTGGCAAGTTCCTTCAGGTAGTGTTCCCTCTCAATTGCATGATCAAGCGTGGCAACTTCCTTAACTACTCTTTCTACATAAGCAATGCGATCCCCTTCTAAATTAAGATTATATTCTTTCCTGAGATGTCTCATGATAAAGGCTAAATAGGTATCGCTTGCTCCAAGAACTTCTCTTTGGAATTTTTCAGCCCCGTTAACTTTTATATAATCATCCGGATCCATTCCATCCGGAAGACGGGCAAGTTTAACGGTACAGCCGGCTTTTCTTAGTAATCGGGCAGCTTTCAGAGATGCCTCTATCCCCGGCCGATCACCATCGTAACAAATGATAGCTTGTTCCACATATCTTCGAATCAAGTTTGCCTGATGTTCAGTAATGGAAGTACCTAACGTACCCACCCCATTATGAACACCTGCCTGAAAAGCAGAGATAACGTCTACGTACCCTTCAAACAGTATGATGGCCCCTTGTTTGCGGATAGCGCTTCTTGCCAAGTCAAAGTTGTATAGCAGTCTTCCTTTATGAAAAAGCTCTGTTTCAGGGCTGTTAAGATACTTAGGTTCCTGGTCGTGAATAGCTCGACCGCCAAAAGCAACTGTCTTTCCTAAATGATTGCGTATTGGAAAAATAACACGACCTCTGAAACGATCACTGTAGTCACCTGATTCATTCGAACTTAATAAACCAGCTTTCACCATTAATTGAGGATGATACCCTTTTTTTTCAAGAAAACGAACGACAAAGTCTTTTGAATTCGGCGCATAACCCAAATGGAAATGATCAATCATCTCCTCTGTAAATCCTCTGTTCAGCAGGTACTCAAGTCCTTCTTTACCTTCTTTCGTATGTTTCAACAGGTGATGGTAAAGTTTACTCAACCATTGATGCGCTTCGAGAATTTTTTGAGCTTCCTCGTTTCTGGGTGAAGCCACTTCTTGATTAATTGTCACCTCGTCAGGAAGTTGATAACCAACCTTATCAGCGAGGTGTTTGACAGCTTGTAGAAATTCATAACCTTCAAGCTCCATCAAGAATGTGATAGCATTGCCGCCTTTCCCACATCCGAAACAGTGGAAAATTTGTTTATCTGGAGAAACAGAAAAAGATGGGGTGTTTTCCCCATGAAAGGGACATAGCCCAAAATAATTCCTTCCCTGCTTCTTCAGTTGTACATATTCACCAACGACATCAACGATATCATTGGATTTTCGTATTTCATCTATGGTTTCTTCTGGAATATGTCCAGCCATCACTATCACCGTATTTATGAATTATTCGATATTCATTAAAGAATACCTTCATGTTTCGACAAAAAATCATCCAGCTTATCCTGAAAGTTCAGGCGGTCCTGCTCAAGTAGAGGTGGTGGTCCTTTAATACGATTACCCCTCTTTTGAGTCTTCTGTCTTAAATGTTTCCGTAACATGATTTCATCTGCATCCGCCTCTTCAATCAGTTTACCTCGCGGGGTTATTGCATAAACACCTCTTGAGGTCAACAACACAGCAAATGACAAATCTTGAGTTATCACTATATCCCCTCTTTTCACCCTGTTAAGGATAAAAAGATCAACAGCCTGATCGGCGTCGTCGATGATCTTCCAGTCACCGTATTCCGAATTAGGACTATAATGGTTTATAGTAGCAACATATTGAGGAACGATAGCGTGTTTTAGGCAAACTCGATCTATCTCCTCTTTGACAGGACAGCTATCAGCATCAACATATAAAGCAGGTCTATTTTGCAACATTATCATAGATTCTACAGTGGCTCGCAAAATCCTCCCATTTCATCAATGTTTTATTTTTCAGAATTGTTTCTATAATAACGATAGTTTAGCTACCATACATTTTTACACAAAAACATATTATAATACATACTTTTGGTAATTGCTATAGTTTTTTTTCGTTTTTTTTACTTTTTTTATCTTTTCACGGAAAAATCGCGCCCTCTACATACTTGGCGCGATTATTCTTTGGTTATTACCACGATTACCGTTCATTCCTTAATTTGTTCATAATGACATTTGCAGTTTCTTCTACGGCTTTATGGGAAACATCAATCACATCACAGCCGATACGATCTACAACTTCATTAAAATGATTCAGCTCTTGTTTGATTCTTTCCATATTGGCATAACTCGCCTGGTCTCCTAACCCTAAAGCTTTCAAGCGTTCCTTGCGGATGTCGTTCAGTTTTTCAGGACTGATCTTCAATCCGATACACTTTTTCTTGTCTACGTGAAACAACTCTTCAGGAGGCTCGACTTCCGGAACAATCGGCACATTCGCCACCTTCAGCCTTTTATGAGCCAGATACTGTGACAATGGAGTTTTCGATGTGCGTGATACTCCAATGAGAACGATGTCCGCACGGGAAATGCCTCTTGGATCTCTGCCATCATCATACCGAACAGCAAATTCGATTGCTTCCACTCTTTTGAAATAATCCTCGTCAAGCTTATGAACCAGTCCGGGCTCCATCCGTGGTTTTGTTTTGAAGAAACGTTGCATGCTGTCCATCATCGGCCCCATGATATCGATACATTCTAATTCGTATTCTTTAGCTTTTTTCAAAAGGTGCTCTCTTAGTTCAGGAATCACCAGCGTAAAACCTATCATCGCATTCTTTCCTTTTGCTTGCAGTACCGCTTCATTTATTGTTCCTTCATCTTCAACATAAGGAATCCGCTGAATTTCATAAGGACCGTCATCAAACTGACTTAGTGCTGCTTTTACAACCAATTCTGCTGTTTCACCCACAGAATCAGAAATTACAAATATCAATGGCTTCTCCATCCCAATCCCTCCTATTAGTCAGAGCGGAATGCTTATAAATGTTCGTCACGCCCTAGTTCAACTAATGCTTTCGTCATATTTGTTTTTGTAATTCGTCCTGTCACTTCCAATCCTTCGTCAACATCTTTAACTATCGGCAATCCATCAATCTGCTTATCAATCAGCTTTTGTGCAGCGTCTAGTAATAAGTCATCTTTTCTGCACACCGTTATATTCGGCATCCGCGTCATGATGATATGGACAGGAATAGAGTTCAAATCCTGGTTTCCTATACTTGCTCGCAATAAATCTTTTCGAGATAAAACTCCTAATAGCAAGGATTTATTATCGACGACAAACAACGTGCCGACATCCTCAAGGAACATGGTACAGATAGCATCATAAACAGATACATCTTCTTCTACAACAATCGGAATGGACTGGTATTCCTGCACCTTAAATTTTTTCAGCTTCTCCGTCAATAATTCTGAACCGGTTTTTCCTGTGAAAAAATAACCTACTCTTGGACGTGCATCCAAAAATCCGGCCATTGTTAAAATAGCGAGATCCGGTCTTAGTGTAGCTCTCGTTAATTGCAATTGATCTGCTATATTTTCACCTGTTATCGGTCCATTCTCTTTCACGATTTCGATAATCTGTTCTTGTCTGCTGGAAAGTTCCATACTTTCACCACCCTGATCACTAACTGTGACATACTATTTAATTATTATAGCTCATTTTTATAATCGGGTAAAAGAAGGAGGCTTAATACTGCTGTTTCCATTGGACCGCATTCAAATCTGCAAAGGCATATACTTCTTTCGCTATCAGGTTCAATAAACCTAAGCGGTTTTCTTTCAATCGTTCATCCTCCACCATGACCATGGTATGGTCAAAAAAGGCGTGGATTGGCTCTGCAAGTGTACCCAACGTTTCCAAGGCCTTGACAGTATCGTGTTTACTCAACGCATCCTCATAAACTGGAGTAATTCTTTGGTACTTATCAAATAAGACTTGTTCCGTTTCATTTTCAAAGAGATTCTTGTCTACTTCTTCTGCATTTGTCTTTTTTGCCAAATTCAAGACACGACCTAAGGCTTCGTGAGTTGATTTGAAGTTTTCGTCATTACGTTTTGATGCCAACAGCTTTGCTTTTTCCTTTGTGAATGGCACATGCTGAATTCCGTTCGCCAACACCGCTTCGACTATATCAGGTGCTACGCCTTCTTCCCACAATAGATAACTTGTTCTAATATGGAAGAATTCTCTTAGATCCTCGGCCACTTCTTCTTCTGACCGGTTCGGCAAACCGAGACTGACATACATGCTAAGCGCTGTGTTTACTAAAGTTTCCAGACGGATATTCCACGCTTGTTTGTCGAGCATCTGAAGAATGCCGATTGCCGATCTTCTTAGTCCATAGGGATCTTGTGAGCCAGATGGAATGATCCCGATAGAAAAACAACCAACAATTGTATCCAGCTTATCTGCTATACTTACGATTGTCCCAGCAACTGTTTCAGGCAGGGTTCCGTTAGCTTGACGTGGCATATAATGTTCATTAATAGCCTGGGCGACAGCATCATCTTCTCCGAAGATCCTGGCATACTTCTCGCCCATGATTCCCTGGAGTTCTGGAAACTCATCCACCATATGGGTGACCAAATCAAATTTACATATTTCTGCTGTACGGGTTACTTGCTGCTTTGAAGCTTTATCCAGTTGTAAATGATCACTGACAGCATCTGCCAGTTTCACTGTACGCTTCACCTTATCTGCAATTGTACCTAAGTCTTCCTGGAAGACCATTCGCGATAACTTTTCCAGACTCTGCTCGATGGAAGTCTTCTGATCCTCGTCATAAAAGAAACGAGCATCGGCCAGCCTAGCATTCAATACCTTTTCATTACCTCGGGCAACATTATCCAAATGGTTTTCGTCCCCGTTTCTGACTGCTACAAAATAAGGAAGCAGCTCCCCTTCCTGGGAGCGGACAGGGAAATAACGCTGGTGTTCTTTCATGGAAGTGATTAATGCCTCTTCCGGAACAACGAGAAAGTCCTCACTGTAAGCCCCGTAAAAAACGGTCGGATATTCTACAAGGTGTGTAACCTCGTTCAATAACTCTTCATCCACAAGGATTTTCCATTCTTTATCTTGAGCTAACTTTTCAATTTGGGCCTCAATCATTTCTTTACGAAGTATGACGTCGGCTATGACATACTGATCTTTCATAATTTTTTCATAGTTCTCTGCATCATCAATGGCAACCTGCTTTCCTAAAAAGCGATGTCCGAACGTAGTATTGCCTGTTCGTAAACCTTCAATGGAAAACGGTATTATTTCGTCACCATAAAGGGCAACGAGCCAACGAATCGGGCGGGCATATCGAAGCTGCTTGTCTCCCCACCGCATGTTTTTAGGAAAGTTCAGGGACAGGATGACATCTTTGAATTGATCAATCAGATTTTTTGTCGCTTCCCCTTCAATGAACTTGTTGATATGAACATATTCCGTTCCCTTGATATCTTTGAAATAAATGTCTTCGACGTTTTTACCTTGCCCTTTTGTAAACCCGATAGCAGCCTTCGTCCAATTCCCCTCTTCGTCCAGGGCGATTTTTTTTGCTGGACCTTTTGCTACTTCTTCGATATCTGGCTGTTTTTCTTCCAGACCTTCAATTTTAACGGTCAAGCGGCGTGGTGTAGCCATTGTAGCAATGGTTTCGTAAGGAAGACGCAAATCATCCAGCCATTGTTTCGTTTTATCTTCTAACTGTACAAGGGCATCATCGATAAATCGTGCTGGAAGTTCTTCTAATCCGATTTCAAATAAAACTGTTTTACTCATTGGACGCTTCCTCCTTATCTTTCAGCATTGGGAACCCTAAACTTTCCCGTTCTTCTACGTAGGTTTTTGCAATTTTTCGGGCTAAATTTCTGACTCGGGATATATAGCCAGTCCGTTCTGTTACTGAAATTACACCCTTGGCATCAAGTAAATTGAAGGTGTGAGAACATTTCAATACATAATCATACGCAGGAAATACAAGTCCAAGCTCCATCGCACGGCCAGCTTCTTTTTCATAGATACTGAATAAATCAAACAGCATATCGGTGTCAGAGGATTCAAATGTATATTTAGAATGCTCATATTCAGGCTGAGAGAAGATATCTCCTACCGTGACACCATCGGTCCATTCCAGTTCAAAAACATTTTCTTTATCCTGGATATAAGAGGCTAAACGCTCCAGCCCGTAAGTGATTTCTGCAGACACCGGCTTCGCTTCAAGCCCACCAATCTGCTGGAAGTATGTGAATTGGGTAATCTCCATCCCGTCGAGCCATACTTCCCAGCCTAATCCCGCGGCACCCAGAGTAGGGTTCTCCCAGTTATCTTCCACAAACCGGATATCATGCTTCAATGGATCAATCCCTAATGCTTTCAATGATTCTAAGTATAATTCCTGAATATTGTCAGGCGACGGCTTCATAATCACCTGGAATTGATGGTGCTGATAGAGACGGTTAGGGTTTTCCCCATATCTTCCGTCTGCCGGCCTTCTTGAAGGTTCCACATAAGCTACATTCCAAGGCTCCGGTCCAAGACTGCGGAGCAACGTCATAGGTGACATGGTTCCGGCACCCTTCTCTACATCATAAGCTTGCATCAATAAACAGCCTTGATCCGACCAATGTTTTTGTAGTGTCAGTATCATATTTTGAATATTCATGTTATCTTCCCTCCACGATTGAAAGTATTGAATTTATTCCATAAAAAAACCTCGTCCCTATGCCACTTTCATGACATAGGGACGAGGTTTTCCCGCGGTTCCACCCTATTTGCTTTCTATTAAGAAAGCCGCTTTAAAAAAGCTGCTCCGGAATGCCTTCCCTATTTCTTCAACACCTGTCTCCCACTATCACAGGTTCGCTTCAGTCGAGGGGAATAGGTACTACTTTCCTTCTACGCACAAGTTTAATTGGTATTAGCATCATACTTGAAAGTTTGATGATTTGTCAATCTTCCGGTCTGAAAAGGTCCAGCTGTTTTAGAAACTTTTTTGATTTAATGAAATATCCACCGTAATAGTCATAGTAAGCGTCCATCAACTGCCTTAATTTCTTTTTGTTTTCTTCTTTTATTGATATATTTCCAAGGCGAGCGGCATCCATATGGAGAAATAACCGAAGCAACTTAGCCATATTTTCAGACAAACCATAAGCATCTGGATCCAAATGATTGCAACGGAAACATAAAAAGCCCCCTTCTTTTATAGAAAAGGAGAAGGGGCCATTTTCATTGCCGCAATTCACACAGGCATCCAGTTGAGGAGCGAACCCTGCTTTCTTATATAACTTCAGTTCATACATCAATGTTAGAATTTCCGGATCTTTGTCTTCGGTTAGCCAAATCAATGTTTGAAGGAATTGTTGAAATAAAAATGGATCTGGCTGTTTTTCTTCCAACATTTTATCTGTCATTTCTGCTACATAAGCAGCATAAGCTGTTTTGATAATATCTTCACGAACTCCTCTTAGCGAGGAAATTACTTCTCCCTGGCTAAGAGAACCAAGGTTTCGCCCTGTTTGTACCAAATAATGGCCGTGAATAAACGGTTGGGTGATGGAACTCATCCGGCTTTTTGGCTTTTTTGCGCCTTTGGCCATGACAGCGAATTTTCCTTTTTCCCGTGAAAAGATTGTTACAATTTTATGTGTTTCGCCATAGTCTTTTGTTCGGAGCACAATTCCTTCAATTTTTTCAAGCAAAGCTTTCACCTTTTCTGGTTCTACAAATTGGTCTCATGTCCAGAAACCGTCTCTTGTTCCTGTGATTCCTCTTCCTGAGGTGCTTGTTTTTCCATCTCTTTCATGAGTAAGTAGGTTTCTATGTTTCCTGTTTGACTGAAAACTTTCCATGGTAAGTCAAGCACAAGAAACACCGCCTTTCAAGTTAGTTATTCAAACAAAATAACATGACATTCTTAGGATGTTACAAGCAGCTGAAAGCATGAATATTAAAATTTACCATGAATTAATATTCATCGTCCCGATAGCCATACTCATTCAACTGAAGCTGACGATTTCGCCAATCTTTTTGAACCTTCACCCACAAATCAAGAAAAACTTTCGTGCCTAACAATGCCTCGATATCCTCTCTGGCGCGCTGCCCGATTTCTTTGAGCATCTTGCCTTGTTTACCAATTATGATTCCTTTTTGAGAGGGGCGTTCAATGATAATAGTAGCTTGGATATATACGGTTGCTGATTGCTCCCGATGTTCGATTCCATCAATGACTACCGCAATAGAATGAGGGATTTCTTCTCTCGTCAAATGTAGTGCTTTTTCCCGTATCATTTCACTGATGATGAATCTCTCAGGGTGGTCAGTGATTTGATCTTCCGGATAATATTGTGGTCCTTCTGGAAGCTGGGCTTTGAACACTTCTAATAAGTGGCTGACGTTATTCCCTTCTAAAGCTGAAATAGGGATAATTTCTTCAAAATCATACATTCCCCTATACTGGTCGATCAATGGAAGCAAATCATCAGGGTGGACCTTATCAATTTTATTGATGATGAGAAACACAGGTTTATCTACTTTTTCAAGTCGATCAATAATGAATTGATCACCGCGGCCGTAACCTTCTTCCGCATTGATCATAAACATGATAGCGTCCACTTCATTTAAGGATTGCTCGGCAACTTTCACCATGAAATCCCCTAGTTTATGTTTCGGCTTATGAATTCCAGGTGTATCAATAAACACAATTTGAGCGTCATCTTCTGTCCAGACACCTTGAATTTTATTTCTTGTCGTTTGAGGTTTATCGCTCATGATAGCAATCTTCTGTCCTATTACCCGGTTCATAAAAGTCGATTTCCCTACATTAGGGCGACCTATGATTGCAATAAACCCTGATTTGAATGTATTGTCCATGTGGTATCCTCCGTTTGTGAATGAGGTCTGTGTGTATTTACTATTCTACTATAGAAAAATTGCAATTTCATGTACTCGACAAAAGCTTTCAATCTTTTTACCCTGCTTTGAAGCAGTTCTAATAAAATGGCAACCTGTCTATAAAAAAGCCATCATTTTTGGAAGGAAAATAATCAAGCCAATAATGACAGATATAAATGCAGCCACCAGAACTGCACCAGCTGCGATGTCTTTAACGGCACCTACAGCTGGATGGACGTCAGGGGCTAAATGATCCATTGCTTTTTCGATACTTGTATTTACCATCTCCAGCGTCAAAACTAACGCTATAGTCA
Organism: Thalassobacillus cyri; assembly: GCF_900107755.1. Taxonomy (GTDB): domain Bacteria; phylum Bacillota; class Bacilli; order Bacillales; family Halobacillaceae; genus Thalassobacillus; species Thalassobacillus cyri. The sequence goes on along the minus strand of NZ_FNQR01000011.1, from coordinate 103,628 downwards.
GCAATATAACTGTCCATTCTACTGGTGAAAGATGCAATAGCCATGATAATATCAACACAATTACGGCTGCTGTTATGTGGAACTTAATATTTCTTTCTGTCTTTGCAACTATCATTAACCCACGCCATGCATACCGAAACCCGATTCCTCGTTTTTTATTTCCGTTCCAATCCGAAGTCATTTAAAATATCCTCTTGTCTTTGGAACATTTTTTTCTCATCTACTTCCTCCAAATGATCATATCCTAATAAATGAAGAAAACCATGAAGAGCTAAAAAGCCTAATTCCCGTTCTAGTGAGTGCTGATATTCTTCCGCCTGCTCTTTTGCTCTATCAACAGAAATCACGATGTCCCCAAGTACTACCGGTATTTCTTCCCCGATAACCCGGACCTCTCCTTCGCCTTCTTCTTGCATAGCAAACGAAATGACATCAGTAGGTGTATCCTTCTGCCGGTAATTCCGGTTCAAAATTTGTATTTCTTTATCATCTACAAAATTGACAGATATTTCCGCTTCATTTTGTACCTCTTCTTTTTCAGCAGCAAACTTCAATAACCGCTGAATCATGTCGATATAACCTTCATCTACCGTATTTGTCTCGTCATGGAAATCGATTTGTATCACTGGGCCAGCCTCCTTGATGAGCTTTTTCATCTCTTACCGCATAGTTTGTCCGATTGATTTGTTCTTATCGGTTTGTTCCTTAATATGTTCCGCTTTGGTATGTGGATTAAACCTCTCTTGAAATGTTTGTAAGATGGAAACCATTCCCGTCTACCCTTGGTAAAAACACTTAAACATCGTCATTTCCCTAACCTGTTTTCTTTTAAAGGAATGCAGCCCAATAAAAGCGCTGGGATCTAGCCAATCATTTAAAAATAAGACCCTTTGAACCGGGTCTTATTTTTCTTCGCTTTTATCTTTTTCATATGCGTCTATTATCCGTTGCACTAATGGATGACGAATGACATCCGTTTGATCAAGATGGATGAACGACGAACCCTTAATATCCTTTAAGCGCAGCTCGGCCTCACGCAGACCGGATCTGACACCCTTCGGCAAGTCCACTTGAGTGATATCACCAGTAATGACCATTTTGGAGCCAAAACCAAGTCGGGTCAAGAACATTTTCATTTGCTCAGGAGTTGTATTTTGGGCTTCATCCAATATGGCAAAAGCATCATCCAATGTTCTTCCCCGCATATACGCGAGAGGAGCAATTTCGATGGTGCCCCGTTCGATCAGACGCGCGGTATGTTCGGCTCCTAACACATCATGAAGAGAATCATAAAGTGGACGAAGGTATGGATCAACCTTCTCTTTTAAATCACCTGGTAAAAAGCCAAGACTTTCTCCAGCTTCCACAGCAGGGCGAGTCAGGATGATCCGTTTCACTTGCCCGTTTTTCAAAGCATTTACGGCCATGACAACCGCCAAATAAGTTTTACCGGTACCTGCCGGGCCAATGCCAAACACTAAGTCATTATTACGGATAGCTGACACATATCCGCGTTGTCCCAAAGTTTTGACACGGATGGACTTACCTTTAGCGTTCCGGGTGATTTCATCTTCAAATAAAGCCTCGAACTGATTGATCTTACCTTTTTTGGCTAATTCGACAGCATATACGACATCTCGTTCTGTTATTGTCAGGCCTTTACGAATTAAAGCCAGCAAAGAAAGCAGTATTTCTTCTACAAGCCTGGCCTTATCTCCTTGACCAGAAGCGCTGACATGCTCTCCACGGGATATGATGGAAACTTGCAGCTGCTCTTCGATTTGTTTCAGGTTTCTATCTTCCGTACCAAATAAAGCTAATGCTTCAGATGGATTATCAAGTTGTATATCAATCGTTTTTAAGTCTTCCTGCATACTCAATCTCCTTGATTCACATTCTTTATCTCAGCAATATCTTCATGTACTTTCACAAATAGAATTAATTTTACTTTACCATTGTCAACACTTTGGTGCAAAATATTTTCTTCCAAAATTTTTGAACCCTCTGGTATTTTTTTTAATAGGTCCCTTTTCCCTTGCTCTATTGCTATCGCTGCAGCTTCTGCTTCTGAGCGCTTATGCTGTAATTGATTCAATTCAAAGAAGGTGGTTTTTTTCCAATAGAACGGAAGTGACTTCGAAAAAAGGCTTAGTTGGTGATAATCTTCTTCTTTCTTCTTGACCTTATAGTCTATTTTACCCCATCCCCATACAGGGAATTCAAAACCAGCTATGTTGATATGGTATTTGTTTTCAAAATCCCCTGTAGCAGTTTGTATCTTTTCTGTTTGACTCGCCGATACTTCGACTCGATACCAGGTTTCTGCGATTACTTCACCTTCCGCACGGATAAGCTTCTCATCGTTTTCATCCAGCTGGGCAGAAGCTAATAATTCACCTTTTTCCACGAAATCATTAACTTCTACCATCGGTTTTCCTTTAGCGATATATATATAATGGATCATCCCTTTCTTTGCGGCTACTAGATGAGCAGGCTGCATCGCATTTTCTTTTTCTACTAATGTTTTTTCGACACCCTGAAAGATATAGGCTGTCCCCTTCTTTTCCACACCGATCCATAACAACTCGGGAACATCATTCAGCAGTTTTTGCTGTATCGTACCATTATCTTCTAATCGAAACGATATCGCCCCAGGTTGGACACCATAATCCTGCAATTGTTTTTCAACTTTCTTCTCTAATTCTTTAGGCAGCCCTTCAATATGCACAGACCAAACCAAATTGGATACAAACACAAGCAGGAGCGCTGTCAATATCACAGCAAACCATAATGGTTTTTGAGCAAGAAAGCTTTGACATATATACGGGAGTCCTTGTCCACGTTTCAAGCGTACTTTATACCTTGTCCGCTTTCTGATTCGTTTGACCTCGGGTAAGTCAGCAAGGTAGATATTAGCTTGAAGCTGGTGGTCAGATAGCTTTTTTGCATTCCAAATGACCACCCCTTCCTTTGCACATAGATTTATGAATTGCTCAGGATATGTACCTTGGATAATCAATGTGACGTATCCTTTTATGAATTTTCCTTGTAAGGGCTTCATAAGAGGTCCTCCTTCGAACGGGCTGGTTACTGATCCATAAAGAGGATCGAATGCATTTTACCTTCGACTAGAATCTCTTCCGACAACATCATCTTTAATACAAACCCCTCACCAACCAGACGTATATAACCTTTTCTTGACTTTAGCCTGATTTCCTTCTCTGAAAAATGTACTAAACCCTGGTGGTTTTCAATATATACATGAAAGTCTCCTATTGTAGTGACCCTTGGCAAATCCAACATAACATCAGAAGGAAGTTCCAAGTAGTTGGCCATCCAGCCACGGATCTGTTGTTGCCACTTTTTCATGTAACGACCTCCCCCTCCTCTATATATACGAAAAACGCACGGATTGTATCACTACAATCCGTGCGTTCTTGTTAATAATTATTTCGTCTTGAGAATGTCCGGTGTGGCTTGTGAGCCCGAGGCGGGCCTAAAATCTCCGCCATCATCACACTTTCAGCAATTTTCTTTCGATTCAAGTTACTCTTTATAGAAAGGGAAGGAGCAGTTTCGTTCTTACCATACTGTCTTGGCTTAGTTCTTTCCATTTGATCGGGTAATGCATCATGTATGTTCTGATTTGGTGTTTCATACGTGAAGGAACCTGTTCCTTGCTTATCACCAATATTCCGATCTGAGATATCCTTGATATGCTTTTGTTTCTCTTGATAATATCGTTCCATCTTGCTTTCAACAGCAGCCTTACCTGGTCTTTGCTCGTCTCGTTCTACTTGCTCGGTTTTTGGCCGTACTGGCCCTGAAGGAGTACGGTTAGGCGGGGAGGGCTGCCGTTTAGGACGCTCCTCCTCTTGTTCTCCGTTCATGCGATTTAACCAGCTGATAATACCTCCAATAAAAACAGCTACAAGGAAGATATTATTCAGTATGAAATCAATGAAGTTTCCCATGGACTCATCCTCCTTATACCACGAAGATGATTATTTCTCTTCGTCTTCTCCATGGTCTTCTTTAGAAAGTTTGCCTAACGTATCACGCATGTCTGTATCCGCATTGATGTTACGGTAATTCATGTAGTCCATGACACCCATCTTCCCGGATCGCAATGCCTCAGCAAGCGCCTGAGGTACTTCAGCTTCTGCCTCAACAACTTTAGCCTGCATTTCTTGTACTCTGGCACGCATTTCCTGTTCTTGCGCAATAGCCATGGCGCGACGCTCTTCCGCTTTCGCCTGTGCGATATTCTTATCTGCTTCCGCCTGGTCTGTCTGAAGGATCGCTCCGATGTTTTTACCAATATCGATGTCAGCAATATCAATGGATAATATTTCAAATGCAGTACCGGCATCCAGACCTTTTGATAGCACATTTTGAGAAATACGATCCGGGTTTTCCAGGACTTTGTTATGATTTTCGGAGCTACCGATCGTTGATACGATTCCTTCGCCTACACGTGCGATGACCGTATCTTCACCGGCACCACCGACCAAACGGTCAATGTTGGCCCGGACGGTAATACGGGCCTTGGCTTTTACTTCGATACCATCCATTGCCACACCAGCAATGAATGGCGTTTCAATTACTTTCGGATTGACGCTCATTTGTACAGCTTCTAATACATCACGGCCTGCTAAATCAATAGCGGCACATCGTTCAAAGCTCAGTTCAATGTTAGCACGTTGTGCGGCAATCAAGGCATTGACCACACGGTCTACGTTTCCCCCAGCTAAATAGTGACTCTCTAATTGGTTTGTGTCTACATTCACACCTGCTTTATGAGCCTTGATCAATGGGTTAATTACACGAGATGGAATGACCCTTCTTAAACGCATTCCTACAAGTGTGAAAATGCTGATTCGAACGCCCGCCGCCAATGCACTGATCCAGAGCATAACTGGAATGAAAGTGAATAAGATAGCAAGCACAATGATGATGAGACCAATAATTATGATTGGCATTAATTCATTTAATGTCATCTTTTTTCCTCCTTAGTTATCCTTATTTAATTCACGCACCACAATGCGGGAACCTTCTGTTTTAATAATCTTTACTGGCTGCCCTGCCTGTAAAAACCTCCCTTCCGAAACGACATCCAACCTTTCATCGTCAAACACTGCAGTGCCGGAAGGACGAAGCGGTGTCAACGTTTCTCCTTCTAAACCGATTAATTCTAACCGGCTGACAGAGGAAACAAATCCTTTGTCCGAGGTCGTAGCTTCCTGAAGTATGATGTGCCGGAAAAAACCCCTCTCCAATCCAAGGTATTTGAATAGGATCACCGATGCGATTATCGCTACCAGGATTGCAATGCCGATACTCATAGCCATATGGCCTGTATCCGCCCCAGACAACATCAGTGAGGACACGATAGCTACTGCTCCTGCTATACCTGCTATACCTCCAGGTAAAAAGAATTCAGCAACCACTAGTATGATTCCCAGTACAAGCAGGATGATCGCCTCATATCCTGCAAGCCCGGCGATGATATGCCCATAGAAAAATAATACCAGAGAGAGCAGGCCCATTGTACCAGGTATTCCAAATCCAGGAGAGTATAATTCAACAATCAATCCCAGACTTGCAACCGAGAGGAGAATCGGAACAACCACCGGATTGGTCAAGAAGCTGGCGATGTTTTCGGCTAAAGAAGGTTCCGTTTCCACTATTTCCGCCTTTGAGACCCCTAGTTCGCTAAGCAGTTCTGTACGGTGGCTGACTACATCTTCCGCATAGCCTACCTCTACGGCTGCACGTGGTCCCAATGTAAGAAATTCCCCTTCTGGAGCGTTATACTCTGGGAGGTCTACTGATGGGTTCGCCATTGCTTCTGCGTAAATCGGGTCCCTGCCATTGGACTCGGCTGCTGCAGTCATTGCAGCAATCCAGGCAGATTGAGCTTTTTTATCCGCTGCCTTCCCATCTGAGGTAATCACTCCCGAAGCCCCCATCGTTGCGGAGGGCTTCATGTATATCTGATCCGAATTAAGGGCTATGTAGGAGCCAGCTGACAGGGCCTGAGTGGTAACGAAAGCAGTATTGGGGATTTTTAAATCCTGGAATAACTCTCCGATGGCATTAGCTGAATCAACCCTGCCGCCAGGAGTAGCGATTTCAAAGATAACATGGTCTGCTCCAGCTTCCTTAGCTTCAGTAATGGCTCGCTTTAAAAATGCTTCCATCCCTCTTTCAACCGTATTCTCAACAGGAATGATATAGACAAGCTTCCCTTTTCCGTCTTCTGCATTTATCTCATGTCCCGTCTTACCAATAACCGTCAATAGGGCCACCAGCAGTACCATCAAAATTAAATAGCGAGCAATTCGTATCATTTAGGTACTCCTTTCCTGACACAGTCATAGTATATATACGTTTTACCTCGAATTTAAGTTTCATTCAAATAAAAAAAATATATAAAAAAATCTCCCTGTTTAAAGGGAGATTTTTTTATCATGCACGTACGATCATGACAAATGTTTAAGTACGAGCTTGTTCACCTGTGAACCATCCGCCTTACCTTTAACTTTAGGCATGATAGCACTCATAACTTTCCCCATATCTTGTTTAGAGGAAGCTCCTACTTCAGTAATCGTATCTTGAACAACTTGTTCAAGTTCTTCATCTGAAAGCTGTTTCGGCATATATGCTTGTAAAATCTCTATTTCACGATTAAGTTTTTCTACAAGGTCTTCGCGTCCAGCTTCTTTAAATTCATGGAGGGAATCTTTCCTTTGTTTTACCTCTCGGGATAAAACAGTAAGTTCTTCTTCTTCAGATAATTCGCCTCTTCCAAGCTTGATGGCTTCATTTTGTAAGGAAGCCTTCACCATACGGATGACAGTCAATTTTTCTTTGTCCTTATTCCGCATTGCTTGTTTCATGTCTTCATTGAGACGTTCAACTAATGACATAGCTCTCTACACCCTCTTTTACCACTTACGCTTTCTAGCGGCCTCAGACTTTTTCTTACGGCGTACGCTAGGCTTTTCGTAATGTTCACGTTTACGATATTCAGATAGCGTTCCAGATTTGGATACACTCTTTTTGAAGCGACGAAGAGCATCTTCAAGAGACTCGTTTTTACGAACGCGAGTTGTTTTTGACATGCTATTTCCCTCCCTCCGAAGCATAAAGCAAGTATCTTCTCTGCATGCAACTCTACCTTGCATGCCTTTGATAATTATATTATAACCCCTAAGTTGGGTCAACTTATTTCGTTGAATTTATTCCATTCTTACCATTTTAAGCGATTAGGGCATTGGATTTTTGCACATTATTCTTTGTCCTTGTCCATATAGTGTTATGAGGTGTGGTCAAATGCTGATGGAATTGATTTCAAAACTAACCGTGTTATTATTAATGTTTTTATTTGGGCTTCAATGCTTGAAAATCGGCCTATTTCAACTTTCCTATCATCGGACCAAGCAATGGATTCAACAATTTTCAAGTAACCCTTTTACTGCCATTTTAACAGGATTTGCAGCAACAGGGCTGCTTCAAAGCAGTTCGGTAGTCATCGTGTTAGCAATGGGGCTTGTTACCACTAAGTATATGAAAGTGACACAGGCTATTGGTATCATGCTCGGGGCGAATCTCGGTACGACGATTACCGGAGAGATTCTCAGTTTATCCCTCCACCTTCCCTATGCTACCTTACTTATAGCCGGTGTTTTAATGATCATCATTCAGCACCAGAAGACATTCGCATGGGGTACTATTCTTTTTGGACTAGCAGTCATCTTTCTTGCATTGGAAAACTTGGGTGGCTCTATTTCTGATATGATGGTACTTCCTGGAGCGGAAGATTGGGTTTCTTCACTTAATGATTCTGCAATATCAGCACTTTTTTTTGGAATTATCGGATCAGGATTAATTCAATCGTCTTCTGCAATGTTCGGTGTAACACTTTCCTTACTTGATCAGGGTGCTATTTCTATGTCTTCTGCTATCGCTGTCATCCTTGGGACAAATATCGGCACATGCATTACTGCCTCGATTGCCGGCGTAGCTTTAGATAAACAGGCCAGAGTAGTAGCATCCAGTCACATTTGGTACAATCTGATCAGTGTCATGCTTTTTCTGCCGTTTCTCAGCTTTTTAGATACAGTGTCGCAATGGTTAACACCAGACCCGGGCAGACAATTAGCTCATTTGGCCGTTCTATTCAATACCTTGACCATTTTCTTTTTCTATCCATTTTTGAAACCGTTTGAGAAGTGGCTTACTCGTTTGCACAATAAATAAACCAGCCTGCTTTATGCATGGCTGGTTTAATTGTTTCAATTTTAGTAATCAGAAGTTCCTTGCTCGCCTTTGATAATTTGAATCCCAGAGCTCGCTCCAATACGTGTTGCACCAGCATCAATCATTGCTTTTGTAGATTCGAAATCACGTACTCCCCCAGAGGCTTTTACGCCAAGTTCCGGTCCTACAGTGGCACGCATTAATTTAATGTCTTCTACAGAAGCACCTCCCCCGGAAAAACCGGTAGAAGTCTTTACATAGTCAGCTCCAGCTTTAACAGCCAGCTCACAAGCTTGGACTTTTTCTTCTTTAGTAAGTAAAGAAGTTTCAATAATCACTTTCACTAGAGCTTTATCTTCTGCTTCTCTTACAACAGCTTCGATATCAGCTTTTACTGTGTCATAGTCTTTTGATTTTAGGGCACCGACATTGATGACCATATCCACTTCCGTAGCACCATTCTCGATAGCTTGCTTTGTTTCGAAAGCTTTTATTTCTTTTGTGTTTGCTCCGAGAGGGAAACCTATTACCGTACATACCTTGACAGAAGTTTCTTTTAACTGTTCATAACAGTAATTGACCCAGTATGGATTGACACAAACAGAAGCAAACTCATATTCTTTAGCTTCCTGACATACTTGGTTTATCTTCTCTTTTGATGTTTCAGGCTTTAATTGGGTATGATCAATATATTTGGATAAGTTTTCCATGACGTTCTCCCTTTCTTCGTTTCGATTAGTTGTCCGTACATCTTCATCATAGCACGAAGCAAATGTAAATTCTATGCTAGTCTTTTCCTGTTAAAAAAATTCAGCTTGTCGCCAAGTGCTTATGGCAAAAGCCTTAGTATTTTCTTATACTTTAATCCTTTAACAAAGTTAAACTTCCTTAAAGTATAAAAAAAAGCCATACGAATTTCTCGCATGGCTGCCTTCTTCCTATTTAAATCGCAGTGACATGACTATTCAAATCAGGTTCATCCATCACACGTACAAACTGTCCTTCATTATAAGGATAACCTGCTTTTGTGATTTTAACTTTCACTATTTCACCGATTAAATCTTTAGAACCTTCGAATTTTACTTTCAGGTAGTTATCGGTGTATCCGATTAATACACCTTTCTCACCTTCTTTGTCTTCCTCTTCCGGGATAATCTCCAACACTTCATTTTCGAACCGAGACGCATACTCCTTCGCCTGTTGGTTAGATAACTCGATAAGCCGGTGAACACGGTCGTTTTTCACTTCCTCATCGACTTGGTCGGTCATACGGGCAGCTGGAGTCCCTGTCCGTTTTGAAAAAGGAAAGACATGCAGTTCGGAGTAACCAATATCCTGAATGGCCTGGTAGGTTTCCATGAACTCTTCTTCGGTTTCCCCTGGAAAACCGACAATGACATCTGAAGTGATTGCCAAGTTAGGCAGCGCTTCTTTGATACGGTCGATACGCTCCTTATAAAATTCCATTGTATATTTCCTTCTCATCCGTTTTAGTACTGTATCCGAGCCGGATTGTAAGGGAATGTGTAGGTGTCGTACAATCTTATCGGAGTCATTCAACACTTCGATAACATCATCAGTGATTTGACTTGCTTCAATGGAGGAAATACGAATGCGTTTCAACCCTTTCACCTGCTCATCCAGTTCTCTAAGGAGCATAGCGAGGTTGTAATCTTTCATATCTTCCCCATAACCGCCTGTATGAATCCCTGTCAACACAATTTCCTTGTAGCCCGCATCGACAAGCTGCTGTGCTTGTTTAATGACATCCTCAGGCTTTCTTGATCGCATCAATCCACGAGCCCAGGGAATGATGCAGAAGGTACAAAAGTTGTTACAGCCCTCCTGGATTTTCAAAGAAGCGCGTGTACGGTCTGTAAAGTACGGTACGTCCAATTCTTCATAAACACGGTTCTTCATAATATTTGTTACGCCATTGATTGGCTGTCGTTCTTTTTTATATTGTTCAATATAATCAAGCATTTTCACCCGGTTCTGTGTCCCTACTACAATATCCACTCCAGGTATGTCCATGATTTCACCTGGAGAAGTCTGGGCATAACAGCCTGTAACACAGATGACCCCGTCCGGATTTTTTCTGATTGCCCTGCGGATGACCTGCCGGCTTTTCTTATCACCGGTATTCGTAACCGTACACGTATTAATGACATAGACATCAGATTCACGATCGAAATCGACACGATCATAGCCCTGGTCTTTAAACAATTGCCAGACTGCTTCTGTCTCATAATGATTTACTTTACACCCTAATGTATGAAATGCCACTGTAGGCATTTTCATCACCTCAATTCTTCAAGATGATACGAAATACTCGCTAGCAAATAAAGCGGCGCCGTTTCCATCCGCAAAATCCTCGGACCTAATCGTACCGAATGAAATCCGGCTTCAGAAAGCTTCAGCACTTCTGATGCGGAAAAACCACCTTCCGGACCAATGACCGCCAAAAGACTTTCACCAGGCTCCATCCTTCCGACCAGATTCGACAGTGACTTATATTCATCCCGCTTTGCTTCATCCTCATGAGCAAACAGTTTCCACGTGTACTGTTTACTGGTCTGAAGCAGTTTGTCCAAACCATGCAGGGCTTCAATTTCCGGCACCTTGTTACGGTGGCATTGTTCGCTAGCTTCTTTCGCAATTTTTTCCAGGCGTGAAATCTTTTTATCCGCCTTTTTTTTATCCCATTTTACTACAGATCGTTCTGCTTGATAAGGGATGAATCGGGAAGCACCTAATTCTGTCCCTTTTTGGACAACGGTTTCTAACTTATCTCCCTTGCCAAGTGATTGGACTAAGGTGATTTCAATAGGAAGTTCAACATTTTCTTCCAGCCATTCTACCACCCTGCAGTGTACAGCCTCTTTCTCCACACTGACAATTTGACAGCGTGCAGCATTGCCACTCGGATGATTGCAGATAATTTCATCATTCGGGAGCATACGCATAACCCGTCCGATATGATGAACATCTTCCCCCTGGATGAATACCTTATCGCCCTGCCAATTATCTGCTTCTACAAAATATCGCTGCATATCAAGCACCTGCTTTACCCGCTATTTCTTTGCGATTATAGAAATCCAATCTTCCATTTGGTTCACTTCGATTATTTCAAATCCAGCCTGATTCAAATTCTGCTTTACGTCTTCTTTCTTGCCTTGAATAATTCCCGAGGTAATAAAATATCCGCCTTTTTTCAATAGATGATGGGCATCTTCTGTGAAGCTGACAATAATCTCAGCGAGAATATTAGAGACAATCAAATCTGCAGTTTCATCGACTCCTCTTAATAAATCATTCTGGCGTGAGGTTATGCGATCGTCCACCCGATTCAACTTGGCGTTATTCTCTGTGCTTTTAACAGCGATGTCATCCAGGTCAAACGCAGACACGCTCGATGCGCCAAGCAATACCGAGGCTACACTTAGAATACCTGAACCCGCGCCAACATCCAATACATGATCACCCTTCTTAATAAAACGTTCGATTGCCTGGATACTTAGTACGGTCGTTGGATGTGTACCTGTACCAAACGCCATACCGGGATCCATTTCAATAATGACTTCGTCACTGGATACCGGTTGATAATCTTCCCAAGTAGGAATAATCGTAACTTTATCTGAAATTTTCACAGGCTTATAATATTTTTTCCATTCATTCGCCCAATCTTCTTCATCTACTTCAGAAAGCGTAACTTCATTATTACCTAGCTGGATATCGTAAGCAGCCAAATTATTGACGGACTGTTTAATTTCATCAATCGTTTCACTTAGAAAACTGTTAACGGGAAGATAAGCTTTTACATATACACCTTCGGTCGGATAATCCTCAGGGTCTAAATCATACAGCTCGCCAAACCCCGTACGGCGTTCTTTCTCCATATCCTGTGGATCTTCGATGACTACCCCGCTGGCTCCTGCCTCATGGAGAATATTGGACACTGGTTCCACCGCTTCATTTGTAGTATGGATACAGATTTCTGACCATTTCATACCAATCAACTCTTTTCCAGTCGTTTTAAATATATGGTACTTCAACACATATGTAGAGGCTGAATCAAAATAGATGTCTCTGATTTTGACCAGCCTCTCCTCTTACTCGCCCTTGAACGCTCGCTTCATTTTTTGAAAAAAGTTGCCATGTTGTTCTTCTGTTGCTTCATTACCGCTTATATCATTAAACTCCCTGAGCAGCTCTTTCTGTCTCTCGGTCAGCTTCTGCGGAGTCACAACACGGATTTTGACATGCTGATCTCCATGACCGTGTCCTCTAACATTAGGAGTACCTTTCCCTTTCAGGCGGAATGTCTTGCCTGTCTGTGTGCCTGCTGGTACTTTCAGTTTTACTTTACCATGCACAGTCGGCACTTCCAGTTCGTCCCCAAGAGCAGCTTGTGCGAAGGTAACAGGCATTTCACAGAATATATGGTCGCCATCACGTTCGAAAAACTCATGTGACTGGACACGTACAACAACAAAAAGGTCACCTGCAGGTCCTCCGTTGGCACCTGCTTCTCCTTGTCCTGCAATCCGGATTTGCATGCCTTCGTCAATGCCCGCTGGAATGCTGACATGGATTTTCTTACGTTTTGTCACTTTACCGGATCCGCCACAAGTATTACATTTATCTTTGACAATCTGGCCGCTCCCCTGGCAATAATGACATACCCGGCGGTTGACCACTCGACCGAATGGTGTATTCTGCTCTTCATTCAGCTGACCGCTTCCCTGACAATGAGGACAAGTCTCAGGCGTAGTCCCTGGCTTGGCTCCTGAACCATCACAGGTTTCACATTCTTCCTCTTTCGGGATTTCAATATCTGTTTCTTTACCGAAGATGGCTTCTTCAAATCCAAGCGTCATCGTATATTGTAGATCGGCACCTTTACGCGGCGCATTTGGATCACGTCTTCTGCCGCCTCCACCGCCGAAGAACATATCGAAAATATCGCCGAATCCACCGAAGTCTTCAGCGCCTCCACCGAAACCGCCAAAGCCTCCTTGACCTTGAGCACCGGCATGACCAAATTGGTCGTATTGTGCACGTTTTTGCTGATCACTTAATACCTCATAAGCTTCTTTTACTTCTTTGAACTTATCCGCAGCATCCGGTTCCTCACTTACGTCAGGATGGTACTTGCGGGCAAGTTTTCTGTAACTTTTCTTGATTTCGTCCTTGGTAGCCCCTTTGTCGACTCCAAGCACGTCATAGTAGTCTCGTTTACTCACTTGACGATCACTCTCCCGGCACTATTGCATAAAGTTAATAATAACATTGGTACAAAGCTATTTTCAAATCTTCTTACTTAACTTTCGTTTACGTGAAAAAAGTCAAAGCCAAGGGATTCCTGACTTTGACTTTTAACTTGACTTACTTACTTTTTGTCGTCTTCTTCATTGACTTCTTCATAGTCAGCATCGACTACATCGTCTTCGCTGCCTTCCCCTTGTGCTTCCTGCTGAGCTTGAGCTTGTTGTGCTGCTTGCTCATATACTTTTGCTGAAAGGTTTTGAACGTGTTCTTGAAGTGCTTCTTTCTTTTCTTTGATTTTATCAAGATCTTCGCCTTCGAGCGCTTCTTTCAATTCATCTTTAGCAGTTTCTGCTTGTTGTTTTTCATCTTCAGAAACTTGTTCGCCTAAATCTTTCAAGGTCTTTTCAGTAGTGAAGATCATCTGATCCGCTTCATTGCGAAGCTCTACTTCTTCACGGCGTTTCTTATCTGCTTCCGCATTTTCTTCTGCTTCCTGGACCATTTTTTCTACTTCTTCGTCAGAAAGGCCAGAAGAAGATTTAATAGTAATGGATTGCTCTTTATTGGTACCCATATCTTTCGCACGTACGTTAACGATACCATTAGCATCAATATCGAAAGATACTTCGATTTGAGGGACGCCACGTGGTGCTGGCGGAATGTCCGTCAATTGGAAACGGCCAAGCGTTTTGTTGTCCTGTGCCATTTCACGCTCCCCTTGCAGTACATGGATATCAACGGCAGTCTGGTTGTCTGCTGCTGTTGAGAATACTTGGGAGTGGCTTGTCGGAATAGTAGTGTTGCGTTCGATAAGTTTAGTAGTTACGCCACCCATTGTTTCGATACCCAGGGATAGTGGGGTAACGTCTAGAAGGACGACATCTTTAACGTCTCCTTGCAAGACTCCACCTTGAATCGCAGCACCAAGTGCTACTACTTCATCAGGGTTAACGCCTTTAGATGGTTCTTTCCCTACTTCTTTTTTCAACGCTTCTTGTACAGCTGGAATACGAGTTGATCCACCGACCAGGATAACTTTATCAATTTCACTGGAAGAAAGGCCAGCATCTTTTAGTGCTTGACGAGTCGGTTTCATAGAACGCTCGATAAGATCAGAAGAAAGTTCTTCGAATTTAGCACGAGTCAATGTCATTTCCAAATGCAATGGACCAGCTTCACCTGCTGTGATAAACGGCAGGGAAATTTGAGTTTGAGCAACACCAGAAAGGTCCTTCTTCGCTTTTTCAGCTGCATCTTTCAAGCGTTGTTTTGCCATTTTATCCTGGGATAGATCGATACCATTTTCTTTCTTGAATTCAGCAACCATATGATCGATGATCACCTGGTCGAAATCGTCACCACCAAGGCGGTTATCACCTGCAGTAGATACAACTTCAAATGTACCCTCGCCAATATCAAGGATAGAAACGTCGAAAGTACCGCCGCCAAGGTCATATACAAGGATTGTCTGATCTTGATCTTCTTTATCGATACCATATGCAAGTGCTGCAGCAGTCGGCTCGTTGATAATACGTTCTACTTCGATACCCGCGATCTTACCAGCATCTTTAGTAGCTTGACGTTCCGCATCGTTGAAATAAGCAGGTACAGTAATGACTGCTTTATCTACAGTTTCACCAAGGTAGTCTTCCGCATACCCCTTGATGTATTGCAGAATGATTGCAGAGATTTCTTGTGGCGTATATTCTTTCCCTTCCACTTCAACTTTATGGTCAGTACCCATATAACGTTTAATGGAAAGAATGGTGTTCGGGTTAGTAATCGCCTGACGCTTAGCGACTTCACCCACTTGGCGCTCACCATTTTTAAAAGCGACAGCAGAAGGTGTTGTACGGTTACCTTCTGGATTTGGAATTACTTTTGATTCGCCGCCTTCCATTACAGCGACACAAGAGTTTGTTGTACCTAAGTCAATACCGATGATTTTACCCATTGCAAAATTCCTCCTTATAGCTCTACTGTGTTGATATATTATTAGAACTCCCTGGTATCCGGAGTCTGTTTATACTGCTTTTCAAATCACCCCGGCTATTGATTCACTTTGACCATCGCCGGACGGATGACGCGATCTTTCAACTTGTAACCCTTTTGCATTTCTTCAATAACTACATTGGAATCATAGTTTTCATCATTATCTTGCATCACTGCTTGATGGAGGTGAGGATCAAACGCTTCACCCTCAGCTTTTATTTCTTCTACTCCCTCTTTTTCCAGTGCTGCTTTGAATTGCTGGTAAACCATTTTCATACCATCTATGAAACCTTTTGCAGCATCACCTTCGACGTCCACTTTCAATGCCCGATCAAAGTTATCCAGCACCGGTACCAGTTCGGTGACCAAGTCCTGGGACTTATATTTACGATCCGCTTCCCGTTCTTTCATAGTCCGTCTGCGGAAATTATCATAATCTGCTTGTAACCGAAGCAAACGATTATTTAGTTCGTCATATTCTTGCTTTAGCTTTTCCAGCTCATTATCTTCGGACTGTTCTTCCTCGAGAACTTCCTGTTCCAACTCTTCTTCTGTCCCTGTTTCTTCAGCATTTGTAAAAATTTCTTGTTCTTGCTGGTTGTCTTTTGACATTCCGACACCCCCTCTAGTTCTATTCACCGTTAAGACTATAACACTTTTATAGCCTGGACAAAAGTAAAAGGACAAAAATAAGGGATGGGAAGAGAAGCTGCCCATCTTCATCCATTCTTACCCTTATTTATTCACCTTGATACCAGGACTTGAAGGTATCTGTCATTTCAGATGACAACACATTCATCAGCTTGATGACACGGTTATACTCCATCCTGGTGGGACCCAGTAAAGCAATGGTCCCAATTTGATCATCACCCAAGGCATAACTTGCTGTAATTAAACTGCAGTCCTGCATGGCGTCTACCTCATTCTCATGGCCTATTTTCACGTGTATACCCGGATGCTCGCTGCGAAGCAAGTGGACAATCTCACTTTCCTTCTCCATCATGGCATACAAAGATCTTACTTTTTCTAAATCTTTGAACTCTGGCTGCATGAGAATGTTGGTCTTTCCGCCAACATATAATTTCGCAGGCTGTTCATTAAGCAAAGCCGCTTGCAGGTACTGGAATGCCTGTTCATAATTCCTCGTGTGGGTTTTCAGCAAGTCTCCCACTTCATTAAAAATCTTTTCATGCAGCTGTACTAACGGCACTCCGTACAAACGGTCATTTAATATATTCACCATCTTTTCCAGGTCATTTGCTTCAATTTCCTGAGGAATATTGAATGCCCGGTGCTCGACATGGCCAGTATTCGTCACTAGGATCGCTACGGCTGTCTGAGGAGTCAATGGTACTATCTGAAGCTGTTTCAACTTCGTTTCGAATACCTCAGGTCCGAGGATGATTGATGTGTAATTCGTCAAATCGGAAAGGATCCCCGCCGACTTTTGAACCACTCTCTCAAACTCAAGCATCTGATCCCGAAAAGTTTCCTGAATAGAATGTATTTCTTTATTTGAAAGACGGAAAGGAGACAACAGATGATCCACATAGAAGCGATACCCTTTTTCAGAAGGAACCCTACCTGAAGAAGAGTGCGTCTTTTCAATCAGTCCCATCTCTTCAAGATCTGCCATTTCGTTCCGGATTGTTGCGGAACTGAATGTAACTTCGCCTTTCTTAGAAATGGAACGGGAACCCACGGGTTGTGCCGTTTGGATGAATTCATCAATAATCACTTGCAGTACCAGTAATTGCCTCTCTGTCAACATGATGATCACCTCTGTTAGCACTCTTGTCTGTTGAGTGCTAAATCTAATATTAAATTATCAAATGCGTTTTCCAATGTCAACGACTTTAGCTTGATTTTTTCATGAATCTTTACCTTCTAATAAAAACTCCTGGAATACCTCATTACCAAGGATACGGCCTTTTTCCGTCAAAGCGATTTTATCGGTTTTTTTTGTGATCAAATCCCGTTCTTCTAGATTAGGGATGGCATCACCGAATATCTGCTCGATTTTTTTTCCAAATTTCGATTCGAACCTGTGCATGTCCACTCCCTCTGTTTTCCTAAGTCCCAGAAACATTTCTTCTTCCATTCGTTCTTTTATGCCGATAGGCTCCTCATGAAGCACAGGCCTGCCATTCTCTGTCGCTTGCCTGATGTAAGCTGGAAGAGGGCGAAGGTTCACAATCCGCCTTCCAGGCAGATATCCATGAGCACCGGCACCGAATCCATAATAAAATTCATTATTCCAATAAGTAAGGTTGTGCCTGCTCTCATATCCCGGTTCAGCAAAGTTGCTAATTTCGTACTGATGCTTGCCGCGAGCGGTCATTTTATCTTGCAGCAACTCATACATCATCGCTTCCGTTTCCTCTGGAGGCTTGCTTAATTTGCCCTTTTTATAGCGTTGATAAAACACGGTCTTCGGCTCAATTTGTAATGAATAGGAAGAATAATGCGGAAGGTCAAACTCCAGTGCCTCATCGACGGTCTGTTCAAATTGTTTAACCGTTTGTCCCGGAAGTGCGTAAATCAAATCGATGCTGATATTAGTCAGTCCTACGCTCAAAAGTCGTTCCATATTAGTATAGACATCTTTCACTTTATGAAGACGGCCAATCTTTTCAAGCATGTCATCATCAAATACCTGCACACCTAAAGAAATCCTGTTGACACCGAAGGCTTTCAACATTTTGACTTTTTCTTCGTCAAGATCACCTGGATTCGCCTCAAATGTGTATTCTCTGCACGATTCTATATCATGATAGCGATCGATGATGAGAAGAAGCTTTTTCAACTGTGCCCGCGAGAGAGCTGTCGGCGTGCCGCCTCCAACAAAAATAGTATCTGGTGTAATTTTTTCTTTCAAAACATAATGTTGCATTTCCTTCTCTAAAGCATTCAGATAATCATCTGCCAGCTTTTCATTATAGAAAAACTTTGTGAAGTCACAGTAATGGCAGATTTGCTGACAAAATGGAATATGAATATATACAGAGGGTATCTGCATCGGTTTACCGCCTTTCATAACGAAAACCGCAAGAAAAGCTTCCTGCGGTTTTTCGGCTTATTAATTATCGTCGTCGTCCATTTCAAGCACGGACATGAAGGCTTCCTGCGGCACTTCTACAGAACCGACCATCTTCATCCGTTTCTTACCTTCTTTTTGCTTTTCTAACAGCTTACGTTTACGGGATATATCTCCCCCATAACATTTCGATAATACGTTCTTTCTCATCGCTTTGATGGTAGAGCGAGCCACTACTTTGTTGCCGATCGTCGCCTGGACAGGGACCTCGAATTGCTGTCTTGGAATGAGATTCTTCAGTTTTTCAACGATTTGCTTTCCTCGCTCGTATGCAAAATCCTTATGGACAATGAAAGACAGTGCATCAATGGTATCTCCATTCAATAGGATATCCATTTTTACAAGGTTGGATTCCTTGTACCCGATTAACTCATAATCAAAGGAAGCATACCCTTTTGTTTTGGACTTAAGCGCATCGAAGAAATCATAAACGATTTCTGATAAAGGAATTTCATAGACGACATTGACCCGATTTTCATCCAGGTATTGCATGTCTTTGAAGTCCCCGCGCTTTTTCTGACAAATCTCCATAACCGGACCGACATATTCATTCGGCACCATAATTGTCGCTTTAACGAACGGTTCCCGCACTTCCTGAATTTTTTGATTGTCAGGCATCATAGATGGGTTATCGACTTGTATCTCACTTCCATCTGTCAATGCTACCTGGTAAATAACACTTGGAGCAGTGGTAATCAGGTCAATGCCGAATTCCCGTTCGATTCGCTCCTGGATAATTTCCATATGAAGCATACCAAGGAACCCAGTCCGGAACCCGAACCCTAGTGCTTGTGATGTTTCCGCTTCATATTGTAAAGAGGAATCATTCAACTCCAGACGCTCCAGAGCTTCACGAAGATCATTGTATCGATTGGCATCGACGGGATACATCCCACAGAAAACCATTGGATTGAGGCGCTTATAACCAGGCAGTGGTTGAGCAGCCTGCTTGTTGGCAAGCGTGATCGTATCACCTACTTGGCTATCCCCGACATTTTTAATCGAAGCGGTCAAATAACCGACATCACCGACTGTCAATTCATCTAATGGAGCTGGTTTCGGCTTGAAGACACCTACTTCATTCACTTCAAACTCTTTTCCTGTAGCCATCATTTTGATTTTATCCCCGACTTTGACAGACCCTTCCTTTATACATACATAGGCGATGACACCACGGTAAGGGTCATATAAGGAATCGAATATCAGTGCTTTTAGCGGCTCTTCGACATTGCCTTCGGGAGCTGGAATATCACTCACGATTCTTTCTAAAATCTCATCAATACCTTTTCCATCCTTAGCAGACGCAAGGATAGCATCAGAGGCATCAATACCAATCACATCTTCGATTTCCTGTTTTACCCGTTCAGGATCTGCACTAGGCAAATCGATTTTGTTAATAACAGGAATGATTTCGAGGTCATTCTCCAATGCTAAATAAACATTTGCCAACGTCTGGGCTTCTATGCCCTGCGCAGCATCCACGACGAGTATGGCACCTTCACAGGCTGCGAGACTACGGGAGACTTCATAAGTGAAGTCGACGTGCCCTGGGGTGTCTATTAAATGAAAGATATAGTCTTCATCATCTTGTTTATAATTCAGTTGTACAGCATTTAATTTGATTGTAATTCCTCGTTCCCGCTCCAAATCCATGGCATCAAGGAATTGCTCTTTCATTTCACGCTGCGTCAACGCTTTTGTTTTTTCTAATATCCGATCAGCTAAAGTCGATTTTCCATGATCAATGTGAGCAATGATCGAAAAATTCCTCACACGCTGTTGTCTTTGATTACTTGCCAATTACAATCCACTCCTACTATTTTTACGAACGATAACTAGCATAGATTATAGCAATAGCCAAGCGAATATTCAATCATCAAAAGCGGAAGTCCGGTAAGTGGCATAGTAACTGGACTAGCCAAGACGAGATATTGGAAACATGAAAAGCATAGCGAATTTTCAATCCCAATCCGTTGAATTATCTATAAGTTTTCAAACAATAAAGCAGCCCATCGAATGGACTGCTTTGTGTATATGTTCAGAATAATGGCTCCACAATATTGGCTGCTGCAGTGATTACCACATCGTATATCCTGGAAACGCCGCCACCCAACAATTCAGCCAGTTGGACGCTGGAATGGGCAGCGTGATCTTGATAGAGGTTAATTTTTGTTTCGACATTTTGCTGTTCAACTGGTATTCCCATTACAGTTACATCATATTTATCCTGGCCTGTCTGTTCCACGGACAACGCTTCTTTCAGGTGGTCCGTCGTATACCCCCTTGTCTGGATGACGCCTTCACTAGCCTGATTGATGCCAAACAGAGCACCGCCTAAAAACAGTACAATCATCATACAAATGAAAAGAAGATACTTTAACATTACGACCACCTCCTGTTATTTAGTCCCCTGAAACTTTTTCTGCATTCCAGTAATAATCACTAAATATTTCAGCTACTGCATCCGCAGCCCGATAAACTTCTTCCAGGCTATTTTCGTGTCCGCCAAATTCAACGAGTATGGCATTTTCAGAAAGATCCTGATTGTATTTACCATCCACTCCGTTCCCTTTCTTTTTGATGACTCCACGACTTAGCCCAGGATATTTTTCTTGAAGCATGTCATGCAGATCAGCTGCCAGCCTTGCATTTTTTTCAAAGGAGGGATGTTCAGCCCCAATAACAAAAATTGTTTTCGCATATGTTTCACCATTGATATCCGTAGTGGTAATATCTCTTGGTACTGCATCACGATGAAGGTCGAATATATACTGAACGTCTTGATTTGAGCCCATAACCTCCGAAACAAGTGATCTTGAGGCATCGTAGGGTGCCATGTCTTTATCCCTGGCATATTGAGTGACATCTTGTGTAAGTACCTCAGCACCAATTCCATTGGCTTCCAAAGACTTTGCCAGTCGGTCACTTACTTTCGTGATATTTACTTCATCATGGTATGCGTGCTCTGTTCCTTTTGCTAAATGAGGAAGAAAGGATTCCCGGTTATGGGTATTATAAATAAGTACAACATCTCGTCCGCCAGTTGATGGGGCATCTCCTTCTCTTGAGGGATTTTCCACTGGTTCTTCATCTTCCGTATCGACTGCTTCTCTATCTTCAAGAACGACATCAAGTGGTGGATGCGACTCTACCGGTAAATTGGTATAGTCTGTACCTTCACCGGCCACAAGAATTTCTCCATGATAGGTATCAAGCCCGGGCAATTCCCTTCCCAACAGACTTCTCGGGTCGTTCGGTGTCAAACTTGTCGCCAGTTGAAAACTCATGGTCGACAAATTTGGGGGAGTTATATTTTCAGGATATGCTGCTTCGAATAATCTGTTTTCCATGCTGAATAAGTAGAGAAAAGATGGTCCTTCTATTTGGCTGGTCCAACCTTGGATTGTCTCAGAATAAATGCGATAAGTAGGCTTCACACTGGTCAATGCCCCGATAATCAACAATAACGCAAGCATTGCTCCTACCAGGGATCCAGCCCGTTTTGATAGCCTATTGAATTTATAATACTGGAATGGCGGCCGTCGTCTTATCTTTTTCATCGTCCCAATCCCTTCATGACCTTAAGGCTGATTACTAAAGTCTATGAAGAGACAACCAAAATAGAACATTACTCTATCAACTTTCTATCAACACTACCTCGTAAAGGATTGTGCTTCATCTCCTTTAACCCTTTCATGAAGGGCAGCATTAATTCCCGAGGCTATCACATGTGCCATATCTTTCATGAATCCATCTACTTCCTTAGGGGTCACCATCAGATTGTGACCGATCGGAGATAAAACTTCCTCTATCAATTGACGTTTCTCATGCGTTTCCAGGCCGCCTACCATACCAAGAATCGCTTTCCGTTGATCCAAGTCAGGCAAATCCTCTTCACGTAATGTCTTCTCGCCAAAAGTCATTTTTGCCGGCGTGAGAGATTTAGAAGGATCATCTTTCTCGCGCCACTCCCTGCCCATATGCTTCAACAGGTAATCAATGGTATCATTCGTAATCGTAACAGCATCCACGACGGTCGGAACCCCAACTGCTATCACCGGGATGTTCAACGTAGATTTACTCAATTCTTTTCTTTTATTCCCTACCCCTGATCCTGGATGGATACCTGTATCTGATAATTGGATGGTAGCATTGATACGGTCAATGGATCTTGAGGCCAGCGCATCGATTGCAATAACAAAGTCTGGTTTTGTCTTTTCCAGTACCCCCAAAATGATATCGCTCGTCTCGACTCCTGTAACCCCCATTACCCCTGGAGTGATGGCTGCCACAGGTCGATAGCCTTCCGCAACAGTTTCCGGGTGTAATTTAAATAAATGGGTGGTTACCATAACTTTCTCCATAGCCATTGGCCCTAACGCATCAGGAGTGACATTATGGTTCCCGAGTCCGACCACCATACACGTCTGCCCTTCTTTTATATCATTCAGTTTAAACAATTCACCTAGCTGCTCTGCCAGGACGACCGAGAGCCGCTTCTGCATATCCGTATCCTGGTTTCGGATGGCCTTGGATTCCAGGGTAATGTAGTTTCCCGCTTTTTTACCAAGTCTTTCTTCCGCTGCTTCATCGATGGTGACATATGTAACCTTAATGTCATCAACAGTTTTTTCTTCTACCTCTACACCTTGAGGAGATTGCTCTTGCTGCTCATCCTCGACATACATATCTCTGGCTTCGATTGCAAGATCCGTACGTACCGTGAATTTGATATTGTTCTCACCCATAAACCTGCCTCCTTTTTGCTATCTAGCTTGAAGCAGGTTCAAGAATTTTATACCTTTTCTTTTACTACAGGGATAAACCTATTGAAAACTAGTGATGGCTTTGGTAAAATGACTCTTGTTCGATATGAATGAGTCTTATGTTTTTACCTAGGAGGTGAAATCATGCCAAACATTAAATCCGCAGTTAAACGTGTTCGTACAACTAATGACCGTCGCGCTCAAAACCTTGTTTACAAAGGGGACATGCGTACAGCAGTCAAGCGTGTGGAAAAATTAGTAGCAAACAATGATGCAGAAGGTGCGAAGAGCGCTCTACAAACTGCAACGAAAAACATTGATAAAGCCGTTCAAAAAGGAATTGTCCAGCAAAATAACGGTAACCGTCAAAAATCTCGCCTAGCTAAAAAAGTAAACAGCCTGTAGGCTTGCTTTTTTTATGACCAACAAGCGACTCTTGCCAGGGTCGTTTTTCATTTTGCAAGAAATAATGGCTTAGCTCTAAAAAAGAGCTGCATGAAACGATATGATTATCGTCCCATGCAGCTCTTTTTTGTTTGCACTTCATCCTATTTTGTTATCCATCCGTTTAATATGGATCATTCGATAAAGCAGCAATTCAAATGCCAGGCTTTTCTCTACTTTTCCTTGTTTTATCTGCTGGTCTGTTTCGGTAAGCTGATCCATGATCTGTTCAAGTTCATGCAAGCTGAAATATTGTTCTCTTTTCATTGCCATCTTGATTACATAAGGGTGAGCTTGTATGTATTGCCTCATTTGGTTTTGAGCATAGCCTTTTTGTTTTAAAATCTTTGCTTGAAAAATAATCCGGAATTGCGAAGCAAGCAAAGCGGTCAAAGCTATCGGATCTTCATTCATGCGAATCAGATCTTTATATAAATGAATGGCTTTGGAAAGATTCCTTTCCATTACCGCATCAACCAATTTCAACCCGGAAGCTTCAGCACTATGAGAAAGCAAAGATTCTGCCATTTCCCTCGTTACCGTTCCATCTTCTTCAGCATTCAGCGCCAATTTTTCCATTTCACTTCTAAGTACCATCAAGTTCGTTCCGATTTCCTGTATAAATAATTCGTGAAGCTCTTTAGGAACCTGAATGCCCATTTCTTTTGCGATTGATTGAATCCATTCATCCATATTCCATTCCCTTACCGGCTGGCAGGGTACCACTTCTCCATATTTTTTAAATTGTTTGAAAGTTTTTTTGCGTTCATCCAACTTTTCATACGGGGCTGTAATAACCAATATAGAATAATCCACGGGATTTTCCAGGTAAGCTTGAAACGCTTCTGTATCATGTTCGAATGGCAGCTTGTCCGGTTTTGCTTTCATAAATACGGGATTATCTGCAATGATGACTTTCCGCTCACCAAAAAAAGGATAGGTCTCTGCATCAGTAACCACGTCTTCAATCGGCACTTCTTCTAAATCATAATAAGATACATTTACATCCTGGTCTGCCTCTGAAAGTGCATGCTTAAGTATTTTTTGTTTAATATCCTGGATTAAGTATGATTCTGTTCCATATAATAAATATATCGAAGAAAATTGTTTTTTGTTAATTTTTTTCATTGTATCCATATAGTTCATTGTTACACCCCAGCTTACTTGATAAATGTGACAGGCACCTCGTCCATCCCTACCCATAAATGGAACTCAATGTTCTTATTTTATGCCGGTTAGGAAGCCTTGTCAAAAATCTTTAAGAACGAGGTGCCTGAACAATCTATATGAACGCCGTCCGATCAATACCCGGGAGAAAGACCGGGCGGCGATGTTGTCCCTTGGTTTTAGATTGACCAAAAGAACGCAAACTATAGATGACAACTCTTGCTAACGGAGGCAAACAAAAAAATGGATAGATTTTTTATTTAATTGGTATTGAATCTGGATTTTTACCTGTGTATCACTTATACTAAAACACAGGTATATAGGAGGGGTAAAAGTGAACGAATTCAAAAAAAATATTCAATCAAAAAATAATGACGTCATTGACTCAGGCAAAGGGTTCATTTTCTCGTTCTTGTTCTTTTTCATTATATTCTTCGTCGGTGTCGTCGTGAGTGTAATCGGATCATAATTTCCATTACGTAAGTAGGCTGCTGGTAAAGCGGCCTTTTTTATTTTTTTGAGCTTATTGACTCTGTTCCTCCCGGTCGTACGGGTAATAGGTATAAAATGTGCCATCATCCCCCGTGTATTTGTATTGGATGGCTCCTTGCAGGTCTGTTCTTAATATGCGTATCTCCTGCTTTCCCAACGTCTCTATTATTGTCTGATGGGGATGACCGTAGCGATTATTTCTTCCGGATGATATAAGTGCCACCTTCACATGAAGACTTTCCAAAAACCTTTGTGACGACGAAGTATTGCTACCATGGTGGGCAACTTTCAACACATCGATCTGAAGACCGGGAAAAACATCGAGAAGTTCGTCTTCCACCTCAACTGAGATATCCCCCGTAAACAGCCACGTATCGGCTCCAAATGAAGCTTGCATCACTAAAGAATTATCATTTTTATCTGCAAAGTCTTTAACAGGGTTTAAAACAGCGAAACTTTGGCCGCTTAGAGTGAGTTTCTCCCCGCCTTTCACTTGTACGACGGGCAACTCTGCTTCTGAAATTTTTGCTTGTAAATCCTCAGAGAACTGAAAATATATACTGGTTACAAGCTTCTTTACATGAAATTGTTCAATTACATATGGGGCGCTTCCAATATGATCGGTATCTTCATGGCTTAAAAAAATGGCATCTATATCACTGATCCCTTTGGACTTAAGAAAAGGACCGATAATATTGTCAGCAATTCTCTTTTGATTTTTGGAAAAATGAGAGGGACCGGCTGCATCAATCAGAAACACACCTTTACGATAAGGCAGTTCAACGACAATACTGTCCCCTTGTCCTATGTCCAGCATGGTTATGGTACCTTCTTTACTCAAATAGGGTTTCAACGAAAATAATATCAGCACGGATACAGCCAGAATAGCTGCATAAAAAGCTTTTCTTTCCTCTCCCTTTTCCAGCCTTGCCAGCATAAGACCTAATGAAATATAGTAACCGATACCAAACAATGGTGTTATTTTACCAATAATCCAAGGATAATATAAATAAGCATCAACCTGACGCAGGACTTCCATGGAAAAGCCATGAATACCTAGAAAAATTTCGGCTCCTACGAAAGCTAAACCTGGAACAAAAAGTGTAAAGAGGCTTAAGAAAACCATAAATGGAATGACAAAGAAGGAAAAATAAGGTACGTAAACTAAATTGATGAAGACAGAAAGAGGATTAAATTGGTAGAAATTGAAAAGTTGCAAAGGCAAAATGATCAATTGACTCAAGAGGCTGACCTGTAACAATAAAAACAATTTTGAATGTGTTCGCTTAAACCAGGTATTAGAAAGAACGATAGCGAATGTTACAAGAAAAGAAAATTGAAAGCCAAGGTGATAAAAATAAACAGGGTTTATAATCAAAAAACTTATCAGCAATAAGCTTAGAATATCCGAAATACGGATCTGGAGCTTTAGTTTTAGGACTAGCATACCTAGCAATGCCATTGTTACAGCCCTCAACACAGAAGGAGCTCCACCTGCAAAGAGAGCATATAATGGCAGAAAGAAAAAGAGGACCCAGAAGCTTTTTTCCACTGTTATTATCCCTGAACGATAAAAAATATACAGAAACAATCCAATCATCAATCCGATATGCAAACCCGAAATGGCAAGTAAATGTGAAAGATTCCACCTTCGGAATAACTCAATAATCGTAATATCTAAATCATCCGTATCTCCAAACACTAATCCCTTCAACCAGGCAAAAGCCTCACCTGGAAGATTCTCACCATATTCCGTGAGCAGCTTCTTTCTTTGTTCGTACAACAAGGCTAGCCATGAGCTGCCACTACAAGTCATTTGTGTCGCTTCATTAATGATAATTTGCGAGGTTATTCCTTTGTGTTTCAAATAGTCACGATAATCAAATTCACCGGGATTAGTTGCTAACGGAGGGAGTGAAACAGTGGACTGGGCCTGGCATACAGCACCATGTTGCCAGTTATCAGTAATAGAAGTGATAGGAGTGGAGGGATTTTCAAGGAAGGCAGTCAATAAAATTTTTTTTTCTGAATCTGCCACTTTCATTACAACTTCAATCGAATTATCTCTTTCTTTTGGTATCGTCACCAATTTTCCTGTTATGACAGCACCAGTATTTTCAGGTAAAGGAGGATCTTTGGCAACAATCAAACCGCCAAGCAGGTAGAAGCTGCCTATTATTATGATTAAGTACTTAGGTGGTTTTATCTTAAAAAGCGATACCATTAACAGCATTATATAAATAATCGCGGTGCCTTCCTGCCAGGAAGAAAAAGTAAGGCCTCCCAACACGAAAGCAACCGCAAATATGTGCCAATATCCCCGCATTTTTAAACCTCTTTTTTATCTGACAACGGATCAAGTGGCCATTCTTTCAATTCAACTTTCTCCGTTTTCATGCCTGCATCACGGAATAACTCAATTGCATAGGGATGGTTACGATAATCAGCATGATAATAGACAGCTGTAATACCCGCCTGGATGATGGCCTTGCAGCAATGCAGACAAGGAAAGTGTGTCACATATATCTCAGCACCTTCTGTAGCTACCCCGAATTTAGCACATTGTAACAGTGCGTTCATTTCAGCATGGATAGTCCGGACACAATGCCCATCAATGACATAACACCCTTCATCAATACAGTGCACGCCACCTGATACGCTTCCATTATAACCGCCTGCAATCATCCGCTTATCTCTTATAATTGTAGCGCCGACAGCTAAACGTTCACACGTGCTCCTCATTTTCAGCAAATGACTTTGAGCCATAAAATATTGGTCCCATGATATACGCTCCATTATGTATAGATCCCCTTTTCTAGGTTTTAAAATAAGTTTACATTGGTGGATTTTTTTCGTCAATAAACTACGGAATCTGAATCGAATCCCCGATATTCTCCAAAGTCTTTTCTCCAATCCCACTAACATCCAACAAATCATCCATCGTTTGGAACATGCCATTTTCTTCACGGTGCTGTACAATGGCTTTTGCTTTTGACTCTCCTATTCCATCCAATTGTTGAATCTCATTTACATCTGCATAATTGATTCTGATTTTGTCATTCTTAACGCTTTCGCTTCCTCCTTGTTCCGTATTTCCGTAACTATTTACGATGATCATCATTTCATCAATCAATCGCTGAGCAAGGTTGACCGATGTTGGATCGGCCTCTTTTCTCATTCCTCCAGCCAACTGTATCGCATCCGCGACACGGCTCCCTGCTGAAAGTTCATAAACCCCAGGTTTTATAACTGCTCCCTTGACATCAACTACGATATTCTCCTGTTCTGCAAGGATTTTACTCTCTGGTGTTTGTGGAGAAGCTTCTTCAAGTGAATAGGAGACAGCGAAATCATCTTCCTTTTTCTCTTCCTCTCCCACCAACATCCAGATAGCGACTGCAAAAGCAATAGCCATCCAGGCATATTTTTTAATCCAATACATATAATCAAACACATCCTTTCCTATAATCCGAGCTAAGTTCATATAGATGAAATAATAAATAATTCAAAGGAGGTATAACATGATTTGGGGAGTTATTGGGACCGGAAACATGGGAACGATTGTCATTGAATCTTTGATTGAAAGCGGATCACTGGAAGCAAACGAAATGATCGTGACAAACCGCTCATTAGAGAAAGCTTATCAACTCAAACAAAGACATCCTCGTCTTGGAATAAAAAAAGAATTACGTGACTTAATCGTTGAATCGGATATCATCATGCTTTGTGTAAAGCCACATGATATGAAAGAATTATTTGCAGAAATAAAGCCTTACTTTCGAAATAGTCAGTGTGTAATTTCTATTACCAGTCCCGTTGGGGTAGATGAATTAGAGAAAGCACTGCCGTGCCAGGTAGCCAGAATTGTCCCTTCCATAACAAATCGAGCTTTCTCCGGAACGACGTTGATGAGTTTTGGAGAGTCTGTGCAGCCTGAAATGAAAGCATTATTAAAGCAAACCTTTAAATTCATTTCACGGCCTATTGAAATTGAGGAACCCTACATCAGAGTTTGTTCAGATATCGTTTCATGCGGGCCTGCTTTTATAAGCTTTTTGATGGAACGGTGGATTAAAGCTGCCAGGGAGGTAGCTGGATTACCTGAGGATATAGCGACAGAATTAACTACAGAAATGCTGATTGGGTATGGAAGTTTACTTGCAAAAAATCATTATACATTGGAAACATTAAGGAAAAAGGTAAGTGTTAAGGGTGGAGTTACCGGGGAAGGCTTGGTCGCATTAGAACAAAATATCGGCAATTTATTTGAGGAAATGTTCCAGGCTACTCAAAAGAAGCATAAAGCTGATAAATTAATGTTGAAGCAGGATTGAAATCTATATATATTATATTAACTCATGCTTTACTAAATGCATAGTGGGAATTTAAAAACCACAGGAGATAGCTGCCATCTCCTGTGGTTCATTTTCTTTTACATATAAAAAACAAACGGTCTCCCTCTGCATCATTATGTACCGGTTCTCGCTTTAGATCAGCATAAACTGCCGTGATAACAAAACCTGCAGAATACAACTCTTTTTTCAAAAGCTCCATCCTGTAACCACGCTGGGTATGATATTCATCAAAACGATTATAAGAACCATCAGGTTCTTGTACAAAAAAGGTCAAGTCATGAACAAAGGTTTCCGCTTGTTCCCCAGGTTCACAAAACCAAATATAGGTGGTTTCATCGTAAACCTCTGCAAAAGTTTCTCCAGCCATATTGTCTTGTAAATGAACGAGCGAGTGCACATCAAAAATAAAAGCGCCACCAGGTTTTAGAACATCAAAGGTTTGCTTGAAGACGGCCTTTAAATCATCCAGGGATGTGATGTAGTTAAGGACGTCAAAATAACTGATAACCGTATCAAAGTTTTTTAAACCGGCTAAATTTCGGATATCTTGTTGAAGCCAGTGAATACTTACATGAGAAGGTGTCTTGTCATTAGCTATTGCAAGCATATCCTCTGAAAGATCGACACCAGTCATTTGATACCCCTTTTCAGCGAGGCGAATAGTTATTTCTCCTGTACCGCATCCCATGTCTAAAATATTTTTTCCTGAGGAGTGGTCGTCTGTAAAGGAAACCCACTCCTCATATGGCACGTCCTGCATCAAAAGATCATAAACGAATGCCATCTCACCATAAGACACAGGCATTCAGACACTTTCAACCGCTACGGTCGGAGCGTCTCCCCATAACCGTTCCAGATTATAGTAATTTCGTTCGTCTTTATGGAAAATATGGCAGATAACCCCATTTAAGTCGACAAGGATCCAACGTGCTTGTTCAAAACCTTCAATCCTTGTAACCGATAACCCTGCTTCTTCCGCCTTTTCTTTTACTTCACGCGCGATAGCTTGAACTTGGCGTTCATTGGATCCTTCACAAATCAAAAAATAATCGGCGATAAGAGATACCTCTGCCATATCCAATACGACAATATCTTCCGCTCGTTTATCATCACATGCTTGTGCAGCAAGTTTCATCAATTCTTTACTATCCATTCAAACCCCTCCATTTCATTTATGGGTGATTATATTTATTAAATGATTATAGTTGTGCAGTGTATCCGGATAAACTTTTTGCCCTTTGGACATTAAGAAGAAAATCGTATTATGAGCAGCCTGAAGACACGCTTTATCCAGATCTTCTTTTGCAGTGCCACGTACTTCATCAATACCTGGAAACTTTCTTCCCGGCTCAATATAATCTGCAAGAAAGATAACTTTATCTAATACGTTCATATTTGCTTTACCAGTTGTATGACAAGCTATGGCACCAGCGACTTCTGCATCATCAAGACCTGCTTCTTTTTCGAGTATCACTGCCCCCACGGGTCCATGCCACAATTCATGATGGTAGTGTAATAAATCCTTCGGCAGACGAGGATCAGATTTGATCCACCGCTTCATTTCTTCTCTATTTCGATACTTCGCATAGTCATGTAAAATTGCAGCCCGCTCGGCTTTCTCCACATCAGCACCATACATTTCAGCAAGTTTCACTGCTGTATCCGTCACCCGGATCGTATGCTCAAAACGTTCTTTTTTTAGTTTGGCTTTTACAAGTTCTAGTGCCATATCACGGTCAAGCTTCATATAATCGATGCTCCTTTATATATTCAATCACAGCATCGGGCGCTAAATACTTGATTTCCTGCCCCTGTCCTAAACGTTCCCTGATCATGGTTGAAGATATTTCGATTACTGGTATCTCTACTTCCTTAATGGAATAAGAGCTATTTAATGGATATCCACTACGCTTTACTCCCACAAACTGAACAAGTTCCACCAGTTTATCGATAGCATTCCACTTTGGCAAATATTCTACCATGTCTCCTCCGATAATAAAATAAAATGAGATATCCGGGTACCTTTGTTTCAGTTGGCTAATGGTCTCATAGGTATAGGATTTACCATTTCTACGTAATTCAATATCATGAATAGAAAAGTGGTCATTTCCAGCCACGGCGGCTTTTACCATCTCCAGGCGATCTTGATTGTCTGCATTGGCATTAGCTTTATGTGGCGGCTGATTCGAAGGGATGAACCAGACCTCATCCAGCTTCATTTTTTGATAAACTTCTTCGGCAATGATCAAGTGACCGAGATGAGGAGGATCAAAAGTTCCGCCTAGAATTCCAACACGCTTCATATAACTCTCCCCTTATTAAGGAAGCTCAATTTGTTTGTTTTCTTCTGATTCCTTATATAAAACAATCGTATTACCGATGACTTGCACAAGCTCCGAACCAGTGCCTTTTACTAATTCTTCTGCCACTTCATTTTTATCCTCCATACAATTTTGAAGGACGCTGACTTTAAGCAGTTCTCTTTTTTCGAGAGCGTCGTCAATTTGAGCAATCATATTTTCATTGACACCGGTTTTTCCGACTTGAAAAATCGGGTTCATGTGATGTGCTTGAGCGCGTAAATACCGTTTTTGTTTCCCTGTAAGCATAGGTTTATGCTCCTTTCAATTGTGCTTCAAGTGCTTCTAGTAATCCATGTTCATCCAGAGAAGTCCCTGTCCATATTTCAAAGGCATACACCGCTTGATAAAGAAGCATTTCATGGCCTTGATGTATTCTTGCCCCGCTTTCAGCTGCTTCCTTCAAAAAGGCTGTCATTAATGGCTGATATACAATGTCACTGACAACTGTACCTTCTCGGATATTATCAAGGGAAATAATTTGCTGTTCTTCGTGAGGTTTCATCCCTACAGTTGTGGTTTGAATGATTAAATCATAATCAGCAACCCGCTGTTCAGCATCTGCAAGCGTAATAATTCCAGCTCCATCAGATGTATCATTACTTTTCGTCATTTCCTTTACGCGATCTGTTGTACGATTCGCAATGTCAATATTTTCGAAACCAGCATGTACCAAGGTGTGAAAAATACCTTTTGCGGCACCACCTGCACCAAGGATTAATACCTTTCTGTCAGCGTTGCATATATCCGGATATTTGACACGTAAAGAATTCAGAAACCCTTTTCCATCGGTATTAAATCCTTTCCATTGCCCATTCTCGATTTTGACTGTGTTTACTGCCCCAATCAATTTTGCCTGTTCATCAACGGCATCCAGCTCCATCATGATCTTCTGCTTGAATGGCACCGTAACATTGAACCCTGCCAGTCCTTCTTTCTTCAAGAGTTCCATTTGTGCGGCAAAACTGCCAGGTTCTAACTCATACAAATTATACTCCCCTGGAATATTTGCTTGTTTCAATAATTGATTATGGATCCAGGGAGATAATGAGTGCTTGATAGGGTTTCCGATCAAACCTAGTTTCATTATTCCACATCCCTTATTATATTAAAGATTCTCTCAAGGATACTTTTACTCCTTGAGGAGCATGTATCGTCACTGATACGGAACCCTCCGGAACAGTAATCCATCCCAGCCCTGAAATTACGATATCTGTTTTATGATTCTCTATTCTAAATGAAGTAGTCTTCCATTCAGGTAATCGCTCGAGGGTTGTTTCATCAGGAGGTGACAAAAGTTCTCCTATGTGATTATTGTATAGATTATCCGCGTTTTCCAACTTAGTTCGGTGGATAGACAAGTCATTAGACACATAACAAATGAAAGAGCTCCGTTCTCCTTCTTCAAAGTCCATTCGGACCAGCCCACCTAAGAAAAGTGTTTGTTTATCATTAAGCTGAAAGACCATGGGCTTGATTTCTTTTTTAGGTGTAATCCGTTTCAAGTCGTTATCAGAAACATAATGAGCGATTTGATGCCGGTGAATTACTCCTGGGGTATCGAATAGTGATGATTCCTCATCAAGGGGAATATCAATAAAACCCAGTGTTGTTCCAGGGAAATAAGAAGTAGTAATTGCATCTTCTACACCATGCGTACGACTGATCAAACGATTGATAAAGGTAGACTTTCCTACATTAGTTGTGCCTACGATATAGACATCCCTTCCTTTTCTCATTCGATCGATGGCTGCTGACAGCTCTTCTATCCCCTGGCCTTTGGCAGCTGAAATCAATTGGACATCTTCTACTTTCATTCCCAATTCTTTACAAGATCGGCGGAGCCATTGTCTCACTTTATTATGATTGACTGACTTTGGAAGCACGTCCATTTTATTACCAACCAATAAAATAGGGTTGTTCCCCGTTAAACGTGCCAACCCAGGTATGAAACTTCCGTTGAAATCAAAAATATCAATTAAATTGACAATAAGGCTGTCAGTTTCAGATATTTGATGCAACATCTGTAAGAAATCGTCATCCTGATAAGGTACATCCTGTACCTCGTTATAATTTTTCAATCGAAAACACCGCTTGCAAATCACTTCTTCCCTTTCTAAAGCGGAAGCGGGAGCATAACCTGGCTGATCAGGGTACTCCGTCTGGATTTTCACGCCGCATCCCTGGCATACGATAGCATTAGTCAATCTTTATTCCTCCCAAGTCAGTTTACCTTTTTTTCTCATCCATTTCAGAATCCTGCGCTCAATTTTTCGATTAAAACGTGTAAAGAAGCCATCCGTTTCTACAATTGGAACAACTAAGATGGTATGAAAGCCGGCAAAGTTTCCTCCCAGAACATCAGTCAGCAACTGGTCACCAATGACCACAATCTCTTCTTTGTTCAATTCCATCTGCTTTTGTGCTTTTTTAAATGCATAAGATAAGGGCTTTCTCGCACTGTAAATGAAACTTGTGTCCAATGGCTGTGAAAAAACACGGACACGGTCCTGCTTATTATTAGAAGTAATCGTTACCTTGATTCCATGTTCATCCATTATTTTGAACCACTGAAGGATCTCTGGGGTAGCTTCGGGAACGTCCCAGGCTACCAAAGTGTTATCCAAATCTGTAATGATGCCTTTAATCCCCCGTTCTTTCAAATCCTCAGGTCTGATTTCAAATATACTATCTACATGTTCATTCGGTAAGAATTTATTGAACAACCCATTCACCTCATTCACTATTTACCCGTACCTTTTTTACTCCTTACCCATCATATACAAATTCAACGCATGTTTCAAAGTAAATAGTATAATTCCAAAAATCGTTCGACAAATTACGGCAAAATCTCACCTGTGGATAAGTTTATACACATTTTCCACATATCTTTGACAAGATTCCTATGAATAAATTCACAATTATACACAAGTTATCTACATATTTATGTAGATAACTACTCTGTTGTATGGGTGCAACTTTCGTGGTAAAGTTGGGTTACAAACGAAGTTAGGTTACGTTTTGGAAATTGATAACACCTGATTGGAGGTGAACGTCACGCCATTTTGTGACGCTATATGGAGCATTTGACTGATAAGTTGTTAATTGAATCCTATCACAAAGCATTAGAACTTAACTTAAGTAAAGATTTTATAGAATTGATTGAGGAAGAATTACATAGACGAGCCATACACCCTTCAATTAAAAAAACAAGCTGATAAAGGAAAAATTCCCCAATAACGCACTTTTGGCAATCAAAAGTGCGTTATTTTTATTTTAAAATTTATTCCATGTTTCTTCTTATTTAATAAGACTATGGGACACACTAAAAGAAGCTTATGATTTAGTTACATTTAGTTGAATAATCGTGTAATTTTTGATTACAATTGAGTGACTATGTTTCTATAACAAGTCCGTGTAAGACTTTTCTTATACATTATTCAGAGGAGGATCAGCTTGATGTTGTTTGCCGTTTTATTACCCTTCATAGCATCCATCTTCATCCCTTTTTTAGCTAGGATGAAGAATAGGATACATACTGGTATATTTGTTACCCTTATACCTCTAATCGTCTTTCTTTACTTTATCCAATTCATAGGGACAGGATTCCAGCCTGTCACAAGGAGTTATACTTGGATCCCATCCTTGAATATGAATATGAACTTCTATTTGGATGGTTTAAGTTTATTATTCGTATTATTGATTAGTGGAATAGGTACACTAGTCGCTTTTTATTCCATCTACTATCTGCATAAATCAGAGCAGCTCGGCAACTTTTATGTATATTTTTTAATATTCATGGGGTCTATGCTCGGGGTAGTACTATCGGATAATGTTTTTGTTCTATACAGCTTTTGGGAATTCACCTCCTTATCTTCCTTCTTGTTGATCGGTTATTGGAACCATCGCAGGGGCTCGCGGTATGGATCGTTGAAATCGCTGCTTATCACTGTGTTTGGGGGACTGAGTATGTTAGGTTCCCTTGTCTTCATGTCTGTCATAACTAACACAACCAGCATTCAACAGATGATTGCTCAAAAGAGTATCATTTTGAATCATGAATTCTTTCCACTAATATTGGGACTCCTGTTATTAGGAGCATTTACAAAATCAGCTCAGTTTCCATTCCACATCTGGCTCCCAGATGCAATGGAAGCTCCTACGCCAGTCAGTGCCTATCTCCATTCAGCTACCATGGTAAAGGCAGGTATCTATTTAGTAGCCCGTTATATCCCTATATTCGCTGAGTCCGAATGGTTCTTCGTCGTAGTCAGTGGTTTTGGAATTATAACGTTAATGTGGGCTTCTTACATGGCTGTTCGTCAAACAGACCTGAAAGGAATCCTTGCATTCTCTACAATCAGTCAGCTTGGTATGATCATGGCCATGCTCGGGTTTGGTACAAAAGCCGCTATCTTTGGAGCGGTATTCCATATTTTGAACCACGCAACCTTTAAAGGAAGTCTATTTATGGTTGCAGGTATCGTCGATCATGAAACAGGGTCCCGTGATATCCGTAAGCTTGGTGGATTGATGACCTTCATGCCGATCACAGCCACACTGGCTGTCCTGGCTACTTTCTCAATGGCAGGCTTTCCACTGCCGTTTTTAAATGGGTTCTATAGTAAGGAGATGTTCTTTGGCGCTACTCTGGAATTCGAGGCGACAAGCAATGCCCTGGCAGCCTATTTGCAGCAAGTATTACCATACCTTGCTGTGTTCGGCAGCATATTCACGTTTGTCTATTCCATGTACTTTTTCTTTGGGACTTTCCGGGGCAAAGCAAATGTTTCAGAATTACCGAAAAAGCCGCACGAAGCTCCTATCGGAATGCTTATATCACCGGCAATCCTTGTGCTTGGGGTAATTGTAATTGGATTATTTCCAGAATTAATCAATAAACCCTTCATTAGTCATGCTGCCGCTTCTATTTACGGTGGAGATGTCGATAAACATATCTATTTCTGGCACGGAATCAACCTGCCTTTAATCATGTCAATGGCTGTTCTTGCTTTCGGTACTATCCTTGTGCTTACTCGAACAAAATGGGAGCCTATTTACCGTTTCATACCTGGGCCATTAAGTATGAATAAAGTGTATGATGGATTGGTTAAACGTGCGGAAACCTATTCCGAAAAAATCACAAAAGGGTATATGAATGGGTCACTAGGCAGATATTTTCGCTTAATCTTATCTGCAATTCTGATTGTTACCTTCGGCTTTATGATTTCCACTGGAGGCTTCACTTTCAGTATGGAAAATACAGCTGAGTTTACCGCCATAGAATTGTTGGTTGCTATCATGATGGTTGTCGCAGCAGCAGGTACGATTGTTGCTAATAACCGCGTGGCAGCTATCATTATTTTAGGTGTGGTCGGTTATGGACTTTCCATTCTATTTGTCATTTACCGTGCACCTGACCTTGCCTTGACACAGTTGATTGTAGAAACTGTCACTGTCGCCTTATTCCTGATGACATTCAATCATTTACCTAAATTGGAAGTCAGACAACAACCTTGGAGTACAAAAGCGCTGAACTTAATTATTTCCTTAGGTTTTGGAACATTGATGACACTTGTAGCTATCTCTTCTCATAGCAGTAAATGGTTTGAATCCATCTCCACCTACTTTATCGAAAATTCATATAAGCTCGGTGGCGGAGATAATATTGTCAACGTGATCCTGGTTGACATGCGTGGATTGGATACTTTATTTGAAATCACAGTGCTCGGAATTGCCGCGTTAGGCATTTTCGGAATGATTAAACTACGTAAAAATAAGAAGGGGGATGTATAATGGAGATCATCATGTCTATCGTCGCAGGTTTGTTGTTTACAACAGGTGTGTATAACCTTCTTCAAAAACAACTGCTGCGTATTGCGATCGGAACAGCTCTTATCTCCCATGGTGCCCATTTGTTTATTTTGACAATGGGAGGTCTAAAAGGCGGTGCTCCTCCTATTTTAGTGGAAGGGATCGAGCACTATACAGATCCCCTGCCACAAGCGTTGATTTTAACATCCATCGTTATCAGCTTTGGAGTAACCAGCTTTCTCCTGGTATTAGCTTATAGAGCCTCCGAAGCAAACGGGACGGATAATATTGAACAATTAAGGGGCAACGATTATGAGTAACTTAGCTATACTACCTATCATCATACCTTTATTAGCAGGAATACTTTTAGCTTTCTTTCCAAAGAAACTTCGACTAGTCAGATTATTGGCTAAGCTGATTACGATCCTGAATCTGGCAGTGGTGACATACATTTTTTCTTATGTCAGACAAAACGGGTCATTGGTATTAGAAACAGGGGCATGGGAAGCCCCTTTCGGCATTATCATTGTTGCTGATCTGCTTGCTGTAACACTGGTACTCACTACTAACATCATTGCTGTAGCAGCGGCTTTTTATGCACCAAAATCCTTGTCTGATCAACAGGAAGCTTTCTATTTCTACGCCTTCTTTTTCTTGTTGATTTCGGGGGTGAGTGGTGCTTTTCTTACGGGAGACTTGTTCAATCTCTTCGTTTTCTTTGAAGTATTACTAATGGCGTCCTATGCACTGATTGTCTTAGGTGGTGGCAAAGCACAACTGAGAGAATCGATTAAATACTTATTATTGAACTTATTTTCTTCCATGTTGTTTGTCACAGCAATTTCTTTCGTGTATTCGGTGGTAGGCACAGTCAACATGGCCCAGA
The DNA here is from genome assembly GCF_900107755.1 of Thalassobacillus cyri. Classification (GTDB taxonomy): domain Bacteria; phylum Bacillota; class Bacilli; order Bacillales; family Halobacillaceae; genus Thalassobacillus; species Thalassobacillus cyri. The sequence continues at coordinate 64,719 of NZ_FNQR01000011.1, read as the reverse complement.
TCGCTGAACGGGTGAAAGATGTTGACCAACAGGGCATCCTGACCACTGTCGCCGTCTTACTTTTTTTCGTATTTGCAACTAAAGCGGCAGTATTTCCTTTGTATTATTGGCTCCCGAACTCTTATTCTGTACCTAACCCAGTCGTATCAGCATTATTTGGGGCTTTGCTTACCAAGGTAGGTATCTACTCGATTTTGCGGGTATTCACGTTAATATTCACGCATGACCAGGGTATGACTCATAACCTCTTCCTTTGGCTGGCAGGTTTGACTATGATCTTCGGTGTCATCGGTGCGCTATCGACAAATAATGTAAAACTTATTATTGCTTATAACATCATACCTGCAGTTGGTTTTATGTTAATGGGAATTGGTATTTTTACGGAGACTGCTTTAAGCGGAACCGTCTATTACCTTGTTCACGACATGGTAATCAAAGGAGCATTATTCTTATTGATAGGTGCTCTGGTATACTTGGCAGGAACTTCCGACTTACGAAAAATGGGAGGGTTGATTCATCACTATCCTTTACTCGGATGGCTATTTTTCCTTGCCTCTCTAGTTCTGGCAGGTATTCCCCCTTTCAGTGGATTCATTGGGAAGCTGCTGCTCCTTCAAGGCAGTTTAGCAGAAGAGGAAATTACCATTGTAATTGTCGCTTTATTGAGCAGTCTGTTGATCTTGTTTTCCATGATCCGTATTTTTATCGGAGCATTTTGGGGAGAAAAGGATGAAAGCTTCCCGGTAGATAAACGAGCGGCTAAAGCATTTACAGGACCAATAGCTGGCTTACTGGCCTTATCAGTTATACTAGGAGTTGGAGCAGAATGGTTCTATCCTGCAATTCAATCCATTGCTGAGTACCTGATGGCGCCAGAACTCTATATTGATTCTGTGCTGAAGGAGTAGTGATTTATGAATTTACAAATAGTCATTAATATTGTTATTGCGCTGATGTGGATGTTTTTAAGTGAAAGCTACACTTTCTCCACCTTTTTAGTCGGTTACTTACTCGGTATTTTACTACTCTTTGTGTTACAGCGTTTCATACCAGATTCCTTCTATATGGATCGTGTAATCAAAGTGATCAAGCTGATTGTTCTATTCATAAAAGAACTGACCCTCTCCAATATTGAAATAGTCAAATTGGTTTATAAGCCTAAGTTAGATATTGAACCCGGAATTTTCGCTTTACCGACCGAGTTAAAAAGCAACTGGGAAATCACATTATTAGCAAACTTGATTTCCTTGACTCCTGGCACATTATCTATCGCTGTAAGTGAAGATAATTCCAAAATCTATATCCATGCTATAGATATCCCTGATGTTGTGGAGTCCATCAATGATATTAAAGAAACATTCGAAAAGGCGATCATGGAGGTGACTAGATGATGGAACAAGCCTTAGAATATACGCAATCAATGATTTCAATCGTTGCATTGATTTGTATTGTCGTTATTGCCATCTCTGTCATCATGCTCCTGTACCGGGCAATCGTCGGCCCTACCAATCCAGATCGTGCTGTTGCATTGGATAATATCGGAGTGAATTTGATGGCTTTAGCAGGTCTGATGGCTATTGTATTGGTAACCACCCAATTGAACGATGTCGTTCTCTTGATCGGTATCTTGCTGTTCATCGGTACAATTGCTGTAGCCAAATTTTTAGAAAAGGGTGTTATTATTGAGCGGGACTTGGATTAATTTACTGATCGATATAATCATCAGCCTTTCTCTGTTAATCGGCACCTTCTTTATATTTTCTGCTTCCATCGGGATGTTGCGTTTTCCTGATCTCTTTACCAGGCTGCATGCTGTTACAAAAGGTTCTACGCTTGGAATAGCAGGTATAATGATAGGAGCGTTTTTATTCCTATATGTAGAACATGGGATCGTGAGTGGGAAACTGATCTTAGGGATGATTTTTGTCATGATGACTGCTCCAGTCTCTGGACATATGATCTCTCGAGCTGGATATCATAATGGGGTAAAACTCTGGGATAAAAGTGTCAGAGATGATTATGCAGAGGCTGTTAACGAAAAAAGGAAATCAATCGACAATTAAATACAGAGCAAGTTACCTGTCATAACGTTGGTATGACAGGTTTTTTCTTTTTTTCTCTATTATTTCTTCAGATGGACAGACACGATAACCGTTCTTGCCACATAAGGTAATTTATAGGTTAAAAGCCCACTACCTGGAGGAGGTCTGTTATCGTGTCTAGCATCCTGGGGTCTCTTATCTATTTGGTCAAGGAAACTTTCCTCTTCGTCTCTTATGTGAAAAACCAGGCATTTCCTAATCCTCTTTCTCCAGAAGAAGAAGCCAAACAACTGAAGCTGCTGCAAGAAGGTGATCCAGAAGCCAGGGATTTATTAATTGAACATAACTTGAGACTGGTCGCTCATATTGTCAAAAAATTCGAAAATACCAAGGAAGATACAGAAGACTTAATCTCTATCGGAACGATTGGTTTGATCAAAGGAATTGAAAGCTACTCTCCAAACAAGGGTACAAAACTGGCTACTTATGCAGCACGCTGTATCGAAAATGAAATACTTATGCACCTTAGAGCTTTGAAAAAAACGAAAAAAGACGTTTCCCTCCACGATCCTATCGGTCAAGATAAAGAAGGCAATGAAATAAGCCTCATCGATATTTTGAAAGCGGAACATGTTGATGTAGTCGAACAAATACAATTAGGGATGGAACTGGAAAAAATAAAAGAATTCATTACTATTCTGGATGAACGGGAGAAGGAAGTGTTGATTGCCCGTTATGGTTTGAATGCTGAAGAAGAAAAAACACAAAGAGAGATTGCTAAAGAGTTGGGGATATCACGAAGCTATGTTTCACGTATCGAAAAAAGAGCATTGATGAAGATTTTCCATGAATTCTATAAACATGAACGTGCAAAAATGGGTATTTCTCCTATATCAAACGACTGACCCAAGCATAGGATAGGGTAAGCACCTAATTCAGGAGGCGATTGACCAATGTATGGCTCTTATGGTCCTTACCCGCCTTATCCTTATGGCAACTATTACACTCCAGGTGGACAATGGTATTCAGTTGTCATTGTCCTCTTATTATTATTGCTCATCATTGGCGGCGGTTATTGGCTTTATTTCCATCGTTGAAAGTAAAAGATAAGAGAACAAAAGCGCAAGCGCCTTGCTCACCCCCGACAAGCTTAAGTCCAGCCTCGCCGTGACGTTTTTTGTACTTTAATACAGACTAAATTTAATAAAGGATCAAAGTATAAGAAAAACTAAGGCTTTCGCCATTAGGATGCGGCGATAAGCCAAGTTTTTCAAATCACAGAAAGGATTGACATAAGACCTCGAGGGGGTAGGCGCTGGAGCTGGATGTGTCCCATTGCAAAATGTTATCCCCAACCATCATTTTTTATAATTTCCTAGACAAGACAAAAAAGCAGGTGAAACGTGGATGACGTCACCTGCTTTTACTCTTCTTCCGTTAATTTTTGTTGGAACTCAGTCAACTTCAGTATAAAGTAGAATGCTGTAGCCAGACCCATAAGTGTCAATGTCACCATAAGGCCTTCTAACTGATTATGATAAACATACATACTGATGATTGTCCCTATAAAGAAATAGCTGCTCACTATGATTAACGTAATAATAAATCGTTTATAATCTTCAATTTTATTTTCTAATTGTTTCATAGAATTCATCTAAAACCACCCCCGATGACTTCCATTTTATCATGGAATCCATTCCTGTTCGGTGGTAATTGTTGTTAGATTGGTATTATTGTGGCATGTCTTCTAGCATATTCATAATGATATTAGCCGCATTTGCTGCTGCTGTTTCGAGGAAATTATCAAATGAGATATTAGATTCTTTGCCAGCAATATCAGATAATGCCCGAATAATTACAAAAGGCGTACCATATTTAAAGCATACTTGAGCGATTGCTGCCGCTTCCATTTCTGCCGCAATCATTTCCGGGAACTTTCCCCGGACAAAATCTACTCGTTCGGCCTCCTGCATGAAGGCATCCCCGGTAGCGATAATTCCCTTAGCTGATGAAACTTTCAGCTGCTCAACTGCACGTTCAGCTTTTTCAATTAAATCTTCATCAGCCGGATACATTGCAGGCATACCTGGTACTTGACCATATTCGTATTGGAAAGCAGTCACATCCACATCATGATGTGTTACTAACGAAGAAATGACAATATCCCCTACTTCCAACTGTTTCGCGAAACCTCCGGCAGATCCTGTGTTGATCACATAGTCAGGCTGGTAACGCTCCTGAAGAATCGTTGCAGCCATTGCGGAATTAACTTTCCCAATACCTGATTTCAGTACGGTAACTTTTTGACCGCGCAGCTTACCTTTCACAAAATGGACACCTGCCACCTCTTCTTCTTGTATGTCTTCCATACTATTCTTTAATAATTCAACTTCTTCGTCCATTGCTCCGATGATACCTATAGTCATTGACAATTCCCCCTATGGCTTAAGCTTCCTGAAACGCAGCGACTTATCCTCAACGCTTCTGATCGTTTTTATGCAGCACTTCTACTTTGGTAGGCTTATAGCCCGCGCCGTCTACCCATGATACATAAACACGATAGTTTTCTGTCTGAGCTTTATTAGTTACTGTTGCAATGACGCTATTCGGACCGTTTCCATCTGCCCACCAAAGAATCATATCACTTTTTGATAAACCGGCTCCCTTTGCGACTGCACTGGTCATTTCTTCCCAATCTTGGGTACCTTCTTCAAAAGTCACCCTCGTGTGATTTTCCTGCTCTGTAGGGACAGGAGACCAATTCTTTGTAATGACTTTATCAACATTCGGTTTATCACTTTCTTGTACATTTGCTTCTTCTTCTTTATCTTTTTCCTTGTCTTCTTTTTCTGTTTTCTCTTTTTCTTTCTCTTTCTCACTTACAGTGTCTTCTTCAGAGCCTTCTTGATCACTCTTGTCGGACTCATCAGCGTTATTCTCACTATCTTTATCCTGCTCTTCTTCTGCAGTTTCGTCTGTTTGCTCGCTGGAATCTTGAGCCTCTTCCTTATCATCCTTTTTATACTGTTCTTTTAAGGTGATGGAATTATCTTCTTCCACTGAGGCCTGGTCATCCCCTAGATTGACCATAACCGTAAAAAATACGATTAATAATAAAATCATTGTACCCGCTACCCCGACTAGCCAGGTGATCATTCGGTTACCTTTCTTCTTATTTTGACGCCTTGTGGAACGTGTATATTTATCATTATTATTTGCCATGAATATAGCCCTCCTTTATCCTTGTTATATTATACAAGATTCCAATAAAGGAACCAATTAATACGACACTCTAAAATTCTGGCTATTTTTGTCGATTTGAAACTATTTTTGGAATAAAGGAAGGAAGTTGCTCATAGGTATCTAATAGAATTAAGTACTAGAGAAAATAACGAGGTGATGATATGAAATACACAGATTTCGACCCCAATATCTGGGGAAACCAAAGCTTCGTAAAAATAGGTTATGACAAAAATGCTAAACAACTTTGTATATTCTTTCATAATCAAAAGGTTGTATACTTTGATCAGGTTGAAGAAAAGACGGTCTTTCAATTTATCATATCAACAGATAAAGAAGCTTTCCTGAAGGATATCTTTTGGCCGGAATACGAACATAGGTGGCTGACTTCGTCTTTATTGGCACAAACCACTTAGTTATTATATAAAAAAATTCAATCTTCCACCTTATGTCCTAATACTTCCTGTGCCAAGTAAGCATACAGCGTGTAGATTTGCTGCTGGTCTATCCTTTGATTCAACTCCACAACCGCCATTGCATATTTCGGCTCTTCCCGTGGAAAATAACCCGCAAACCAATAATGATTGACCCCTTCTTTCCCTGTTTCTGCAGTGCCCGATTTACCGGCAATGGGTAACGCGCTTAACTGTCTGCCCGTGCCTCCATCTACAACTTTTTCCAGTAATTCCTGGAGCTTCAATGCAGTTACCCCAGATAATGCCTGACTACTACCTGATTCAAATGAATGGAGCTCCGTGTTATTTTCATAGGTAATACGTTGAACTGCCCTTACTTGTTTTATTACGCCGTCATCTGCGATGGTTGCCATCATATTTGCCATAGCTAATGGTGTAACCTTTACGTTTTTTTGTCCAATTGCAGTTTGACTTATCGCTCTTGGGACAGTTTTGTCACTATCAGATCCCCAGACGTTACCGTGCTCTTCTTCTGGAAGTTGTCTGAAACCTTTATAATGAAAAATTTGCCCTTCCCAGCCTACTACATCGATCAAACCAAGCTTTTTCGCATAAGTTTCAATAATTTCATTATCCATTTCTATCAGCCTACGCGCTGCTTCAGCAAACGTATAATTACAGCTTTGCGCAAAGCTGTCTTCAAAAGAGAGCAATCCTAACTTTCTAGCACCTTCACCCGTACCATACAAACTTTTATTGCAGTTAAAGTTTGTTTTTATTAGAGCAGGATAATTTTCTATGGCTGCAGTGGCTATTACTGTTTTAAATATGGAGCCTGGGGGATAGCTGGTAAGCATCCTGTTTTTTATACTTTGTTTCTCTTCATATAGTTCATTCAGTGATATGTCAGGTCTAGAAATCATGGCTAATACTTCCCTGGATTCCACATCCAACAACACTAATCCACCTTCTATAATGCCCATATCCTGTATAATAGCGTGTAATTTCTGTTGTAATTCCACATCCATTGTAGTTTGAACAGATAAAGGATAAAAGGGATTGCCTAGGTCGGTAAGTCGCATACCTAAACCTAGTAAAGGATTTCCCAACGCATCTATATGGTATTGAGCCGTTTGTGTTTCTTCACTAGCTAAAAAACGATCGAACGCTGCCTCTATACCAGATATTCCATGGGTTTCTGTTTCATTGGAGGGAAGATACGATTCATCCCCTTCACCGGTCATTCCAATTAAGTGCGGGAGACTTTCTCGATCAGGTAATGACTCTTTTTTTACCACCATTACCCCGGGTAAACTTGCCTTATCTATTCTGTCAAACTGTTCATCTGTTAGATTATATCCTTTATCTTTAAGAAAAAATGCTTCCTCTTCTTTGGAGAACCAATCATTCCATAACGATTGATCAACACCGGTGATTTCTTTTAGCACAGTCTTAATTTCTTCCACTTCATTGACAAAAGGAAACATCACCACGTCTCTTTCTATTTTCTTATTCATCGGGTTGCCATATCTATCGAGAATAAGACCTCTGCCAGCAGATAATTCGATTTTCGAAGTCCGCTGTGAAGTACTTTCCTGCAGCAAATTCACATGTGAATTTCCGAAGTTTTCCGTACTGAAAAGCTGGATATCCATCAACCGGTAAATCAAAATGGCAAAAACAACAAGTAAACTAATCATAAAAATTATTAAACGATTAGGGTTCATGTCCACACCTCTATCTCCAGTATGGACTTCAGTTATCGTTCTAAAACAAAAAAATGACGGGGAACCCCGTCATTTTTTACAAGCTATTCAACACTTACAATTTTCACTTCAATTTCTCCACCGGGGGTCATTACAGTAACCTGCTCTCCGACCTCATGCCCGATAAGACTTTTAGCCATCGGAGAGTCGTTGGAAATTTTCCCTTCAAATGGATCTGCTTCTGCACTTCCGACAATCGTATATTTTTCTTCGTCTCCTTCAGGAAGTTCCTGGAAGGTAACAGATTTACCTAAAGAGACCATATCAGGGTTCTGATTATCATTTTCAATAATTACAGCATTGCGAATCATATTTTCTACTTGAGAAATACGTGCTTCCACAAAGGCCTGCTCATCTTTAGCAGAATCATATTCAGAGTTCTCAGAAAGGTCACCAAAATCACGGGCGACTTTAATTCTTTCTACTACTTCTTGTCGACGCTCTGTCTTCAAGTAATGTAGCTCATTCTCTAACTTTTCTTTACCTTCTTGTGTCATATAGTAGCTTTTTTCTTCAGCCATATCACAAACACTCCTTTTATCCCAACTATATTCCTATCCCCAATATAACTATAAATATAAGTTGCACATAGCTCATGTGCGCTCTTGCTTGAGTATACTTCATTTTATCGAGGAACATGTCTATCTAGAACTACTAAACAAAACTATGCCAGATTTCATATGACATTTCAACTCTTTTTACCAATTATTTCTCGCTGCGTTCTTCCAGAATCGTTTTAATTTTAGTAGCCATCAAATCAATAGCCACATGATTTTGGCCGCCTTCCGGGATGATGATGTCCGCATATCTTTTCGTCGGTTCTACAAATTGAAGATGCATAGGACGTACAACGTTGATATACTGCTCAATCACGGAGTCAATCGATCGGCCGCGTTCTTTAATGTCTCTCATCAGACGGCGAATGATACGGACATCAGCATCGGTATCGACAAAAACTTTGATATCCATCAGGTCACGGAGACGTTCATCTTCCAGTACAAGAATACCCTCGACAATGATAACTTCTCTCGGTTCTACATGTATCGATTCATTAGATCTTGTGTGCATTTTATAATCATAGACTGGCTTCTCAATCGGTTTCTCCTGGATCAGCTGCTTTAAGTGCTCGATCAGTAAGTCATTGTCAAATGCCAAAGGGTGGTCATAATTAGTTTTTAAACGTTCTTCCATAGGCAGATGATATTGGTCTTTATAATAATAATCTTGTTCAATCATTAATAATGGTTTATCAGCAAAACGCTGGATCACAGAACGGGTCACACTTGTCTTTCCCGATCCTGTACCACCAGCAACTCCTATTACAACTGGTCTTTCTGACATGCTTAGTGGTTCTCCCTTCGCATCATGTTATATGGATATACAGGTCGATCAACTTTTATTTTTACTATTTGAAGCGGGTGGTTGGCTTTATCGATCTGCTGTTCATTTTCATCCCAGATTGCTGCAACTCTTTGAGAGAATCCACCAATTTCAGGACCGAAAAATTCAATCTTGTCCCCTACTTTAAACAAGTTGCGCTGCTGTATGGTTGCGGTATTTGTTTCCATATCGAAATCAATTACCATTCCTGCAAATACATAATTAGTTTTACGTATTCCATTATCTTTCCCATACATTTGCTCTTCAAAGCTTGGAACCCCTTCATAAAAGGCGGAAGCGGTGTCTCGATTGGCACACTTAGCAAGCTCTCTTACCCATTCTTCTTTAATCGTAAAATTATCAGGATCTTCACAGTAAGCGTCGATAACCTGACGATAGACACTGACTACGGTTGCAACATAGTGAATCGACTTCATCCTGCCTTCGATTTTCAAACTATCGATACCAATATCACACATTTTAGGGATTGAGTGAAGTAAGTTCAAGTCTTTGGGACTCATAGCAAATGGTGCAGATTGTGTAGGAAATACATTTTTATCTGCCTCACTATCTCTTTGCTTCATCAAATCATAATCCCATCGGCATGACTGACAACAGCCACCACGATTAGAATCCCGTGCTGTCATATGATTACTTAATACACACCTGCCAGAATATGCGATACACATGGCACCATGAATGAATGTCTCGATTTCGATGTCTACATTTTCTTTCATTTCTTTGATTTCTTCGTGACTCGTCTCCCTGGCCAGCACTACCCGTTCCAGACCTTCTTCTTTCCAAAACTGGACCGCTTTCCAATTGGAAAGAGATTGTTGCGTACTCAGATGGATCTCAAGTTTAGGGGCTGCCTGTTTGCATGTTTCAATGATTAAAGGATCAGCGACGATGATCCCATGAACGCCTGCAGCTTCAATCCCCTTTAAATACTCTTTTAACCCTTCCATATTTTCATTATGAGCAATAATATTAGTAGTCACATAAATACGTGCTTTATATCTTTCAGCAAACTGAACACCTTCCCGCATCTCCTCTAAGGAAAAGTTATCTGCATTTGAACGGAGACCGAACTCTTGTCCTCCGATAAAGACAGCATCAGCCCCATATCGGACAGCTATTTTCAACTTCTCCAAATTTCCTGCAGGTGCAAGCAGTTCTGGTTTTTTAGTGATTTTTCTTTTCCATTGACAACAGTTGATATTTCTCCGATTGCCATCATGGTACCCCCTTAACTCTAGTAAACCGTCTCTTTGAAGAAGAAGCCTGTATCCAATTTCCGATTCTTAGGTTGAATGTTTTCTATCTTAGCGTGCCATTCTCCTGCTTGTTTAAAATACTCGTTTTCGTCATTCAAATAAGTATCTATCGCCTTCCGGTATAAGGCGGTGACTTCTTTCTTGTAAGAAGCTGATTTAAAAATGAAATCAATTTTTAAAGCATCAATACCTGAATCGACCAGCTCATCCAATTCATCAATCATACAAACGTCATTAGGGCTCATGATATGGGTGCCATTTTCGTCTTCAAAAATTGGATAACGATTATCACGTTCATGGTCATATAAGTATAAATTTTCATCTTTTCCCTTTCGTTCGATTTCCATGGCTCTCCCTTGATAACGGAAATAATTCCCTATCAATAGTCGTTTTGATTGGAACATAGCAGTCATCCCGTGGACCTGTACTTCAATCTCTACTTCAGCATTTTCTTTGATTTCTGTCACCTGGTCCAAGTTCAGCTCTTTTGCAAGAACAGCTCGTTTTGAACCTTTTCTCCCCCAATAATTGGCAGTGTACCAATTAGTGCCGGTCGTTTCTGTGCTCCAATGCAGCTTCATATTTGGTGCTACTTCTCTGACTGTCATGAGCACAGCTGGATCTCCGAAAATGATGGCATCTGCATCTATACTTTCAACAAAGCTGACGTAATCTTTCATTGCGTCCAACTTCTCATTATGGAAAATGCCATTGACAGCGACATAAGCTTTTTTATCATAGTTGTGAATAAGTTGAACCGCCTTACGCAGCTGCTCTCTTTTAAATTCACCAGCCAGACGAAGTCCAAAAGCTTGTTCTCCAATAATGAAAGCATCAGCACCAGCCTCGGCTAGTATGCCAATATCCTCTAAATTACCGGGCGTCACTACTAATTCTGGTTTCTTCATCGTCGTATCACCTCTTTACAGTCAGTGCTATGCCGTCACCAATCGGTACAATCGTAGTATGATAATGCGGATGGTTGATCAACCATTCATTATAGGAACGGATTTTGTCGCCAATTTTTTGCATGCGTTTGTTTTCATCATCTTTTCCTGCAGGGTATCCTTTAAACAAAACATTATCAGAAATAATGATTCCTTTATCTGTAACCATCTGACTATAATACTCAAAGAATTTTTGGTATTGACCTTTAGCAGCATCTATAAAAAGCAAATCAAAAGGACCTTTTTTAGAGATTTCTTCTTGTAATTCAAGAGCATCCCCAAAGACAAGGTCGATATGGCTGTGCTCATCTAATCTTTCAAGGTTGGCTTTCGCTTGTTGATGACGTTCAGGGTCCCGCTCGATTGTCACTATGGCAGATTCCGGGTAAGCTTCCAACATTCGCAGGGCAGAATAACCGATAGCGGCACCTATTTCTAAAATTCTTTCTGGCCGACTGACTCGTACAAGCTGCATTAAATAATGAATACCTAAAGGCTCCATAATTGGAACATGATTCTCTTTGGCAAACTGCTCTAATTCTTCAGCCCATAACGGGGTAGATGGTAAGAGCGAGGCCAAGTATTCTTCCGTTCGATCCATTATAAACACTCCTTTACCAACCTTTCGTTCATTTTACAACCCTAATATTTTAACATAAAGCTTATATTTCTTCAGTAAAATATCTCACACACTAAAAAGACTGCCTCCTCAGGATGCTGTCTTTAAATAGTGCTAATCTATTCAGACGTTACAAACCTGCTGAGACAGCCCCTTCATTACCTTTGGCTATCGATATGTTTCTTTTTCTTTTTAAGGTGGTCATCATAATTGGTCGAATAATATACGTTACCGTCGCCATCAGCTACAAAATATAGATTATCAGATTCTTTTGGACGCACTGCAGCTTCCAGTGAGTTTTTGTTAAAATTTGATATCGGTCCTACTGGCAGGCCTTTTATCTGGTAAGTATTGTATGGAGACTCTACTTCTAAATCTTCATGAAGGACTCTGTCTTTATGTTTTCCAAGCGCATATAGGACTGTGGGATCTGTTTGAAGCGGCATTTCTTCCTCCATTCGATTATAAAACACACCAGCTATTTTCTTTCGATCTTCGGCTGTAGGAGCTTCGTTCTCTAAAAGTGAAGCCATTGTAATTACTTCATGTACATTAGAAATACTTAAGTTTTCCAGTTCAGACAGGTAAGGCTTAACATTTTTCTGCGTTCTGGTCAACATGCTCTCGATAATCGTTTCTATGCTTGGATTTTCATCATAAAAATCGTAAGTAGAAGCGAATAAATACCCTTCTAAAGGGTGACGGATTTCAGGTGATTGAATTTCCTCCGTCAATAGCTGAGGATATTGCTTTATCAATTTTTCTATATACGCAGGGTCGTCCGCTTTCTTCATGAATTCCTTGGCTGTGAAGTCTGTCTGTTTTGATTTTGCAAAGGTCTCTGCAATTTGTGTGATTTTTCTGCCTTCAGGGACAGTTACCCGGAACAATGGCTCCCTGATAACCTTTCCTGTTTTCAATGACTCTATCAATTGGTCGATAGACATTGCCTGGGTAAACTGATACTCCCCCGCTTGAAAATCAGATTCATTTTTGAATTTGGTATAAAACCGGAAAATTACATCATTTTTAATGAGGTCGTTCTCTTCTAATATGCTTGCGATAGAAGAAGTAGAAGAACCGAGTGGTATTTCAACTGTAATTTCTTCTTCTGCATTGGGGTCAACCGGCTCTAAAGATGCTTTAATATATAAATAACCGGCGATTCCGCCGCCAATAAAAACAACTAATAATGTTGTCAATACAATAGCTACAACTTTACGAACCGTGCTCGCTTCTTCCCCTCTTCTTTTCAGTCGCTTCTGATATAAATCCTTAAAGTTCGAATCAGACATTGCCCCATCCTCCTTAAATCCATCCGGTACATTATACTACAAAAAGCACCATATTTTCTACGGTGAAATGAACAAAGGGGCAACAGACCGGACTTGAAGGCATTAAAAAAACACGCTTCCTATCAGGAAGCGTGTCGAATCCTTACTCGTTCTCTTCAGTCAATGTGTTCAAAGTTTCTTCTACCATATTCCACTCTTCGTCGGTCTCAATTTGGTATAACGCCAAATCATCATCGTCCCCTTCTTTTTCCTCGTAACGGAAAGCGAATACTTCAACTTCTTCTTCGTCTTTCTGTTCAGCTGGAACGACAGCGATATAAGAATGGTTGGTCTCGTCTACATCAAAGGTGAATAATACTTCAAATAAATGTTCTTCCCCATTCTCATCAGGGATAATAATTCGCTCTTGTTCTTCTAAAGCCATGAAAATCCACTCCTTTATTGATTGGCATCTAGGTAGCTCTGTAAAATAATGCCGGCTGCCATTTTATCAATTACTTTTTTTCTTTTCTTCCTGCTGACATCCGCATTCAATAACACACGTTCAGCAGCCATTGTTGTCAATCTTTCGTCCCAGAAAACAACAGGGATTTCGAAAGCTTCTTCAATTTTCACACCAAAATCCTTGCTGGCTTCACCTCTGGGACCCACCGTGCCATTCATATTCTTCGGAAGGCCGATGACCATCTTAGAAACGTCATGTTCCTCGATGAGTTTCTTCAAGGCCCCATGTGCTGTGTCAAAATCAGGCTCTGTCCACTTGAGCGTAGTTATCCCTTGTGCAGTCCAGCCTAATCCGTCGGAGACTGCTACTCCGATTGTTTTTTCTCCGACATCTAATCCCATCGTTTTCATTTATTTATCTTTATTTCCCTCCAAATAGTATTTCACCAGCTCTTCAATTAATTCGTCCCGTTCCATTTTCCTGATTAAGTTTCTGGCATCTTTGTGGCGAGGAATATACGCTGGATCCCCGGAAAGCAGGTAGCCGACTATTTGGTTGATCGGATTATAGCCTTTTTCTTTCAGTGCTTCGTGCACCGAAAGAAGGACGGATTGTACATCCTGATCGAACGGCTCCTCTGAAAAATTAAACTTCATGGTCTTGTCCATTGAACTCATCTTAACACCTCGCACTTTTTTATGATTTACTCCATTATATACTTAATTCAGGAGTTTGAAAAACATAGGAGCTTATTGGACGTATTCTTTTGCATACTGAAGGGCGTCACCAATTTTTGAAGGGTCTTTCCCCCCGGCTTGCGCCATATCTGGACGTCCACCACCACCGCCGCCGCAGCGAGCTGCAGCTTCTTTGATCAATTTTCCTGCATGATAACCATCTTCGATAAGGTCTTTGGAAACTCCTGCAATTAATTGTACCTTTTCACCATTTGCAGCTGCTAACAGGATAATTCCTGAGTTTAATTTTTGCTTTAGCTCATCCATCATGTTTCGCAAACTGTTGGCATCTTTGACGTCTACCTGCTTCGCGAGCACTTGGATGCCATTCACTTCTTCCACTTCATTCAGAATTGAGCTAGCTTCCAAATTGGAAAGCTTACCAGCCAGGGATTCCTTCTCCCTTTGTTCGGCTTTCAGCTCCTGATGAAGCGCATCGATTCGTTCAGGCACTTGTTCAGGTTTTGTTTTCAGACGTTCAGCAGCATCCTTAAGGAGTATCTCTTTCCCATTCATATATTGATATGCGCCTTTTGCTGTAACTGCTTCAATACGTCGGGTACCTGCCCCGATTCCTGTCTCGGAGACAACTTTAAACAATCCGATTTCGGCCGTATTAAGTACATGACAGCCACCGCAAAGCTCAAGACTGTAATCACCTACTTGAACGACACGGACTTCATCTCCGTATTTTTCACCGAATAATGCCATGGCACCTTTTTCCTTTGCTTCCTGTAAGGAATTATATTCTATTTTTACAGGAATGGAATCCCAGACTTTCTGATTGACGATTTCTTCAATTTTATGCAATTCATCTTCCGATACAGACCCGAAATGTGAAAAGTCAAAGCGAAGACGGTCTGGCGCCACAAGTGAACCAGCTTGATTAACATGATCACCGAGTACATCCTTCAATGCTTGATGCAGCAAGTGAGTCGCCGTATGGTTTTTTACCACAAATGAACGAGAAGATTGATCTACAGTTGCTTCCACTACTGCACCTTTTGTCAGCGTACCTTCCTTGACCACTACTTCATGCATATGTTGTCCATTAGGTGCCTTTTGTACATTCTGCACTTCAATGACAACCTCATTATTTTTCATAACACCTTTATCAGCGATTTGCCCACCGCTTTCTGCGTAAAAAGGAGTTTTATCCAGAAAAATATAAGCCCTCTCTCCTGACTCAACAGTGTCTGCAAATGTTTTCCCTTTAATCAGTTCAACAACTGTTGCTTTTACATGTAAGTTTTCATATCCGACAAATTCACTGTCTACCTGAACATCTCCAAGCACGCCTTCCTGAATTTGCATGGAATCCGACTTCTGGCGAGCACTTCTGGCGCGTTCACGCTGCTTTTCCATTTCTGCCTGGAAGCCTTCTTCGTCAATGGTAAATCCGGCTTCTTCAACATATTCCTCTGTCAATTCCTTCGGAAAACCGTAGGTATCATATAAACGGAAAACTTCTGTTCCAGGGAACACATTGCTCCCCTTTTTCGTTTCATCCTTGATGATGTCTGACAGAATCACCAGCCCGTCATTCAATGTTTCATGAAAACGCTCTTCTTCTGTTTTAATTACATTTTGGATGAATGATTGCTTTTCGTTCACTTCCGGGTAGAAATCGATCATGATTTGAGCAACCTGAGGAACCAGCTTATACATGAATGGCTCATGGATACCGATTTGCTTTGCAAATCTTACTGCGCGGCGCAAAAGACGACGTAAAACATATCCTCGCCCTTCATTGGAAGGCAGTGCTCCATCTCCTACCGCAAATGCCACCGTACGGATGTGATCGGCAATTACTTTAAATGCTACATCATAGTCGCTGTGTTGCCCATACTTTACATTGGCAAGCTTCTCTGTTTCCTTAATGATAGGCAGGAATAAATCCGTTTCAAAGTTTGTCGGGGTATCCTGGATGACACATACCATACGTTCCAAGCCCATTCCTGTATCAATATTCTTCTTCGGTAAAGGTGTATAGGTATCATCAGGGTTATGATTGAATTGGGAAAATACAAGATTCCATATTTCTAAGTAACGTTCATTTTCTCCCCCAGGATATAATTCAGGGTCGTTCGGGTCATTACCATATTTTTCTCCACGGTCGAAGAAAATTTCCGTGTTTGGGCCACTTGGCCCTTCCCCGATATCCCAGAAATTCTCTTCCAGGCGGATGATGCGCTCTTCAGGAATACCAACTATGCCTTTCCAGATACTGTATGCTTCATCATCTTCGGGATGGACAGTAACAGATAAACGTTCTTCCTCAAATCCAATCCACTCAGGGCTTGTAAGGAATTCCCACCCCCATTTTATTGCTTCTTCTTTAAAGTAATCACCTATTGAGAAATTTCCGAGCATTTCAAAGAACGTGTGGTGACGTGCAGTTTTACCAACATTCTCAATGTCATTGGTTCGAATTGATTTTTGAGCATTGACAATCCGTGGGTTCTCAGGAATGACCCGGCCGTCAAAGTACTTTTTCAAAGTTGCTACCCCGCTGTTGATCCATAGTAAAGACGGATCTTCATGGGGAACAAGGGAAGCACTCGGTTCAGTCCGGTGCCCTTTTTCATTGAAGAAGTCCAGATACATTTGACGTACTTGTGCTGATGTCAGTTTTTTCATCATTCATTTCCTCCTTATCGTATAAAAAAACCCGTCCATGCTCGTATTGAGCAGGGACGGGTTATGATTTCCGCGGTACCACCCTGATTATGGAGTAGAACTCCATCACCTTGGACGCTTGATAACGGTGCGCTGCCGGCGGGAATTAACCGCACTCTGGAATAGCTTCCGCAGCCCTTCATCCAGGATCTCTTTCAGCCAGGGAAATCCTTCTCTTAAAGATGGTCTGCTGCATACTCATTTCCTTCTACATATTTCGATAACATTTTGATTTGGATATGCGTTATTATAGATAAATATCCAAGAGATGTCAATGGGTAGTCCTTGCTCTCCATATATGCTCCACAATCACCTTGATACAGGTGAGAATCGGCACTGCAAGAATCATTCCTAATATCCCTGCCGTTTCTTCCCCTACCAGCAATGCAAGGATGATCAATATCGGGTGGATATGAATACTCTTCCCTACAATATAAGGTGATAACAAATTCCCTTCGATCACCTGTACTACAATGATTGTAATAAGAACATAGGCTACCATATTCACAGAGGTAGTCAGCGCGATAATGACAGCTGGAAAGGCACCGATCAGAGGGCCGAAATACGGTATGATATTCGTTGCCCCGACAATTACCCCTAAAAGTAAAGGATACTTGATCCCAATCAGCCAAAAACCAAGAAAAGACAGACCCCCTACGAATAGGCATACGATGAATTGGCCACGAATATAGCCCCCTAAAGAGACACTGATATCCTGTACCAGCGTCTTACCTTCAAAATGGAAGCGTTTTGGAGTCAGCTTTTTGCAAGCGTCCTTAATTCGTTCGATATCCTTTAAAAAGTAAAACGTCAATACAGGAATGACTGCTGCAATAACAAGCACTTCCACGATACCACTAAAGCTCGCAATCAGCATGGTGACACGCTCATTGGTCCAAGTTTCCATTTGATAAAGGATTTCGGTCAATTGATCATGAAAGCTTTCCGGCAAGTCCGATGTTTGCTGGTAGATTTGTAATATTAAATTCCGGTAACCTTCGGCGAATTCCGGGATTTGTGCATTCAAGTCTTTCAATTGATGGATTAACCGGGGTATTCCTTTATATAATCCATACCCCACTCCAGCAAAAAATATAAAGAAGATTACCAGTATCGCTATCCAGCGAGGAAGGTGGCGTTCATGTAACTTTTCGACGATAGGATGAAGTAGAAAAGCAATAAACCCTGCAATCAAGAAAGGGGTGAGTACCTTCCAGATTCCGACTAACAACCCGTTGTAGTAAGGAAACAGCTTCGCAAGCAAGAATAGACTTAATAGTATAAAGATCAGCAGCACAAAACGATACAATGCGCGTCTGATTTTCTCTTCCATTTTACTCTGCTTCCTGGAAGAAAAGGTCATTAAGGGAACTGAGGCTGCCGTCTTCTTCAATCTGATGGACGTTCATTCTGCCATTTTCATAGGATAATTCAATATAGCAATTCCAGCAATAGTACTGGTTGGTACCAACTTTTCCAATATCTTTTCGCTGACAGTTAGGGCAAATCAAGAGAAAAACTCCTTTTTAGCCCCTATCATGTCCCGGCAAAGCTTCAAATATACATAGAAATACTCTCCAGTGCCCGGAATTTGGCTTACTGGGTACCATTCTTATATTGAGAGTAATCCCTACAACCTCCACCTATGCTGTTCACATAAAGTCATAAGGAGAAATCTCTTCTTCTTCCTCGTCTGGTATTGGTGTAGCGTTGTTCTCCATCAGTTTTTCTTTCAACTGCGTGTAGCGAAGGTTTGTATCCTCAGTTTTGACTCCTTCTAAAAAAGCTTGTTTATCTCCACAAATAATCAACGATTGCTTGCTTCTTGTAATAGCAGTATATAAAAGATTTTTACGCAGCATCCGACGGTAGCTGCGAACCACTGGCAGAATGACAATCGAAAATTCAGAGCCCTGGGATTTGTGGATAGAAGTGCAATAGGCATGCGTGATGTTAGTCAGGTCTTTCTTAGGGTAGACAACTTCTTTTCCGTCAAAATCTATTACTACCTGTTCTACCTGATCAACATTCTCATCTTCTCTGAAAATGGCAACAATTTCTCCAATATCCCCATTATAGACACCGTCCTCCGGCTGATTGACTAGTTGAATCACTTTATCACCCGTTCTGTAGACAAGCTCTTTGAACTTTATATCACGTTTTTGTTTACTAGGGGGATTAACTAACAATTGAATCTCTTCATTCAATTTGTTGATGCCTACCTGTGTTCGGTACATGGGAGCAAGCACTTGTATTTCACGAGGTTCAATCCCTTTATCGATAGCGCGTTTTACTATATGTGTCACTACATCCACTAACTGATGTTCTTTGGCGTCAATAAAGGTGAAGTCTCGCTCTTTTTTCAAGGATTGTGAGGTACAATTGTCATTTTTAATTTCGTGAGCCAATTGAATGATACGTGAGCCCTCTTTTTGGCGGTAAACCTCCTGCAGCTGGACATAAGGCAACTGCTCCGAACCTAGCATATCTGTCAAGACCTGCCCTGGTCCGACTGAAGGCAGCTGATCTTCATCACCTACGACCAGTACTTGCATATCTTTCGGTATAGCTCGGAATAATTGGTTAGCCAGCCAAATATCCACCATGGAAAATTCGTCAACAATAAGAACTTTGCCTTCCAACTGATTATTTTGGTTCTTTTCAAAAGAATTTTTACCATCCCAGCCAAGTAGGCGGTGAACCGTTCTTGCCGGTAAACCAGTTGATTCTGTCATCCGTTTGGCAGCTCTGCCGGTAGGCGCAGTCAATATAAATGGAAAAGGTTCATCCTGATCATAATCATCCGGGTTAAGCGATAACTCATTCAATTCGGCATAGGCCCGGATGATTCCTTTGATAACCGTCGTCTTCCCCGTACCTGGACCCCCTGTCAAAATCATCACTTTCGATTGTAATGATTTTTCAATGGCCTGGAATTGATCCTGCCCATAACTAAGTGATTCTTCTTCTTCTACTGAGCCGATAATCTTCAATAACTCCGCTTGTGTATAATCAGCATCCATTTTTTCTGCTGTTATCCGATCTAACTGATGGCAAAAGCCATTTTCTGCATGAAACAAGGAAGGAAGATAAATACGATCCGTTTCGATCCTCACCACCCCTTCCTCGCCCATTTGAATCAGTTGTTGGGAGAGATGATCAAAAGTGATTCCCTGCTGGCTGCCATTCAGAAGCCGGTCAAGGCTTTCCAATACATCACGGGTAGGTAAGTAAACATGACCAGTCTGATAACTTTGTTGAAGAATATATAGACATGCAGCCCTGATCCGTGTCGGATGATCGAAGGGTACCTGGTTTACTCGGGCTACTTCATCAGCCCGGTGAAAACCAAATCCCTCCACATGGAATACAAGCTGATAAGGATCTTCCTGAAGGATAGAGAGGCTTTCATCTTTGAACACCTCATAAATCTTTTGAGCCATTTTCAATCCGAATCCATATTGCGACACATGAATAACGACGTGTTCAAAACCTTGGTGTTCTTTCAATGCATGATATAAACGGTCAGCCTGTTCTTTCTTCATACCTGGGACATTATCTAATACATTTTTATCGTTCAGGATGGAGTTCACAGCTTGGTTCCCAAGGGTTTGATAAATTTTTTCCGCTGTTTTTTTACCAATGCCCTGGAACAAATCACTGGATAAGTATGCGATCAGTCCATCTTTTGATTCAGGCAGCACCCTGCGGTAAAAATCAATTTGGTATTGTTGCCCAAACTTAGGGTGCTGCTCTATTTTTCCTTGAAATAAATAGCTTTCCCCCTCTTCTAAAGGAGAAAAATGTCCCTTGATTACGACGTCCTTTTCTTCTATTGGTTCATTCGTATCTTTGATACGGACGGAAGCAATGGAAAAATGTTCGGACTCATTATGAAAGATCATCCGGTTCAGCGTACCTTTAATATAACCTGATTCAAGCTGCTGCTTATCGTCAATCGTTTCCATTGCTATCCGTTTTCTCCTTTCCTGCCTAGCTTTGGTTGTCTAACATATTTTCTATCTGTTTTTTACCATTGGCCGCGAGCATGTGTTCCGGCTGGATCTCCAAGGCCTGATTAAACTTGGCAAGTGCCTTGTCTACATCTTCCTTGTACAATGCAATCACACCAAGGTTATAATAGGCATCACTATGATTTGGTTCTAATTGTAGCACATGATTCATCTGTTGCTCTGCGTGCTCGATATCTTCATTTTGTGCCAGACACAGCCCATATTGGAATTGTATATCAATATCATTTTCATCTATTTCAGCTGCTGTCATTAAATAAGGCAATGCAAGACGGTAATGCTCCTGATGGATGAACGTCATTCCCATCATGAAATGGACATCTGCTTCATTCAAGCCCTCTTCAATTGCACGTAAAAATTGCTCCTGAGCCCTGCTATAATCCTCTTGTTCGTAAAAGGTGTTTCCTAAACCATAATAGGCGGTAGCCGCGTGGCTGTCTTTTTCTATCGCCCGCTCAAAAAAGCGCTGTGCTCGTTCATAATCTTTCATATGCAACAATAAGTTACCAAAATTGATATAACCTAATGGTTCCTCCGGATTATCTTCAATCGCTTCTGTGAACCATTTAGCAGCCTGCTCTAAATTCTGTTGTTTCATCTCTTCGATACCTTTAGCCAACTTATCCATATCGTATCCCTTCCTTTCTTCACATGAGAAAAGACCATGCGCGCATCCTGCCATGCATGGTCTTAGTTGAACATTTTCTTGCTCTTACCCTACATAGGTCAGAGCTTGCTCGTTCTTAAGCACCTCATCAATCGTTGCTCCCCCAAGACAAACTTCTCCATCATAAAAGACAACAGCCTGGCCAGGTGTAATCGCCCGTTGTGCCTCGTGAAAAATCACTTTCACTTTATCGTCGTCTAACACCATCACAGTCACCGGACTGTCATCCTGGCGATAACGGAATTTGGCGGTACATTCCATCTTTTCTGCCGGCATTTTACCACTGATCCAATTGATTTGGCTGGCAATCAGCGCGTCTGAATATAAGGTCTCATGATGAAACCCCTGTCCGACATAGAGGATATTCTCTTTCAGATTTTTCCCAACGACAAACCAGGGTTCACCAGCTCCGCCGATTCCCAAACCTTGTCGCTGGCCCAGCGTATAATACATCAACCCATCATGCTTACCCTTCACTTCCCCATCAAGGGTCTGCATTTCTCCCGGTTGCGCAGGTAGATATTCACTCAAGAATTCCTTGAAATTACGTTCACCTATAAAACAGATGCCAGTGCTGTCTTTCTTTGTTGCTGTAGCTAAATCATGCTCTTTGGCAATTTCCCGTACTCTCTTTTTCTCCAGATGGCCAAGCGGGAACATTACTTTAGCCAGTACATCCTGGGAAAGCTGATTCAGGAAATACGTTTGATCTTTGTTATTATCTATCCCGCGCAACATTTCAAATTGACCGTCTTTTTCTCTCACCTGTGCATAATGGCCGGTAGCCAAATAATCTGCACCTAGAGAAACAGCGTGATCCAGAAATGCTTTGAACTTGATTTCCTTATTACACATGACATCCGGGTTTGGAGTTCTACCTGCCTTATATTCATCTAAAAAGTAGCTGAACACTTTATCCCAGTATTGTTTTTCAAAATTGACTGCATAGTAAGGGATATCCAGCTGATTACACACACGTATGACATCTTCAAAATCTTCTGTTGCGGTACATACGCCATTTTCATCCGTATCATCCCAATTTTTCATAAAGATGCCGACAACATCATACCCCTGCTCTTTTAAAAGCAAAGCAGCTACAGAGGAATCCACTCCCCCGCTCATTCCGATGACGACTCGAGTATCTTTAGGATCTTTCATATTTTTCACCATCTTTCATGCTTCTATCATTCACTCAACCGTTTAATCACCTGGCTGATTTTTTTGGCTGCGTCGACTACATTCTCTTCGTTGTTTGCCATTCCAAAACTGAACCGTATCGAATTAATCGTTCTGGCATCTTCTTTGCCATACATCGCTGAAAGCACATGAGAGGGCTCTACAGATCCAGCTGTACAGGCACTGCCACTCGAAGCAGCTACACCTGCCAGATCCAAATTAGTCAACATGGTCTCAACGTTCATTCCTGGAAAACTCAGATTAATGATGGTCGGAGCCATATTTTCCAGTTCTCCATTGATTGTGAATTCAATCTGTTCATCTTCTAAGGTTTCCAAAAACAGCTTTTTATATCGATGATAGGTTTCCATCCGGGACTCTCGTTCTTCCAGCATTACTTGTACTGCGGTTTGCAAACCTTTGACACCAGGAAGATTTTCAGTGCCAGGGCGTCGTTTTCGCTCTTGTTCACCGCCATAGTGCAAGGTTTGCATCTGGGTCCCCTCTTTTGCATAAAGGAACCCGATTCCTTTAGGACCGTTGATTTTGTGCCCTGACACAGTGAGCATATCCACTTTCATGGCTGCCACACTAACATCCAGAACTCCATAAGCCTGCACCGCATCAGTATGGAAATAAGCCTGATGTTTTTCTAAAAGCTCGCCAATTTCCTTGATCGGCTGGATCATACCCGTTTCATTATTGACTGTCATTACTGAAACGATCGTCGTATCCTCGGTTAAAGCAGCTTCCAATTCTTCCATCCCAATGAGGCCAGATTTATCCGGGTGTAGATAAGTGACGCGGAAGCCTTCTTTTTCCAGTTGCTTTGCAGCATGGAGCGTTGCATGATGTTCCATCGCCGTTGTGATGACATGATCTCCTTTTCCCCTGTTCGCGCGGGCTGTTCCGATTAATGCAAGGTTATCCGCTTCCGTGCCACTACTTGTAAAAATAATTTCTTTTTCACTGGCTCCGATGCTTTTTGCTATGGTACGACGCGCCTCATCAAGGATTCTCCTCGCCTTTCGGCCAAACTGGTGGACACTTGAAGGATTTCCGAACACATCCTGATAGACAGGCAGCATACTTTCAATCACTTTTGGGTGCATGGGAGTAGTGGCTGCATGATCTAAATATATTGCTTTCATTCCAATCACTTCCATTTAAATTAAATATAAAACATATATGCGTCCTGTGTTTGATCCTCGACATGATCTTTCAAATCTTCGAGAGTCGTGGTATCCAACACTTCTTTCACTGCATCCCTTACTCTTTTCCACAAAGCTTGCTTGGCTGGCTCCTCGTCCTCGATCCCTTCTACGGGAGTGATAGGACCTTCTAACACACGAATAACATCTCCTGCAGTAATCTCATGTGGCGCTTTAGTCAGCATATAGCCTCCATACGCTCCACGGACACTTTTTACTAAACGTGCATTTCGCAGAGGAGCAACCAACTGCTCCAAATAATGCTCAGATAGATCCTTTTCTCTAGCTATTTGTTTCAGTGATATCGGTCCCTCACCGTACCTTTTCGCCAGTTCGATCATGATTGTCAGCCCGTAACGGCCTTTTGTAGATATTTTCATTTCTTTCACCTTTCTTCAAGAAAAAATTAAGTAATTTTTTTGCCTGGGGAAGGGAATATCCAACCATCGTTCCGAGGAACAACGCGATAAATACCGTCCCGATTCCGACTGGTCCGCCTAGCAGCCAACCAAGAAGTGCTACAATGATTTCATTCCAATTCCTTACTGTTGATACTTTCCAACCTGTCACATCTGTCAGAACCAGCATCAAACTGTCCCGGGGGCCAGCTCCCATCCCAGGTGAAACATAAATGCCTATTCCATAAGCCATGACTGCCGTCCCTGCTACGAATACTAATAATTCTGTCCATAAGTGATCGGGTGCTGGCAAAATCCAATTGAAAAAATCAATAAACACACCGATTAACACCATATTTAATATCGTACCGATTTGTGGCCATTGTTTCATCGCTATTGATGTAACAGCTACAATTACCAATCCGGCAATAATGGACCAGGACCCTACGGTTAAACCCAGTTGAACAAATAATCCATAATGAAAGACATCCCATGGACCGATACCAAGACCTTTTGCTTGCATGGTTAGTGAGATGCCCAAAGCTAATATGATTAAACCGATCACAAAAAATGACCAGCGTACCACTTGGTTATGAGAATTCTTCTGATGTTGAAGCATGTATTTCCTCCTAACTTCCAAACAGCGTCAGAACGACCACTTCCGTTTTGAACTAAACGCTATTATAGCATGAAAGTGCGGCTCTTGCATTCTATCTGAAATATGACTACGCTTATCAAAAGAAAGAAGAAGAATAAAGGGGATAATAAAATGAAACAACAGCCGCTTGCTTTTCGGATGCGACCTACCAATATAGATGAAATAATCGGACAGAAGCACCTCGTTTCTGAAGGGAAAACGATAAGGAGGATGGTGCAAGCCAACCGATTGGCTTCCATGATCCTTTTCGGCCCGCCAGGAACCGGCAAAACATCCATGGCTATGGCCCTGGCAAAAAGTCTGAACTTGCCTTACAAATTATTGAATGCCGTTACGGATAAGAAAAAAGATATGGAAATTGCAGTTGAAGAGGCAAAAATGCATGGTCAGATGGTGTTGATTTTAGATGAGGTACATCGTTTAGATAAAGGAAAGCAGGATTTCCTGCTCCCCCACTTAGAGACCAATTTGTTGACGCTGATCGGCTGTACCACCAGTAATCCTTATCATTCCATCAACCCGGCAATCCGAAGCCGCTGTCACTTATTCGAACTTTACAGACTAAGCAAAGATGATATCAAAGAAGCTTTATCACGTGCTATTGCAGATAAAAAAGAGGGGCTGGCTGAGCTTGAACTCGAGGTCTCGCAAGAAGCGATGGATCACTTTGCTCAGGCTGCTAACGGCGACCTTCGCGCGGCCTTAAATGGGTTAGAGCTAGCCGCCTATTCCACCCCAGCTGATCAGGACGGAATGGTACATATTAATCTTGAATCGGCAGAAGAGTGTATGCAGAAGAAAAGTTTTACACACGACAAAGATGGAGATGCCCATTATGACGTCTTGTCAGCCTTTCAAAAGTCCATACGCGGAAGCGATGTAAATGCCTCCCTCCACTATTTAGGTCGTCTGATCGAAGCTGGAGACCTTGATAGTATCGCCCGGAGGTTAGTGGTAATCGCCTATGAAGAAATTGGGCTTGCTAACCCACAAGCAGGGCCACGTGCAATTGCTGCTGTAGAAGCCGCTGAACGCCTTGGCTTTCCTGAAGCCCGGATCCCACTTGCTGTAACCGTATCAGAATTAGCCTTGTCTCCTAAGTCCAATTCTGCCTATAAAGCGCTGGATGAAGCATTAAGTGATATAAGAAATGGCAACAGTGGGGAAGTACCAATACATTTGAAAGATTCTCATTACAAGGGAGCCAAAGAACTAGGCAGGGGGATAGAATATAAATACCCTCATAATTATGACAATGCCTGGGTAAATCAACAATACCTGCCTGATACAATCAAGGATAAGAAGTATTATAAACCTAAAAATACAGGCAAGTTCGAGCAAGCCATGAAACAAATCTATGATAAAATCAATCATCAAAAAAATAATTAATTCTTGCTATTTTGGTATAAATCCTTTTCTTAGTGGTCACAATAGGCATAAAAATAACAAACTAGTTTTTTAAAAATACTAGAAAGACCATTAAGAAGAGGAGTGATTGATATGACAAAAGTAAGACAGGATGCTTGGTCTCATGAAGATGATTTATTGTTAGCTGAAACGGTCCTCAGGCATATTCGGGAAGGTAGTACTCAATTGAAAGCTTTTGACGAAGTGGGAGATGCATTGAATCGTACTTCCGCAGCTTGTGGATTCCGCTGGAACGCAGAAGTCCGCCAAAAGTATGATCAGGCGGTTGAAATCGCTAAAAAACAACGAAAAGAAAAGAAACGTGCAGAAGCTATTGAGCAGCCAAAACGATCTGCGAAGACACCAGCTCCTTTTACCGGAGAACAAACTTCTCCTACGGAGGAGATAGATGCGCACATTACTGAACAATCTTCCGAAACATCTGTTCCTCAGATAAATCTAGGGGCCGTTATTAACTATTTGCGTAACTTACAAACTGATATGGACAATTCTACAAACCATCGTAACAAGCTGGATAGAGTAACAGCCGAAAATCAGCAACTTAAAGAAGACAAAGAAAAATTAGAAAAACAATATGCTCAGCTGCAACGTCAGCTAGTGACAATGCAAGACGACTATCAAGCGTTGATTCAAATTATGGACCGGGCAAGAAAGATGATTGTATTCGACGAAGAAGGCGATTTCGCTAAACCACAATTCCGCATGGAAAGAAACGGTAACCTGGAACAAGTTGCAAAATAAGAACAAAAGCGCAAGCGCCTTGCTCACCCCCGACAAGCTTAAGACAAGCCTCAGTGTGACGTTCTTTGTACTTTAATACAGACTAACTTTATTAAAGGATCAAAGTATAAGAAAAACTTAGGCTTTCGCCATTAGGAATCGGCGATAAGCCAAGTTTTTCTAATCACAGAGAGGCTTGTCTTAAGACCTCGAGGGGGTAGGCGCTGGAGCTGGATGTAACCCACCACGTAAAGTTATCCACACAAAGAAAATTTTATAATTTCCTAGATAATCTAAAAAGCAGGAAGCGAGTATGTCGCTTCCTGCTTTTTAATTACGCTCTATTTCAATTGGTTTTAAGATTTCATTAACAACATGGCTGGCCATGATCAGACCAGCAACAGACGGTACAAAAGCATTGGAAGAAGGAGGCATTTCGGCTTTCCTCGTTCCAGGATTCTCCGGTGCAACTTCTTTTCGCACTTCTTCTTTGATTTTAATCGGTTTTTCCTGAGAGTAAACAACCGGAATTCCTTTTTTAATACCAGCTTCCCGCAATTTTTTTCGAATCACTTTTGCGATAGGATCATAGCTTGTTTTGAAAATATCATCAATCTCAAACTTAGTAGGGTCTGTCTTATTGGCTGCCCCCATACTAGAGATAATCGATATATCACGAGCAATACATTCTTTAATAAGATGTACTTTATAAATAATCGTATCACTGGCATCTACTACATAATCAGGTTGATATTCAAATAGCGTTTCATAAGTCTCTTCCGTATAAAACATGTTCAACGTCACTACTTCACAGTCCGGATTGATATCCTTTATTCGTTCTTTCATCAATTCTGCTTTTGGCTGGCCGATCGTAGAAAGCAGCGCTGGTAATTGACGATTTATATTTGTAATATCAACGACGTCTTTATCAATCAATATCAGCTTACCTATTCCGGTTCGGGCTAATGCCTCGACGCTGAAGGATCCGACTCCTCCTATGCCTAAGACAGCTACTGTGGAATTTTCCAGTAAATCTAAACCTTCTTTTCCAATGGCCAGTTCATTTCGTGAAAATTGATGCAACATGAGATGAGCCGCTCCTTTTTACTCTATTAGAAATGCTTGGCTTGTCGCCAAGTCCTTATGGCGAAAGCCCCGGTATTTCTTATCCTTTACTCCGTTAACTAAATTAAACTTTCTTAAAGTATAAAAAAACCTTAAGGTTTCCCTTAAGGTGTGTGGTTATGTAAGTTCCAATCCCAATTGTGCCGTTGTTTCATGAGTTTTGAACCCGCTCCTAGCAGGTGGGTGCCCTGTTTCATGCTTCATGCGTCCTCATCGTAACGAGGCCTGCACTCCACATGAAAACTCCAGGCTCCCTGTACATCAATGTTCGGTCAAAACGTACATTCGAACAACGTACACATCAGGATTGGTTCCTTTACTTTGTAATCAAATAATAGCATACGAACTATCAAATATCAATAAATTTACTATAACGATTCCGTAATTATTTATTACAAAAGCATTTCAGTCCCCTTATTGATTGCTGTCCTTTTTAGCAGTGGTCTGTAAGTGCAATTCCTCTAATTGTGCTTCACTAACATCCCCAGGTGCTTCTGTCAACAAGCAAGAGGCAGAAGCTGTTTTAGGGAATAGAATCGTATCTCGAAGGTTGTTCCGCCCTGCCAGCAGCATAACAATCCGGTCAAGCCCCAAAGCGATTCCGCCATGTGGGGGAGTTCCATATTCAAGTGCATCAAGTAAGAATCCGAATTGTTCCTTGGCTTCTTCTTTTGAAAAGCCAAGTACTTCAAACATTCGATCCTGCATTTCTTTATTGTAAATACGCAAGGAGCCTCCTCCCAATTCATACCCATTCAATACCAAGTCATAAGCCTGGGCATGAACTTTGCCTGGGTCAGTTTCCAATAAGTTAACTTCATCCGGCTCTGGCATTGTGAAAGGATGGTGGGCTGCAAAATAACGTCCTGCATCCTCGTCATATTCAAGCAAAGGCCAATCTGTCACCCATAAGAAATTGAATTTACTTTCATCGATCAGTTCCAGCTGCTTGCCCAGCTTCAAACGTAAAGCACCTAGTCCTTCCTGGACCACCGTCACCTTGTCAGCAACAAACAGGATCAAGTCACCTGGCTCTGCTTCTACAGCATTACCAAGTCCTATCAGTTCATCTTCACCGAAGAATTTAGCTATTGGACCGTTCCATTGTGCTTCGTCTACCTTCATCCAGGCTAATCCTTTAGCGCCATACCCCTTGACGAACTCCGTCAACTTATCAATATCTTTTCGGGAGAATGCATCTGCTTGCCCTTTGACGTTAATAGCACTGACCTGACCTCCAGTAGATACTGCCCCACTGAATACTTTGAAACCAGAATCTTTTACCAATTCAGAAACATTCACCAGTTCCATTCCAAAGCGAGTATCTGGTTTATCTGAACCAAATCGTTCCATTGCCTCCTCATAGCGCATTCTTGGAAGTGGAGTCTCCAGCTCAATACCCTTAACTTCTTTCATGACTTTCCCCATCATCCGTTCGGTCATATCCATGATTTCTTCTTTAGACATGAATGAGGTCTCAATATCAATTTGGGTGAATTCCGGCTGTCGGTCTGCTCGTAAATCTTCATCACGGAAACAACGGGCAATCTGGTAGTATTTTTCAAAACCGGACATCATCAGCAATTGTTTGAATAATTGCGGAGATTGCGGCAGCGCGTAAAACTCACCTGGAT
This sequence comes from Thalassobacillus cyri, assembly GCF_900107755.1. GTDB lineage: Bacteria > Bacillota > Bacilli > Bacillales > Halobacillaceae > Thalassobacillus > Thalassobacillus cyri. The sequence goes on along the minus strand of NZ_FNQR01000011.1, from coordinate 34,828 downwards.
GAACACGGCTTGGGACAAGATAATCCCGCGCACCTTCCGGGGTACTTTTCGTAAGCATCGGCGTTTCCATTTCCAGGTACCCATCATCATTCAAGAAATTTCGTACCACCTGGTTGGTTTTATGGCGTAGCAGGAATGTCTCTTGCATTGGTTTCCTTCTCAGATCCAAATAACGATACTTCAGACGAAGGTCTTCTGCAACATCCGATTCCTCTTCTATCATGAATGGCGGGTTTTTTGCTTTATTAAGAATTTCTAATTTTTCTGCCTGAATCTCGATAGCACCGGTTTCGAGATTTTCATTAATGGTATTTTCACTTCTGCCAAGTACTTCACCGTGAATTTCTAATACATACTCATTCCGGACAGTTTCCGCAACCTTCAAAGCCTCGCTGGAAACCTCAGGATTAAATACAACCTGTACAATGCCGGATCGGTCCCTTAAATCGATGAAGATCAATCCGCCTAAGTCCCGTCGTTTTTGCATCCAGCCTTTTAACATAACTTTACTGCCGATGTCTGATTCATGCAGTTTGCCGCAATGATGTCGTTCCATCCTTATTTCCCTCCTGCTAGTTCGTTCTTTAAATAAGTGACTAACTCAGTTAGTGGTATTTCTTTTTGTTCACCAGTTTCCATTAATTTCACGTTCGCTTGGCCGGCTTCCAGTTCATTTTCACCTAACACAATCACATATTTTGCTTTCAGCCGGTCAGCGGATTTGAACTGACTCTTGATTTTCCTTCCGAGGTAATCTTTATCTACCTGAACACCGGCTTTCCGCAGCTGATAGGTGAGGCGGACCGCTTCTTTTTCAGCTTGATTGCCAAGAGCCAAAAAATAGCAATCGATTCCTTCATCGACCGGCAATTCGATTCCTTCCGCCTCTAGTGCCATTAACAGGCGTTCAATACTCAACGCAAATCCGATACCAGGAGTCTCAGGGCCTCCCATTTCTTCAACCAGACCATTATAACGACCACCACCGCTCAATGTAGTGATAGCACCAAAGCCTTCAGCGTCACTCATGATTTCAAAAGCGGTATGGTTATAATAATCCAACCCTCGGACAAGGTTTTTATCAACCACATAAGGAATTTCCATGGCATCTAAATAGGATTTGACTTGCTCAAAGTACTCTCTTGATTCCTCGTTCAAATATTCCAATACAGACGGTGCTGTTGCCATTGCCGGGTGTTCTCTATCCTTTTTGCAGTCAAGCACGCGGAGTGGATTCTTATCCAGACGAACCTGACAGTCCTGGCATAGTTCCTCCCGATGTGGATCAAAGTGGTTGATCAACGCTTCACGGTGCTGCTTACGACTTTCTGTATCACCTAAGCTGTTGATGACCAGCTTTAATGATTTCAACCCAAGCTCCTGGTAGGCCGCCATTGCCAAAGCCATCACTTCCGCATCGATAGCTGGATCGGCACTTCCCAAGGCTTCGATCCCAAATTGGTAAAACTGTCGCATCCTGCCTTGTTGAGGACGCTCATAACGGAACATCGGTCCGATGTAAAACAATTTAGTCGGCTGCATTGGCAGTCCAAAAACCTTATGTTCCACAAAAGAGCGTACGACGGAGGCTGTGCCTTCTGGTCTCAGAGTTAAACTTCTTCCCCCACGGTCTTCAAAGGTATACATCTCTTTTTGAACGATATCGGTGGTATCCCCAACTCCCCGTTGGAACAGTTCCGTATGTTCAAATACAGGCGTACGAATCTCCTGATAATTATATTTTCTGCAAAGCTCGATCAGAGCACTTTCTACAAATTGCCATTTTTCAGACGTCCCAGGTAAAATATCCTGCGTCCCTCTTGGTGCCTTCATCACAACATCCTCCTTTATATAATTGTCAGTGACTGGAAAAAAACATAAAAAACTCCCGTCCCTAATAAAAGGGACGGGAGTTACCCGCGTTGCCACCCTGGTTGAAACATACCATTCCATGTTTCCTCTCCATACAGTTAACGCCTGTGTACGGCTGAGCCTACTTATGGTTCGACACAGCACCTAAAGAATGTCTTTCATCAGGCTATTACACAGAAATGCTTCCAGCCACAAGGCATTTCCTCTCTGTCTGCATGTTTCCTGATTACTCTTTCTCTCATCGGTTTTGACGACTCTAATTAAGAATTGATTATTATCATATGATTCCCGAAAGGCAATGTCAAGCTTTTAAAAAGTTTTTTCACTATATTTCTTAAAAAAATTATGGAAAAAAAGGGATTTAAAAGAAATTGTCGAAATGATACTATTAAACTCGAATAACTAACAGAAGGAGGTATGACTTTTGGCAAAACAATTGAATAAAGTATTTGCTTTGCTTTTCTTACTTTTGTTAAGTGTTGCCGCATTCACTGCCTTGCCGGTAAAAGCGGATAATGCAATCGTTAATATCGATACACTTAACGTGAGAGAAGCCCCTAGTTCATATACAAAGAAACTGGGTCAAATACATAGAGGGGAATCTTATCCTATCCTTAGTGAAAAGTATGGATGGCTCCAAATCCAATACAATGGCGGAAAGGCATGGGTAGCGAAATACCTCGTCAAAATTCAGGAAAATACAGCTGTCCGCTCAGATGCAGACTACTTGCGAGTACGTGCAGAGCCTAATACAAACTCCAGAATTTTGAACCACTTGATGGAGGGGCAGTCAGTAAAACAGCTTGGCACAAAAGGTGACTGGTACAAAATCAAGAGTAAATATGGCACGGGCTGGATTCACAGTGATTACGCCAGTCCAGGCAACACCAGCCAAAGCTCTACTCAACCTGTTCAGACAAGTACCGGAGGAGCAAGCTCCCAAACCTTGACACTCCTTTATGATGGTACGAATATCCGCAGTGGTCCATCGACGAATCATAAGATCCTCGGTAGAGCTCATAAAGGCGACGACTTTCAAGTGGTCAGTAAAGATGGCAAATGGTATAAAATAAAATATGGCTCGGGTACTGCGTATGTTGCCGGCTGGATTGTAACACTAAATAACGGGAGCCAGAACAACAGCTCTAGCGGAGGTCTCCAGGGAAAAGTCATTGTGATTGATGCCGGACACGGAGGACGTGATCCAGGGGCAATCGGTCTAAGCGGGACTTACGAAAAAAATGTCACCCTTGCAACAGCACTGCATGTTAAAGAAAAGCTCCAAGCTGCAGGAGCAAAAGTAATTATGACTCGCAGTAATGACCGTTATATTTCTCTGGCAAACAGGGTAAATGTTTCTCATTCATCTAATGCAGATGTTTTCCTCAGTCTGCACTACAATAGTTTTCCTACGTATTCGGGCGCCAAAGGTATAGAAACCTTTTATCATAGCAGCCAGGATAGGAATCTGGCTAAACTGGTCCAGCAAGGAATGATCCGTGCTACAGGAACAGTCAATCGCGGCGCAAAAGCCAATAGCTTCCATGTAATCCGGGAGAACAACAACCCTTCGCTGTTGCTGGAACTTGGATATTTATCAAATGTTGCGGAAGAAAAGCTGGTTAAAACATCTAACTATCAACGTAAACTAAGTACTGGTATTGTAAATGGACTAATGGATTATTTTAATTAATAGTAAAAAGGATGGCCTTTATGGCCATCCTTTTTGTCATTTATCTTTACTATCTATGATTAGTGTAACCGGTCCTACATTATTCAATTGAACGTCCATCATTTCGCCAAATGCTCCTGTTTCCACAGGGACACCTTCTTCTTTTACCAGGCTATTGAAAACTTCGTACAGTTCCCGTGCCCTGTCGGGCTTTGCGGCTGACATGAAGTTAGGCCGGCGCCCTTTGCGACAATCGCCATAGAGGGTGAACTGGGAGATGGACAGTACCTTTCCTTGTACATCCTTCAAACTTAAGTTCATTTTTTCCTGGTCATCTTCAAAGATACGTACATTAATGATCTTATTAGCCAGATATTTAGCATCGTCTACTGTATCTTCGTGGGTGACTCCTAACAACACCACCAGACCGGAATCAATCGCACCTGTAGTCTCACCTTCTACAGTGACTGAGGCATTTTTGGCACGTTGGATGACTGCTCTCATATTAACGAATCCCCTTATTGCATCATTCTTCTTACGGTATATACTTCTGGTATTTGTTTAATACGATCTACTATTTTTCTTAAATGGTTGATATTCTGGATTAAAATTGTGATATTGATGGTAGCCATTTTATTACGATCCGACTTACCTGACACGGCTGTAATGTTTGTTTTCGTTTCATTAACGGCCTGCAAAACTTCATTGACCAGGCCACGCCTATCATATCCGGATATCTCCAAGTCTACATGATACTGCTTCGAATCAGAGACACTGCCTTCCCACTCTACTGGAAGTAAACGGCTTTGAGCATCTTCTGTTTGGACATTCGGACAATCTGCACGATGTACAGAAACGCCTCGTCCTTTTGTAATATACCCAACAATATCATCGCCTGGAACCGGGTTGCAGCACTTAGACAGTCGTACAAGCAGGTTGTCGACACCTTTCACCCTGACACCGGAATCCCGCTTACCCGATGGTTTTGCTTTCACTTCATTCTTAACTTCTTCCAGTGTCTCTTCCAGATTCTGTTCTTGTTCTTTCTGTCGTCTTATTTTTTCAGTCAAACGGGTGGCAATTTGAGCAGCTGTAATTCCCTGATAGCCGACTGCAGCGAACATATCCTCTTCGTTACTGAAATTGAATTTTTCAGCAACACGATCGAGATTTTCCTGGGTAAGAACCTCCTTAGGAGACAAATCCATATTCTTGATCTCTTTTTCGACAAGTTCTTTCCCTTTAAGAATATTTTCCTCGCGACGCTGCTTTTTAAAAAATTGTTTAATTTTACTCTTAGCCTGGGAGGTTTGGGCCAACTTTATCCAATCTTTTGAAGGGCCATACGAATGCTTGGAGGTCATCATTTCTACAATGTCGCCTGTCTTCAACTCATAATCAAGGGGCTCCATTTTTCCATTAATTTTTGCACCAATCGTATGATTTCCTACTTCAGTATGGATTCGGTATGCAAAATCTACCGGGACAGAACCGGACGGAAGTTCAATGACATCGCCCTTTGGCGTAAAGACATACACCATGTCAGAAAATAGATCGACCTTTAAGGATTCCATGAATTCCTCTGCATCGTGGGTTTCATTTTGCCATTCCAAAATCTCACGGAACCAGGTCAATTTTTCTTCGAACGATTGTTTTGTCTGGTTGAATTGGCCGCCTTCTTTATAGGCCCAATGAGCTGCAATCCCATATTCAGCTATTTCATGCATCTCTTGAGTACGGATCTGCACTTCAAGTGGATCACCTTTTGGTCCTATCACCGTTGTATGGAGAGATTGATATAAGTTTGGCTTCGGCATGGCAATATAATCTTTGAACCTGCCTGGCATAGGCTTCCAGCAGGTGTGAATGATGCCAAGGACAGCATAGCAGTCTTTAATGCTATCGACTATTACCCTAACAGCAAGAAGATCATAAATTTCATTGAACTGTTTGTTTTGCAGCACCATCTTACGATAAATACTGTAGAGATGCTTCGGACGTCCGGAAATATCCGCCTTGATATTCACTTCTTCCATCCGGTCTTCTATCTCTTTCATGACATCTTCTATATAGAATTCCCGTTCGTTCCGCTTTTGTTTCATCAAATGCACAATGCGATAATATTGCTGAGGATTCAAGTAACGCAGCGCGGTGTCCTCGAGCTCCCACTTGATTGTTGAAATACCAAGCCTATGAGCAAGTGGAGCGAAAATCTCCAACGTTTCATTAGAAATTCTCCGCTGTTTTTCGGGAGGAAGATGCTTCAACGTCCGCATATTGTGGAGTCGATCAGCCAACTTGATCAGGATCACTCGAATATCTTTCGCCATAGCAACAAACATTTTCCGGTGATTTTCTGCTTGTTGTGCCTCTTTGGATTTATACTTGATCTTACCAAGCTTGGTAACGCCATCCACCAGCATAGCTACTTCCCTGTTGAAAGTCTCCTCTATTTCTTCGATAGAAACATCGGTATCTTCTACGACATCATGCAGAAAGCCACCAGCAATGGTCTCTGGGTCCATTTCCAGGTTGACAAGAATCCCTGCAACTTGAATAGGATGGATGATATATGGTTCTCCAGACTTACGAAATTGATCCTTATGTGCCTGCTCCGCAAATTCATAAGCGCGTCGAATAAAACCGGCATCTTCTTTCGTCAAATACCGGCTTGCTTCTTCAATCACTTCTTCTGCGCTTAAAATTTTGTCTTTCGACATCTAATCACCTTGGTTTCTATACATACTTGTTAAAATATAATTATTGGTTGTATCTCATTATCAAAAAAAGACTGATAAATGTAAAGAAAAAAATATAATTATAAACAAAGAGTACCCATGGGAGGGCACTCCAATAACTTTAGTATTGCATCAATGTCAACACATCGTGTCCTTCAAGCTTATCTCTTCCGTGCAAATAGGTCAATTCAATTAGGAAAGCACAGCCTGCAACGACACCACCTAGTTCTTCAACCAGTTTGATGGTTGCTTCAATCGTTCCACCGGTAGCTAATAAGTCGTCGGTAATCAGAACTCTCTGACCAGGCTTAATTGCATCTTTGTGCAGCGTAAGTACATTTTTGCCGTATTCTAAACCGTAATCAACTTTAATCGTTTCTCTTGGTAATTTCCCTTCTTTACGCACGGGGGCAAACCCCACCTCCAATGCGTAAGAAACAGGACAGCCTACGATAAAGCCGCGGGCTTCAGGACCGACTATCAAATCGATATTTAATGATTTAGCATACTCTACGATTTCATCGATAGCAGATTTGAAGGCCTTGCCATTATCCATTAAAGGTGTGATGTCCTTGAATCGTACTCCCTCTTTTGGCCAATCTTCTACTATAGCGATATGTTGTTTATAATCCATGTGTTACTTCCTCCTTAACGGCCAAGTCCAGTTGCTCCATATATTGATCGAACCATGATTTCAGTTCTTGATAATTGGAATAGTAAAGTTTCTTTTCGACTTGTAATCTCCGTTGTTTTAACTGATACGTATCCGAATCATTCAAATCCTTCTTTGAAGGGGAAGGATGGAGTGAAATCAGTCCATTCTCTATTTTAACAAAATCCAACTCAAAAAACACCTGCGAGATGAATTCCAATGTATCCTTATCCCATCCTTTATAAGAGGCGAGCTTGGATGCTCCGTATTTCATATCCAATGACTTATGTTTCATGAGCATTCCATAAAACCATTTGAAATCTTCTCGAGTCGGGAGTTTATTGAAGAATGTGCTGTCGTCAATACGATAGCAAGCATAAATTTTCCTCGGCTGGACAGCTTCTATTATTTCACCTAACTCCTCTAATTTGGATGGCAAGTCCAAAAGGACAAGACCTGAAACCTGTCCTTCTTCGGAGTACATAATCGAATGCTTATCCAATACGTTCAGATTTAATGGTGCTTGGCTGACCCCATCAAAAGAAAGGGCGACATGATCATTAAGATTGCTTCCGGAAAGTTTTTTTTCGATATATTTAGAACCCCTGTAGTCAAACAACTGCCATTCAGCAATACGGAGGTCTTTGATCATGATTTGCAATTTTTTACGGCCATTCCATTCATTGATGCCTAATTCCCCAATTGCTTCCACATTAGAATACGGGGAAATATCACTATATAAATCCCCCATCCCAAAAGCAATACCATCGAGCTGGGTACCAGACTTGTGAAATTGGAATTTCAGATGATTCTGTTTGCTCCCGATTTGCCTAATTTCCTTTGGAGCATGATCGATATGAAAAAGCGGCTTAGGGTTTCCCATTCCAAACGGACTCAGCTTTGCGATTTCTTCAATTTGTTGTAACGATAACTCAGCAATATCTATAGTATTTTCCACATCAACGCTTTGAGTAAAATCATTCGGTGTCAACTGTTCATCTGCTAATCGATTCAATTCATGCCGTAATTCATCAATATTATCTACTTTCAAGGTCATTCCGGCAGCCTGAGCATGTCCACCGAAATGTTTGAATAACGGTCTGACCTTCATGCAATTGACAAATAAATCAAAAGCATCAATACTCCTGGCTGATCCTTTAGCTTCGCCTGTTTCTTCATCAATTCCAAGTACAATCGCCGGGCGATCGAAACGGCCAACCAGTTTAGAAGCGACTATCCCTAGCACACCTGGATTCCAGCCGATTTTAGCCACGACTATGACAGAAGCATTATCCCCTGATTCATCGCCTTCCAGCATTTTTTCAGCTTCATCTGCTATATCTGAAACAATCTTCTGTCGTTCTTTATTCAATTGATCAATCAATTTTGCCAAGTCTTCCGCTTGCTCATAATCTTCGGTCAGCAGCATTTCAACAGCTGGAGATGCATCTTGCAGACGTCCTACCGCATTGATTCTCGGTCCGATCATGAAACCGATCGTTTCTTCGGTGAGGTCACCTTCGATTCCACACATTTTTTTTAATGCCTGAATGCCAGGTCGCTTCGATTGGGAGATAGCTTGCAGCCCAAAAGACGCAAGCACCCGATTTTCATCCTGAAGCGGAACAAGGTCAGCAATGGTTCCAATTACCACAAGATCTAACAGTTCTTGCGGCAGTCTGCCCAGGAGAGCCTGCGCAAATTTAAAAGCCACCCCTACACCTGCAAGCTCCTGAAAAGGATAAGAAGCGGAGGCTTTAGGATGAATGATTGTATAGGCATCTGGTAATTGGTCCTGCACTTCATGATGATCGGTTATGATGAGATCGATTCCAAGCTCTTTGGCAACATCCGCTTCGTGTACTGCAGCAATTCCGGTATCGACAGTAATGATGACATCAAACCCTTTGTCCTTCGCATTACGGAATGCTGCTTCATTTGGTCCGTATCCTTCGGTGAACCGGTTGGGAATATAAAAGTCACATGCAGCACCTGCTTCACGCAAGGCTTCTACCATGACAGACGTCGCGCTGACACCATCAGCATCGTAATCCCCGAACACTAAAATATTTTCTTTTCGCTCGATAGCAAGCCGAATGCGTTCTGTCGCTTCTATCATTCCTTCCATTAGGAATGGATCATGTAAGTGATCCAATGAAGGGAACAGAAAACGTTTGGCCATTTCGGGCTCCGTGATATTTCTTTGCCACAATAATTTTCTTGTAAGCGGTGAGATTCCCAGTTCTTCTAAAAACACTTCGGTATCCACAATATCGTTATATGTAAAGTTCCATTTCATTTTACTTTTTAACATACGTTCACCCCTGACCCACTTATTATACTAGAGGGAATCAGGGGTAGCAAATAACTGAAAGATATTTTATTCAGAGGAATGGTCTGAGGTATCAGCGGTGTCTGTCCGGATACGTTCTGCCGGTTTATCCCTGTTTTTTTTAATATCGGATGCGTCTCGTGATTCCTTATTTCCCTGTTTGCTTCGAAGGTTTTTAACTTCGCGTTGCAGCCGGTATACTCGAACTGCGCCAAGAGCCGCAGTTACAATCCCACCCATAAGCACGGAAATTAAAATAACAAGAATCAATGGTGCTTCCCCAGTGCCGAATAAATAATTAACTTCTACTGGATCCACATTGATTACTGCAAACACCGCAATCAATAACGCAAATATAAGTGCTAAAATCCAATAATATTGTCCCTTCATATTACTCCTCCTTTCGCGGTGATAAAAGTACTTTACTCTATTTATTACCTTAATCTATTTTCCACAAACGTATTCGATAGAAAAAGCCATATTTATTGTAAACTTATGTGCCTATGGGTAGGATCATCGCTCGATTTCCCACGAACGGGATGCCCTGGCTGAATCAACCTTTCTTTATTTCATCACTTCCTCACGAAAAAACCGCTGGGAGCTCCCGGACTGTCCTTTTTTCCACAGAACATTACTTCTTGATATGAACACAAAAAAAAGACTGACCCATTTAGTCTATTACAGACTATAGGACAGCCTCTTTCCTTCCAGCATCCTTATTAAACTTGAGGACCGCCTGATTTTTTCTTTTTCACGAAACTAAGTGGTTTTTCTTTGATGTTTCTTCCACGCAATACCAGCCATAATTGAGCAGCAATGAATAAGGAAGAGTACGTACCAGCGATCAGCCCAACTACTAATGCAAACGCGAAGTTAGTAATGGAGGTTGCTCCGAATAACAATAACATAAGCGCTGCGAATACTACTGTAAGGACTGTATTGATACTTCTTGCCATTGTTTGCATTAAACTCTTATTAACGATCTTCGCAAGCTGGGAGAATGTCTTGACTCGTTTTTCCCGCTTGACATTTTCCCTGATCCGATCAAACGTAACAATCGTGTCATTGACGGAATAACCGACAATTGTCAATATCGCTGCAATAATCGTAATATCGAATTCTAATCTGGTGATACTGAACAATGCAAGAATGAAAAAGGCATCGTGCAGCAATGCAATGATTGCTGTCAACGCAAAGTAAATCTCAAATCGTATCGTTACATATATAATTATTCCGATTGATGCATAAAGTACAGCAAGAGCTGCATTCTTAGCAAGCTCCTGACCTACTATCGGTGAGACTGTACTTACATTTGGTTCATTACCATATTCCTCATTATAGTAGGATTTGATTTCAGCGATTTTATCTTTTCCTAAAACACTGTCAAACCGCACATCAGCGATTTCCCTATTATCTCCGGAAAGCACCACTTTTTTAGGTGTTACATCAAATTCTTGCTCAAACGTTTCTTCCACTTGCTCAGAAGTAATATTACCATCAGACAAAATAGAAACACGAGAACCACTGGTAAAGTCGATGCCTAAATTCAAGCGCATGAGTGCCAGCGATAAAATCCCTGCTACTATCAATATGATAGAAAGGGTAAAGAAACGTTTACGCATACCGACGAAGTCGATTTTTCGTTTAAAGAAAGTGGCTTCTACTTCTTCTCCATCTTCTATATTAACGATTTCCTCATTCTTCACTCCGAACCAGCCCGGCCGCTTATCAAGAAGGCGGCTTTTCACCCATAGGCCTAAGAATAGACGACTGCCATAGACAGCAGTTACAAAGCTGACCAGGATACTGACAATCAACATTGTTGCGAACCCTTTGACCGAACTAGTACCAAAGGTGAATAGCACAATAGCAGCAATTAACGTCGTAATATTCGCATCAAAAATCGTAGATAAGGAATGCTGATTACCTGCCCGGAAAGAAGCTAAAACTGACTTACCGGACTTCAATTCTTCCTTGATTCGTTCGTAAGTTATGATATTGGCATCGACCGCCATACCAACCCCCAGAATCAAGGCTGCTATCCCTGGTAAGGTCAAGACACCATTCATCCATTCAAAAACCAAAAGAATAAGGTAGATATACACACTCAGCGTAATTGTAGCAATAACCCCAGGAAAACGATAATAAATCATCATGTATAAAAAGATGATTGCAATTCCGATAAACCCAGCATAAATAGTCTTACTCATGGCCTGCTCCCCGAATTGGGCACCTACAGATGTAGAGTACATTTCTTCCAGGTTTACCGGCAGAGAACCAGCATTTAGAATATCAGCCAGGCGCTTTGCTTCTTCAACCGTAAAATCTCCAGTTATTTGAATGTTTTTGCTACGGATCGGTCCGTTAGAGAAGCCAGGTGCTGAAATATACTGTGGATCTTCTTTTCCAAACTCTTCAGCAAAAGATGTCTCTTTATCATAATCCATCCAAATGACCATGACATCATCAGGATAAGGGGTGCTTGGATCTTCTTGAATACTACTGATTTCTTTAGAAACCTCATAAAATTTGTTCGGATCCTTCACTTGAAGTGTGACAATCGGAGAGTTAGTTTGTGAAAAGGACTGAGCTGCGCTCCCCTCCACCAGATCAGATCCATTCATGTATTCGTTATCCTCTGCATCCCGGAAGGATAATTGGGCAGTTGTGGACAACAATTCACGTGCTTCTGATTGATCTTCTACACCGGCAAGCTGTACCCGAATACGATTAGGTTCCTCTATGTCTATGTTTGTTTCACTGATACCCAGGACATTGACACGCTCTTCCAGGGAGCGCACTGTGGATTCTAATACCTTCTCGTTCACTTCCTGACCCTCATTCAGGGGCTCTACTTCGTATAAGATTTCAAATCCGCCTTGCAAATCAAGTCCAAGCTTGATGTCTTTCGTTATTCCTGTGATCGTGGTACCAATTGTTCCTGCTAGTATCAAAATAACAAGAAAAAAGGCTACGATACGGCCTCTTTTAACCATATTCTATTGCTCCTCCTTTATCTTACCATCGCACGCTGATATCCAATCGAAACAAATAATTTTATGTAAACAGACGTAAATAGGGTACCAGGACAGCCTTATCATCATGGAAAGTCTTGTCAGTTGTCAGGCCTTTCCTCGTACCAATTGAATAGATTACTGAAATTTTCCAATAGAACTATTATAAAAACCTTTTCAGGTGTATGTCAATAAAAGGTCTGGCTTTCACTCGTGGACAGTGGAAGTCTTTTCGTGCTTCACCAGTGCTGAAATAGACATATCCAAGTCATCATCCTGGTAAGCCTGAACGGTCAGATAACTTATGTATAAGGCAGTGTTCAAATGAAATATATCCTGGACGACTTCATATAGACGTTTCTCCGGGTTGCCTTTCCAGACTTTGTCCGTCATACACTTCCAGATATTTTCTGGGGTGGAGCCAGCATAACCCATCAACTGAAATTCTATTGCTTTACTTTCCAATACAGCAAATATTTCAGATTTCCACATTATGGTAGTTTTTGCAACCATCTTCTCGCCTCCCCCAAGCTTATGGGCCACTCCCATATAAATAATGTCATGCTTGGACACCTCTTTCGCATATACATTCATTGTATATGAATTTAATCACTTTGAGAAGGCAGGTCGTTATTCTATGACCAAGCAAACATTTTTACAAGGGACCCTGATTTTAATAGTTGCGGGAATGATCACCCGTTTTTTAGGTTTTATTAATCGCATTGTAGTGGCACGGGTAATGGGGGAAGAAGGGGTCGGCTTATATATGATGGCGTTGCCCACCTTATTCCTGGCGATTACACTCACACAGTTCGGTCTGCCTGTGGCTATTTCAAAGCGTGTAGCAGAGGCTGAAGCGGCCGGTGATTTGAATAAGATCAAACGTATCCTTGTAGTATCCCTTTCTATCACTGGGGTGTTGAGCATTATATTCACCGTTTTGATGATTCTATTAGCCCCTTGGGTAGCCAATCATTTACTTACAGACTCCCGAACAGTCGTTCCTTTACTTGTCATCAGTCCTATCGTTCCTATCATTGCTATTTCCTCCGTTCTCCGAGGTTATTTTCAGGGAAGACAAAATATGAAACCACAAGCTTATTCCATGGTCATCGAACAAATTGTCAGAATACTGTCTGTGGCTTTCTTCACCAACCTTTTGCTGCCATATGGGATAGAGTATGCTGCAGCAGGGGCAATGGCATCTGTTATCCTTGGAGAGTTGGCATCTCTGTTTTTCATGCTTCGAATGTTTTCAATAAAAAAGCGTTTCAAAGTAAGAAAAAAATTCTTATCCTATCTCCAATCCGGTGGTAAAACAATGCAAGAATTGTTGTCTATCGCGATACCGACCACGGGCAGCAGACTAATTGGATCATTCTCATTTTTTCTGGAACCTATCTTAGTAGCGCAAAGCCTGGCTTTAGCAGGGGTTCAGACTGCTCTTGCTACCAAACAATACGGGGAGCTGGCAGGTTATGTTCTTCCACTATTAATGTTGCCTACATTCATCACTCATTCTTTATCTGTAGCTTTAATACCTTCTATCAGTGAAGCGGGTGCAAAGAATAAAACTAAACTGATTCACTACCGGATACATCAATCCCTACGTCTTTCATTCGCTTCTGGAGGACTTGCAACTATCTTATTGACCAGCTTCGCTGCGACCATCCTCCAACTGATGTATGGGACGAGCAATGCTGCCTATATGCTAGCATTGATGGCCCCATTCTTCTTGCTCCTCTATATACAGGCGCCACTGCAAGCTGCTTTACAGGCATTGGACTTGGCTAAGCCAGCCATGTGGAATAGTTTAATCGGAGCCGTAGTAAAATTCGGGGTGATGGTGGGACTAGCCGCCCAACCCGCCTTCGGCATCCGGGGCGTGGCTATTTCTATCGTGGTAGGTGTATTAGTGGTAACCTTTTTACATCTAGCTGCTCTTATGCAGTCCATTAGTTTTCGAATTCCCTTTGGCGACCTTGCCAAAATGGTAGTATTGATCGGAGTGACCTGGTGGATCGGCTCTGAATTAAAGGCTTTGTTAGCTTACAACGTCGGTGAAGTTTTCCAATTTGCCATCATCAGTATAACTTTGACTTGTCTGTATATCATCCTTTTATTCCTATTACGATTTCTTACCAAAGATGAACTGAAACAGATTCCTTTCCTTCAAAAACTGATAAAATAAGAATCGAAAGCCCCTTGGCACTTATGCCAAAGGGCTTTCGATTCTTATTTTATGTCACCTCTGCAGTCGCAGCGCTATTGTTATTCATACTCGTTTTTTTGGTCGATGAACAGTTCTCCTTGTTCGTCAAGGGAGCAGAAGGAGATGTCTTTTTCGGACTCATAACCTTTTTTCTTCAGTTCGTTCAGAAGCCAGCTTTTATTTTTTTTCACTCGTTGGAGAGAATCATATTGTATTTTTCCATCTGCAATCAAAATAGCAGAATAACCTGAGGAATGGTCGGAGTCATTTTCATCCTTTTGAAGGACCGAAAGTTTACCATTAGGTTCAAGAATGGCATAATCCACATCCTGGATACTATATATTTCCTTTTCACGAAGTTGAATGAGTAAATCATTGAAGTTATAACGCTGCTTTTTCATTTCATACTCATCGACTTTTCCATGCTTAATAATGAAAGTAGGTGTACCATCAAACCATTCCCGAAAGTTCTGGCTCTTCAAAGAAAGAAAAGCGGATAACCGTTGAATGATTAAAAGGAGGGTCATGGGAATCAGGGCATGAACTAAAGATTTATCTGGTTCTTCAATCGAGAAAACCGCAATTTCAGCAAGCATGACAAAAACCACTAAATCTAATACACTCAACTCCCCAATTTCCCTTTTTCCCATAATTCTTAGAATCACTAAGATCAATAAATATGTAAGCAGCGTTCGAAAAACTATTGTCCATACTTGAATATCCACTTCTATTCCACTCCCGCTATCCATCTAGATGTCCTTTGTTACTTTAACCAAAAAGCCCTTGCTTTATCCTAAACCTAACTGCAAAACAAACACCCGCGTAAATTATTACGCGGGTGAAGTGTTTACTATGATCAAACTGATTTTAAGATAAAAATGGCACCAGATAACGGAAGTAGATATATATCGTAGCAACAATCAATGAGAACAATAAAACAGGGATTCCATATACAATAAACTTCACAAAAGAAATTTGATGATTAGCGCTGGCAGCGAGCCCAGCTACCACTACGTTAGCCGATGCCCCAAGCAACGTCCCATTCCCTCCAAGACATGCACCAAGCGCTAATGCCCACCAAATTGGATCGATGTTCATCATGCCGTATCCTTGAAGTTCCTGTACAACAGGAATCATAGCCGCTACAAAAGGAATATTGTCAACCACCCCGGACAGTATTCCGGCACTCCATAATACGATTAATGATGTCAGCGGTAAGTCCCCGCCTGACATCCACATCATCGCTCTTGCTATTTCATCGATCACGCCTACTTTCTCCAGTCCACCAACGAGCATGAATAAACCGATAAAAAAGAACAGGGTAACCCATTCCACTTCCTGAAAGACTTTTTCGCTGGAGGCTTCCGCATCGGTCAAAAGTAATAACAACACAGCCGCACAAACAGCAACCGTAGTGAGCTCCACATGAATGATCGGGTGCATCAGGAAGCCAACCATGGTCATAGCCATTACGGTTAAGGACTGATAGAGCATCGGTGTTTTTTTTAAGTAACTCGAGGGATTCAAGTTCATCAATTCAATCGCTTTCTCTTTTTCATATACTAATTGCTTACGAAAAATTAATACCAGCCCTCCCAGCGTAAAGGCGAATATGACGATAACAATCGGCCCAAGGTTTACCAGGAATGATACAAAGGTAAAATGTTCGACCGCTTGTCCAATCATTATATTAGGAGGATCCCCTATCAAGGTAGCTGTACCTCCGATATTTGCGCTGAATATGGTAGTAAGAAGAAAAGGAAACGCTGGTAAGTTGAGCTGGCTCGTCAGCGTCAACAGAATAGGAACAAATAATAGAACGGTAGTGACGTTATCTAAAAAAGCAGAGCCAACGGCCGTCAAAATGGCAGTTCCTATAAGTAAAGGTACAGGTTTCCCTCTCACCATTTGTGCGAAGCGTATGGCAATATATTCAAACACACCGGTCTTCTTTGTAATGGCTACCAGAACCATCATCGAAAAAAGCAAAGCGATCGTTTCCCAGTCGATATAATGCGTGAAAGCATCCTGCCATTCATACACATTAGTCAGTAGTAACAGTACTCCCCCCGAAATTGCTACGAGGGCACGATTTATTTTTTCAGACATGATCAATCCATAACTGATGATAAAAATAAGAATGGCCATCCACGTTATCATAACCTGTCTCCTTTTCAGCCTTTTCTATGATATCTATTCAAAAGGCAGGAGAAATATATACTTCTATTTATAAATTATAAGACATATAGTATATGGACAAAGTAGACAAGGAGGGGAATCATGAAAAAAGAAGTTTGGAAGGCTCTGGGATATGGTCTTGCCATCATCCTTATTCTTATGTTGACGTGCAGTTTTATATTGGCGCTTTTGCTCCGCTTTACAACCATCGATACAAATATCATCAACTTACTTACAATGATTTTGGCCATGCTCATACTGTTTACTGGTGGAGCAACAGCCGGGCATCGGGGCCAGGAAAAAGGCTGGATGTATGGTCTTTTGACTGGTGGGGCATTTTTATTATTTATTATCCTATATCAATATCTGGGACTTGAACAGGGGTTGTCACTAGCACAGCTTCCGTACCTTGCAGGAATGGTCGGTTCCGCTTTAATCGGTGGGATGTTGGGCGTCAATATCCGTTCTAATCCCGCAGCCAGAAAAAAATGACTCCGGCTATTTTTGCCGGAGTCATTTTTTAGTCTTGATTCAATACCTCTCGAACAGCTGAACGATCGAAAGTCATTTTAGTTCCATCATTTACCGTTAATACTACAGTTCCTTCATCAATCGCGTGAATGGTGCCATGAAGCCCCCCGATAGTAATGATTCTATTTCCCTTTTGTAAATCCGCTTGCATCTGTTGAACCTGCTTCTGTTTCTTTTGCTGCGGACGGATCAACAAGAAATAGAAAATGACGAACATAAGGATAATCGGTAACAATCCTAATATGCCATCCATTTTCATTCCCCCTTTCTAGAAATTCTTAGCATTCGGTTTATTGAAACCATATTGTTCAAAGAATTCTTCTCTGAAATCGCCAAGGCGGTCTTCTCTAATAGCCTGGCGCACATGCTCCATTAATTTTAACAGAAAATATAAGTTATGGTAAGTAGTTAATCGAAAGCCAAAAGTTTCATTATTTTTTACCAGGTGTCTGATATAAGCACGTGAATAATTGCGGCATGTATAACAGTCACAATTCTCATCAATCGGACGGAAATCCCTGGAAAATTTAGCATTCCTGACCACTAACCTGCCATTGGAAGTCATGCATGTACCATTTCTTGCGATACGAGTCGGCAGTACGCAATCGAACATATCAATTCCTCTGATGGAACCATCAATTAAGGAATCTGGTGAACCTACTCCCATCAAATACCTCGGCTTATTTTCAGGAAGCATTGGGGCAGTAAAGTCCAAAACACGGTTCATGACATCTTTCGGTTCTCCAACAGATAAGCCTCCAATTGCATAGCCAGGGAAATCCAATGATATCAAGTCTTCCGCACTTTGACGTCGGAGTTCTTCATACTCCCCACCTTGAACAATGCCGAACAACCCCTGCTTATCCGGATTCTTATGTGCAGCTAAACAGCGTTCTGCCCAGCGGCTTGTCCGTTCGACTGACTTTTTCAAATACTCGTACTCCGCCGGATATGGTGGGCACTCATCGAAAGCCATCATGATATCCGATCCTAAAGCGTTCTGGATATGCATCGCCTTTTCCGGAGATAAAAATAATTTTTCACCACTGATATGGTTCCGGAAATGTACGCCCTCTTCCTCAATCTGCCTCAGGTCACTTAAGCTGAACACTTGAAAGCCGCCAGAATCAGTCAGAATCGCCCCATCCCAGTTCATAAACTTATGCAGGCCACCAGCTTCTTCGATGATATCTTCTCCTGGTCTAAGCCAGAGGTGGTACGTATTGGACAAGATGATGTTAGCATTCATTTCCTGTAATTCTTCCGGACTCATCGTCTTTACGGTAGCAAGTGTTCCAACCGGCATGAACGTTGGTGTGTCAAATGAACCATGGGGAGTGTGCACCCTGCCCAATCGGGCTCCAGTTTGTTTACAGGTTTTTACAAATTCATAGGTGATTGCCATCAGTAATTAAACCCTTTCCTTATAAAATCAACATTGCGTCACCGAAACTGAAGAAACGGTAACGTTCTTCTACAGCTTGTTGATAAGCGTCTAAAATGAACGCTCGTCCTGCCAGAGCACTGACTAGCATAATCAGTGTTGATTGCGGAAGATGGAAATTGGTAATCAATCCATCAATCGCTTGCAGCTCGTACGGAGGATAAATGAATATATCCGTCCAGCCAGATGCTTCGGTAAATTTCCCATAGTCACGCATAATCGTCTCCAATGTTCTCGTGGAGGTGGTTCCTACTGAAATGATACGTCCACCGTTCTCACGGACATGGTTCAGTTTATCCGCTGTTTCCTGTGATACTTGGTAGAACTCAGCATGCATATCGTGATCCTCAATATTATCTACACTTACTGGTCGGAAGGTACCCAACCCGACATGAAGTGTAATATAAGCGAGTTCAACCCCGGACTGCTCAATTTCTTTCAATAGCTCCTTTGTGAAGTGCAATCCTGCTGTGGGAGCTGCGGCAGAACCTTCTTCTTTAGCATAAACAGTCTGGTATCTTTCGCTATCTGAAAGCTGTTCCTTGATATAAGGTGGTAACGGCATTTCTCCGAGCGTTTCTAATACTTCTAAAAATATTCCCTCATATTCGAAACGAAGCATTCGGCCACCATGTTCCTGGGCTGCCGTACATTGTGCAATCAATTTTCCTTCACCAAATATTATTCTGGTTCCTACTTTGATTTTCTTCGCTGGTTTCACCAATACTTCCCATTCATCCTCTTCTGTCTGATGGAGAAGAAGTACTTCTACTTTGGCTCCAGTATCTTCTTTTACTCCATACAACCGTGCAGGCAGTACCCTGGTATCATTCAAAACAAGGCAATCACCGGGACGCAGATATTCCCTGATATCTGAAAATCGCCGGTGATTGATTGTTTTATTTTCTTTATCAAGAACCATCAATCTTGATGCAGCACGATCCAACAAAGGTGTTTGGGCGATCAACTCCTCAGGAAGGTCAAAGTCATATTGCTTGATGTCCATAATTATCTCCTATCTTTATTCATTTTATTTTACCTATGAAGTAAAAAATCAATGAAAGTATGATGCTTACTACAATGGAAGTGACAATTGGAAAATAAAAAGTAACGTTCCCTTTTTTAAAGCTGATATCGCCTGGGAGCTTGCCAATAAAATTCCAAAGCAAACCGATAATGACGAATACAACCCCTATTACAATAAATATTTTTCCAAATCCGGTCAAGCTTCAGGCACCTCCCGGTGAAAGTGAAGATAAGCTTTAGGTGTTACCACTCTGCCCCTTGGGGTGCGTTGGATGAATCCGGTTTGCAGCAAGTACGGTTCGTAAACATCTTCAATGGTCTGGGATTCTTCACCGATCGTAGCCGCAATCGTATCAAGTCCTACAGGTCCTCCCTGGAAGCCGTCCATGATTCCCAGTAATAACTTATGATCAATATGATCAAGTCCTACAGGATCCACTTGAAGCATCTCCAATGCCTCCTGCGTAGTCTGCAAATCTATTTCTTTTTTGCCTTTGACTTGAGCTATATCACGTACCCGCTTCAATAAACGGTTAGCAATCCGCGGCGTCCCTCTTGAACGTCTCGCTATTTCTATTGCTGCATCATGTGTGATGCCCACTTGAAAAATTTCCCCTGTCCGTTCTACAATGTCACATAAATCTTTCGTATCGTAATATTCTAAACGACTGAGCACGCCGAATCTGTCACGGAGCGGTGCTGATAGCAATCCGGCTCGTGTAGTTGCTCCAACCAAAGTAAACGGCGGCAGATCAAGTCGTACAGACCTTGCACTTGGTCCATTCCCGATAACGATATCCAGACAAAAATCCTCCATAGCAGGATACAACACTTCTTCTACTGATCGAGGCAGTCTGTGAATCTCATCGATAAAAAGTACGTCTCCTGCTTCCAGCGAAGACAAAATAGCAGCCAAGTCTCCTGCACGTTCGATGGCAGGTCCGGCAGTTGTGCGGAATTGAACTCCCATTTCATTAGCAATAATAGAAGCCAATGTCGTTTTACCTAACCCCGGTGGGCCATATAATAAAGCATGGTCCAAAGGTTCATTCCTCATTCTTGCTGCTTCAATAAAAATCTGCAAATTCTGTTTCGTTTTCGTTTGACCAATATACTGCCTCAAGCTGCTGGGCCGTAAGCTTAATTCAATCGATGCATCTTCTTCCTGCATCTCATTTGATATCATTCGTTCTTCCATGCCGAGTCACCCCCACTCGTTTAGCTTTTCATCATCAATTGCAAGCCTTGACGTACGTAGTCATCTACATTGGCATGCTCTTTTTTAGACAGCTCAGGGCGAAGAGTCTTGAGTTCCCGTTCCGAATACCCAAGAGCTTTCATGGCCTCAAGCGCTTCCTCAACTGCCTGGTTACGTTCTTGAGAAGTATGATCTTTCGCATAAAAAATAGATGACTCATTTTCTTCATCTGGAATCCATGCTGTCAATTTCCCTTTCAGATCAAGAATCATCTGCCTCGCGGTCTTTTTCCCGACCCCTGGAAAACGTGTCAAAAACTTCTCATCTTCCTGCTCAATAGCAGCTACGAAATCCCCGACACTTGTAGAAGCCAAAATAGCCAGTGCCCCTTTCGGTCCAATTCCTGATACATTCAGAAGCTTAGAGAATAAGGCTTTATCTTCTTTCTTCTTAAATCCGTATAAGGCTTGCAAATCTTCTCTGACATAATGATATGTATAAATTTTCACTTCATTATCTATATGTTCCTGAAATAAATAAGGATTGGCACATATCAATTCATAGCCTACCCCGTTCGTTTCAACAATGACACTATCATCGTCTAAATCTGTCAATAATCCCCGTACATATGCTATCATGCTGTTTCCCCTCTAATCTTACTAAGTATTCATCTATTGTAACATACAAGCACATGTTCGCCCATTCTAAGTAAACAAAAGTAAAACTCTCCTGATAATACAGGAGAGCCGGTGTCTATTGTTTTCCAGTCATATTCTTTCCGGAATAGGTTTTAATCACTTTTTGAAAATGCTCTTTATCTTTGATTTTAATCCCTTTTTCAAGCTCTTCCATCCGCTTGCTTTCCAACGTATCTACAGGGATCGGGAAAAATGACTCCATGATTTGACCTTCGGCCGGTTTCCCCAAAAAGATGGTCAATTGCTCATTTATATCAATTCCAAAATAACCGTTTGCTTTCACCTCGGGTGAAAGGTCATCGATCTTTTTCTTAAATTCAACAAACCCATCTCCCTGATCCACTAATGTCCAGCCTGTATAGCTGGCCCAAAAATCTTCCATCGCCCAAATTGTTTCAACTTTTTCCTCGGTTTCACGAACACCATCAAGGTACTCCTTCGTCATAGTAACCTTTACTTCTAATGGCTGACTTGCAACTAAGGAAGTCTGCTTTTCAGATGCAATTGAAGTTTTTTTCTCTGTACTTCCCTTTATCGTAGAATCTGCATCTGGTGCAAGCATAATGGTACCAAGCAATAACATGCTTATCGTTATCGATTTGATTATCGTCCTCATCAGATCACCCCTAAAAGAAAATAGCTTCTATTTCCAGTTTGCCCAGAAATGGAAGCTATTATAATCAGGAGTGGATTTAACTTAATTTTTCTAAAACCTCTTCATCGGCTTCAAAATTATGATAAATGTCCTGGACATCATCATTATCTTCCAATGTATCAATAAGTTTCAGCATTTTTTCGGTTTCTTGCTCGCCCACAGGCGTATAGGTTTGCGGGAACATCGTTATTTCGGCAGTTTCGAACGTATAGCCGCTTTGAGCTAATGCAGCTTTGACTTCTGTAAAGCTTTCAGGTTCGGTATAAACTTCAAAGGTTTCTTCGTTTGTTTCCATTTCCTCTGCTCCGGCTTCAATCGCCTCAAGCATGACATCATCTTCCTCAACATCATGGGCTGAACGGTCAATTACAAGATATCCTTTACGATCGAACATATAAGAAACACAACCATTTTCACCAAGATTGCCATCGTTTTTGTTAAAAGCATGCCGGACTTCGGCAGCTGTCCTGTTTTTATTATCAGTCAGTACTTTAACCATCACTGCTACGCCACCAGGGCCATAACCTTCATATGTGATTTCTTCATAGCTGACACCGTCCAGGTCACCCGTAGCTTTTTTAATGGCGCGATCAATATTTTCATTAGGCATGTTGCTCGCTTTTGCTTTATCAACCGCTAAACGAAGTGATGGATTCATCTCTGGATCTCCGCCGCCCTCTTTAGCTGCTACGAAGATTTCACGGGCCATTTTCATAAATACCTTGCCCCGCTTTGCATCTTGAGCGTTTTTACGCCTTTGTATATTCTTCCATTTAGAATGACCAGCCATGGTACATTCTCCTCTCCAACATACATATAGTTATCTGATTTCTTTTATTACTATACCATATTGGAGGGTATCGTTGAAGAAGGAGAAGTTACATTATTTGGAATTATCAGGCTGGAACCGTTTAAGGAATTTATTGATTTCTCCTTTCACTTTTTCCGGAGCTTTTTCTGCTCTAACTCTGGCATTCAAATCTCTCAATTCTTCCCAGTCGCTATGGTTCATATAAATCACCACATTTTTTTCTTCGGTGACCTCCGCTACTTTTTCTCTAACTAAATTTTTAAGGTTATGATCTTTACGGCCATATATAGTAGGAACTACTCCTACAAGAACGCGATCTTCGGTAGCAAATGCTGTCGATGTACTTACCTGAGGCAATTCATTGATGGATCGTGTGATTGCCATTGATTGCTCATTATAATACTCGTTATTATGTGCCCGATCAGACATATTGTAAGTAGTGTTCCGCATATCTTCTTCTGCTTCTCGCTTAATTCTATTTGGAGCTCCACGGCGTAATTCATTACTCTCTGTATCGTTATTCTTTTCTGTTGTTTCCAATGGATCATAAACGTTGTTCTGTTTAGAATTTTCCTGTGCTTCTTCGGTGTTACAACCAGTCATCAAGATTCCGATTGCAAAAACACTTGCGATTGGTTTTTTCCACATTACAAAAAACCTCCTTTTCCTTTATGTTGGATTAAGGAGGTTTTTTTACTCTGTTAAAATAACCCACTATCTAATTTTAGTTAAAGAATTTTGGTGGGGCGGCAGCCAACTCACGTTTGTGGGCCGAACGCCGATGTAAGGATTCAATGATTTCACGGTCTTCATCGGGAATCGCTTCCCCTCTTAGGTGCTTATCAATCATGTTGTAAGTAGTACCCATCTCATTTTCGTCCGTCTGTCCTTCCCAAAGTCCGGCACTTGGTTTTTTATCAATGACCTCTGCCGGTACTTCAAGATGACGAGCCATGTCACTCACTTCTCCTTTGGTATAATTCACTAGCGGAACCAGATCGACCCCACCATCCCCGTATTTAGTAAAATACCCTGTGTACCATTCGGCTGCATTATCAGTACCCACTACCAGGTAACGGTAATTAGTAGCTAACGTATAAAGGGTACTCATTCGAAGGCGAGCTCGTAAGTTCGCGTCCGCAAGTTGTTCCTGAGAGGCATCGAAAGTCTGGTGAGTTTGCAGCTGATTTTTAATGGTAGAAAACATGACTTCATGTGTCTCTGTCAAATCGACGGTCAGATGATCGATACCACAAGTATCAATCACCGCCTGGGCATGGTTCTGATCGTCCGGGTTGCTCTTACAAGGCATAATGACACCAAGAGAGTTTTCTGGACAGGCTCGTTTGATCAAATTAGCGACTACGGCCGAATCGATTCCGCCGCTCACCCCTACCAGCAGGCCATCTACATTCGTTTCCTTTACTTTTTGTTGAAGCCATTCCACAATTGCATCTACTTGTTCATGCATAGCTATGTTCCCCTTTTCACAAATATATAATTATTTATGTTAGCATATGTTGGACTTTTTCAACAAACTCCTTCCTTTCTTTCCAAGACGACTCTAACCAGTCCAAATGGCCGGCCAGTTTCTGTTTTTGCCTTTGGTAGCGCCGATGAACATATAGCCATTCTCTCAAAAGGTCACTTGGAACAAGTACCCCTTTCATCCAGGCTGTTTTCCATTTCGTTTTATGGAAATGACTGGTGATTTCAGTCAAAGAATGATTCGTATATGGGAGAAAACGTTGACCCAGTTGAATATCATCATAAAGTTCTGGCCCCATTTGCAATAGATCAAAGTCGATCAATTTAATCTTTCCATCCTGACAACGTATAAAATTATGATGCGCCACATCTCCATGCAGCCAACTTTTCCGCTCCCATGCATCCTGTTCTATTCTTCCCCAGTCCAATTGCTTGAAATCTTCTAATGTCTTCCTTGAGAAATAGTGAATGTCATTGAATAAAGTACGGTTTCCTCCGAATAAAAAGTCTTCATACGTGGCTTCAAACTGTTCGATCCTTCGCTCCCACTTAATATACAGAGGATTTCGAAGAAGGAGTGGTCCGGTTATTCCTTCCACACTGGAATGAAATGCATGAACGAGCTTGCTTGCCCTCGTTCTATCCTGCTTTTGATTGAAGCGTAAATGGGATCCTTTCAGCCATTCAAATAATCCCCAGGTTCCATCTTCATTTACTGCCATCCATATATTTTCTCTGAAAGGGACCGGTGTTGCAGCATAAAGACCAGCATTCTTCCATTTCTTAAAAAAAAGATGCTGTTTTTCAAGTTTCTCCTGGTCTTGATAGCATTTTAGTGCCCATTCCTTTTTCCCAGACCTCACCCAATAGACGTTTTCTTTGATCTTTCTATAATCATTTATATAAAAACCTTTTTGTTCCAAAATAGGAAGAAGGCGATTCAATTTAGAATCGCCCTGGTAATTATTCGTCGTCATCATCGTCAAAATCATAGGAATATGGCATTTGACCCGGCATGCCACCCTGGAATGACTGACCAGGTTGAGCATATCCCATTTGTCCCATTTGCTGACCATCCCAAGGCATCATTTGTTGAGGCATACCTTGCTGCATCATCGGCATTTCCGACTGTTGATATGGCATACCCTGCCCCTGCGTCATTGGTGCACCCTGGTACGGCATACCCTGCCCCTGTGGCATTGGTGCACCCTGGTACGGCATACCCTGCCCCTGTGGCATTGGTGCACCCTGGTACGGCATACCCTGCCCCTGTGGCATCATTGGTGCTTGCTGTCCCTGGTATGGCATCTGCTGTGCCATTCCGTAATGAGGCTGGGCATGGTGTCCTGACATCATCTGTGGCTGCATATGATGTCCCCACATAGGCATAGCAGCTGATTTTCCACCCGTGCAACCACAGTCGTCAGCCATAGGTATTTGCTGCGGCATTGCTGCTGATTCATCATCATCCATCCACATGCCTTGAACTTGAGGCATTGGTCCTCCGTGATAAGCTCCCGCTTGCTTCTGACCCTCCATATCATCTTCACATAAGAAGTCGCTATGGACTAACTGTCCTTGTGGCATTGGAGGACATGGCATCGGCGGACAAAAGACCGGGAAATATCCAGGTGGGCATAATGGCATTGGTTGCTGCATCATCGGCTGTACTTGTGGCATTTCTTTTACTGATTCAGGCGACTCCTCTACTTCCTTCACTTTTTCCTTTGGAGGCGCTGGGGGGGTATAAGGCATCTGCGGTAAGTGGAAGGTGGTATAATAGTTCTGTAATTGCTGCTCCATCATCGGCATTTGGATGGGCTGCATTTGCTGCATCGGAGGCATCATCGGCATTTCTTTCTCATCTTCTTTTACTTGCGGGATCGGTTTTGGGACTTCCTTCTTATAAGGTACTTGTGGTGCTGCTTTAGGCTGTTCTTTCTTCATCGGTGCTTCTTTTTTTACCTGTTTTGAACCTGTCGGGACTTTTATCTTCATCCCCGGCATAATCATATCTGGATTGGATAGCTGAGTGTTCATTTGTTTCAGCTGCTCAAAATCAACTCCATACTTTTGAGCGATTTTCCACAACGTATCACCTTTTTGTACGATATGAATTCTCACTTTTGTAGCTCCCTTCTTTAAACAAATCAATCGATTTGGTCAAGAAATCTTCATAACAACTTATGCATCGAATGGGAAAAGTTGATGAAAAAGCCTAAACTTTTTTTAGAACAAGTTTTATTTATATATATTCAACTAGGCATCTATCCGTGTCCATGAATATAAAATGGATTATTTTCAGCGAATACTCGGCAGCTTGTAGAGAAATCACTTTGATATTATCAACAATAACAAGAAAAGGGCTGCCCCGATAAGTCTATTACAGACTTATGGGACAGCCCCGCTTTTAGTTATTGGCTAGTTTGCATATTCGGTGTCGGCACACTTAATTCATAACTTGGATACGTCCCCAACAGTTTCAAAGAACACCCAAGGGCTTCCAGTTCTGCTTCTACACCAGGAAATAATACTTGATCATACGCTTGATCGATATCAATTAAAAAGAAATAATTACCCAGACCCGTTTTCATTGGTCGCGATTCGATTTTCGATAAATTCATTTTCCTCCAGGCAAATGCAGCCAGAACCTGATGCAAGGCGCCCGCATAATCTTTCGGCAAGGTCACCATGACGGTCGTTTTATGTTTGGTAGGAATATGATCACGAATCTTCATGGTTTTCGGCTGCTTCTGTACTACAGCAAACCTTGTATGATTATTATCATAATCGTGAATATCATGCTTCATGATGACCAACCTATTTTCCTCAGCTGCCAGGTGGTTTCCGATTGCAGCTATCGGCTCATCAGAGTCAGCAACAATTTCTGCTGCCCTTCCTGTCGAGGAAGTATACCTGAGCTCAGCGTTCGGATATTGCTTATGCAAATATTGATGACATTGAGCGATTGCATGGCTATGGGAATATACTTGAGTTATTTCTTCCACTTCAGGGTCAAAGTCTTTCCGAACAAGCAGATGCTGCTTGATAGGGACTGTCATTTCAGCAACAATCGGCACATCGACGTGATGGGTCATGTAATCGATAGTCAAGTGCACAGACCCTTCGATTGCATTTTCCATCGGAACTACCCCTGTATCTATCTCTCCTGCTTCCACAGCATCCAGGCATGCCGGAATCGTTTCATAGCTGGTGAAGTCTCCCCCATGAAACAATGCATCTACAGCCATTTTTGTAAAGGTTCCCTTTGGCCCTAAATATCCAATTTTTTGGTTGTATTCTGATTCTGGCATGACTTTATGTCCTCCTTGCAGTTTATGCTCCTGTACTTAACAAATCTACACGGTTGATAAAATCGACTTTCTTCAACCGCTGAATCAATTCATCAATGGTAATCGTCATAGCGGCGGTGTTTAAAGACAAGGTAACGTTCGCTTTTCCTTGTAGAGGTATCGTCTGGTGAATCGTCAGAACATTACACCCTGCTTTAGCTACTGCTGCCAACAACTTGGACAAAGATCCTTTCCTGTCTTCCAAATGGAAAAAGAGGGTGATCATTTGTTCTTTCACCATTTCCTGAAATGGATAGACAGCATCACGATATTTATAAAAAGCACTTCTGGAAAGATCCACTTTCTGAACAGCTTCGTATATGGAATCAACGCTGCCTTTTTCCAGCAATGTTTTGGCTTCGATCGTTTTCTTCATCGCTTCTGGCAATACGTCGCTTCGTACAAGATAAAAGTGCTCTTTTCTATCTCCCATCTAAAACCCCCCTTTTCCCACAGCGCTCTTTACATTATTTTCCAAAGATAAGGTTTTGTCTATTCAACAAATTCGAATTCATAATCAAGCAGACGCACGGTATCTCCATCCTTAGCTCCACGTTTACGCAAAGCGTCATCGACACCCATCCCCCTCATTTGACGGGCAAAGCGGCGAATCGATTCATCTCGATTAAAATCAGTCATTTTGAATAATTTCTCTATTTGAGCACCGTAGAGTACATAAGCTCCGTCCGGATCACGTGTAACCTTGAACGGAACATCTTCTCTCTCATATTTATAGAGGACGCGCTCCTCTTTTTCTTCAATCGGCGTACTGTCTTTTGGAATTCGTTCGAGCGTATCCGCTACAGCAAACAATAAGTCTTGCAAGCCATTTTTTGTAAGCGTTGAAATCGGATAAACCGGGTATTCCCCTTCAAGCTTCTGCTTGAATAATTCCAATTGCTCATCCGCCCCCGGCATATCCATTTTGTTGGCTGCAATAATTTGTGGTCTTTCCTTTAATCGTTCATCATATTCAAAAAGTTCCTGGTTGATTGTTTGATAGTCCTGGTATGGATCCCTTCCTTCGGTTGCTGCCATATCAATCACGTGCACAATGACCCTTGTCCGTTCAACATGACGCAGGAATTGATAACCAAGTCCGACTCCCTCATGAGCCCCTTCAATCAAACCAGGAAGGTCTGCCATAACAAAGCTTCTCTGATCCCCGGTCTCTACTACCCCTAGGTTGGGAGCAAGCGTTGTAAAATGGTAATCGGCAATCTTAGGCTTTGCTGCTGAAATCACAGAAAGTAAAGTGGATTTTCCAACGCTAGGAAAACCGACTAATCCGACATCGGCAATCAATTTCAATTCTACTTGAATATCCCGTTCTTGAGCAGGTTCTCCATTCTCAGCCAGTTCAGGTGCGGGGTTCCGTGCAGTGGCGAAACGAATATTTCCTCGTCCGCCCCTGCCACCCTTTGCAATAACGGCTCGTTGTTTATGATCCACAAGATCGGCGATTACTTCACCAGTATCGGCATCTTTTACGGTGGTACCAGGGGGCACCGGGACCACTAAAGGCTCCGCATTTTTCCCATGCTGGCCTTTACTCATTCCATTTTCTCCTCGCTTTGCTTTAAAGTGACGTTGATAACGGAAATCCATCAATGTATTAAGCCCTTCGTCCACTTCAAAAACGACGTCGCCGCCATTTCCGCCGTCTCCACCTGCAGGGCCTCCATTCGGTACATATTTTTCCCGACGGAAAGCCACTAAACCGTTTCCGCCGTCTCCACCTTTAACATAAACTTTCACTTGATCGACAAACATGCCCATCACCTCTTTACTTCTACATTCATTTTAGCTGTTACTTGATGATACTGTTCTGACTTATCAATTTCAACTGTCTCGATAAAATCTTTTGCCTGGAGTGTTTCTTTTAACAGAGAAGGATCGCTGAATTTCCCTTTCAAAACAATTTCAATCGCTGTCGATCCTTCGTTGTAACTTTCAATAGTTAAAACACCATGATAAAGAATCGAAGAATCACTGAAGCTTTCCATTACATGGATGACTTCTTCACATTGGGCATACAGCGTTATATCTTTATGGCGTAAATCATGCTTGTCCCCTTTAACCTGATAAGTAAGCCTGTAATAAGGATGATGCCAGTTGAAAGACATCAGCCATATAGACAAGTAGGGTGCATTCAAGTTCATTAACCGGCGTTCCTCATCGGCATTAGTCAAAACATCGGCAAGTTTTTCTTTTACCCGATCCATTTTTCCCATTGAAGCATACCCTTGGATCAACTGCAATTCGTTCATCCAGTCATGCCGGGCATGACGCATCAAATCCATTACTTCATCCGCTCGCATTCAGGCCCCTCCCATTCCCTAATTACATAATAAAAGAATTATAGCAAATATCAATAACGAAGGCGACTGTACAACGAAGTACGGCCTGAGCTGCTCCAGGTGAGATACACGAAACACGAATCAGGTTTTCCAAGGAAAGTTTATCGGTTCCCTGGATACCAATATCTTCCGTTCCATTAAAAAAGCCGCGCTGATGCAGATGCATAGCGCGGCTTTTCGCTTTGTATTTATCTGGATACCCAGCGGTTTACGCTTCTTGAGCAGCTGGATAAACACTTACTTTCTTACGGTTACGTCCGTAGCGTTCGAACTTGACAACACCATCAACTTTCGCAAATAGTGTGTCGTCGCCGCCACGACCTACGTTTGTACCTGGGTAGATTTTTGTACCGCGTTGACGGTAAAGGATAGATCCGCCAGAAACAAATTGTCCATCAGCACGTTTGGCTCCAAGACGTTTCGCCTCGGAATCACGGCCGTTCTTTGTACTACCTACACCCTTCTTTTGGGCGAAAAATTGCAAATCTAGACGTAGCATGGGTTGCACCTCCTTATCGTTCCGATATCGTTATATATTGATTATAATCTCGTTCAATGGTCTGTAGAGATACCAACATTCCTTCAATCAGCAGCTGTGCCTTCCTTTTTGTTTCTGCTTCCAGATTGTCCGGGAGCATGACTCGCAGGAACCCACCTTCACCGCCTTGATCGATGGCCGGCTCTACTCCGCATAACTCCATGACGGCATTGACTGCTCCAAAGGAGACAGCTGATACAGCTGCACATACAAGGTCATGTCCATAAGGACCGCTCTCTGCATGGCCTGATATCTCAAATCCAGTCACTTCATTGTCGTTGCGGTCTATCAGCACTTTAATCATAATACACTGCCTTACGCATTGATTTTATCAATGGTTAGCTTGGTGTATGGCTGACGATGACCTTGCTTACGCTTGTAGTTTTTCTTTGGCTTGTATTTGAAGACAGTGATCTTCTTCTGACGGCCTTGTTTCTCAACTGTAGCTGTAACAGAAGCACCATCTACGAATGGAGCACCGACTTTAACGTCATCTCCTCCACCAATGAAAAGTACTTGGTCAAAAGTGACAGAATCCCCATTTTCTCCGTTGACTTTTTCAACGTAGATGGATTGACCTTCTTCCACTTTGAATTGTTTACCACCAGTTTCAATAATTGCGTACATTACTGCACCTCCTCGTAGAACTAAGACTCGCCATCCCAGGTACCACTTGGGTTTGAAAACCTGTTCTGAGCGGTTGTAGCAGTCGGGTGCTACTAGAATAACATAACGATGTTACCATGATTCAAAAGCTTTTGTCAACATGATAGCCGCGACTCGCCACATATGCCTTTACCATTTCATCAGATCCAGCCATTTCAATCCGATAATCATTGATAGCAGGATCGATACGGAAAAAGACTTCCTGTGGAATTCTACTAGATACCGAAGCAGAAAGCAATTGTTTTTTCAAGTCGGCCACAACTGGAGAAACCGTCAGCAGAACTGTTTCATGTGAGGAATCCTCATATGCTAATAATTCTCTTTCCAGCTCGAATACTTTGGTGGCCAGATTCTTACACGTTGTTGTTTCTTCTATTAACTTACTTCGCCAGGAGGGCAGCTCACGTTTCCGGGTCAATTCAAAAAGGCCAAGGGCTGTAAAACCATGACACCGGGATGAAATCGGATCCTCTTTTAATTCGTTTGACAGGGCCTTCTTAATTTTCCCCTCGAGGTCCTGGGAATCTGTATTAATGAAATCAATGACGATGATACCAGAAAGGTTTCTCAGCCTTATTTGACGAGCAATTTCCTTTACAGCTGCCAGGTTGACTTGGTAAGCGGTATGTTGTTTGTTCGACCTTCCAGTAAAACCCTGGCTGTTGACATCAATAACAACCAGCGCTTCCGTTTCCTCTATTGTCAGGCTGATTCCCTGACCAACTTCTACAACTGAATGAATCATTTGTTCTTGCACTCCCTGGATAGAATGGCGGCTTTCCTTGTGCCAAAATTTCTTCCAGGTGATACGATTTTTATATGCTGGATACCGGCTTTGCAATTGCTTGGACAAATCTACGTCATCCACGACATATTCGTCAATCAAATGTACAGGGTATTTCCTCAAAAGATGATCCGGAACAAGCTTGGACGTTAAGATAACCCCAGGGCTTTTCTTAACAGGGGCACCGGCACTTTCCTTCCACCTCTTTTTCAGAGCTTCCAATTCTCCTTTGATGACTTCATCATCTTTATATTGGGCACTGGTTCTAATGATTGCCCCTTCCCCGTCGTCAAGCCATTCAGTTACAGATTGCTTCCACTTTATCTGTTCTTCTTTAGAAATCTTATTAGAAACAGATATCTGGGCTCTAAGGGGTAAATAAATGATATAAGCGCCTGGAATCGTAATGTCAGTTGTGAGCACCGGTCCCTTATTACCGACCCCATCTTTTTTTACTTGGACATAAATATATTGTCCTTCTGTAAGTAACGATTCTATCCTGCCAGTTCCGGTTTTCACATCCTGCTGACGTAAAAAGCCATTGTTTTGCATGCCGATATTTACGAAAGCTGCCTGCAACCCCTGCTCGATTCTAACGACCTTTCCGAGATAGATATCATCCACTTGCGACCGGCTGATGTCCCGGTCGAAATAGACCTCCATTAAGCGGTTGTTTTCATAAAGCATTGCGACCTTCTCGGTTGTTCTATTGGAAATAAATAACTGTCTCATCTTGTACCTCTTTCTATCTACAATACTGATTCAATTCACGTACAGGAAGGTGAGGGTTTCCATAAGTGAAAAAATGTTCCAAACAATCACTTTCCTTTACCACTAACTTTCCTCTTCGCTCATTCCATACATACAGATGCTGTCTATCATTCCTCATTCGAATCAAGACATTCCATATCGTCTCCTGAGGATCTATCGGCTGTGTCACTACTTTAGATGGGGATGCTGGTTTTCGGTAGCGGTGCATCAAATAACGGATAAACAAATAATAACGCCGTTTCCATTCTAGCCGATTTTCTAACAACAGAAAAGCTGCCAATAGACATCCATGTAACGTAAAATAAGAAGTTACCGTCAAAACAAAGATAGCCACCATCAATAATACACAGGATAAAATAATAGCCAGATGATGAGATTTCCGATAAGGAAAAAAGCAATTAAGAAGGTAAAACAATAACTTTCCCCCATCCAACGGCCAAATTGGCAAGAGGTTGAATGCGAGGATCAACCAATTGTATGAAATCGCGATATCCAGCAAGTTCGATGGAGCTGGTAAAAGAATCATCAACGCATAAAGAATGCTTAACATCCACACATGTTGAAAAGGTCCGGCTAATGTAACATAGATCTGTTCACGTAAAGGACGGTTTCCATGCTCCTCAGCTTCCATCGTTCCCCCGAAAAGCCATAAGGTCACCTTCTTAATACGCCAGTCGAAGGACTTGGCCATCCGGTAATGGCCCCATTCATGGATAGTCACAATTAAAAATAAAATCAGGAGCTCGATAAAAGCCCCTGTAATAATAGAAGTAACTACAAATAGAATCAAAATTGGATGCAGATGAATATTAGAAATAAAGTCACGGAGTTTCATCGACTTTTATCGCCTCAACAGGATCTATATATTTATTATCCTTTTCAATAGCAAAAAAGAAGTTGCCTGCCTGTCCTTGTTCAGGGTTAACGCTCCCAATGACATCGTTTGGCTTCACATGTTCATATAGATGTACATCAATCGATGATAAATACCCATAAGTACTTTTACTTCCATCGATATGCTGAATGATAATGGTTTGCTCCGTTTGTGAATCTTTGCCAGCAAACACCACTGTACCTTCATCCATCGCGACTACTTCGGAAGGTTGCTCCGACGTCATGACTATGCCTTTCCCATGCGTTTGAAAAGTTTCGCTCACGACTCCGCTGACAGGTAATGCTGCTTGATTAGGTTCTATATCTTGTTTTGGTTCAACCAATTGCAATGGACTCCCGAACTTATCCTGATACCATGAGGTTACTGCAGCAAACGGAAAGTCTTCATTCATATTATGCACCACCCACGCTTTGGGCTTTTGTAACCATCCTGCTTCCATTTGAACTAAGCTGGCAACCGCAAAAAATAAACAGGCTGCTATAATCAGCTTCAGCAAGAAATAACCAGTTTTTTGCTCCTGCCTTTGTCCCGCTTGTCCAGGTGAAGAGTGGGCAAACGGAAGGTATCCATGCTTCTCCTCTTCCTGTACCGGGTAATACATAGACTTTGGCATGTCCGAATTCTTCTTTTTATTTAAGTTTTTTTCACGCTTACGTGATGCGATATTCTTACGCACTTTTTCAATATCTTTTCCCATAGCAGCCCCGTCCCTTAAATGAGATTTGTACAAGTCTATGTGTAAGATCCCATGAGTATGAATACCCGAAAGAAAATCCTGCCTGGTCAGCCACTCAGAAGTAACTAAAAGAAGCTTTGGATACCTTGTGGATTTTTCCTAAGATGCATATTCAATTATAGGGCCGGATTATGGAAGACTCAGTTTCAAGGTAAAAGAGGTTCTTTACCAAAAAAGAGTAAGGGATGGCTGGGAAACAGTTCG
>NZ_FNQR01000015.1 GCF_900107755.1 Thalassobacillus cyri | reverse complement strand
CGTTTAATAATGTGTAGTTTTTCTTCGGGGGTATACTGGCTCATAAGAGCACCTCCTATTGTCAGATGAGTGTCCAACAATAGGGGTGCACTGCAAAGCTCTGCGGGGTCTTGCCAGTCTATCCTTTCCCGCAGGAGTCTCACCCTTCCCCCACTCCCCTTACTATATAAAGTTTTCGAAATCGCCTATGTATAACCTTCTTTAATATGTTAAGGAAGGTTATACAACTCCGGAATAAACGTACTTTCTGCTTCAAAAGAACGTTATTCTTGAGAGGAGTTTCGAGATTCTTACAATCGTATGGTGGCTGGGAAAATGGTGAGACTCCTCGAAAATGCTACGCATTTCCTTCGTGCGGTGTTTATTCAAAGTCCTGTGGGAGGAACATGATCGGTGAGATCCCGCAAGGCGAAGCCTGAGGAAGCTCACCACATGCCCATGGAAAGCGAGTGATTTCCCGGACCTCCAGAGATTCTCAACTGTAACGGAAACTGTTTCTCTCGAAACTGAGTCTTCATATAAAGGGAGCTTAAGTGTAAGATCACCACTGAGATTTAACAGAGCCAAAAGAAAAAAGCCCGTGTCAACGGACTTTCCGGCGGCAAAGGCTTAAATTCGCTTGAGTGGCAAAAATCAATGCTTCTATTTGTTCCAGCTTTCTATGCTGCTCTGTCAACCATTCCTCTTGTTTACTTCCATCTGGCAGTCCATTCATTTCTACATCCATTTCTGTTAACAGGGCTTGCTTTTCTGCTTCCAATCCGCTCAGCCAGCCTTGGATAGCGACAGTAGAATTGCCTCGCATCACAACCCCCTCCTTATATTTCTATTTTACCTTTTTTCAAACGCTTTCAGCATAGTAAATGAAGATTTTTTTGAAAGTTGTGTGAATGAATATCGCTTCATAAGATGTGACAAAATGTTGTCATGACACTTGTTGAAGGCGCTAAGTTTGTTTTTGGAAAGGTACTATGATAACTTGGATTTGTACTAATACAATATGAACGACGGAGGTTATGAAATGAGTGTACATATTGGCGCAAAGCAAGGAGATATTGCCGAAACGATTCTGCTTCCCGGCGACCCTTTACGAGCAAAATATATAGCTGAAAATTTCTTAGAAGATGCGGTCTGTTATAATGAAGTCCGCGGCATGTATGGTTATACAGGCACCTATAAAGGAGAAAGAATCTCTGTGCAGGGAACAGGGATGGGGGTACCTTCGATTTCCATTTACATTAATGAATTAATGGAAAGTTATGGCGTGAAGAAACTGATCCGTGTCGGGACATGCGGAGCGCTGCAAAAAGACGTCAAAGTGCGTGATGTCATCCTGGCATCAACTTCTTCCACTGATTCTCAAATGAATCGCATGGTATTCGGCGGCATTGACTATGCTCCAACAGCTGACTTCACACTATTGAAAAATGCTTATGATACCGGTGAAGAAAAAGGTTTGAAACTTCGGGTAGGAAATGTCTTTACAAGTGACAGTTTCTATCGTGATAATGCTATGGATCTTTTCAACCAATTAGCTGACTACAATGTACTTGGGGTAGAAATGGAAACAACTGCCCTTTATACGCTGGCAGCTAAATACAACCGCCAGGCACTATCTGTATTGACTGTCAGTGATCACATTTTGACTGGTGAAGAAACATCTGCTGAAGAAAGACAGACTACCTTCAACGATATGATCGAAGTAGCATTAGAAGCTGCCATTAAGTCATAATTTTAAAAAGGTTTGGCTCCTATAGGAACCAAACCTTTTTTTAATCAGATACTATAAAATTAGCCAGGGTCCTTGCCATTACTCCCGTAGGTCCTTTTGGACCAAGCTCATGCCCAGACTCAGCTACTGATGTACCAGCGATGTCAATATGCACCCAAGGCGTCTCCTCAGCAAATTCAGCTACGAAAGCTCCTCCCATGATCGGGTGAGCTTTTCTCGTTGGTGAATTATTGAGGTCTGCTACACTGCTGGATCTTACTTGTTCCTGGTAATCTTCATTATAAGGCAATAGCCACATCGGCTCTCCCGCTTTATCTGCCGCACGTGTTACCTGGTTATAAAATTCCTGGTTGTTGGTCATCGCTCCTGTCATCCATTCTCCGAGCGCTGTAACCATGCCGCCTGTCAATGTGGCAACATCAATCAACTTAACCGCACGATGATGTTTAGCATAAGTGATACCATCTGCTAAAGCCAGCCTTCCTTCTGCATCCGTATTCAGTACTTCTATCGTTTTTCCGCTTAAAGATGTGATGACATCATCCGGCTTGAATGCGCTACCGGAAATCATATTGTCCGTTGAGGGAATTACTGCCACTACGTTTTTCGAAGGTTTCAACCTTCCTATCGTATCCATGGCTCCTAAAACAGCTGCTGCACCACCCATATCCCCTTTCATACCTGGCATACCGGTCTTAGACTTAATCGAGTAGCCTCCTGTATCGTATGTTATTCCCTTTCCTACCAGTCCCACAACATCTTTCCATTCAGAGAGCCCCTGGTATTTCAACACAATCATTTTAGGTGGCTCTTTTGAACCCTGATTGACGGCGAGCAATGCCCCCATACCTAATCGCTGCATATCTTCTTTCTCGAGAATTTCGGCTTCAAATCCATGCTCGTCCGCAAGAGTGAGAGAAAACTCAGCCATAACACTGGAAGTCAATAGATTGGCAGGTAAGTGTACCAAATACCTTGCAGTGTTGGCGCCTTTGCCGAAAGCTTCGCCCACTGCAAGTGAATGCAGTAATCCACTTTCTTCCTGTTCCGTTATTAATGTCAAATCATCAATCACTTTTTCTGATCGATAATTGCTCGTTTTGTAATGAGAAAAATGGTAGGTTGCCATTACCATAGCCTCTGCCAGAACTTCCGCCGTCTCGCCATCCTGTATCTGTTCGAGATAAAAACTGTCATAAGCTATTGCCGCCTGGGTAAGTCCATCCTTTTGTAGTTGCTGGAATAAACTACCGAATGCTTTCTTCAATTTGAGCTTCGTCAATTCTTTCTTTTTTCCAAGCCCAAGGAAGTAAACACGTTTGGCTGGCACCTTTCCATAAGTAAGAATTTTGGACACGGCTTTATAATGATTAGAAATATCATTGCTTTTCACGTATGTATCCAGATTTTCATCAAAATTGTCATTGAGCATCTGATAAATCGGCTGCTGGTTTTTATTTTCATGAAACAACCCTACTACCAATGCCTCGTCTTGCTCCAATAAAGATTTACGCACTTTGAACATTGCACAGCACCTCCAAATATTAGTATACATGAATTCTTCTTTCTCTTTTTTCTTACTCCAGATACAAATAGAACTGCGGTAAACAAGGAAGCGAAGACCATACATCACGGGCATCTTCTATTGGAAGTTGTGATATAATAGTCAAGCAATCATTTATATAAGAAATCACCTCATTTATCGTTATCCCCCAATGAATACCATCATATCGTGACAGATATTGGCGGGCCGTCAGTAGCATAGACCTTGAACCTTTCAAATTGCCATAACTATAGTGATATAGTGCTACACAAAAGTGTAGCAATCCCTTAATGAAAAGATTACTGCGATCTGTCAGCCAAATATCTTCCAACAGATCATGGCACGTATAATAATCTCCTTCATTGAAGGAGATGAAAAACTCATAATAAGCCATTGGATATGAATTGCACATGGCCGGCCTCCATTGGTTGCAAAATTCATGTTACATCTATCATATCAAAGGGAACATTAAAATTTATAGTCTTACAAGCTGGAAAGGATGACTGGATAATATGGAGTTGCTTTATAACTTCCCATTGTGGGCTGCTATCCTGGCAATTTTATTCGCACAGGGGGTCAAAGTGCCCATCCGCATGATTGCGACAAGACATTTTAACCCTGGACTCGCTTTCAGTACAGGCGGTATGCCCAGCAGCCACTCTGCAGCAGTGACAGCATTAGCGACAGC
This sequence comes from Thalassobacillus cyri, assembly GCF_900107755.1. Taxonomy (GTDB): domain Bacteria; phylum Bacillota; class Bacilli; order Bacillales; family Halobacillaceae; genus Thalassobacillus; species Thalassobacillus cyri. The sequence goes on along the minus strand of NZ_FNQR01000015.1, from coordinate 96,237 downwards.
TGTAGGGCTGCAAGAAGGTTTCGATTCCTCTATGTTCGGAATAGCCGCTGTTTTTAGTATTATAGTCATGTTCGACTCGACCGGCGTTCGAAGACAGTCCGGTGAACAGGCAATCGTATTGAATTTACTGATGAGCGATTTTCATCGAATCGTTGATGAAGCCAAATTATGGAATAAAAAGCAAGAATTCGAAAAACGGGAAGAACTGAGGGAGCTGCTTGGTCATCAGCCAATTGAGGTTTTCTTCGGCGGCGTTACCGGAATTTTGTTAAGTATTATTTTATACTACACTATTTTCTAATAAAAATTGCCCGTCTGTATGTACATACAGACGGGCTTTTACTTAATTTTTCAGTATATCTTCTCTGAACACTTGTAATGCTTCATCATTATTCCAATCGTGGAATTGTTCTTCTGTCAATGTTCCGTCCCCTTCTTCAATCACATAAACATCGACTGTCTGTTTCCCCCACTGAGTATACACATCATCGACGGTGTTGTAATAAAGGTCAATTTTATTCCCTTTGATCGCAGAGCCTTTATCGGCCACAACACCATAACCATATCCAGGTATAAACAAAATCGTGCCAATAGGAAACACATCCAAATCAGCAGCAATCGTAGAATATAAATCTCTTTTCACTTTAATGCCAGAATAAGTGATACCATAACCAGGATGGTCCGGGTTTTTACCTGTAGATTCTACTCCTGCTGTATAACCAGTAGCTACTACAGTGGTGCTAGGATATTTCTCCAGGTCTACTGTATCCTCCAGTGTTTTCGGCATTCCTGTAGATGCATTGCTTATATACTGTTGATCTGGAAGTTTGTGTTTCAAAGATTTTTCATTTAATGCAGTATTTCTATGATCCAGCATATTGCTTTCTAATGAGACCATTTGATGTTCTTCAGTAAACCATAATTTCAAATCACCAGCTGAGACATTGGATATGTTCGTAGCCGTTGTATACAACGCCCCCACAAATAATAAATTGAATACAACTCTGAATATCCATTTTTTCCATTTCATTACTAACACCTCTCTCGGTGTCATCATGTCCAATGAGTCCAGAATTTATTCATATGATCAAAAGCGTCAACGAATATTAAAAACACCTCCCTGCTGTGATAAGCAAGAAGGTGAATAATCATCAAAACATTTGATAACCACTTTTCCTGAGCATTCGGATAACAATCCCCGCTGCAATTGTACCAGCAAATCCACCAGATAAAATCAAAATATCAAACAGTTTCAATTCGGTAATCATGCCAAGCACTTTCGGGAAAGCCCAAGAAGGTTCTGTGAAATATTTTCCCATGGAAAAATCATCGACAATCAAAAAGATAATTACCGGGTAAACGGCAGCCATGAACCATGTCGACCTTAACAACATATTCAAAATGAAAGCTATCGAAAAAAACAACACAAAGTATAAAATTATTCCTATTACTAATTGAACAAAATCCAAAATGCTCCCCCTCTATGAAGTACATAAGGTTATCTTAACGACCACCCAGGCTGAAATTTTTACAAGCTGATTTCCAATCTACATTTTATTATGAGTTCAAGAAAAAAGCAAAGGCGGATAACCGCCTTTGCCTTGAATTAACGGAAAATATTGAACTTACCTTTTTTAAGCAAGAGTCCGATTCCGCCAAGCTTTAGGAGGTAGCGGTTATCGATGACCTTTTTCATTACGGAAGCAGACCAACCGAACAGTTTTTTGTCATTAAATACTACGCCGATCGCATCGTCATGGCCTAAAGAAGCTACTGTTCCTTGAAGGTTAGGCTCGAATGGTTCTAACTCTTTTTCACCTCTAGCCAGTACTTTGACGTTATGAGCAACTGTGTCTGCCTGCTGAATGGCCATTTGAGCAGTAGGTGGGTATGGACGGTCAGTTTCTTCGTTGATAATCAAAGCACAATCTCCGACTACAAATACATCATCATAATCAGGAGTACGCATGTCTTCGCGTACCTTGACCCGGCCGCGCATCGCTTCGAAACCAGACTCTTCTACAATGGAGTTGCCTCGTACGCCGGCAGCCCATACCACTGTATTAGAAGGAATTTCTACACGTTGTTCATCTTTCTCATAGACAAGTCCTTCAGGTGTGACTTCTTTAATCATCGCACCAATTTTAAATTCAACACCACGGGATTCTAACGAGTTCATCGCGTACTCTACCAGAGCAGGGTCAAAACCAGGAAGTGCTGTTGGGGCAGCCTCAACATTAATGATTCTCACTTTTTCACGCGGAATATCATATTCTTTACATAGTTCAGGCACACGATTCGCCAGTTCACCGACAAATTCAATACCAGTAAATCCAGCGCCGCCTACTACTATATTCAGAAGCTCTTCACCTGGATTCTTTAGATTATTATATTTTGCGAAGTTATATTCGATATGTTGACGGATTAGTCGGGAGCTATTGATATTTTTAATACCAAACGCATGCTCTTTTAAACCAGGAATACCAAAAGTTTCTGCTTCAAAGCCTAATCCAATGACAAGGTAATCATAGACAAGTGCTGTGTTCTCCAAGGTTACCTTTTTTTCATCTGGCTGGATAGAGATGACAGTATCCTGTAAGAAATTAACCTTACTGGTATCAATGACGTCTTTAATCTGGATACGTGTGCGATCATGATGCAGCGTACCTGCTGCATTTTCATGTAGCCAAGTAGTCTGATAATGATAGCTGTGTTTATTTACTAAAGAAATATTCGCCTCATTAACGCCCATGCTTTTTTGTAATTTGACAGCAGTCATGATACCGCCATAACCTGCACCTAAGATGACAATATTAGGTTTCTTCATGATTATCACTTCCAATTAGTATTTTTCTGCATGATCTCCTACTCTGTTACGTAGAGATATACCATGTATGTGACTGTTTTCACACACGCTTCCATAAAAAAAGAACACAAATTCTATGATATTTTGTCACAAAATCGTAATAACTTTTTTCTAGTCACCATCTTAGACCCTTTTAAAATAATTTTCAACCCTTTCTCAATTTATCCGAATCTTAAGAATTCTGTTCTTAAACGACATAATCGGCAGGGTAAATCACAAAAGGTGTAATTCTATGATAAAATGGAAAAGGTTGCAACAATTTAGTTGGAATAGGGGGAAAAGTTATGAGCAATCAAGTACATGACATTACGGTCATCGGGGGAGGACCAGTCGGCTTGTTTACTGCTTTTTATGGCGGTATGAGGCAGGCAAGTGTCAATATCATTGAAAGTCTTCCAGAACTTGGCGGACAACTGACGGCTTTATATCCAGAAAAATACATCTATGATGTAGCAGGCTTTCCTAAAGTCAGAGCTCAAGAACTGGTTGATAATCTGAAGGAACAGGCAATGGCATTCAATCCAACTGTTTCTCTTGATCAATCTGTAGAGAAAATTGAACGTCTCGAAGATGACACGTTCAAACTGACCACAACAAAGGGAGAGCATTATTCCAGAACAATTATTATTACAGCTGGTAATGGCGCGTTCAGCCCGCGTAAACTGGAGCTTCCGAATTGTTCCGATTACGAGGGAGTCAACCTTCATTACCACGTGCCCGATATGAATAAATTCGCAGGCAAGAAAGTGATGGTCTGCGGAGGCGGAGATTCTGCTGTCGACTGGGCGTTAATGCTAGAACCGATTGCAGAGGAAGTAACGCTTGTACACCGGCGTGATAAATTCCGCGCCCATGAACATAGCGTCGAACAACTGATGGACTCTAAAGTCAATGTGAAAACACCATTTTCTCCACAAGAAGTGATCGGTGATGATTGCATCAGGCAGGTTGTGTTAAAAGAAGTGAAAGGCGACCGTGTCGAAACGACAGATATTGATGACCTTATCATCAATTATGGGTTCATTTCTTCTTTAGGTCCGATCAAAGAATGGGATTTGGAAATAGAAAAAAACAGTATCGTCGTCAATTCTAAAATGGAAACGAACATCCCTGGTATTTACGCAGCCGGCGATATTTGCACTTATCCTGGTAAAGTCAAATTGATTGCTTCAGGTTTCGGTGAAGGCCCAACAGCTGTGAACAATGCTAAAGCATATATGGATCCAGACGCTCGGGTGCAACCGAAGCACTCTACGAGCATGTTTGGCCAATAGAACATAAACAAACAGAAAGCCGCGCCCTTAATAGGCGCGGCTTTTACATTTATAAATTATAGTTTCATGTTCAATAGCAGGGTCAGCAGTTTTCGTCAGGCGTACCTGCATTTGTAGCTGTCTTGAACGAAGAACCACAACCACAGGAAACAATTGCGTTCGGGTTATCGATCGTAAACCCTCCGCCCATCATGTTTTGTTTAAAATCAATGGTAGTGCCTTCAATAATCGGCACATCCTGACGATGGATGACAACAGGAATGCCATTATTATCTTCTAAAACATCAAGCTCTTCATTGATATCTTCTTCAAACCCCATTGCGTATGATAATCCACTGCAGCCTCCACCTTTGACACCGAAACGCAGACGAATGTTATCTGATTCTTCTTCCTTCATCATTTCCTGGATCTGCGAGCTGGCAGCATCCGTAATATTGAGAATCATCCGTGTCTCCCCTTTCTTATCGATATAATAAGTATACTAAATATCATCCGTATCATTCAAACATGCTGGATTAATAATAAAAAGTACCTGTAGCTATTATGTCGGCAGGTCCTGTCATCCATACTCTGTCATCATCATCCCACCTGATAACAAGATCGCCTCCACTCAAATGTACAAGGATTTCAGAATTTTTATCAGAATAACCGTTCAATACAGAAGCCACTCCAGCAGCACATGCCCCCGTACCACAGGCCTGGGTCACCCCAGACCCCCGCTCCCACACACGGAAATGCAGCTCATCTTTTGAAACGACTTCAACGAATTCTACATTGATTCCTTCTGGAAAACGTCGATCTTCCGTAATGATCGGGCCCAATTCATATAATGGAGCGGTTTGAATATCTTCTACAAAGAAAACCCCATGGGGATTTCCCATCGAAACAGCAGTCAATTCAAGCGGATGATGACTGACTTGAAATGACTCTGCTACTACCTGCTCCTTTTCCTCACCAGCCATAGGTATTTGAGAGCGGAGCAAAGCAGGTTTACCCATATCTATCGTGATGCTGGAAACCTTTTTGGCTTCAACTGTCACCGAAGCATCCACCACACCTGACTTTGCTTCGATAGTAAAAGATGTATCTTTCACAATGCCATATTCATAGGCATATTTAGCAACACATCGCAGTCCATTACCACAATTACGACCTTCTGATCCATCTTTGTTAAAGATACGCATTCCTACTTCCGCTTGGTCGCTAGGATGAATCAAGATAAGACCATCGGAGCCGATGCCGGTATAAACGTCTGACACCTTCCTGGCGAGTGCAGGTAAGATTTCTTCTGCTAAATTAAATTCAAATGTATCCACAAATACGTAATTATTTCCTAGTCCGTGCATCTTAATAAACGGTATTTCCATGGCAGCCACTTCCTCATCTGGTTATGATATAAAAATAAGCCGCACAGCTGGTGCACGGCTTTCTGCTGCTTATCAAATAGTAGAACGGGCACTTAAAAAAGGGGATTCTCTTCTAGGTGCTGATAAATATTTTCCACAAGCTCGTCAGCACTATCTGCCGTTACCCGCTCTCCATTGACTAAAGCGAACAAACTTTGAGCGCAAAGACCACAATGACTTAAGCACCCATATTCTATAACATCAAGATCTGGATCTTTTTCCAGCTCTTCCATTGCCTTTTGAGAACCACTTGCTAAATTGTTGATGCAAAATTCAATAATTGGATTCATCTTCGTCACCTCTTTAACCTAGATGAACCCCCCACTAACCATCAATATTAGCATATCCTGTTTTGATAGGACAACACTAAGGTATCAGGAAATAGGCTGAAACCCCTTTTCGTTCAACACCTGGAAGATGGTTTTTAACCTAGGATTCCCTTCCCCGACTATTTCATCATCCAATACAACAAGGGGATAAAATAATTCATCCTCCAGCAGCTGTTGAATATATGACTGGTGGATGTCATCCTCCTGCTCGGAGTGAATATCGATGTACTGATACTCTATGCCATCTTCTCCATATTTTCGGGAAATGGCAGCCTGCAGCCATTCATACGTTTCTTTTGAGCCAGGTGAATTTACACAGCTTGCACATATCTGATCAGCTCCATAAACAATAAGCTGTACAGGGTCCTTTTTCATGTAACCGCCTCCACAATTGTTCTGTACCTATAATACCATTTTACAAAATAACTAAAAAAAGATAAAATGAAAATAGTTCTCAATACTGAGAAAAGCAAAAGCGCTTGGTTAGTGGCGTATGAACTGGACGGACCCGGACGAGATAAAGGAAACACGAAGAGCGGAGCGAATCGATGTTGACTTATCGTAGGAAGGATCCGGAGGTTCACTAGACACCGAGCGTTGCAGCTGGCCATTCAAAGGCGAGGCGACCGCATAGCGACGATTGGACTTGACTAAACCGGAGGAGATAAAGAAGACACAAAGAGCGTTAGCGATTTGATGTTGCCTTATCGTACGGAGGTGAAGGAAGTACACGAGTTGCTGGGAGCCGGAGCTGGATGCCAAAGAGTCAAAGGCGGAGGCGAGCCGCTCGGCGACAATTGGTGCGAGAACATAAAAGAGAATAAAGCCATAGAGAAATTAAAACCAATAGATAGATTTTTACATGAATACGATTTATAATGTGAGTATGAGAAAGGGGAAGATCGCTTATGCAATCTCAAGTTCAAGAAGTACTGAATAAGCTGCGTCCATTTTTACTTCGTGACGGTGGAGATGTGGAATTGGTAGATGTCGAAGAAGGAATTGTGCGTCTACGTCTGATGGGTGCATGCGGAAGCTGCCCGAGTTCTACCATCACTTTAAAAGCGGGTATCGAACGTGCACTAGTTGAAGAAGTGCCCGGTATTCGTGAAGTGGAACAGGTATTTTAAAAACACTAATCTAACATTACGGGGCTGTCCTACCAGGGCAGCCCCTTTCTTTTGAAATTTTCATGGTACGGGCTCATACTCCTCTAACTCGGAGGCATTGTGACTTAACGCTGACGTACTAGTACCAACCAGGGGGATATTCTTACTTATCGCTGCCATATTCTCCCCTGACGCACATGTTTGCTTACTTAACGTTCATTCGGACGAAGCTGCACGATATTTGTTCAATTTACAGGAGTTTTGGCTTGCTGCCCATTTAGTACGTGTTGGACGTTTTTCAAGCTGAGTTCCATCATCGCTTTTCGGGTTTCCACACTAGCTGAACCGATATGTGGGAGACAGACTACTTGGTCCAGCTTTAATAATGGGTGCTTTTCGTCAATAGGTTCTTTTTCAAATACGTCTAACCCAGCAGCTTTCAACTCTCCGTTTATAAGAGCTTGATATAATGCATTCTCATTTACCAATGGTCCCCTGGAGGCATTGATGAAGATAGCGCTGTTTTTCATCTTTTTGAATGCTTCTTGGTTAAATATCCCTTTTGTGTCCTCACTCAAAGGGGCTAAACAAACAATATAGTCTGCAGTCTCAATCAACGCATCAAAACTGTAGTAAGAAGCTCCTAGCTCTTTCTCCGCCTCTTCTTTTCGTGAGCGGTTGTGGTATAGTATATCCATCCCAAAGCCTTTTGCTCTTCGGGCTACTGCTTCTCCAATTCTCCCCATTCCAACGATCCCTATGGTCTTATGATGAACATCCGATCCGGCTAAAAACAGTGGCGACCAGTTTTTCCAGTTACCTTCTTTGATCATTTCATTAGCCTCGATAAGCCTTCTGGCAGTTGCCATCAATAGAGCAAACGTTAAATCCGCAGTTGTTTCTGTTAACACATCAGGAGTATTGGTCACCTGGATGCCATATTCAGTTGCGGTTTGGACATCTACATTGTCATAACCCACAGCCATATTAGCTATGATTTTTAAACGCTCACCCTGGGCCATCAATTCCTTATCGACTTGATCGGTAAGCATGGTTACTAACCCATCGCACCTCGCTGCTTCTTCTAACAACCTATCCCGATCGACAGGTTCATCAGTGTCTTCCCACATGGTGATATCCAGTGATTCCTTAAATTTATCCACCACTTCATCCGATAGTTTCCGTGCAATAAAAACTTTGGGTTTTGTCATAACCATTCCCCTTCCCTCGTTAAATAAATAGCTTACCCATGATTTTAGCATAAGCTCACCAGGGAAAGAAAAAACTTCCCCCGAAACCCGTTATGGATTGCAAGGAAAGTCACTTTCACTTTTCACCAATCAAGTACCGGAATTTTTAACTCCTTCGTGTTAATCCCCAATGCATGAAAGAAACGATGCAGCTGGTGTTCATAATTCCTTTGCCGCTTGAACAGAAGTTTGGTTTCCTGAACTGATTTTTCATCAAATGGATTGCTGTAAACTTCCTCATACTTATCAAGCAAGTGAACCGGGAAGAGCAATCTGGCATACAATAGTCGCAAACCGAATATGGATAAAGGTGACCTTGTATGATAATCATAAAAAAACGCTGTGACTTCTTCGGTTGGCCTACCAGCCATCACTTTATATCGCAGCGCTTCTGCCAGGTCACGCACAGGATGGTCATATCTAATTTGATCGAACCAAATCAGGCGCTGGGAATGTGATGAAAATCTATCAAAAGTAAATGTCGCCTGATCTTTTTGTTGATGACGTGTCTCTTGTTCGCTCTCTTGTACGTATTGGATAGCATTTTCACCTATGCCAATAATATAAGGAGCGGTATCAATCCACAACCGGTGCATTTCACCCACTGGCCGTTCCTGATGCCATTGTTGTATCAAACCTTCAAAATGGTCAATCCGATTTCCCCACAGTGTTTTCCATTGACCATAACTGGAGAGATTCAGAAGATGATAGGGATAGTTGGCTCCAAGCTCATGGAAACGCGCCAATTCATGTGCAGAAGCCGGGTAACTTAAAGAAGAATCTGAAGCAGTTTTACCAATAACGTATGTGCGTTGATTTTTGTTGATTTGGTATCGACTTTCGCTCATACGTACAGGGCATACCATATTTTCCACTCCGGCTTGATACAAGAAATTACATGCATGCTGAAGTTCCTGATAGACTTCTTCCTTACCGTATGCGGGGAGGACAAAATAAACTTCTCCCTGGTAAACATAGCCTCGCTTCTGATCACACTCCACAATGGATGTATTTGTGATGTCGATATAATCGGATAAAATTTCTTCCACAACGCATGCACTCCTATTCATCATGCTATAATAGACCAATACAACTAAAGAACAGCCTTATGTTTTATCTTCTATACGTGAGGGAAGTTTATTTTATAAAAGGGAGGTCAATAGAGTATATATGAATGAAGATAGAAAAATGAGTCAATTAGAAAAAAAAGCGCGGGAATGGTTAAATGAACGTGGAGTGACCATTAATGATATATCTGAACTGGTCTATTACTTACAGTCCAAGTATCATGACGATCTTACCATTGAAGAATGCCGCTTTAATGTAGAAAAAGTACTCACAAAACGCGAGGTCCAAAATGCGATACTGACCGGAATCCAACTGGATGTATTAGCGGAACAAAAAGAACTGGAAGAACCATTACAAAGTACCATTGATAAAGACGAAGGACTATATGGAGTCGATGAAGTCATCGCACTATCAATTGTAAACGTGTATGGTTCAATCGGATTCACTAATTATGGTTATATCGATAAACAAAAACCTGGTATTTTAAAAAAGTTGAATGATAAATCAACCGGGGAATGCCATACGTTCCTTGATGATATTGTCGGGGCCATCGCAGCTGCTGCTTCAAGCCGTTTGGCACACAGCGCCGTCGGAGAAGAAGAAGCAGAAGACGATGAATAAAAAAAGAAGCCGTTTATCCCGAATAGGGTTAACGGCTTCTTTTCTTACAGTCGAGTCATCCATTCCTCTAATGAATCGATTGTGTACGTCGGCTGTTCATTATAACTTTTTAAGTCTTCTTTTGAAGTGACTCCTGTAAAAACCATCAAGGTATCTATCCCCGCATTCATACCTGCTTTAATATCTGTATTGTAATTATCCCCAATCATCAATACTTCATTTTTATCATATCCTAATGTCTGCATGGCTTGTTCCATAATAATCGGTTCAGGCTTCCCGATAAATACCGGTTCGACACCGGTACTTACGGTAACGACTGATGTCAACGATCCATTTCCTGGCAGCATGCCCCGTTCTGTCGGGATAGCAACGTCACCATTCGTAGATAAGAAAACTGCGCCATTACGGACATTCAGGCAAGCTGCCGCCAATTTTTCATAATTGATGCCCCGATCAATACCAATTACCACATAATCAGCATTATCCTCTACCAGATTAAGCCCTGCTTCTTTTAAAGCTGTCAGAAGCCCTTCTTCCCCAATCGCGTATACATCAGCACCGGGATGCTGGTCTTTGATATACTGGGCAGTAGCCATACTGGTAGTATAAACCTGTTCTTTTACAGCTGGAATATCCATATGAGTCAACTTCGCAGCGACTTGTTCAGGACGTCTGGAGGAATTATTAGTTACAAAAAGATGAGGCAGCTTTTTCTCATTCAATTTTTTAACAAAATCTGATGCAGCTTCAATACGTTCCGAGCCTCGGTACATCGTACCATCTAAATCAATCAAATAGGCTTGATAATTTTTCACTCTTCCACCTGCTTTCTAGCTTAAAAGGTTAGATTTATTTACTGGTTTAAATACATAAGTAATTAAAACAATCCATTTATTTTAACCCCATGATTCTAAAAAGAAAAATTCCCGCACAAATAGTGCGAGAAAGATCATTGGCTTTTTTGGGTAATTTGAAAAGTACAACAGACTTCCCCTGATATTATCGTCTTTTCAGCTTTCACATCACTATCCGCTAAAACATCGGAGAACAGTTTCACTTCATGTCCGCATATGCTCTTATAATGCTGGGCAATATTCCAAATAGGGCAGTTATACTGTTTTAATGTATAAGCTTTGTCGTTTTGCTTTTCTAATTCCACCATATACCCTTTCCGTTCCTGTATTGCCGCAAGCTCTTCTACCTGGTCCCGGAAGGAATCCGAGGTCATATGCCGCTTGTATTCTTCTTCCATCCGCTTAGAACGATGGTGGAACAACTCATATACCATCGGCTTTCCATAAAGCTTTTCGATATCGTTCAACAGTCCGACAGAAAAGGATTCGTAATGATTCGTAAAAGCTTCCTGGCCTTTCACACTCAGTTCATAATAGTTCACTGGTCGACCGATTGGCTGGCGGACCACTGTTGCTTTGACAAGCTTATCATGTTCTAAAAAATGAATATGCTTACGGACAGCTATTTCAGAAACCGCAACTTTTTCAGCGAGTTCCGCTATTGTAAGACTTTTGTTTTTTTTCAACAAAAGCAGAATCATATCTTTGGTAGAGGATTGCTTCATTTATCCCATCACCTCTTCTTTCTTCCATTATAAAGAATTGGGAGGAGAGAGTAAATTTATAATCCTGTAATTTGTAATATAGGCACAGTTTATGAGTTAGAAAAAGCAGAAACCGGGCCAAGTTCCTCATCCAGATACCTTCTTACGGCTGCAGGAAAATTTTCGATGACATCACAGGAATTATCCCAAGTGGAATGGATAACCGCATGATTAATGTCCAGGTAATCTTGAACAAGCATTTTCCGAAGACGTATAAAAGACTTGAATTTTTCCTGATGAGTTTCAGGAATGACTTTTTCATCGGTAAGGATATCAATAATATCCTCATAGCTCCCCGGGTCACGCATAATAAATCCATCAATCATCATATTCCCTACATCAATGACTGATTCAATCGTCATATGAGTGATTCGTTCCAGGCTTAACTTTTCTAAAAACGACTCAAACGAATGATTTTGATATTCATTAGTGAGACCTTCCATATAAAGCAATGTACTTTCAATTTTTTTTCTATCGACAAAATACATAACCGCACCTCCATACAATTGCATCATAACCTAATTCTTTCATCATGATATCACATTTACATACATAACAGGAAAAGGATGCATATTTACGTAGTTATACAAACTCTGCTATCATATATAAGGACTTTAATGTATCGGAGGAGAAATAATTTGGATAGAGAACTCGCATTAGAATTAGTACGTGTAACCGAAGCAGCTGCCATAGCCTCAGCACAATGGATGGGCCGTGGTGATAAAATCAATGCGGATGACGCAGCTACCTCAGCCATGAGAGCTATGTTTGATTCGGTTGCTATGGAAGGTGTCGTAGTCATCGGAGAAGGCGAATTAGATGAAGCACCGATGCTTTATATAGGTGAGGAACTGGGTAACAAGACAGGTCCTGCTGTAGATATTGCTGTTGACCCGCTAGAAGGCACAAATATAGTCGCAAAAGGCCATAACAATGCAATGGCTGTCATAGCAGCAGCAGAACGCGGTGCTCTCCTTCATGCTCCGGATATGTATATGGATAAAATAGCTGTCGGAAAAAATGCCAAAGGGCTTATTCATCTCGATGATCCGATAGAGCGTACCATTGATATCGTAGCCCGTGCCAATAACAAACGAGTAAGAGACCTTACTGTCATCATCCAGGAACGTGACCGACATGAAGATCTTATCCAGCGAGTAATCCATAAAGGTGCCCGTGTCAAGTTGTTTGGTGATGGTGATGTAGGTGCCTCAATTGCCACATGCCTCCCTCATACAGGGGTAGACTTGTTCGTAGGCAGAGGTGGTGCCCCAGAGGGAGTGATTTCCGCTGCGGCGATCAAGAGTTTAGATGGCGACATGCAAGCTCGTCTAGTACCTCAAAATGATGCTGAAAGTGAACGTTGTAAAACGATGGGGTTAGAGGATCCGCTTCAGCTATTGAAGATGGACGATTTGGTCAAAAGCGATGACGCCATTTTTGCCGCGACAGGTGTGACAGAAGGTGAACTCTTAAACGGTGTGAAATTCCTGGGCGGTGATTTGACCGAAACGGATTCAATCGTCATGCGCGCCAAAACGAAGACCGTTCGCTTTGTGAAAGCTCACCATCACCTTTCACATAAACCTCACTTGGTGATGAATGAAGAATAAGGAGGAATCGGAAATGGAAGAAGAACGTTTCTTTCTCTATGATGAAAAAGAAAAAAGCGATACCCGTTTTGTAAGCTTCATGGGGGCGACCCATCGTCATGATTTGGCCCTTGTGAAAACAAGCCGCTATTACGGGAAGACATTGGTACTCGATATTCAAGGCAACCGTTTTGCAATTATCGGCCATGATGACATCGAAGAACCAGGCTACCTGGAACATGCCTTCAACTTAAATGAAATCGACGCTGATGAACTTCGTGAATTTTTAAGAGAAGCCATTTAACACATAAATAAATATAAAAACCCTTCTTTAGCCTCAAGCCAAAGAAGGGTTTTTTAATTGGTTTTTTTCAACAAAAAATATGCACATCCAAAATTACAATACTCGTATAAATAATCCTCGAGTGTACTAATTTTTGTATCAAAAGTAGCTTTTGGATTCTGATCATCATAAAAACCCCGCAAACGGAGTTGACCATAACCCCAATCACCGACAATATAATCATATTTGCTCAAAATATCACTAAATCGTTGCTCTAAAGCTTCCGCTTGATAACCATTTCTATAATCTTTCACGATTTCATATTGTTTACCAAACAATTCAATCATTACCATCACCTCTTACAATAACTAAATTTTATCATACTTTTGGCTGTGTCGTCACAGGTAATATTTAATTCGCATGAATTCTCCTGCTTCGTTAAAAAATAGTTATAGGGGAGCATTAAAAATAAGGAGGAAATACAGTGAACAAAACCTTTGCAGCTTCCATCTTAATCAGCGGTATATTGGCGGGAGGATGTGCAGCACAAGAAGATGAAAACGCGATGGATCGGTATGGCAACAAAGATAATAACCAAGGAGCATTGAACGGAAATGCTATGGATAACTACCAGTCACCTGCTGAGCGGGATGGTGATGGAGATATGACTGATCAGTTGGGATATGTGCGTTATGATAAAAGCCAGGTGGATCCACAGGGTGATTATTCTACAAGCGTGAACCGCGAAGAAACCGCGGATATGATAACGAAAATGATTTTAACCATGGATGAAATTACGAATGCAGGGACATTGGTAACAGATGATGAAGTGCTGATCGCTTATGATAAAACAGAAGAAGTAGACCGTAACCAGGCAGCTGATATGGTCAAAAAGACAGCACTCAGTCTTGTACCCCGATATTATGAAGTCTATGTCTCTGACCAGGAGCAATCTTTCGGGGATATCCAAAGCTTAAGTAATTCAAGTATTAATGATGAAAATTATGACAACGTGCTTGAAAATGCTATTAAGCGGATGCGACAGGCTCCTCAAGGAGAAAAAACCTATAATGATGAAACAAAATCTAAAACTGATCCAAGAGATTCAAAAAATGGAATGATGGGACGCTAAGCGATAGGCAGGAAAGTGGATATCCTCTTTCCTGTCTTTATTTCTTTTCTTCTGTTTCACTTATTTTCCATAAATAGTTGAGCCCGGCATTTCACAAACTAAGGTTATCAATTGGTTGGAGTGACGAATGATGAAACGAACAGCTATGCTTCTCTTCCTGTTCTTAATGTTTGCAGGAACCCTTTTTTCCTCGATTGCTTTTGGAGCAGAAAAAAGCGAAGAAGAGTTAAAAAAAGAAGAAAACCAAACCCGCATGGAATTATATAAAAAGACCGCTGCTACTACGCTCATCCCCTGGTACTACCTGGCCGCAGTTGATCAATTTGAACGTCAGGTTAATGAAGACCTCCCTGAGGGCAGAGTAACCGCTATTCAGCCAGAAAGTGTATTTTGGAATGGATTGGATAACCCAAACCAAAAGGATCGGCAATCTCCATTAATCACAGAAATGTTCAATGGTTGGGGAGATGATGGGAATGGCGATGGAATTGCAGATAAGAATAACGATGAGGATATTTTATATAGCATCGCATCATACCTATCTTCCTTTGGCCATAATCCAGACGATATTAAGATAGCTTTATGGCAGTATTACCATCGGGATTTGAGTGTTCAAACAATCATGAACAATGCACGTGTCTTTAAGCATTTCGGTACCATCCATTTAACTGACCGGAACTTTCCTGTGCCGCTCCATGCCAACTATAGCTACCGGAGCACATGGGGCGATGCACGAGGTTTCGGGGGGAGAAGGATTCATGAAGGCACAGATATCTTCGCTAATTATGGCGTACCTGTGCAATCCACCACTTATGGGGTCATTGAAATGAAAGGCTGGAATAGATATGGCGGATGGCGCATCGGAATCCGTGATATCTTTAACATCTATCACTACTATGCTCACTTGAATGGTTTTGAAGATGGAGTGAGTGTCGGTGATGTTGTTAAACCTGGGGATGTCATTGGTTCTGTTGGAGCCACAGGCTATGGACCTCCAGGTACCTCAGGAAAGTTTCCGCCCCATTTGCATTACGGTATGTATAAAGATAATGGATATAGCGAATGGTCGTTCGACCCTTACCCTTATTTAAGAAAGTGGGAACGAATGGCCAGAGATTAAGATCTACAAACTTTATCTCTCTATGTAAAATAGAGCGCCGTACATTAGGTTGTACGGCGCTCTATTTTTTATGATTTAGATTTTCGGACAGCATTCATGATACTTGCCGTCAGGCCTCCCCATATAACAACCATGCCAATAACCATCATAACAATCGCGCTGCCTGTCATATTAAACGACCTCCTCTTTGCCCTGTTTTTCTTCCTTCAAAGAGCTAGCATGCCAACGTTTAAGGGTTAGCAGAATGCCAACTGCAAGAGCAAAGGCTGCTACCGACCATCCTCCAAAGAGGATGAAGGCATCGGAATACCCTTCGTAGTTACCTGTCTCTGTATCAAATTGTTTCATGAGGTTCTGTCTGAATAAGTCAAACATCATATACCCAAGAATAATCGGCGTAATGATACCTAAGCTAATCTTCCACCAGCTGCCAAGACGCATGTCTGATATGCCATTTGCATGATTCTGGAGATCAGTAAGCTTACGAAGGAACCATGCAACGATGACAACCTCTACCAATCCTACAAATGCTACACCGAATTGGTTGATAAAATAATCTGCAGCATCCAGGAAGAAAAGACCGCCCTGGGTAGAGAACAAAATGGAAATCAATGCAGCCAGACCGCCACCAAGCCCAACCGCTGCAGTTCTCGAAAGACCTAACTTCTCCTTAATCCCCGCTACATAGGTTTCTGAAATAGAGATAAGAGAAGATAAACCAGCAAGAACTAATGAAAAGAAGAATAAGAAGCCGAATAGCCCGTTCAACGCAGGCATTTCGTTAATGATCTGCGGGAACACGACAAAAGCAAGACCAACTCCGCCACTTACTACCTCTTCTACTCCCACACCATTTTGCTGCGCCATGAAACCTAACGCACCGAATACCCCAATACCAGCAAGCAGTTCAAAACTTGAGTTACCGAACCCTGTAATAAAGGCATTGTTTGTAATATCCGATTTTTTTGGAAGATAACTGGAATAGGTAATCATGATTGCGAAGGCAATAGATAAACTGAAGAAAATCTGCCCGTAAGCTGCAACCCATACGCTTCCATTCATAATCGTATCAAAGTTTGGTGCAAAGAAAGTTTGTAGACCTTCTGCTGCTCCAGGCAAAGTAATAGCTCGAAGCACAATAATCAGGAATAGGACTACAAGAGTTGGTATGAATATTTTGTTAGCAGCTTCAATACCTTTCTTGACACCCTTGAATAAGACACCAAGAGTAATCAGCCATACGAGGATTAATGGGAAAAAGACACCAGGTACCAGGCTTCCTGTTTGACCAGGATCTACGGATAAGTTCAAATAATCACTAAACAAGAAAGCCTCTGTATCTTGCCCCCAGCTCAAGTTAAACGCAAAGTAGCTGTAAGATATCGCCCATGCAATGATGACGGCATAATACGTAGAAATGACGAATGATACCAGAACTGCCCACCAGCCAAGCCATTCTGTCTTTTTATTCATTCGGAAGAATGAAAGCGGTGCAGAACCACGATATTTATGACCAATGGTAAACTCCATAACTAATAACGGAATACCAGCAGTGAGTAGTGCGAACAAATATGGGATAAAGAATGCTCCCCCACCATTCTCATAAGCTACTGCGGGGAATCGCCAAATATTACCCAGACCGATAGCAGAACCCATGGCCGCTAATATAAAACCAGCCCGCGTCCCCCATTGTGAACGTTTTTCCATTTTTCAAGACCTCCCTTTTGTTTTAATTCTCCCTCACTTTTCTATTATGCTTGTATTTAAGAGAGAATGTTAGAAAAATTTATTTTTTTCAGATAATTGAGCTTATCTGCTTGTATTATACCGTGACTAAAGAAGGGTGTCAAAGAAATATTAAATTATTCAGGTTTTTCTATAACAGGAAAAAACAAACAAAAAAGCGCGTCATCACTTTAACGCGCTT
This sequence comes from Thalassobacillus cyri, assembly GCF_900107755.1. Taxonomy (GTDB): domain Bacteria; phylum Bacillota; class Bacilli; order Bacillales; family Halobacillaceae; genus Thalassobacillus; species Thalassobacillus cyri. The sequence goes on along the minus strand of NZ_FNQR01000015.1, from coordinate 78,642 downwards.
TTTCCAGTTATTAATTATTCACTTTCAATGACGGTGAAAACAGATGAATCAAAATACCTATAGCCCCTACCATTACCAACGTAATAATCAGTGGAAGCATTACTTGTCCGGTAAACCCTAAAATTAGATATCCAACTCCTGCAGCGGTTGCCGCAATCAAGGCATAAGGTAATTGAGTAAGCACATGATCGATATGGTTAGCGCCTGCTCCGGTCGAGGACAAAATGGTTGTATCGGAAATCGGAGAGCAATGATCTCCGAAAACTGACCCTGCCAGAACTGCAGATAATGCTGGTAGTATCAGGCTTGCATCTGATATAGCTGCGATTTCCCCAGCTATTGGCAGCATGATGCCGAACGTTCCCCAGGAAGTACCAGTACCAAGTGCCATGAATCCGGATACCAAGAAAATCAAAAATGGCAGATATGCCGGGCTTATGGAAGCTTTTTCAACAAGGCCAGCTAAATATTCTCCAGTAGCTAATTGATCAATAACTGAACCGATGATCCAGGCAAAGACTAAAATATAAATAGCTGGAAGCATAGCTTTTGTCCCTTCCCACAGCACATTGCCCATTTGAGATTTCGGTGCCGGCTGGAGGCCATAGAAAATTGCCGCAGTAATTACAGATAGTAAACCTCCTGTGAACAATGAGATATTCACATTCGTATTTTCAAAAGTGGCCAGCAAGGTGGCTGCTCCCTCTGTATTTTGAACACCTGTAACTACCATGGCACCTATGGTTCCGATAATCAACACAGCAATAGGAACTAATAAATGATAAATCCTGCCGTTATCATGAGGCTTGAATTCATCATTTAGATCTCCCGGAATATCCCCGCGTGATGGATCAGTAACTTCCCCTGTTTCCAATGCTCTTTGTTCATGTTTCCTCATTGGTCCAATATCAACCTTCATATATGCTGCCATGAATACTAATAATAAAGCAGCAAATACATAAAGGTTGGCAGGTATCATTTTAACGAAAGCTTCTAATGGCTGAAACTCAGATATTTCATTCGCTACGAGAATACTGCCGATTGTACCGATAATATAGGCACCCCAACTGGAAATGGGAGAAATGACTGTCACTGGTGCAGATGTAGAATCAATGAAATACGCAAGTTTGGCGCGTGATATTTTATACCGGTCCGTTAATGGTCTGGCCACCTGTCCGACTGCCAAAGCATTGAAGTAGTCATCAATGAAAATGATGATTCCTAAATATGCCGGTACCGCCTGTGCACCCGTGCGAGTTTTAATACGATTGATCGCCCAATCACCAAATGCCTTACTGCCTCCAGAGGCTGTCATGAAAGCAGTCACCATCCCAAGCAGGATTAAGAATAAGAACAGATAAATATTGCTCATATTCCATCCTTCCAGGGATAAGAGATTTGTTGTGTCAGCAATGAATATTTCATACAACATCGTCCAAATTGCTGCCACCGTATCAATAATATTGAAATTATAAAGAAGTAAAGCACCTATAATGATTCCGATGCCCAGAGACAATATAACCTTGCGTGTAACAATAACCAATAAAAGCATTAAAATTGCAGGTATCAAAGAGTAGATTGTACCTTCCATGCTAGTTCCCCTCCATATCTGTGATTCTTAAGGTTGTCACATTCTTTTGAATGTGGGGATGCCATGGGTATGTGGATATACTACTGGGGTAAATGAGGAATAAAAAAAGAACAATGAAAGAAAAATAATCCTTCATTGCTCTTTGACAGCAAGTTTGATTATCCTTCATTTCGATCAGTAGCGCACCATGCATCCATTTCTTTAGTATGCATGACAGTGCCTTTCCTATTAGGAAAAGCACCAGCATTTCCGTATTTGACTATACTTCATGCTTCGGCAGACAACCCTTTCACCAACCATCATCGTTGTCATTCTCCAGTTGATTACTTATGCAGCCTGCGCCTCTACCTCACCGATCTGATAAGGTCACGCAATATTAAAATTTCCTCGAGTATTGTATCAATTAATAGTTAATTATGCAAGAGATTTTCTGGAGATAGTCTTTGTTAAACCTCAGTGTTTTCCACTTAAAGCTCCCTTTAAGTGAAGACTCAATTTCGAGACTTTAGGTTGCGGTTATGGTGGCTGGGAATATAATCTCGAAACTCCTTCAAAAATGATGTGTATTTGAAGCAGAAAATACAATCAATTCGGCATTAGGGCAGGAACTTTCTTCTCGAAATTAAATAGTACATTCAAGGTGATTTTGATATGCTTATTCGGCAAGGGTCGTGGGGGAAGGGTGAGACTCCTGCGGGAAAGGATAGACTGGCAAGACCCCGCAGAGCTTTAGTTCGAGGAGGCTTGCCGTCTTCCCCGCGGAAAGAAATTAATGCGTAATCACCTTGGGAGAAACGACACGCATAAGCAGAACAGCAAAAGGGAAGGGTTCTTTCTTCCCGTTGATGGACTGCTTATGTCGCGAGTGTCTAGGTGATGGAGCTAGAAAGCGAATCCTTCCCCAACGACCCTAATCTCCTCCAATATCTTGAAATCAAGTCTTCGACTTTACGGCCCTATAATTGAATAGGTCTTTAGAAAAAGTCAATAACAATGTTTAACAAAGTCATGTTTTAAGGAGATGGATCTACTTGGAACCCGTCCATCGGCAGGGAGAATGAAGGTGATTTCTGACTTCCAGAGCCATTATAGAAATCCGGCACTTCACCCATGATCGTACTTTGATCAACTGGAATATCAGCTGTCACCACGGTGGTGCGTGTAGAAAACGGGATGACGATCCGCACGTCGACTTCGATATGTATCGTCAACTCAAACATAGCTGCATTGATCCCGTATTCGGTGATCTTATTTTCCACATTCGACTGGACGTAGCCGATCACTTCAAATTGCACCGGAACCCGAGGCCCTAAGTTGGCTAACAAAACATTATTGGTAGCCTGACCGATTGGTATTTCCACTAATGTAGGTGATTGTCTTTTATCTTCCGGGGTTTCCTCTTCCTCCTCTTCAAGCGGAACATCCAGTGGAGTACCTGGGTCAGGTGCTTCTCCCCGTTCCATTTGTTTCAAGTAATTCTGAACCCGAAAGGTCGTATTACGTAATACACGATTCACAACCACAGAATTCCATCCCATATATACAATGTTTCCACTTTCATCCTTCTCCATTTTTACAAGATCTTCAAAACTTAGATCATCGGCAATCCGTTTACTAACTGCTTCCAGAATGGCATCACGGCCAAACTGTTGTGTCTTTGTTTCAGCAATCTCTATCAAGGTCGGAGTAATGCCACGGTTGATTATCCATAAACTTAGGAAGGTGAAAAAAATAAAAAAGATGAATGTGACTATAAAGATACTGGCCATTGAAGGAGGCCCATGATTTTTCGCATATTTGCCCAACTGCCATACCCCCTTATGACATCCTATGTATGCTTTGAAGGAAATAGTATAAGCCTATTGTACAATCGTAAATCTCATTGCTCTTCAGCTGTTCCTTATTCATAAGAAAAGCCCAGAGCTATTAACTCTAAGCTTTTTTCAAAGTAACTATTCATTTTTTTGTATAACTTAAAATTTCATCTATGAGCTTGATGCCAGCTTTAACAATGCGTCTTTCCCTTTCATGCCAGGGTGCCATCCCTTTTCTTTACTGGCATTTGTCACTTTCTCAAGAGGTGCGTCAAGCAGCTGTTCAATGGTACGGACACCGACAGCCCGACCGGCAATCACCTTACGATCTGCCAACTTTTCACTTAATAAATCTACATCGAGAGCTGCACACATAATATAGCCCTCATCATTAGATACAATCAGCAAGTTGGTTTTAGGAAGTGCCACCGTTATTGCAGTAAAGGGGTATTCTTCTATGAAAATCGGTTTCACATCAATGATGGTCCCCACATCCTTTTTGTTTTACCTTATGAGGAAGGACGTAAAGATGTGAAAAGAATATAAAGAAACTCTAACGTTTACTCAAAACGTTAGAGTTTCTATTAATTTTCGCGTTTCAATGTCGCTACAAGCAAATCCCTTAACAATTCAGGCATATAATATTTTTTCTTCTTTGCATACGCAACTTCAGGAAGCAGACGACCAAAGGTGAATGTATCTGCAGTAGCTACCTGATAAACAGTGTCAGGCTCTAACGGCTCTCCTTTGAAAAGAACTTTTTCTATCCGTTCATTTCCGTGGCCATCTTTTTTTGTATGGATTTCAATTCCGGAAAATACCATACGCCCAATGACTTCACCGCGAAAGCCAAATCCTTTCAACTTGATTTCAGTAAACTCTTTCGTATGTGCTGCCCGGATTACTTCAAGAAGTTCATCACCACTCAATTCTACCTTACAAGGGTTCATCGGGTGCGGGCAGATACGATGGACATCTTCATAACAAACTTCTCCGGCAGCTAAATGATCGAGTAATACGCCGGCATTAAGCATCGCAATATCAGCTTCCGTCCATTCCTGAAGCGTTTCTACCAACCCCTTCATCAATTTTGTTTCATGAAACCAGCCTATTTCTTCAGAGGCAGGCAACTCCGTCACATGCTCTTTCAAATTAGCTATCGCTTCTTCCCTGATCGTCTGTAAAGTTTCGGCAGTGACCTGGTCTTTTGCCATATCTTCTGTAGGGATGGCATAGGCTTCTTTTCGTGTTAACTCCCCAATCTCATGATCCCACTCCAGCATAACTTCTCCCAGGTGTGTACCATGCTTGCCTGCAGCGGTAAGTAACGTATTTCCAATAAATTCACCACTCCGGAACAAATGGTGGGTATGACCTCCTATGATGATATCTATTTCTTTAAATCGACGCGCGATTTCTTCATCATCATTGATGCCAAGATGGGATAGCAGAACGATGATATCTGTTTGTTCGGATAATGCCGACAGTTCTCGTTCTAAGGTTTCATACGGAGCTTCGACACTCCAGCCAAGCATGCTATAAAACAATTGGAAGGGAGCAGTCAAACCGATGACACCGATTTTCACTCCTTGCTTGCTCTCGACCACTTTATGGGCTTTGAGCCATGAGGGTTGTGGCTCCTTCTCTCTTTTCAAATTGGCACATAACACTTCGAAATCAGCTTCATCGTACAATTCGTACAATCCTTCACGGGATAAGGTAATGCCTTCATTATTTCCAAGGTTGGCAAAATGGTATCCTGCTTGGTTCAACAGCCCGACATTACCCTTCCCCATCAGTCCTTCAGCAATTGGATGGAACCTGTCTACATGATCCCCATTATCCAGCAGCCAATAACTCTGGCCCTGTCTTTCCCGTTTATCTTTTTGTTGATTAAAATATCCAATGATTTGTGGCCAATTTTCAAAATGGCTGTGAAGATCATTCGTATAATATAAGAATATTTTTTCCTTCATCATCAAATCTCCTTATCCTATACCCTTCAAGATCAATCGAATCGCTACAATTATCAACATCACTCTAAGAAGCCATTCGACGTACTGTCCTTTCAACACTTTATTCACTTTTGCCCCTAACATGCCACCTAAATATGCTCCTGGAATAAACGCCAGCGTGTATAACCATTCTACATTACCCAATAGGATGTGGGTAACAGAATTAGATATGCTCATAAAGAAAATCATGAACATCGAGGTGGCTGTGGCAATGTGGGCTGGAAAACCAAATAATAAGATCATGGCCGGTACCATCAAGGAACCACCGCCGATTCCGAATAATCCGGACATCATTCCCACTGAAAATGCCAACAAACCACCAGCAACCGGGGAATAAGCATACCGGTGTGTCTCTCCATCAAGTTCCATTTCCCGTTGGATACCACCCCTGTTTTTTTCTAACGGGGCTTTCTTACTTTTTCTGGGCAGGAAAAACACCCCGAATACGAATAACATTAATATCCCGAATAATAGCGAAAATTTCCCGGCAGAAAAAAACTGATTCAGAAAGGAGCCAAGGATCCCTCCAGGAACACTTCCTATAAGAAAAATCCATCCGCTTTTAAAATCTACCCGCTTACTTTTCATATAGGATAAAGCGGAGGACATCCCTGTAAAAATCATCGTAATTATAGATATTCCTACTATTTTTTGAGGCGTCGCCCAACTGAATGCCTCGAAAGTCTGGCTTAAGAACAACATGACAGGGACGAGAATGATTCCTCCGCCAAGCCCGGCGATACTCCCGAAAAAAGCCGAAACCAATCCGATAAGTACGGAGATGATTAAAACGAATACCATTTATTTCACATCCATATTTACATTCTCATACTAACATATCATTGTTAATGTATAGCATGGAAGAGATTATAAACTCTTTTCCATACCCATACCCGTTAAGAAATAAGAAAAACCGTGCTGCTGATTCATATCAACAGCACGGTTCATTTTAAATTGAAAGTTATCGGAGATTAACCGATGGAACCTTCCATTTCGAATTTGATAAGACGGTTCATTTCAACCGCATACTCCATTGGTAGCTCTTTAGTAAATGGTTCGATAAAGCCCATGACAATCATTTCTGTCGCTTCTTCTTCAGAAATACCACGGCTCATCAGATAGAAGAGCTGTTCTTCAGACACTTTAGATACTTTAGCTTCGTGCTCTAACGAAATATTCTCGTTCATGATTTCGTTATAAGGGATGGTATCAGAGGTTGACTGATTATCCATGATAAGTGTGTCACATTCAACGTTGGAACGTGCACCTTCTGCTTTGCGTCCGAATTGGACGATACCACGGTACGTTACCTTTCCACCATGCTTAGAAATAGACTTTGAAACAATGGAAGAAGACGTATTCGGTGCCAGATGAATCATTTTCGCACCGGCATCCTGATGCTGACCTTTACCTGCCAGGGCAATGGACAATGTCATTCCACGTGCGCCTTCGCCTTTCAAGATAACAGCAGGATATTTCATGGTCAGCTTGGAACCAAGGTTGCCGTCAACCCATTCCATCGTTGCATTTGCATCGGCAGTAGCACGCTTCGTAACCAGGTTATAGACGTTATTTGCCCAGTTTTGAATGGTTGTATAACGACAGTAAGCATTTTTCTTAACGAAAATCTCGACTACTGCACTGTGAAGAGAGTTGGTTGTATAGACAGGAGCTGTACAACCTTCTACATAGTGGACAGAAGCGTCTTCGTCTACGATGATCAGCGTACGCTCAAATTGTCCCATGTTTTCTGAATTGATACGGAAGTAAGCTTGCAATGGTGTTTCCACTTTTACACCTTTTGGTACATAGATGAAAGAACCACCGGACCATACCGCAGAGTTCAATGCAGAAAACTTGTTGTCAGATGGAGGAATGACTTTTCCGAAATACTCTCTGAAAAGTTCTTCGTCCTCTTTCAAAGCTGAGTCTGTGTCTTTAAAGATGATCCCCTGTTTTTCCAGGTCCTCTTGCATGTTGTGGTAGACTACTTCAGATTCATACTGAGCAGATACACCAGCAAGATACTTCTGTTCTGCTTCAGGAATTCCTAATTTATCAAACGTATTTTTGATTTCCTCTGGAACTTCATCCCAGGAACGCTCAGAACGCTCAGATGGCTTCACATAATAAGTGATTTCATCGAAATCAAGTTCGGCAAGGTCGCCGCCCCACTGAGGCATCGGCATTTTATAAAAATGCTCCAATGACTTTAAGCGGAAGTCAAGCATCCATTCCGGTTCTTCTTTATAGCGGGAAATTTCTTCAACAATTTCTTTTGTCAGTCCTCTTTGAGTACGGAAAATGGAAATATCCTTCTCATGGAACCCATATTTATAATCTTCGATTTCTGGCGCCTTTTTGGCCATAATCAAAAACCTCCTTTTGGTGTTATACCGTGACTAAGACTGTCCTTGTTCGTCAACACCTTTTTCCATAGCCTTCCATGCCAGTGTGGCACATTTGATTCTAGCCGGGAACTTCGAAACACCTTGTAATGCTTCGATATCCCCTAAATCAAATTCCTGTTCATCAATCTCTTTTCCTTGCATCATATCTGAAAAGAGCTTTGACATCGACAAAGCATCTTCTATACGCATTCCTTTGACGGCTTGCGTCATCATGGAGGCAGAAGACATACTGATGGAACATCCTTCTCCATCAAACTTAGCATCTTTGACCAGCCCATCTTCTACTTGCAGCTGAAGCTGAATGCGGTCGCCACAAGTAGGATTGTTCATGTCGATGGACATGTGGTCGTCCCCTTCAATAGTTCCACGGTTTCGTGGGTTTTTATAGTGATCCATGATGACTTGTCTGTAGAGTGTATCCAGGTTATTAAAAGACATCGCCAAAATACTCCTTTGTTTTTTGTAATCCTTCGACAAGTCGATCAATATCTTCTTTTGTATTATACAAATAAAAGCTGGCACGGGCAGTAGCTGAGACATCCAGCCAACGCATCAATGGCTGTGCACAATGATGACCGGCACGGACCGCGATGCCTTCCGCGTCAAGTACGGTAGCAACATCATGCGGGTGTACATCATCAAGGTTAAAAGTGACCAAGCCAGCGCGTTCATCAGGGCCATAAATCGTCAGGCCATCAATCTCCCTCATACGATTCATCGCATAGTCGACTAACATATGCTCGTGAGCTTCAATCTCCTCCAGCCCAATTTCATTGATGAAGTCGATTGCTGCTCCAAGGCCGATAGCACCACCGATAATCGGCGTTCCACCTTCAAATTTCCAAGGCAGCTCTTTCCATGTTGCGTCGTAGAGATTAACGAAATCAATCATCTCTCCGCCAAATTCAAACGGCTCCATGTCATTCAATAAGGCACGCTTGCCATAAAGCACGCCAATGCCTGTAGGTCCGCACATTTTGTGACCAGAAAAAGCATAAAAATCACAATCCAAATCTTGTACGTCTACTTTTAAATGGGGAGCGCTCTGCGCCCCATCGACAAGCATGACAGCCTGATGCCGGTGGGCGATTTCCGCTATTTCTTTAACAGGATTGATCGTCCCCAATACATTGGATACATGCATGACTGCTACAATTTTAGTGTTATCCGTAACGGTTTCTTCTACATCTTTTAAATCAATGGTACCGTCTGCTTGAAGCGGGATATATTTTAAGGTTGCTCCGGAAGCTTTTGCCACTTGCTGCCAAGGTATGATGTTGCTGTGATGTTCCATCGGAGTGATCACAATTTCATCTCCCTCGCCAAGCTCTGCACGCCCATAGCTGGAGGCCACCGTGTTGATTGCGGTCGTTGTTCCACGAGTGAATATGACCTCTTGCGTACTGTTAGCATTGATGAAGCGGCGAACCTTCTCACGGGCTCCTTCATATTCATCTGTAGCTTTCGTGCCAAGAGTGTGGACACCACGATGAACATTGGAGTTGTAACCTCGATAATATTCATCCAATTTTTCAATTACAGAAGCCGGCTTCTGTGAAGTGGCAGATGAATCCAAATATACAAGCGGATGTCCATTAACCTCTTGATCCAGAATCGGAAAGGATTGACGGACAGCTTTAATATCCATCAATTTACTTTCCCTTCTATCACTTGTGTCAACTGCTCCTTCACCGCTTCAATCGGCAGTTGATTTACTACAGGAGCCAAGAAGCCATGAATGACAAGACGCTCCGCTTCTTTTTGTGACATCCCGCGGCTCATCAAATAGAATAGTTGCATTGGATCAACACGACCTACAGATGCCGCGTGTCCTGCAGTTACATCATCTTCGTCAATCAGCAGAATCGGGTTTGCATCCCCACGGGCATCTTTACTTAGCATTAAGACACGTGATTCTTGTTCAGCGTTGGACTTAGATGCACCATGTTCAATTTTACCAATACCATTGAAGATGGCAGTCGCTTTATCCTTCATGACGCCGTGTTGCAGGATATACCCTTCGGAAGCTTTACCATAATGGACAATTCGTGCGGTGAAGTTCTGCTTTTGGTTTCCGCGTCCCACAGATACTGTTTTCGCATCACCAAGAGAATTCTCTCCCATCAGGTAGGTATAGTTTTCCGAGATAGTATAGCCGTCATTCATTTGGCCAAGTGCCCATTCAATTTTTGCATCCCGGTCTGCAACCCCACGGCGATTTACATACGTAGTAGTACCAGCGCCAAGGTTATCTACAGCTCCAAAAGATACTTTTGCGTTATCATGGGCAAATACTTCAGTTAGAATATTAGTTACTGCTTCTTCGTCTTCTTTATTATGAGAGATATAATTTTCCACATAAGTCACGGAACTGTTCTTATCCGCAACAACAATGACGTGATTGAATAAGGCAGCTTCAGGATCTTCCTGCCAGAAAATCGCTTGAAGTGGTTCTTCCACTTGTACGTTCTCCGGAACATAAACGAACACTCCGCCATTCATCAACGCAGCATGCAATGCAGTAAGGCGATGTTCATCTACTTGAATCCCGTCTTTCATATAATATTTTTCTACAAGATCGCTGTTTTCATTAACCGCTGTTTTCATGTCTGTGAAGATAACACCTTTATCTTTCAATGATTTAGATAAAGAAGCATAAGCGGGACGTTGATCTCTTTGAATCATTAAGTTTTGTTCAGCTTTATCCTGGTCAATAAAGTTTTTGATTTGATCTGGCAACTCTGCTAACGACTCCATTTTCTCCCCACGTAAGTCATGTGTGAATTTTGTGAAGTTCCAACGGTCGATTTTTGTTTTATCAGGCTTTGGCATCGGCAGGCGTTCCGCTTGCTGCAATGCATCAAGACGAAGGGTTTTCATCCACTCTGGTTCGTTTAAGCCTGCAGAGAATTTGCTGACATATTCTTTGTCATATCCTAGTGAGATTTCTACTGTCATGGTATCCCTCCTATCTGTTTACGCTTTTTGACCTACAGTTTCATCTTCAATTCCAAGCTCCTGCTTGATCCAGTCGTAACCTTCATCTTCCAGGCGTTGAGCCAGTTCTGGTCCACCGGACTTCACAATACGGCCCTTCATCATGACGTGTACTTTGTCAGGAGTGATATAGTTCAATAGACGTTGATAGTGAGTGATGATCAGGCAACCGAAATTGTCGTCGCGCATCTGATTAATTCCTTTAGAAACGACTTTCAAGGCATCGATGTCCAAACCAGAGTCAATTTCATCCAAGATTGCGATAGCCGGCTTAAGCATCATCAATTGAAGGATTTCATTACGTTTTTTCTCACCACCGGAGAACCCTTCATTAAGATAACGCTGTGCCATGTTCTTATCCATCTCTAATAAGTCCATTGTTCCGTCCATCTCTTTGATGAATTTCATCAAGGAAATCTCATCGCCTTCTTCACGCCGTGCGTTGATAGAAGAACGAAGGAAGTCAGAGTTTGTTACACCACTGATTTCGCTTGGATACTGCATTGCAAGGAATAGCCCTGCTTGCGCACGTTCATCTACTTCCATTTCCAATACGTCTTTCCCATCAATATACACTTCACCCTCAGTGATTTCATATTTTGGGTGACCCATGATCGCTGATGCTAAAGTGGATTTCCCTGTTCCGTTCGGTCCCATTACTGCGTGGAATTCTCCACCGTTTATAGTCAAGTTGACCCCTGTTAAAATTTCTTCACCTTCGATCGCTACGTGAAGATTCTTGATTTCTAAAGTTGATCCTGCCATAACTGATACCTCCATATCTATTGTAAATCATTTTTTGATAAAGGATCATAATCCATTCTCAATCTATTCTCATTACAATCTTATATCATTTCGAAACTGTTATCAACTTTTTTCGCTATACGTACCAGACTTTCTAAACCATTTGGTTAAAAAAATCTACGTTCTTAGGATAACATGGACTTTCCTTATTATATAGACATAAACGGAAAAAATCAGGTGGTATGCTACCACCTGATTTTATAATTTATTATTTATGCAATTGACGATCTACTTCAGCCACTATTTTACGGCTTTCTTCGTGATCTTTTTGACGACGTTTTTCAACTTTTAATCGCTGATCTAACTTGTTGCTATATTCGGCATAGCCAATTCCGTGGGATTGCTGCATAGCTTTCTCCATTTCGGAAGTATAATTCAGCTTAAGTTGGTCGTTAATAATAAATCAATCCTTTCGGTTTTTGTATGCTATTAAGTGTAGCACAGGTATATTACCCCGACCAAAACGCATTTAAACCAAAATAACCGGATGGTATACTAATTGTATTTTTATACAACATTTAACAGGGCACCAAGGATATATAATCAAATTTGCTCCTCGTTACTCCGTTTTGCTCGAATTATACTTAATGTTGCAAATTTTGCAACTCTTGATACGCTTCTTGTACTAAAGTAACAGCCTGGCTCATTGCAGCCCCGCCGCCAAATGCAGCAGAAACCCCACAGGCCTCCATGATTTCTTTCTCGCTTGCTCCTTGATCTATACAGCCTTTTGTGTGATAAATCATACAATATTCATCTTGGGCGACAACGCTGATGCCAAGTGCAATCAACTGCTTCTCTTTTTCTGAAAGTTCACCAGCCTCAAAGGCTGCTTCCGTAAAAGCATTGAAGTGATGAGCAATCTTCGGCATTTTTTCTGTAAATGTGCCAATTCCATGCTTATATTCTTGAAGATATGCTTCTGTGAATGTCATTTTTTGTTCTTCCATAAAAAAACCTCCCAGTAATAAATACATATTAATGCTAGTATAAGCAAAAACATGGTCACTATCCTGAGAGGAGGTTGTTAAAAAATGTTATTGTGCACCATCTACTGGAACTACCGCTCCATCATATTGTTCTTTCATAAATGTTTGGATATCTTCTGAACGTAATACTTCTACCAGCTTTTGCAAGGCTTCTGAATCCTTATCTTCGCTTTTCGCAGCAATGACATTCACATAAGGTGATTCGGAACCTTCAAGTATAAGAGCATCTTCACTAGGATTTAGACCAGCTTCAATTGCATAATTGGTATTAATGGCAACTAAAGCATCTTCTTCCCGCTCATAGTTTGAAGGCAGAAGTTCTGCATTGATCCCATCGTCGAACTTTAGGTTCTTAGGGTTTTCAACGATATCCTTGGTGGTAGCATCTACTTTCTTCACATTTTCATCCAGCTTGATCAGTCCTTCTCTTTCTAATAAGGAAAGAATTCGTCCATGATCGGCAACAGAACGACTTAGCAATACATCGGTTCCCTCTGGAACTTCCTCAACACTTTTGATGTTTTTAGAATAGATCCCCATTGGCTCGATATGAATACCGCCGAGGTTCACGAAGTCATAGCCGTTATCAGCCATTTGCGTTTCCAGGTAAGGAATGTGCTGGAAGTAATTCGCATCAATCCGGCCTTCTGCCAGGTCTTTGTTAGGTAACACATAATCCTGATACTCTTCGATCTTCAATTCAATTCCTTCCTCTTTTAGAAGCGGTTTCGCTTCTTGAAGGACCTCCGCGTGAGGAACGGAAGTTGCGCCTACTTTGATTTCCTTCTTCTCTGAAGATCCATTCGATCCAGATTCTTCATCTGAGCTGCCACAAGCAGTAAGCACTACTATTAATAATCCTGCTAAAATACCTGTTAACCATTTTTTCATAACCATTCTCCTTTTTTATCTTTTATCTAATGAACGTGTCAGGATGTCCCCAATGAATTGGAAAATGAACACGATGAGGACAATTAACACTGTACATACAAATACCACATCAAAATCACTTCGTTGGAATCCATAAAAATAAGCGAAGTCTCCTAAACCGCCCGCGCCAATCACACCTGCTACTGCAGTGTAGCCAATAAGAGCGATGGCTGTCACCGTAAGACCTGATACAAGTGCGGGCATCGATTCTTTGAGCAGGACCTTGAAAATGATTGTTGAATTCTTAGCCCCCATGGATTTTGCTGCTTCAACCACCCCTTTATCTACCTCTCTTAAAGCTATTTCAACCAGTCTGCCGTAAAAAGGTGCAGCTCCGATGATCAAAGCCGGTAACGCAGCCTTAGGGCCACGTATCGTTCCCATTAAAAAATCAGTAAAAGGGAATAACAATAGGATCAAAATAATAAAAGGAATAGCACGGAACACGTTTACAAATGCTGCCGTAACCCAATTAAGGAACTTATTCTCCCATAAACCTCCTGGACGGGATAAAAACAACAGCAGCCCAAGAATAATACCTAAAAACAAGGTTCCAAGCACAGATATGATGGTCATGTAAAGTGTCTCATTGGTAGCAGTGATCATATCCTGTAGCTCGACATTCGGAAACAATTTATTGAACATTCGGAATCACCTCCACTTCTACTGAAGTGTCCTGGATATAAGCTTGAGCCCTTTCAATTTCATCCTGATCACCTTCTACGTGGACGAACAATGTACCGTACGCCCCTTTTTGGGTTTGCGTGATTTTTCCATGCAAAATATTCAAATCAATTTTAAATTCCCTGGAAAGTTCGCTTATCAATGCCTGATTCGTACTTTCACCTACAAAATGAAGGCGCAATACTTTACCGGACTTGTAATTCTCATGAATCAAATCAAGGGAGTGGTCTTGGTCAGGATCTCCCATCACTTGATCAACAAATTTTTTAGTCACCGGACGCTTGGGATGCAGGAAGACATCTAAAACATCTCCTTGTTCTACCACTTTTCCATTTTCCATTACTGCAACGCGATGACATATCTTTCTGATTACATGCATTTCATGGGTGATCAATATAATTGTAAGTCCAAGTTTTTCATTGATATCAACTAATAAATCAAGAATCGAGTCCGTTGTTTCAGGATCCAGTGCAGACGTCGCTTCATCACATAATAGAACTTTCGGTTTATTAGCCAGCGCACGAGCAATGCCTACTCGTTGCTTTTGCCCTCCGCTCAGTTGGGAAGGGTACGCATTTTCTCTCCCCTTCAAACCTACAAGCTCAACCAACTCTTTCACTCGCGCCTCTCTCTTTTCCTTCGGCATCTTAGCGATTTCTAACGGAAAAGCGATATTATCTTTGACAGTGCGCGACCAGAGCAAGTTGAAATGCTGGAATATCATTCCAATTTCCTGCCGGGCTAGTCGCAAGTCATTCTTGTTCATACTCGTTATTTCTTGCTTATCGATCGTAACCGAACCCGAAGTAGGATCTTCGAGACGATTCAATAAACGAATGAATGTACTTTTTCCTGCACCACTATAACCGATCACCCCATAAATCTCTCCGGATTGAATATTCAAATCAAGATGGTCTACTGCGGTGACATCTTGATCTTTTGTATGAAAGACTTTTGTCAGTTCTTTAATTGAAATCATTTCATGCCGCCTCCTACAAGCTTGACTTCATGCTCGTTAAATTAAAAAAACGCCTATTTCTGCTTACGAGAACAGAAAGGCGCTTATGTATCAAGCTGCTCCGTTCTCTTATCTGTCAGAGTTGATTACTCTGCAGGAATTGGCACCTTTTCAAGCATAATCGCTTGACGGTTGCCGGGCTTCATCGGGCCAGTCCCTCCGCCTCTCTTAATAAGAGATACTATTTTGTTGCTTTAATTTTTGTGCTTTAATCCTTTTAAGTGTCACAAAAAGGATTGTAGCACGGCTTAAAAATAATTGTCAACAAAATTCAACTTATTTAGATTTTAATTTGGATTCACTATGGAGAATCTTCACTGGTCACCCACGGGAGATGACCGAATTCCATGCTTCTTCCTTATTTTTTATGATAGGATTGATAAAAGAATAATTGCTTAAGGAGGGAACAACCATGGAAAAAGCACCACTTTTTCAATTACCGGAAATGCATTCCGGAGTCGTCTATGATGTCAACGGAGACATCGGAAAAGTGATCGTACTGACTTTTTGGGTATCATGGTGTCCGGACTGTGCCAGGGACTTGCCTATGAAAGAACAATTGAACCGCTCAATGGATTCAAATAAAGTCCGCATGCTTACTATTAATGTTGCAGGCCGGGAAAGAAGCAGCCAAGCTGGAGAAGACTTTGCAACAAAGTTCCTGACGCAGCAAACATTAGTAGATGACGGAAAAAGCATATACGAGCAGTATCAATGTACCAGTGTGCCCACAACCATAATCATTGATCAAGAAGGATTTATAGCGGCCAGATTCGACGACAAGGCAAAATTCCTTGAAATAGTAGAAAAGATAGGGGATTTAGTGGATTAGAAATGAGCCGATATATCGGCTCATTTTTGCTGGGGAAAACTTTCAGCAGTAACATTTTATTTAACAACTATCTATTGTAAAAGGATAGTATTTGTAAACCGTCTATTAAATTCACTTCATAACCTGAAGGAAAAGAATTTTTCACAAAAAAACAGCCCTTAAGTATCATGCCGGGTAAGGGCTGCTGACTTCTTTCGTTATTTCTTGGGAAATAATATTAGGAGTTGACGTATTTAGACACCGCTCTCTGCATATAAGTCACCGAATGGAAAGCATAGATTTTTTCCTTGATTTTACCGTCTGCCAGAATTAATAAACAAGGTACACTCTTAATTTGGTATTCCTGCATGAAAGCAGGATGGATGGCCGCATTCAATTCAAAAAACAAATCTTGCTTCCACATTGCCTCAATGGTATCTAACATCTTTCTGGCCATATGACACGTTCCACAAAATGGGCTATGAATAAAAATAAGTGCACGCTTCTTTTTTTGGATTGTTTCACTATTCGGTGCTAATTCAAGTTGTTCCATCCTAACCCCCTTCCCTTAAATCAGATAGATTGGTTTGACATTGAAATGCTGGCTTAACAGCGCTCTAGCCAGTTCGGGTTCAGGTGTAGTGGCTACTTCTCGATAAGCTTTATCAACATAGATATGCTCGGCATGGGGAAGCTCGTATGTCAATTGTTTACGTAATTTATGGCCGGAATCATCTTCGTCCACCAAAATGTAAACGGAACGATCATCAAGGTTATAGTCTAAAATCATTTCCTCCATCCGTTCAACGCCTAACGTACCATGAGTGCATAGAATCTCTACCTGATCATCCAATATCTTATTGATATGTTTTTTATCAGTAATTCCCTCTACAATGAGAATGGGTAATTGGTTATCATATTCCATCTGGAATCCCACCCGGTCACTTAGTAAAACAGACCATGCTTTGATGATAGCATGGTCTGAGGTTAACTAACGATTATTCAACACCAGCCGCCATCATCACAATCTACATATTGGCGGACTTTAGGCGCCTCTTGTTTTGTTGTTTTGTTTGCAAGCTGGCGCTGTCTGCCAATTTTTTCGGCAGCTTTTTTTGAAGTGAAATTATTGGTTTTATTCATTTTATCCATCAGGTCACCCCTTATGTATAGAGTTCCCAATGAGAATAAAATTAGTCTTCTGAAATCATTTCCTCATATTGTTCAGCAGTCATCAGTTCGTCCATTTCTGATTTATCAGAAGGTTCCACGATAACCATCCATGCTTTTTCGTAGGGGGATTCATTGACAAACTCCGGACTGTCTTCCAGTTCCTCGTTCACTTCCACCACTTTACCACTAACTGGGGCATATAGCTCAGAAACTGTCTTGACAGATTCTACACTACCAAATGGCTCGTCCGCTTCCAACTCATCTCCGACTTCAGGCAATTCAACGAAAACAATATCTCCAAGTTCGGATTGTGCGAAGTCAGTGATTCCGATACGTACTTTTTCTCCCTCTGTTTTTACCCATTCGTGCTCTTCAGAATAACTTAGATCTTTTGGTAAACTCATGACTAATCCCTCCAAATTATAATTATTATAATTAAGCTGCATTATTAACATAAAAGCTTTTTGCCTTTAATGCCAATGATATGCTCATTCCCTACTGCATCATTTCCAAGTATTCTCGAAAACGGACTCTTTAAAACCTACCGTCACCTGTTTTCCATCTGTAACGATCGGCCTTTTGATCAACATACCATCTGATGCTAACCATTCCACCATTTCAGATTCACTTGCTTCCTTAAGCTTATCCTTCATTCCCAGCTCACGATACTTTTTTCCACTTGTATTAAAAAACTTTTTCGCAGGAATGCCGCTTTTATCTATGTAATCCTGCAGCTGAGTTTGATTAGGCGGATTTTCGACGATATGTACGGTTTCATATTCTACGTCATTCTCATCCAGCCACTTTTTTGCTTTTTTACAAGTTCCACACTGTGGATACCAATAAAAGGTTACTGCCATAAGCTCTCTCCCCCTTATGATTTACCATGCCTATATTCTATCACAACCTTGGAATACATTTCATTAAACAGGGAAAGCGGAATCATTATTTTTCTTAAATACTCTGTTAAATCAAGTGTTGATTTTACGGATAGGCTCCCGTTTGCTGAAGAATCAGTTTCGAGATGGTGGGGTCCGTTACCGGGAGAGGAAAGGAAAGGAATGGCCTAGGAAGCATCTCGCATTCCTGGCAAGCTTCCTCGGGCTAAAGCCCTGCGTGCGGGATGAATATGACAGGTGAGACCCTGGAAGACGAAGTCTGATGAGGCTCAGCACATGTCCGCGGAAAGAGAGTCGTTCCCCACCGGACCGTTATTCAGATAAATATCTCGAAATCGAGTGTTCCGTAATACGTCCATTAGTGGCATAAACTTCTTATGAAAATAAACAACAACACTTAATAGAGCTTTCTTTATAGAGCAGATCAGCTAAATGATGGAACGGCATTCTTTTGCCTCTATTATAATTCGTTAAATAAAAACAAGACCGGCTACTGTTGCAGTCGGTCTTGCTTAGTCCGTACGTGTGGTGACCCCCTATACCTTTAACAGCAGCTTATACGATGTATTTTTCTTCTTTAATTAAGTTCGCTGCAATTTCACGTTTTTTCGCAATAACGTTTGTTGGTGTGTGACGGGTTAATTTCTTAAGTGCCCCAAGCATCATGCGTAAAGTATCTCCTGTTTCTGAAGCGATTAATGTTTCCTTCGCATGCGCTTCTATACGATTGAATGCTTCCTGCACATAAACTTGTGTATATAGAAGTTTTTGCTGAGCTTTTTCTGCAGACTTGTTCATCGCTTTTTCGGTACGAAGCAATGCTGATTCCATATTGTAAATTTCAGCAACGATATCAGCGATATTGACAAGTAATTCTTGCTCTTTCTCTAGTTTTTCGCCATACTTCTGAGCAGCGAGACCAGCCGCTACCAGCGCAATCTTCTTAGCATTTTTCACTAAATACTTCTCTTGCTCTAATGGCTCTGTACCTGGCTCTTCAGGCATCATCATCATTAATTCTTCTTGTAGGGACTGAGCTTTTTGCAATAATGGAAGTTCACCTTTCATTGCTTTTTTCAATAGTGTTCCAGGAACAATCATCCGGTTAATTTCATTGGTGCCTTCAAAAATCCGGTTGATTCGGGAATCGCGATAAATACGCTCCACTTCATACTCTTGCATGAACCCGTAACCACCGTGAATCTGTACAGCTTCATCAGCTGTAAAGTCCAGCAATTCGGTACAGAATACTTTATTCAATGAACATTCTATGGCATATTCCGCGATTACTTTCGCTACTTCTTTACCATCTTTAAGTTGTTCTTCAGACAGTTTTCCCATGCTTTGTTCAAAAAGACCGACTGTGCGGTAGACAGAACTTTCATTAGCGTATGTGTTGACTGCCATAGAAGCAAGTTTTTCCTGGATTAATGAAAAGCTGGAGATCGGTGTTTGGAACTGTTTACGTTCATTTGCATATTTTACAGCAAGTTCGATCGCGCGTTTAGAACCACCAACTCCGCCAATAGCAAGCTTGTAGCGACCTACATTTAAAATGTTGAAAGCAATGACGTGACCGCGTCCGATTTCACCAAGTACATTCTCTACAGGAACTTCTGCGTCTTCCAAAACTAATGTACGTGTGGATGAACTCTTGATTCCCATCTTCTTTTCTTCAGGACCCGTGGAGACACCTTTATAGTCCCTTTCTACAATGAAAGCTGTAAATTTGTCGCCATCAATTTTTGCATAAACAACGAACACATCAGCAAAAGCAGAGTTTGTAATCCACTGTTTTTCCCCATTCAATACATAATGTGTGCCAGCTTCATTCAATTTTGCTGTTGTTCTAGCACCTAGAGCATCAGAACCAGAACCAGGCTCCGTCAACGCATACGCTGCAATCAATTCCCCAGTCGCAAGCTTCGGCAAATATTTTTGCTTTTGTTCATCATTACCAAAAAATACAATTGGCAATGAGCCGATTCCTACATGGGCCCCATGTGTTACCGAAAAGCCGCCAGCGCGAGAGAACTTTTCTGTAATCAAAGAAGAGCTGATTTTATCTAAACCAAGTCCACCGTATTCTTCCGGAACATCGACACCAAGCAAACCTAGTTCACCGGCTTTTTTCAACAGATCCACAGAATGTTCGAATTCATGGTTTTCAAGGTTATCAATTTTAGGAACCACTTCTCCTAAAACAAAGTCTTCGGTTGTTTTGGCGATCATCCAGTGTTCATCCGTGAAGTCTTCAGGGGTAATGACATCTTCTGCTGCAACATCCTCGATTAAAAATCCGCCGCCTTTAAACATTTTTTCTTTCGTTTCACTCATTTTGTTTTCCTCCTCTTATAATAATTCAAATACTCCAGCAGCACCCATTCCGCCACCAATACACATGGTTACGACACCAAACTGTTCGTTGCGGCGTTTCATCTCATGCATCAAGGTAAGTGTAAGTTTCGTACCGGAACAGCCAAGTGGATGTCCCAGCGCTATTGCACCTCCGTTGACATTGACTTTATCTGTATCGAGCCCCAGCTCACGAATGACACGCAAGGATTGAGAAGCAAATGCTTCGTTCAGTTCAAACAGACCGATATCAGATTGCTCCAAGCCTGCGAGTTTCAAAGCCTTTGGAATCGCAGCAATTGGGCCCACCCCCATGATTTCAGGCTCTACACCTGCAACAGCGAAAGATCGGAACTTAAGAAGAGGTTTCAACCCTTCCGCTTCTGCTTTTTCCTTATCCATTACTAACACAGATGCAGCCCCGTCACTCATTTGTGAAGAGTTACCTGCGGTTACTGTTCCCTTTAAGGAAAATGCAGGTTTCAGTTTTGCAAGTACCTCTTGTGTCGTTCCTGGACGGACTCCTTCATCTTGAGTAAACAATTTGGTCGTTTCTTTAACTTTATTATTGGAACCGAGAACCCGGTCTGTCACTTCCACAGGGACGATTTCGTCTTCAAATCTACCCGCCTCAATAGCTGCTGCTGCACGGCGATGACTCTCTACAGCAAAGGCATCCTGGTCTTCACGGGAAATCTGGAAACGGTTTGCTACTTCTTCTGCCGTATGTCCCATCGACATGTAATATCCCGGTGCATTTTCAACTATTTCTATGTTGGGTTTGATTACATGGCCGGGGACAGGAACCATACTCATGGATTCCGCCCCACCAGCAATAATAGAATTGCTCTGTCCAAGCATGATTCTTTCTGAAGCATAAGCGATACTTTGCAATCCCGAAGAACAGTATCGGTTTATAGTGATTCCTGGGATGGTATGAGATAAACCGGCTAATGCTCCGATATTTCTCGCCATATTCATCCCTTGCTCTGCTTCAGGAATCGCACAGCCTATAATGACGTCATCGATATCCCCATCATAATTACCTGCCCGACTCAACGTTTCTTTTATTGTTAATGCGGCTAAGTCATCTGGTCTTGTATTGGCGAGCGCCCCCTTTTTTGCTCGGCCAACCGGGGTGCGTGCCCCTGCAACAATTACTGCTTCTTTCACATTTCCTTCCCCCTTTGAGTAGATTGGTGATGATTAGTTACGTAGCGGTTTTCCTTTTAAGAGCATATGCTGCATACGCTGTTGTGTTTTAGGTTCACCGATCAGGCTTAAGAAGGCCTCCCGTTCTAGATCGAGCAAGTATTGCTCATCAACAAGCGTTCCTTCCTTCAGGCGTCCTCCCGCTAAAACAAACGCAAGCTTTTCCGCAATTTTGAGATCATGGTCAGAAGCATAGCCACCAAGACCTAGCGATTTCGCTCCCAGCAGCATTGTGGAATACCCTTGCTCACCGACAACAGGGAACTTAGTACGTTTTGGTGCACGGTATCCTGACCTTGCAAGCCCCAGAACTTTTTGCTTGGCGTCATGAAGCAAATGGTCTCCATTGACACTCACTGCATCCTGTTGATCCAGGAATCCATTTTCCCTTGCCTCTTCTCCAGAAGTAGATACTTTCGCCATTGCTATTTTTTCAAAAACAGCATTCGCCACTTTTTGTAAATCAAAGTCGATACCTTGAGGAATATTCCGTAGATGCTTCAAATAAAGCTCTTTATTTCCTCCACCTCCAGGAATTAGTCCTACTCCAGCTTCCACAAGACCCATATAGGTTTCTTGTGAAGCCTGTATCGCGCTGGAAGGCAGGCAAACCTCAGCGCCGCCGCCTAATGTCATTCCGAATGGAGCAGTAATGACAGGTTTATCGGAATACTTGATGTTCATCATCGCATCCTGGAATTTCTTAACGACTAACTCGATTTCAAAGAAATTGTAGTCCTGCGCTTCCATCAACATCATTCCTAAGTTGGCACCCACACAGAAGTTTTTGCCCTGATTTCCGATAACAAGCCCTTCAAAATTCTGATCTACCTCTTCGATTGCATCATTGATCATTTGGATGATATCCATGCCGATGGCGTTGCTTTGAGAATGGAATTCCAGACCCGCTACCCCATCTCCAAGGTCAATCAAGCTGGCACCGGCATTCTTCTTGATGACATCCTTTGTTTCTTTCAAACGTTTTAAATTGATTTCTTTTTTATTGAAATTCTTTTGCTTATAGTCACCAATATGGTAGTAGTAAACGTTTCCATTTTCTTTTTTATAAAAATGCTTATTACCAGATGCCAGCATTTCGTCAACCCAACCAGGTACAGAAATACCTTCTTCTTTCATCCGTTCAACTGACTTCTCGACTCCTATGGCATCCCACATTTCAAATGGACCTATTTCCCAACCGAACCCCCATCGCATGGCTTCATCTATGGAAGGGATGTCATCGGCTATATCTCCAAGCAGCTCGGCTGAGTAAACTAGTACCGGACTGACTATAGACCATATCAAGTCACCAGCACGGTCCCCTTTGGCTGAAACAAGAGCTTTTAACTTTCGTTTCGACTCTTTTTCTTGTTTTGCCATCTCCGTAGATTGGGTCTTTAATTTTTTGCGTTCTTCATACTCAAGCGTTTCTGGATTCAACTCGTATATTTCGCTTCCTTTTTCTCCTTTTTTCTTAAGGAAGAATCCTTGCCCGCTCTTTGATCCCAGCCATCCTTTTTCCTGCATTTTTTTCATGAATTCTGGAACTTCGAATACCTTCTTTTCTTCTCCTTCAACTTTCTCATATACGTTATTCGCTACATGTATGAAAGTATCGAGACCCACTACATCAAGAGTACGGAATGTCGCGCTTTTAGGACGCCCGATCATCGGCCCCGTAACAGAATCAACTTCACCGACAGTGTAACCTTTTTCGAGCATTTCACGGACTGTGATGAGCAACCCATAAGTACCGATTCGGTTAGCAATAAAGTTCGGTGTATCTTTTGCTTCGACTACACCTTTGCCGAGAACATCCTCTCCAAATTTCTTCATGAATGCCACAACATCTGCATCTGTCTTCTTAGTCGGGATTACTTCCAACAATTTCAAATATCTTGGCGGATTGAAGAAATGGGTTCCTAGAAAGTGCTTCTGAAAATCATCCGAACGTCCTTCTGCCATCGCTTCTATAGAAATTCCTGAGGTATTGGAGCTGATGATTGACCCAGGCTTACGAAATTCATCGACTTGTGTATAAACTTTCTTTTTAATATCCAGATTTTCGACAACAACTTCGATTACCCAGTCCACTTCTGATAATTTTTCCATATCGTCTTCCATATTACCGACTTGGATCATATCCAGGTTCTCTTTACTTGTTAATGGGGAAGGTTTCTGTTTCAACAATCCCTGCTTGTTCATTGCTGCAATCCGGTTTCGTACAGCAGTATCTTCTAATGTTAATCCTTGCTTCTTTTCCTTGTCCGTCAGTTCACGTGGCACAATATCCAACATTAAAGTCGGAATTCCTACATTGGCCAAGTGAGCAGCAATACCGGCCCCCATAACACCAGAACCTAATACGGCTGCGCGCTTGATTTTACGATTCATTGAATTTCCCCCTATCTTTTTGAATGAATACTCATTCATTTTAGAGCTAAAAAAATAAGATAGTCACCTATCAACATCTATTCTTACTATAAATTATTTTCAGATATTTCGCAATCGTTTTTATAAAACTGAGGAAAAATTTTCTTTTAAAATTTAACAGGAAGGGCGTGCCACTTTTTGCTTACCTGGTTCTCTTTCGATCATAAGGGGAAACTGGAGAGGAAAACGACCCGCGTGCTGGTGCATGCCTCCCTGCGGGTCTTTCCAAAAAGTCCACTTACTTTCCCGTCATTTCTTCATTATACCTTTCAATACAAAGGCTACGTTGGCAGGCCGTTCAGCAAGACGACGCATATAAAAACCATACCAATCGTTTCCGTAAGGTACATAGACACGCATTTTGTAGCCTTCATCGACTAATTCTTCCTGACGCTCGACCCTTATACCGTACAGCATCTGGAACTCGAATAGGTCATTTGGGATATTATGTTTTTTCACTATCTCTTTTGTGTATTCAATCATAGCCTCATCATGGGTGGCTACTGCGGTATAGTTGCCATTCAATAAATGTTTCTTAATGATTTTTTTGAAGTTGTCATCCACGTCTTTTTTTTCCGGAAAAGCCACCTTAGGAGACTCCTTGTAGGCCCCTTTGACGAGCCGTAAGTTAGGGTTGTATTGATCGAGATCCTCGATATCCTCTACTGTCCGGTATAAATAAGCTTGCAGCACGGTACCGACATTGTCATATTCTTTACGGAGCTCTTTGAATATATCGATTGTTTTTTGGCAGCGCTCGAAATCTTCCATATCTATGGTCACAAAAACATCATGTTCTTTACCCGCCTGGAGAATCCGTCGCATGTTCTCCATTACCAATTCATGGGAGATATCCAACCCCATCGATGTCATTTTCAAAGATACCTGGGAATCCAGCCCGTTGCTGGAGATAGCTTTGATTGCTTCTATACATTCATCCGCAGCAGCTCGTGCTTCTTCCTGACTGTCAATGAATTCTCCTAAATGATCCACGGTGACGGCCATTCCTTTTGCGTTCAATTTTCGTATTGACTCAACCACATCAGCAATAGTCTCTCCTGCAACAAACCTCGCTGCCCCGAATCGTAAACCGTACCTTTTAGCCATTTTAGTGAAGAATTTATTTTTCGATAAAAATAGAAAGAAATTACGCAACAATTGCTCCATGATGTATCCCCCTACACCAGACTTTTTATCTAATTATGTGAAAATTTCAACTTGTAATCGTTATCACATTATTATTCTATCATTTTTCTCAGAAAGTGGGTAATATTTCGCAAAAATAATCGAAAAACTGGAAAAAATATTAGTTAATGTAAATATTACTCGATTTCTCCTTCATTTCCTCATAGTAAAAGCTGATTGGGACAAAATAATCCTGACAACTAACAAGGAGGTAATGTTATGCAACAGCAAAACCAGCCTGGTATGCAGCAGGCACAGCCTATGCCACAGCCGCCTAATATGGTAAGTGGAAAAGATCAACTTTATATTACGGATATGCTCTCCTGGAACTTGAACGCCTGCAAAAAAGCACACTTTTACGCCCAGCAGTGTCAGGATCCTGAACTGCAGGCTGCTTTGGAACAGGCAGGACAGATGCATCAACGTCATTATGATAAGATTTTGCAACATTTGAACGATCAATCCCAACCGTTAAACTAAGAGGAGTGAGATAAAAATTGAATCCACAAAGCCAAAAAGTTCAAAACCCTGAAACAAACGTACCTAAAACACCCCAAATGAATGAACGGGACTACGTCAATGATCAATTATCTACGGAAAAGTACATGACGGCCTCCTATAATGTAGCTTTGAATGAAGCGAGCAACCAAAACCTCTATAACGACTTGGCCACCATTTTCAAAGAAACACAGGATTGTCAGAGGGATATGTATAACCTCATGTTCAAAAAAGGCTGGTATAGTTTAGAAGCTGCTGATCAGCAAAAACTTCAGCAGTCTTATCAGCAGTTCAGCGGGTATAAAAACCAGCTCCCTTATGGAGGGTAGAACGAAAGCGCAAGCACCTTGCTTATCCCCGACAAGCTTAAGCCAACCCTCGCCGTGACGTTTTTTGTACTTTCATTCCAATTAAATTTAATAAAGGTTTAAAGTATAAGTAAAACTATGGCATTGGCATAAACCATTGGCGATAAGCCGAGTTTTCCTAATCACAGAGAGGAGTGGCTTAAGACCTCGAGCGGGTAGGCGCTGGAGCTGGATGCAGCACTAAAAAGGGTTATCGACAACCATCAATTTTTATAATTTCCTTAGACAATATAAAAATAAGGCTATCGTTTGGAGAGAAACCCCCTTCAAACGATAGCCTTTCTGTTCATTAACCAACTACATCGTAACCCTGATCTTCAATAGCATCTTTCATTCTTTCTTTCGTTACGAAAGCTTCATCGTATTTGACGTCTACTTTCCCGGCATCAAGATGGACTTCAACACCGTGTACACCTTCCAATTCTTCCAGTGCACCTTTCACAGCCTTTTCGCAATGGCCGCAAGTCATTCCATTTACTTCTAAAGTCATTTCCATATTCCAACACCTCTCCTCATAAAAACTATGATTTATAATTTAACTCGCTTCAATCGAAGTGAGTTAGAAACAACACTTACAGAACTGAATGCCATTGCCGCTCCTGCAATCCACGGAGCAAGCAAACCAGCAGCTGCAATCGGGATTCCGGCAGAATTATAAGCAAGTGCCCAGAATAGATTTTGACGTATATTTTTCATCGTCTTTTGACTCAACTGGACTGCCTTAGGAATCAATGTTAATTCACCGCCTAATATCGTAAGGTCAGCTGCCTCGATGGCGACATCTGTACCTGTGCCGATAGCAATACCTACATCGGCGATAGCAAGTGCAGGAGCATCATTAATGCCGTCCCCTACCATGGCCACTTTTTTATCCTGCAGCTGCAATTCTTTTACTCGTTCTGCTTTTTCTTCTGGTACTACCTCTGCAATGACCCGGTCAATGCCTAGCTGGCGCGCAATCGCTTGAGCTGTCCTTTCATTATCCCCAGTCAGCATGACCAATTCGATATCAGCTTCCTTCAGCTGTCTTAAAGCTTCCGGTGCCGATTCTTTGATTGTGTCTGCTACGGCAATGACACCTTCTACTTTATTGTCCACTGCTATCAGCATAGCAGTTTTTCCTTCATTCTCCCACTGTTCCATAGTTGCTTCATATGCTTCATATTCCACATCGAGCTTACGAATTAACTTCCTTGTGCCAATTTGTACTTCTCTACCTTCCAAAATGGCTTTGATGCCATGCCCTGGCACAGCTTCGAAGCTGGATGGTTCAATTAATTCAATACCTTGTTGGTCAGCATAAGATACAATTGCATCTGCTAATGGATGTTCGGAGCTTTTTTCAGCACTTGCTACTAATCGTAGGATTTCGGAATTCCCTTCATAATCAGTTACTTCCGGAGTCCCCTTAGTCAACGTGCCGGTTTTATCAAAAACAACGGTATCGATTTTATGCGTATTTTCTAAATGTTCGCCGCCCTTAAACAGGATGCCTTGTTCAGCGCCTTTTCCAGTACCAACCATTATAGAAGTTGGCGTCGCTAAGCCCAGGGCACATGGACATGCGATAACTAATACCGCAATCGATGCCACTAAAGCAGATGCAAAATCACCAGGCGAAACCAGCGTAATCCAAACAATGAATGTCCCTATGGCGATTGCTACAACGATGGGAACAAAATATCCTGAAATGACATCCGCCATCCGCTGTATCGGAGCTTTTGAACCCTGAGCTTCTTCAACAACTTTGATGATACCTGCAAGTGCGGTGTCTTTTCCTACCTTAGTTGCTTTCATTTGAATATTACCATTCTTATTGATGGTTGCTCCAATCAGTTTATCACCAGGGTCTTTCTCTACTGGAATGGATTCCCCGGTAATCATCGACTCATCCACCGATGTATTCCCTTTGATGATTTCTCCATCGACTGGAATTTTTTCACCTGGTTTAACAATTAGAGTATCCCCAACTGTGACACTTTCTAGTGGAACTTTTACTTCTTCACCATTTCGTAACACAGTCGCTTCTTTCGCTTGCAAATTCAACAGACTGGAAATAGCTGCTGTGGTTCGCCCTTTCGCTACAGCTTCAAAATATTTGCCTACAAGAATCAATGTTATAAGGATTGCACTTGTTTCAAAGTAAAGATGTGGTTCCATAGCGGGGTTTCCGAGCGACCGTACCGCTTCAGCAAGACTATAAAAATAAGCAGCACTTGTACCCAATGCAACAAGCACATCCATATTGGCACTTTTATTCCTTAGGCTCTTATAAGCCCCCACATAAAACTGCCAGCCGATGATAAACTGTACTGGAGTAGCTAGAGCAAACTGGAACCAGGGATTCATCAATAAATCCGGTATTGGCAATCCAAGCAGATGATCGAACATAGTCAAAAGCAACGGAAAAGAAAGTATAGCTGAAATGTAAAGTTTGATCCGTTTCTTTTTCAATTCCTCTTCTTTTTGTGAAGCTCTTTCTTCACGATCGGCTCTTAGAGTAGCATCATAGCCGAGCTTCTGAATGCGAGCGATAATGTCGTTTTCATTGATATCCCCGCTATATTCAACCGTAGCAGTTTCATTAGTAAGGTTGACCGTTGCTTGTTGCACGCCTTCCGTTTTGTTCAACACTTTTTCGATTCTTGCAGAACAAGCAGAACAGGTCATACCCGTAATATCAAACTCTGCTTTTTCGGTTTTTACCCCGTATCCAAGTTTTTCGATACGTTGCGAAACATCTTCCGGTGAAACTTTGTCTGGATCATAAGTGATCCTTGCATTTTCCATTGTCAAATTGACATTTGCTTCTACTCCATCCATTTTGTTCAATACTTCCTCAATTCTTGAGGAACAGGCAGAACAGGTCATGCCTGTGATATCAACGGATAAATTTTTATGTTCAGCCATAAGGATGCCTCCTTTCTATTTTGCGAATTGTTTCATCACTTTCATCAGTTCTTCAATAGATTCATCGCCATTACCGTCTTTGATAGCATGGCTGACACAATGCTTGGTATGGCGTTCCATCAATGAGAAACCAACTTGATTCAATGCTTTATCTATAGCTGAAATTTGCACTAATATATCAACACAATACCGATCATCTTCCACCATTTTCTGAATTCCTCTTACTTGGCCTTCTATACGCTTCAGACGATTCAAGACCTTTTGTTTTTCATCTTCTGTTCGTGGCTTGACCGGTTGCTTCCCACTATTCTCAGGTAAAGAGTTAGTCAATTTTTCCACCTCCAACGAGTCATACTTACACTATACCCCCGTATAGTATTTAAGTCAATTAAAAAAGAGCAGCAATTTGCTGCTCTTAGTTTGACTATTTCGCTTCATTGATTGCACTTACCATTCGCTCTTCTATAGCTTGTGCGATTTGATTCAATTCCTCATCTTCAACAAATTCAATCAGTTTCGTAGGTTTCGGCATCCCGATTTTTGTTGTGCCTTCACTTTCATGTACGACGATTTTACATGGAAGGAAATAACTTACCAATTCATTTTTTTCTAAAACTTTTTTTGCTTCAGTCGGGTTGCAAACTTCCAGGATCCGCACAGGTTTTTCAAAATCCAGACCTTTGTTATTCAAAGTCGCTTTGACATCAAAGTCCCAAAGCACTCCAAACTTATCATTTTTCAATTCTGCTTCTAGAGCTTGTACCGCTTCATCGATGCCTTTGTTTGTCTCTACTGTGTAATGGAACAACTTTATTACCTCCTTCAAGTTCTTTTCACTTACACATTATACCCTATTTGGTATAATTAAAACGAGTGATACACTTTCAATGCTGCATACTAATAAAAAAGCAAATAGTTGAAAGCGTGTCTATTGTGACCTAACATGACAGTGTAAAGAGGGGTGAAATGATGCAGATTACAGATGAAGCTAAAACTGATATTATTCAAATTTTAGAAGATAATGACGCTGAAGGGATCCGACTGTTCTTAGCAGGCATTGGCTGAGGTGGCCCACAATTAGGATTGTCCCTGGATGGGGCAGAAAAAGATGATAAGCTGGAAGTGATTAACGAAGTCAACGTTGCCATTGACCCTCATATTAAAGATATGACTGATTCTCTCCGACTGGAAAAGCGGCCCCACGGCCTGGTCTTAGCTGGCATTCCAGCAGGAGATTGTTAAGGAATATCTCTTGCTGGAAATTAAAAAACGTGGTACGTCAACTGGGTGACGACCGCGTTTTTTAATGACAATACTTTTGGACAGCCTGGTGCAGGGAACTGATGAACCGAAGACCAAGTTTTAATTGCAGTTGATTGATTCTTTGAGCATGATTCGGTTTGACACCGATGACTACAATTTCTATCCCCATGTAAGATAACGATTGGACAACATTCTGAAAAACGATCATTCCATCATGTTGGATTTCTCCGACAGCAGTTAAATCCACAAGAATAGTTTCTTTATCAGCCTGTTGCGCGGATTCAAGCAGATATTCACTTACTGTATACATTTTTTCTTCATTGAGATCACCAAACAATGGAACTAACGCAGTAGTTGAAGAGAGTTCAATAAAGGGAGCAGAAAGTCTATTATTTTCATCAATTGCTTCCTGAAGCTTTTCTTTTTCCTCTAACAATTCAAAATTAGTGTTATTCAATCGGGAGCGAAGCTTCCCTAACGATACTGTTATATCTGAAACCCGTTGATCTTTTGGAAGAATCATGAGTTCTGCCTGAAAATCATTTTTCCAATTGACATATAGATCCACTAATAGTGGATCAAGCTTTCGTTCCTGTTGATATATATTGATTTCCATTTTAATTTTATTTTTTGCCGGAACCACTTCTTCCTGAACCTTAGAAATACTTCCTTCGTCTAATAACTCTAAGAAATTCCCTGTTAAAGCAGAGAGTTCTTCCATTTCTTTGGTAAAGAAAAGTATTTCATAGTGTTTGTTTATTACAAGGTATGGAACAGAGAAAAAATTTTCAACTAGTTTCATCCATGACGCCCGCTTTCCCTTTAATATGCAGTTCTTCTAATTCACTCAGACCTTTTATTACATGTGTACGCTCTGTTTCAAAGCTGGATAAATCATATTTTTTAACAATTCTGCCGCCTATGATAATCCTAGGAGCCCAATTTAGTTGAATAAAAGTTTCCGTCATTTTTTTTTACCATTGGTAACCGGTAAGATAATGCGGCAGATATTCCTATTACATCTGGCTTCCACTGAGTGATTTGGCCCAATGCATGATCAATTGGTAAATTGGGCCCGAGATAACGTACGCGCCAACCTCTTTCGCGATAAAAACTGGCAACCATTTTCAGCCCTAAATAATGTTGTTCTTCTTCTACCCCTAATAAGACGACCTTCTTACGTTTTTGTTTTTTTGCTTTATCGACATAAAGCCCTGCATCGAGTCTGGATAGAACGAAGTCGCACACTGCAGTAGCTAGATGCTCATCTGCCACTGTGATTTCGTTTCTCTCCTATAATACCCCGATATGGTACATGGCAGGGGTAATAATATCTTCAAAAAGATATAACCTCGGATAATTAGTCAGGAGTTCATCCCCGAATTCCACTGCCTCATCTTCCTTACCTTGCAGTAAATACGCTGCCAATTCTTCCTCATATTTTTTGTTCATCTTAAGTCACCTCGCTTAGGACGGGGAATTCAGTTCTTTTATACCAGCGTGCAAATATTCCCGGTATACTTCACGCTCATCTGGCTGCTCAAATGAAACTTTTTCCATCCATTTAAGTAGTCTTTGGTAGTTATCTATAATCAGCTGTGTACCTACTCCTCTTGAAGTTAAAACGGTATTCAGCCATTTCGTGTTATCAAGAAAGAACGTGCTATTCCCCATCAGAAATGCCGTATCTAAATGATCCAAATGGTGATGATTATCCTCCAAGGTTCGTAATCTTCCTGATTCCCCGAACCTCTCGATCAGTTCTGGATAAGCCTGATATATATCATCAACTACCAATTCCACTAATTTTTGTTTTTCTGATATTTTCATGTGGCCACCACTTTATACCGTGACACCATTGGTACGATACCAGCCAGTTCTTGGTCAGGGTAGTTCTTTTCTAAATCATGAATGCGCTTAAAGTCTTCACTACGCACCCATTTCTAGTAGGCATCCTTTGTCTCCCATTCCATATGGACGGTAAGCTCTCCGGCACGCTTATCATTTTGCAGCAATTGAAAGGAAAGGAAACCGTCTGCCTGATCGACGGACTTACTTCTATTATTGTAAATTTCTATTAATTCATCAGCTTTATGATCAGGTACTGTTACAGTTGAATCTACGATATACATTACAAAAACGAACACACTTAAAAACTTATTATGGCAATCGTATCATAGTTGCAATCCTCTGTATAACGTAGGGTTTTGCGACTAAAACATACTTAAAAACTTCAGAACATGAAATCGTTATCATTGTTTCTGAATTAATTGAACATTTCTATTTTTTTCAAACATATTTAAATTATTTTTTTATGCTTATATACTAGTATTCGCCAAAAAAATACCAAAAACTGAAAAAACTTTCAGAATTTTGTTTTTTTGTTAAAGAAAGGAGTGTTAAAGATTGGCGACTAAAAGAAAGGGGAATGTTCCAACGATTTTTAGACGGAATCGAGTTTGTTGGTAATAAGCTTCCCCATCCAGTCACCTTATTTGCAATTTTAGCATTAGTAGTCATATTTGTTTCAGCCATCGTTTCCAGCTTCGGGATTAGCGTAGAGCATCCGGGAGAAGAAGGAAAAATGGTAGAAGTAAAAAGCCTGTTGAGTGAAGAAGGTATTCAGTATCTCTTCTCCAGTATGACAGAAAACTTTATCGGCTTTGCACCATTAGGTGTGGTCCTGGTTACTATGCTTGGTATCGGTATTGCTGAACGTACAGGTCTTATCAGTGCCCTGTTACGAGGTTTCGTACTATCCGTGCCGCAACGCTTGATAACATTCGGACTTGTCTTTGCCGGGGTTATGTCCAGTGTCGCTTCCGATGCAGGTTATGTCGTGCTTCCACCGTTAGGAGCCGTTATTTTTGCAGCAATTGGCCGTCATCCTTTAGCAGGTATCGCTACTGCTTTTGCTGGGGTATCAGCAGGTTTTAGTGCCAACTTGTTTTTATCCGCGACCGATGCAATGCTTGGTGAAATGACTTTTGACGCTGCAGCAATCATCGACCCGGGCTATGCGGAAACAATGAATATCGCAATGAACTATTACTTTATTATTGTGTCTGTATTCCTATTGTCCATAGTCGGCGCCTGGGTAACAGAAAAAATTGTGGAGCCGCGCTTAGGCGAATATAAGGGCGAATATCGCGAAGATTTAAAAGGGCTGACCGCCTTAGAAAAGAAGGGGTTGAAGTGGGCTGGTATTTCAGTCATTATCACCATAATTCTGATGGCGTTGCTAATCGTTCCTGCAGGAGCTCCGTTGCGTGGTGAAAATGGACAGGTCATCCAGTCTCCATTCATGAGCTCGTTAGTGCCGATTATTACTATTTTATTCTTCATACCCGGTTTATTTTATGGAATCGCAACAAAAGAAATTCGTAGCGATAAAGAGGTAGCGAACCAACTTTCTGATACGATGGCTGCTATGGGTATGTTTATCGTTCTTGCTTTTACAGCAGGTCAATTCGTGGCTTATTTCTCAGAAACTAACATGGGACTTGTCATTGGTGTATATGGTGCAGAATTCCTGGAAGCAGCCAACTTGTCTGGTATCCCATTAATATTAGGTTTTATCCTGGTTTCTGCTACAATCAATTTGTTCATCGGTAGTGCTTCCGCTAAGTGGGCGATGATGGCTCCTATCTTCGTACCTATTATGATGCAGCTGGGTTATTCACCAGAATTGACTCAGATGGCGTACCGTGTAGCTGATTCAACTACTAATATCATCACACCATTGATGACATACTTTGCAATCATCATTGCATTTGCACAAAAGTATGATAAGAAAATAGGCATTGGTACTATGATCTCTGTCATGTTCCCTTACAGTATCGTCTTCTTGATTTCATGGACAATCATGCTTATCGTGTGGATGATGTTCGGAATCGACCTTGGCCCTGGTTCCCCGATCAAATATTAGAAAGACTTGGCTTTTCTCCAAGTCCTTTGGAGAAAGACTAAGTATTTCCTTTACTTTAACCCTTTAACGAAAAGTAAAACTTTCTTGAAGAATTAAAAAATGCTTGCAGGAAATCCTGCAAGCATTTTTTATTATTGATTTACAACTTCATTGATGACTTTCATCTCTTCATGATCGAGCATGTTTTTATTAACAACATCGGTGATTTCTTTATTCATATTTTCTGTCAGGTCGGCAGCTTCCTCTTTGTCACCGACGACATAGATATACTCCCATTGATTATCCTTCGCAAGCTTGTCCAATTTAGGTGCAAGGCTCTTATACCAACGATAGCGGTTAGCTTCAAAGCGCTCCTGGAATTGTTCCTGCTTGGTACTCTTTCCACCTGACCCCATAGATGGCTGCGCACGGTGCGGACCAGTATGCTGTCTCCAATCTTCCGTATCAAGATCTAATTCGAACATTTGTGTCTCTCTCAAGGTCCCCAGTTCTGTATCCAGGATCTTGATAGCCTCTTTTTGAGTCAAAATAATCCCTGTTTTAGGAAACTGCTCATACATCTTTTTCAACTGATCTACTTTCGCTGTCTCTTCCCAGTGGAATTCAGTTTCGACTGGCATCTGGAAGCGTTCAGCAAACCATACTGTATCATCCGCAGTAGCGAAGATGACCAGACTCTTAGCAAAATTCTGCTCATTTTCGTGGACGTAATTTTCTACTTTTTCTTTTACTTCCCAGAAATTTCGTTTTTCATCGGAATCCC
Source organism: Thalassobacillus cyri (assembly GCF_900107755.1). Classification (GTDB taxonomy): domain Bacteria; phylum Bacillota; class Bacilli; order Bacillales; family Halobacillaceae; genus Thalassobacillus; species Thalassobacillus cyri. Next base: position 43,591 of record NZ_FNQR01000015.1, on the reverse strand, counting down.
CATCTTCCTTCAAATAGCTCTCGAAATTATTCAAACCATTTTTTAAGTGGATTTTCCACTCTCCACCCTGTTGATCCGGATCAGATGGGTCTGTATTTAAATACATGCTGAACACACGCTGTGGTTTTTCTAAATAAACACTTTCCAGCTTTTTGATTTCTTTATTCATATCCATAAGGCTAAATCTACTCCTTTATTAAATACTGATTATCTATTACGTATGTAACCGCGATAACTTATGCTCAAACCTGCTTACTTAAATTTCACATAAAAAAGCACCACTCGAGATTGAGTGGTAGATAGAGGATACGGACTTACAGCTGGTAAATGTTTCCTCGTCCATCTACATATATCGTTTTAATGATAGAACGATTGAACTTCCCCCATTTCGTGTCTCCCCCTTAACATTAGCAGTTATGTGATAGAACAAGGTGACAGGCCTATTCTACCAAGAACAAGCGCAAGCGCCTTGCTCACCCCCGACAAGCTTAAGTCAAGCCTCGCCGTTACGTTTTTGTACTTTCATTCCAATTAAGTTTAATTAAGGTTTAAAGTATAAGTAAAACTAAGACTTTCGCCATAAAACATCGGCGATAATCCGAGTTTTCCTAATCACAGAGAGGATTTACTTAAGACCTCAAGGGGGTAGGCGCTGGCCGATGAAAACGCCACGTCCTCAAAAAAGACTTTGTCTTTTTCTGCGAAGTACTTTCAAAGAAGTAGTTCTAGTGTGGCGACATCGGCACTAGCACGTCCTGTGCGTCGGAGCTGGGTGCGGCTCACTACAAAATGTTGTCCACAACCATCATTTTTTATAATTTCTTAAACTACCAAAAAAGACCTGCTCCCTTACTCGGGAACAGGTCTTAGGATGGTCAGTTATTCGGTACCGCCAGTCCATTCTTTAATTAAATCGCGATGGTCTTCAATCCATGTCTTTGCGCCTTCTTCAGCGGATTCAGCTTCATTGATTTCTGCCATCAAACTTCCTAACTGATCGTCATTAAGCATAAATGCGTCAAACCATTCAACTACTTGAGGCTGGTCCTCTTCCAAACCTAGACGGGCTGCGTAAGAAATGTTCTCAGAGTCACCATAAATGTTTTTAGGATCCTCTAAAATTTTCAAATCCATTTCAGAAAAGGTCCAGTGGGGCTTCCAAAGCGTCACAACAATAGGCTCTTCATCTTCCATGCTATTTTTTAATTCAGATATCATGGTAGGTTCAGATGATGCCTGTAAAGAATAGTCCAAATCGTATTCCTTGATGACTTGGTCGGTTAAATCCATGATACTGGCTCCTGCATCAATTCCTACAATCCGTGAATCAAACTTCTCTTTATGATCGTTAAGATCTTCAATGGAATTTACTTCTTCTACATAGGATGGAACGACCAATGCTAAATCGGTGCCTTTATACCAGGTTTCTCTCCAATCAATCTCATCTTTGAATTTCTCATAAAAAGGCTTATCCGTGTTCGGAAGCCAAATTTCCATACCGATATCAAGATCACCGGCAGATAAAGCTTCATAAAGTGCCCCTTTTTCCACATTCTTTAATTCCACATCGTATCCTTTTTCTTCCAATATAATTTTCCACATGTTAGAAACTGCCACATTTTCAGCCCAGTTATTCATTCCAATGGTAATAGTGCCTTTTGCTTCTCCTTCACCGCTGGTATCTCCACCGTTTTCGCCACCCGATTCATTCCCACCGCAAGCAGCTAATATAAGTACAAGTGACAATAATAAAACAGATAAGTATTTACGCAGATTCTTCATATTTTTTCCTCCTTTTAATGTTATTGTGATATAAATCTTCTAAAATAAACCAACTAACAAATTTTTCATCTAATGTTTCACACGGTTATTGATTGTAACACAAAATTCATACAGTTTAAACAATATAAAGTGTACAGAACGCAAAAAGGATTACAGTAATATTTCTTTGACTAAATTTTTATTACAATTGCTGATGAAATCAATATAAAGAGATAAAATAAGGAGAGGAATCAAATGTAGGAGTTTGAAGGGTGAAGAATTTGTCTATACAATAGTAATACATCCACCCACGAACCATGAAGGAGATACATGCGCATGAAAGCTGCTGAACTAATTACTAACATCGAACATCATATTGCAACCAGCTCATCAGCAATGTCTATAGACATTGTTGATATTTCCTGCGATTCACGTAAAGTAGGACCAGGAACGTTATTCGTAGCGATACCCGGTCATAATACCGATGGCCATAATTACATAAAAAGTGCTGTAGATGGAGGCGCATCACTCGTAATTGGTGAAAAAGAAATTACGGACGCTTCTATTCCTTATATTAAGGTTAAAAATAGCAGAAAAGTATTGGCTCAGGTAGCTAAAAGCTTCTATATGAAAGACAAGCCTTTCCCTAAACTGATTGGGATAACTGGTACGAACGGAAAAACAACCACCACTTATATGTTGAAAAGTATTTTTGAACAGGCTGGATACTCGTGTGCTACATTTGGGACAGTCTCTTATATTGTAAATAGTGAAGCCCATGAATCAGCTAATTCAACACCTGATCCCTTGACGTTTTATAAACTTCTATCACAAAGTAAAGATGACGTCGCTATTCTGGAAGTATCTTCACATGGAATTAGACAGGGGAGGGTTCATGGTCTCTTCTTCGATCATTTAGTATTTACAAATTTGGCACATGACCATCTGGATTACCATGCAAGCATGGAAGATTATTTTGAAACAAAAGCCAGTTTATTCCAGCAAATGAAATCTGACGGGACGGCAGTCATCTATACCGGGCAAGAATGGGGAAAAAAACTGGCCGCAAGATTGAAACATCAGGGAAAGCAAGTTTATACAGTGGATTCATCGGAATCGGATGATATGATCATAGAGCCTGAAAGGGGACAACTGATTCATGATGATAAGCGAATATCCCTTACTCTTCAAATGCCGGGTGTGCATAACTTCCATAATGCATCTTTTGCAGCTTTTACTTCCTATTTAGCAGGAATAGCGTGGGATTCCATCACTGAGACATTAGCACTGAAACTGCATGTTCCAGGACGATTTGAGGAATATAAACATCCAAACGGTGCAACCATTATCGTCGATTATGCTCATACAGCTGACGCGCTGGAAAATATTTTTCATACAGCTGAAAAGGAAGGTGCACGGCGTATCATCCATGTATTCGGATTCCGGGGCGGGAGAGATCGGACCAAGCGTAAAGAAATGTTGAGTATCAGTGCTTCGACCGCTACACGGTATATATTGACCGGAGATGATTTATACGGCGAAAAACCTGAAGCGATGGAAAAAGAATTAAAAGATTTGCATCACACCCATGGCACTACGTCAGGGAAGGTCATTTACGATCGCACCAAAGCAATTAAACACGCTTGGGATAATGCCAAACCCGGTGATTGGATCATTATCACCGGGAAAGGACATGAAGCCTACGAACAAGCTTATAAATATCCAGTTGATTCTGATATCCATTGTGTTGAGTTCCTCGATAGGTTTTCAAGGAATCCTCAAAAGAAACTAATACAGAGTTGACTTTGTTTCGTCAACTCTGCCATTCCAATATTTCTATCCTGTTACCGAAAGGGTCTTCTAAGTAAATACGTTTTGCATTTGGCAGCTTATCATCTTTTTGATACGCTGCCTCCTTTTTGCTCAAGTGACTCATCAGTTGATCGATATTTTTAACAACTAAGGCTGGATGAGCTTTTTTGGCAGGGCTAAAATCTTTTTCTATTCCAATATGTATCTGCTGAATTCCACACTGGAACCAGACTCCTCCTCTTTTCTTTAATGCTTCGGGCTTTTCAACCTCCTCCATCCCCAATAATTCTGCAAAAAACTTCCTAGCCTGATTTTCACTTCCCTCAGGAGCTGCTAGTTGGACATGGTCGACTCCTTCAAAAACAAATGGCATATTAAATCACCTCATTTCCTTAGGTTCTGTTAAACGTGGTTGTTTATTTTTCATAAAACGCTTATTCCATTATAGGGCCGAAAAGTCGAAGACTTGATTTCGAGATATTGGAGGAGATTAGGGTCCTTGGGGAAGGATTCGCTTTCTAGATCCATCACCTAGACACTCGCGACATAAGCAGTCCATCAACGGGAAGAAAGAACCCTTCCCTTTTGCTGTTCTGCTTATGCGTGTCGTTTCTCCCAAGGTGATTACGCATTAATTTCTTTCCGCGGGGAAGACGGCAAGCCTCCTCGAGCTAAAGCTCTGCGGGGTCTTGCCAGTCTATCCTTTCCCGCAGGAGTCTCACCCTTCCCCCATGCCCCTTGCCACATAAGATAATCGAAATCGCCTTTAATGTACAATTTAATCTCGGAAAAAACCCTGTCATAATGCTGAATTTATTGTATTTTCTGCTTCAATAGCACATCATTCTTGGCAGCCAGTTTCGAGATACTAAACTCTGTATGGTGGTTGGGAAAACGGTGAGACTCCTCGGAAATGCTACGCATTTCCTTCGTGCGGTGTGTATTCAAGATGTTTATTCAAAGTCCTGTGGGATGAATATGATTGGTAAGATCCCACAAGGCGAAGCCTGAGGAAGCTCACCACATGCCACGGAAAGCGATCCGTTTTCCAAGCCACCATAACCGCAACCTAAAGTCTCGAAACTGAGTCTTCAAAAAAAGGAGCTTTACTGTAAAATCAGCACAAAGGTTTAACAGAACCTTACCTTTTAACTTCTTAATTCTTATTTCGTTATCGATAAGGATAAATCCTTCTTCCCAGCCAGACACAGGAAAAGGTCCGATCTCCTCCCTATCCATAGACAGGTGTTGAAGAGATCGGACCTATTGACTATTTATTATTTCTTGTCCATACGATTATCTGCTGCCCGTGCGCGTGCTTGTGCCTCTTTGTCTTCGTGGTCAGCGAATTCTTCTGAAAAATCAACATCACTTGCATGAGCTTTCTTCGCATACTTCGGCGTCTGCGGAAGTGAGGAATCATTTTTCCCATTCGCTTTACGATGATCATCTCTACCCATTATTTCCACCCCATTTCCTTTTTCATTAGAGTTATTATGTGTAGGATACAACAAAATAGTCGGATGCCATATTTCTCTTTACATCGTTAGCCTTGAAATTCACTTACATATTAGTGATAATTATAATAATTGCTCTCTAGGGTTCCGCATGCTTAAATTGGTCAGGTCCGAGAGGGAGCACACAGCTAAGCTGTGACACGGAGGGACAAAAGCCCGGGAGATATCCACAGAGGTATCTCTCTTTTTTTTATGAAGAAATGGGGAATGAAAATGACGGGAACATGGTTGAAAATAGTTCTGGCTGCCGGATTTGAAGTTGGCTGGGTCATCGGGCTGAAACATGCTGATAGTATATTGGAATGGACAGCTACAGTGATAGCTATGGTTGTCAGCTTTTATTACTTAGTTACTGCCGGACGGACTCTTCCGGTGGCAACAGTTTATGCAGTATTTGTAGGGTTGGGGACAGCGGGTACTGTACTGTCAGAAATCTTGTTCTTTGGTGTTCCTTTTCAACTTTCTAAAATTTTATGGATCGTCCTATTGCTTGTCGGTATCATAGGATTAAAGACCGTGACGGCAGATACAGCTGAGGAAGGTAGAAAGCAATGAGTTGGATTTACTTAATTATTGCAGGTGCATTTGAAATGAGTGGGGTTGTAATGATCAATAAAGTTAACCGTGATCGGAAGTTGACTACCCTATTATTCATGCTTCTTTTGATGGCCTCCAGTTTTTTGTTCCTGAAACTTGCCATGCAAAAACTTCCGATGGGGACAGCTTATGCAGTATGGACAGGAATCGGCACGGTTGGCAGTACCATTCTGGGGATGGTCTTCTATCAGGAACCAAGGGATTGGAAACGTGTTTTCTTTATTACTGTCATTATCATAGCGACAATCGGATTAAGGATGGTTTCATAGAAAAGGCTGCCCCAGTGTGAGGCAGCCTTTTTGAATCCTTCATCAATATCCTACTTCGATGGATGCGTTCACCATGTACATAAGATCGTTATTGTCATTTTTATCCTCTAAAATGATTCCACTGGTGGTAGCCATTCCGCCATCCACCACCTCGACGGAAACACTTCCGTAGGGAATCGCTTTTTTTACTTCATCTTCATTTAATTTCTCCTGGTCGCGAGGGATGGCCAGTTTGACGTTCACCTTCATATTGTCCATAGATTTTTCTGGCAAAGCCTCTTCGATACCTGGCATAGAGTTGAAGTTGATGGCATCCTGAATCGCTCTTAAAGACGCTTTTGTTACGTTCTGTCCGTGCACATCGATACCCATACCTGTCTGGATGAAGAGAATTTTATCCATAATTTCATACTCCTTTCGATTCATTATTATTCTTTTGAACTAGCTATATTTGTCACATATCCGTTATCCGGGATGATAAACCTCTTCACAGTCAAAATAATACTTTTGTAATATCTGTAACAATACATTCCTTACACCTAATTTATAGCCTATATTGGCTGTTATCCTCTTATTTTTCCTTTAATAATAAAGGATAATATATCCAACAAAAATATAACACTAAATTTGACCTAGTTTTTATCCATATAGATGGGGTATCAACAACAATATGGGTCATCCACAATTTCATCATTTTGGGAAAACTTCCAAAAGGAGGTCGTGTATGAGCAAAACGGATAAAGTGAAAGAAAACGCAGGAACAACCAGCTTAGCTGGGGGGCTTACCCTTGCTGCTTCTTCCTTTCTGCTTCCCAAAGTAAGGAAGAAGATGAAAAAAGGGGTAAAGCGATCCACTGAAGTTGTGGAAGATAAACTCCCGAGAGTAGCCAGAATCGTAGATCGAGCTGATGACCCTACAGAATTAAAAGAAGAAACACAAAAAGAAGTAAAAAGTGAAATTGCCGATCAAATGAAAGAGAATTTCAAGGAAAACATGCAGGATAAAGTAAACGAAGCTTCAGAGAATTTACAGGAAGCGAAAGAAGAAAACGCTGAAAAAGTGCATTCCAACGCTGAAACTGTACAGGAAAAAGCACAAAACGCGTTGTTAAAGTTTAAAGATAAACTTGCCGGGGTAAAAGAAGCTGGTGAAGATTTTCAAGAGGAAATGAAAGAAAAAACTAATGGAAAATCAGGTAACAAGATAAAAGGGGTAAGTGATATCAAAGGCGCAAACGATATCAAAAGTGCAATAGACATTAAGAGTTCTACTGACATCAAAAGCGCTAATGATATTAAGCACCCTTCAAATACAAAAACTTCCAGTTAGTATTAAAAAAGAAAGGGGTAATTGAAAATGGCAGTACAAAAATCAACAGATAGCAGTAGCTTGGCAGAGGTTATTGACCGAATTTTAGACAAAGGGATCGTCATTGATGCCTTTGCACGAGTCTCAGTCGTAGGTATTGAATTAATTACCGTAGAAGCACGTGTTGTAATTGCAAGTGTGGATACTTGGTTGCGTTATGCGGAAGCGGTTGGACTTCTACGCGATGAGGTAGAAGAAGAAGGTTTATCAGACCGTCTCTCTTCCCGAACAGACAGTCCATCCAATTCTCAAAATAATGAGCGTAGTGAATTCAGTATTTAATGGTTCGGAGTCAGAGCATACCTCTGACTCCATCCTATGTTATTAACTATTATTAAATAAAGGTGAGGGTGATTGTGAGTCTTATGAAAGTAATGGATGAAGTTAACCAATTTTTCACTGAAAATATAGCACCTCCCCATAAAATAATCTCTGTCCGCAAACATAAGGAAGAGGACAGAGAAGAAAAACAAGAAGGCTGGAAAGCAATGGTCGAAGTCATTGAAGAAAAAGAATATATGAAAAAGTATGCCAATGATCAAATGATTGGCCTCTATGAAGTGTTTTTAGATAAAGATGCAGAAATCACGGGGTTTTCCAGAATAAGTTTACGATATCGCAGTGACTTGGAAGAGCAGCAGTCATCATGATAGTCGCCTGGATCTCCGATGTTCTTAGGAGGATGACGAATGACCGTATTGAAAGAAGCGAAACAACAGCCCCATATCAATAATGAAGTATATAAACACTCTGCTTATTATCAGGGGCTGATCAAACGATCACTAAGGTATCTTTCTTCCGGTTATCCGGTGCATTTCACAGGACCATCAGGAATCGGAAAAACAACACTGGCTCTTTTTATCGCCAAACAACGTAAACGCCCTGTCATGCTTATAAATGGAAATAAGGAGTTATCAAATGAGGATCTGATCGGGGCTTTTACTGGGTACCAAAGCAGTAAAGTAAAAGATAATTTCATTAGAACTGTTTACAAAACAGAAGAAAACGTAACAGAATCCTGGACAGATGGAAAGCTGCTCGAAGCTGTAAAAAATGGATATACTCTGGTATATGACGAATTCACCAGGTCACAACCTGAAGCTAATAATATTTTCCTTTCTATATTAGAAGAGAGAATACTCCCTTTGTATGGAACTAAAAGAAAAGACGCCTTTATCAGGGTTCACCCTGATTTTTCGGTAATTTTCACAAGTAATCCAGCTGAGTATGCAGGGGTATTCCAATCTCAGGATGCTTTATTGGATCGAATGATCACATTACCATTGGATCACATGGATCATCAAGCGGAAGTAACTGCAGTTACCAGTAAAACGAGTTTGTCTCAAAAAGCAGCTGAAAAGATTGTAAATTTCGTAGTTACAGCAAGGGAACTATGTGAGAGTAATGATCAGCTCCAAGGGCCGAGTCTTCGTGCTTCCATCATGATTGCAGAAATGGCAGAAAAGCATGACATTTCTATTGATGGTGAAGATGAAGAGTTCCAGGAGCTTTGCCTTGATATTACTTGGTTTCCATTACAAACTTGTACACCAAAGGATCAACAGCCAGAAATGAGAGAAAAGCTTTTAGAAGCTTGTAAAAAAATCAAGGTTGGGTGATATGAATGGAAAACGAAAAAGGAATTTATATATTTTGTGCCATACAAACGAATGAAGAACATGACTTTGGAACGATCGATTTCGAGGGTGACACACGAAAGGTTTATACTATTCACTACAAAGATGCAGCTATGGTCGCAGCGGAAATGCCAATGAAAATCTATCACCCCAGTAAAGAGAATTTAATGATGCACCAAAACGTCATTTCCGATGTAATGAAAAAAATGGATACAGTTGTTCCAATCAGTTTTGGAAATGTTTTTAACTCTAAAGAGGATGTCATCGCTTTATCAGAAAGCTTATACCCTCAATTCGAGGAGCTATTTCCGAAAATAAAAGGTAAAATTGAATTAGGCTTGAAAGTCATTGGTAAAAAAGAATGGCTTCAAAAAGAGATCAATAAGGATCCTGAGGTTACGAAGCAAAAACAAACGGTCAATAAGAAAACCGAAGCAGCAGGGTATTTTGATCGAATCGAGCTTGGTGAAATGGCATCGAAGTTTTTCCAAACCCTTCAAAAGGATATCGAAAAAGAAATTCACGAAGAGTTAAAAAATATCGCTGTAGCTGCTGTAGTAAATGAACCCATCGGTGAAAAAATGTTATTGAATGGTGCCTATCTAATAGATAGTAACCAGGAAGAAAAGTTTGATGAAAAGGTTAATGAATTACACGATAAGTGGAAAGATAAGGTCGATTTCAAATATACGGGGCCTTGGCCAGCATACAACTTTATCAATATAAAATTAAAAGTGGAGGAAAACGCATGATTCACAAGTTATTCACTTCCCCATTGAATCTGGTTGTTAAGGTCGGAGAGAAGGTAAAAGAAGAAGTGGATAAAGAACTTTACGATTTAGATACCATCCAAAAAAAGTTAGTACACCTTCAGATGATGTATGAACTGGATGAGATTTCTGAAGAGGCATATAAAGTACAGGAAGATGACCTTTTAATTAGGTATGAAGAAGCAAAAAGACGCGAAATGGAACAATGGAATGAATTGACTAAGCGTTGAAAGTGAGGAAGCACTAATGGCAGAACTAATTTATTTATACGGAATCATACCAACAAACGAAAAATCAACTACACCTCTTCCCTCTTTCAAAGGTTTAGATGACGAGCATGATGTACACACCCTCTCCTTTGATGGAATTGATGCAGTCGTATGTAACTTGGAAGAAAGTGAATATAACCAATCTGCATTGGAAGAAAAAACATCAGATGTAGAGTGGCTTCATGAAAAGGCATTCCACCACCATGAAGCAGTCACCAAACTGCATGAAAAATATACCATTATCCCTATGAAGTTTAGTACGATTTATTCAGGGTATGAGAGTTTAGAGAGCACAATAAAAGAACATCACAAAAAAATGTCTGATTTACTGGCATGGCTTTCAGATAAAGAAGAATGGAACTTGAAAATATATTGTGATAATGAGGCGCTCCGGGAGCGTACATCTGCTCACAATTTGACTATAGAAGAAAAGAAAAAAGAAATTGACCAAATGTCACCTGGAAGACAATATTTAGAAAAACGCAAGCTGGATCATCTTATCGATCAGGAGTTGGAGAAGGATAAAGAAACCTACTCCTCCCGCATCCATGATCAGTTGGCTTCTTATAGTGAAAAAACGGATATAAAGAAAAACTGGAGTAAAGATGTTACAGGAAGATCAGATGAAATGTGCTGGAACAGCGTCTATTTGCTTAAGGAAGCGAATGTAGAGGATTTCTTAAGCCAGGTGAAGCACCTGCAAGAGGTATGGAAAGAAACTGGGTTCCAATTTGAGCTTACCGGACCTTGGCCCGCTTATCATTTCGCCAAACTGACATAAAGTGAGGGGGATTCATGGCACAGAGAAAAGAGTTTGAAAATAAAGATGTTGCACTTATTGATATTTTAGATGTGGTTTTGGACAAGGGTGTAGCCATCAAAGGAGACATTATTATATCTATTGCTGGTATCGACTTAGTTTATCTTGACCTGAAGCTCTTGATTTCTTCAGTAGAAACACTTGTCCATTCGAAACTTGACTCAGATGGCCTATTATCCTCCAAACAATTTGATAAAGAAAAGGAGGAATTGGATCGTGTCACAAACGAAACTTGATCATCGTCCTGAAAAAAGTGGCAGAATCAACTTGGATCCACAAGGCGCCGAACAAGGACTGGCACAACTTGTCCTGACAGTCATCGAACTGCTCCGGCAACTGGTCGAACGTCAGGCTATCCGGAGAGTTGATGGAGGTACACTAACTGAGGAAGAAATTGAAAGGCTTGGAGTGGCTCTTATGAATTTGGAAGTGAAAATGGATGAACTTAAGGAAATTTTCGAGCTTCAGGATGAAGATTTAAATATCGATTTAGGTCCTCTTGGCAATTTACTTTAACTACTAAGAGCACTTTCAAGGAGGTGTCGAACATGGCAATAGAACAATCCACCCAATCTAGTAATCTGGTAGATGTACTGGAAACCGTATTGGATAAAGGTGTTGTCATTGCAGGAGATATCCGTGTAGGTATCGCAGATGTGGAACTCTTATCAATCAAGATTCGATTGATTGTAGCCTCTGTCGATAAAGCGAAAGAAATCGGTATGGATTGGTGGGAAACAGACCCATACCTTAATTCCAAAGCAGCAAATAAAGAGGATGAAAAATTGAAAGAAGAAAATGATCAACTGCAAAAACGAATTGATGCGCTGGAAAAGAAAATGGCGCAAGACAATCGTTTAGTATAAATTAATAAATATTTTATTATATTCAAGGAGGAATTAATCATGGCAGAACAAAAAACACAACTCAAGGAAGAAGCAAAGAATCAGACTGAGAAAGCAAAGAATGAAGCAAAAAACCAAACTGAAAAAGCAAAGCAGTCGATGCGAAGAAAAGATGTTATGACTGGCACACTAGTAGGCAGCGTTATCGGAGCAGCAACCAGTCTGCTTTTCGCTCCAAAAACGGGTAAGGAATTACGAAATGATATTTCTACCCAGACAGGTAATGTAGTAGACAAAAGCAAGCAATTTGGAAACTCTACTAAAACCAAATTTAATGACTTGAAAACCAGCACAACAGAAAAGTCTCAGCAGTTGACAAGTAAATTCAAAAAGAACAAAGATGAAGAATCAAATGAAGAAGAAAACCAAGATCAGACTGCAGATGGTCAGAATGAAGCTGCTGCTACTACAGAAACAGCATCTCCTCAAAAACAGCAAACGGAAGAAAACAATCAAGAACAAGACGGAGATAATCAAGAAAGCAATAGTGCAGAGAATAAACAAAAAAACAATAAGAAAAACACTACTCAATCTAAGAATAATAATAAACAGCAAAACGAAGGTGAAACTACCCTAAAGTCAAACGACGATACAGCAAAATAAACCAGTCGTGAGGAGGTAGAAGGTATGAGTGATGATGTGCTGGCCATGTATGTTAAAGCTGCAAATAAACATGATTTCTCATTAGCTATTACGCTTAATGTAAATGGTGCACTTGTAACAGGAACTACTATTTCCGCCCAGAGTTATTTCAAAAAAGTAAGCGAAAACTTTCAGGATGGAAATGACGTGGCTCAATCATTAAGCGAACAACTACAGGGTGCCAGTGAAAGTGCAGCTAAAAGCAGTGATGAGGAAGCTAACTTCATTCACTTGGAAGAAGCACAAGTTTATTGCGGTGACAGCAACCCAACACCCTCTAAAGGAAAATTCTTATGGCGAGGAAAGCTGTCTGAAGTAGAGGGCTTCTTTCTCGGAACCATTGCAAAAGATAAATAAATAAAAAGGATGAACCGTAATTAGGTTCATCCTTTTTTGTTACGTGTTCAATTCTTCTAATTTCCCAGTTTCCAGGTGGAACAAGTACCCTGCCAATTCCGTATCTTTTCCATATTTCTTATAAACAGGATGTTGCTTCATCTTTTCTATCTGTTCTCTGATATTTGCTTTTACAAGCTCATTTAATTCGTCTTGTGGCGAACGGTTTTGTGACTGAAACCCTTGCCTGATTCCCTTAATCCAATCCTTCAAAAAAGGTTCCTCATTTCCATCCTTAGCAGCGGCTACCCCGCCACATCCAGTATGACCTTGAATGATGATCTTTTTTACATTCAAATGAACCAGTGCATAATAAAGGCTGGCAGCTAAACTTTCATCATTTACGTTCACTTGATTAGCGATATTGCGATGAACGAACATTGTCCCTAATGGTGTTTCAGAAATGACCGAGGGACTGACACGGGAATCGCTACATGCCACGACAAAAAAATCTGGTGCCTGTCCTTCCTTCAACTTATCGAAATAAGCCGGGTCCTCTTTCAATAGCTTATCCATAAAAGTTTCGTTGCCCTTGACTAATTGATCAGGAGACATGGAATGACCCCCTTGAAGGCTGTAATGCCTGGTGAAGTGTCAAATACTCTATTTTTTCTCCATATTTTTCTTTCCACCCGGCCCGTTTCAATAAATCCATCACTGGACCTTTCACATGTGCCAAATGAAACTCTATCCCGGCTTCTTTATACTCATCGATTAACTTTTCCAATTCATCGATAGCTACTGCATCAATCGCGTTTACGCCTGAGAAATCAAGCACAACACGGTTGACAGCATCTTTATCGCTGATTTCTTTCCGTAACCGCTCTTCCAGGAAAGCTAAATTAGCAAAATATAAGGAAGCATCAATACGGAAAACCAGCGTATCTTTGAACATCTTTGCATTTTCATATCGATCCACGTTCTTGAATATATCTTCTTCTTCAATATACCCAAGCTCTGCTGTGTGCGGGTAAGCACTGCGCCAAATAAATAACAATAGCGACGCACCTGCCCCAATTAAAATTCCGGCCTCGATGCTGGTAAGCAATGTGGCAAAGAACGTTATGACCAGCACCCATCCATCGGATTGTTTAATGCGGAAGAGGTGTTTTGCTTCCTTTACATCAATCAGACCGAAAACTGCTACCATGATGATAGCCGCTAAAACGGCATTAGGCAGATAATAGAATAAATCGGTGAAGAACAGTAGCGTAAGCATGATCAATAATGCCGTGATTATCGACGCAAGGCCGGATTTTGCACCAGCCTGGTAGTTGACGGCTGTACGTGAAAATCCCCCAGTAACCGGTGAAGCGGAAAAGAAGGAACCGACAATATTGGCAGCCCCTAAACCAGTCAGTTCCTGGTTTGAGTCTACTTTATATTTTTCTTTAGATGCAATTGTTTTAGCTACAGCTATCGACTCCATAAACCCGACAAATGAAATTGTCAAGGCAATCGGTAATAAGGCCGTTATAGAGTCTACACTGAAAGCGGGCAGACTGAAGGCTGGCAATCCACCTGGAACTTCACGGATGATACTGACCCCACGCTCTTCCAGGTTAAAGAAATAAACCACTAATGTGCTTCCTACAACAACCAACAGTGGAGCAGGGAACTTAGGAAATTTCTTTTTAAAGTAGATTAAAACAATAATACTTCCAATTCCTATCGCGAATGTAATCCAATTGATGATACCAATTTTTTGGAACGCATCAAATAAAAGCAGGAACACATTCTTTCCACCTTCAAGCTTGATGCCCAACAGGTGTTTCAACTGGCTGAAACCAATAATTAAAGCGGCTGCGGAAGTAAATCCACTTATCACGGCATGGGAAAGAAAATTCACGATAAACCCTAACCGAAACAATCCCATACTCAACTGAATGGCCCCTACCATCAAAGACAGTAAGAGAGCATATGCGATGAATTGATCCGAGCCAGGCTCAGCTAACGTTGACACACCTGAGAACACAAGCAACGAAACCATTGCCACCGGCCCTACTGCCAGTTGACGGGATGACCCTAATAGAGCATATATAATCAATGGAATGGTTGAAGCATACAACCCAATGACAGGTGGTAGTCCTGCCAGCATAGAATAGGCCATGGCTTGCGGAATCAGCATGATCGCTACAATCAATCCAGCTGAAAAGTCACTTTTCAAAAAATCTTTATTATAATGGGCTATCCAATGGTCATTGGGCATTAAGTTTTTAAGCATCTAATCCCACCCCCCTTTCATTCGATTTATCATTATCCTTATAATATTCAAAGGTTGTCCCTAGCAAAGGGTGGTTTTCTTTCTTATAATGCTTGGCAGGACATTCTTTTACGATAATATGCTTGTTTACTTCATTAAGATCTATTTCTAATGACAATTGGCATATCGGACATTTTTCTCTGATTCGTATTTTTTTCATGTCCTTTTCCTCCCAAAAGTTTAATCGTCGTCTCTTTATATTTTGATTATCTTTTGTTTTTATACCTCAGCTATTATTAGCTGGTATGGTGGACAGCACAACGGTTAGGCCCAATTTCTAATTCTTGCTGTCTCTCTTGAGTAGCTTTTTCCGTGCCTCGGTTCAGAGCGATGATTTCTTCAAAGTTCGGAGGTGTTTCAGAGCTTGCAGATTGCGCAACGAACTCGACAAAATCATTTTCACTTTGGTTGATCATCACTTCATTCTTACTGCGGATGTCGCCAAGTTTTTCTCCAATAAAGCCATCTTTATTGATTTCTTCTTCCAAGTCAGCATAGTGGGCTGGCAGCACAATGACATCATCCGCAATTTGCGATACTTTGTTGTAAATGGAATCATAAAGATCTTTCGCCCACTCTCTTACCTTGCCACCTAAGTCTGGGCGTCCCAAGCCGCTTACAAAAATCGTATCTCCAGAGAATAGCAGCTTGTCATTAACAAAAAATGAAACTGAGCCTGGTGTATGACCTGGAGTTTTTAGTGCAATTACTTCTAGGGTTACGTTCTCGAACTCAATCTTTTCGTAATTTTCAAGGGGTTTAAAATCAAAGATTGCACCTTCACTTTTCATCAAATAGTAGTTGGCTCCAGTCATTTCAGCTAGCTGACGTCCTCCTGAAATATGGTCAGCATGCAAATGGGAATCAACAATATGGGTGATTTTCACTCCATCTTGTTCAGCAGCCGCCCTATATTCATCCACAAATCTAGCTGGATCCACAATAAGTGCTTCATCCCCGGAGACTACCATATAAGAAAGACATCCCTTTCCGGCACGAATGAATTGAAAAACCTTCATATCATCATCGTGGTAAACTTCTGTTTTATATAACTGTTCACTCCAGGACTTCATGCCCCCAGCTAGATAAGATGTATCAAACCCCTCTTCACTTAACATTTCTGCTACCATTTTAGAGGATCCTTCTTTTGCACAGACCACAATGATCTCTTTGTCAGCTGGAACTTTATCCACTATACCCCCAACCCCATCAATTAACTCGAAATAAGGGATGTTCAAGTATTCGATGGCGCTTCCTTCCACTTTCCAGTCTTCGAAATCCTTCTCATTCCTAACATCAAAAATAAATAATTCTTCCTTGTTTAATACCTTCTCCAATAGTTCTTCACTTGTAATTGCTTTCATAGCCATTTTTAAGCATCTCCTTTTTTAAAAATTATATTACCATAACCCCTATGGGTATATTACAAAAGAAAACGTTTTCTGTCAACACAAAAAGAATGCCGACACTCGTCGGCATTCTTTTTTAAAGTACTTTATGAAGAAAGTCTTGGGCGCGAAGAGTTTCTGGCTTACTGAAAAATTTACTCGGAAGCGCTTCTTCCACGATTGATCCATGATCCAGGAAAAGTATTTTATCAGCGACCTCTCTCGCAAAACCCATCTCATGGGTGACTACTACCATTGTCATACCTGTATGGGTAAGTTTCTTCATTACATCCAATACTTCTTTGACCATCTCTGGATCAAGAGCGGATGTAGGTTCGTCGAAAAGCATGATTTCAGGCTTCATGGCAAGAGCCCGGGCGATCGCCACACGCTGCTTTTGACCACCTGACAAATGGTTAGGATAAGCACCTTTTTTGTCAGATAATCCTACTGATTCCAAGAGTTCCAATGCTTGCGATTCAGCTTCATGCTTATCTATCCCTTTTACATGAATAGGAGCAAAAGTAAGATTGTCTATTACGGTCAGGTGTGGAAAAAGATGAAAATGCTGAAAGACCATCCCGGTTTTGACTCGTATCTCATTCAATGACTTATTTGATATGGGCACCTCCGAAACTTTCACCTCTCCTGCTGTAGGTATTTCCAGTCCATTTAAACAACGAAGGAAAGTGGATTTCCCTGAGCCAGAAGGACCGATGACAGCCACTACTTCTCCTTTTACAATCTCGGTGGATATTCCATTCAATACCTTTGTATCTTTAAAAGATTTATCGAGCTTCGTTACCTTAATCACTAAAACTCATCCTTTGCTCCAATTTTGCCCCGAAAAAGGTCAGTATTCTTACCATTAAAAAGTAAATGACCAACGCCACCGTCAGCGGACCTAAATAATTGAAAGTATCCGCCGATACAATCTGCGCCCGTCGCATTATATCCATGGCTCCTATGACCGAAACGACCGCTGACTCTTTCAAAAGTGTGATGTATTCATTCATCAAAGCAGGCAGGATATACTTAATTGCTTGCGGCAGGATGATTTTTCGCATCATGGTTCGATAAGGAACATTTAAAGCTTTAGCTGCCTCGAATTGTCCCTTATCCACTGCCTGAATTCCAGCCCGGATGATTTCAGACACGTAAGCTGCCGAATTTAGTGAGAAGGCAATTACACCGGCTGCAAAAGCTGTAATATCCCATGGTGTCACTTGAGGAATGACAAAATACACATAGACAAGCTGAAGGATAAGCGGTGTGCCTCGGAAAAACGATGTATAAGCATCAGCAAGAACCTTCGATATACTCTTCTTTCCAAGTTTAGCCAATGCAAGCAATACCCCGATTAAAAAACCGAGAATTCCAGAAACAATTACAAATTGTAGTGTTACACCTATTCCTTTTATAATAAATGGAATAGATGGCAGGATGTCACTCATGTTGCATACAACTCCTTCTATTTACTCGCCGCCAAACCATTTTTTAGCCAGCTCATCAATCTCTCCGTTTTGTTTCATCTCTTGCAAATGTTTGTTGTACTGCTCTGTCAAATCGCTTCCTTTTGGAAAAGCGGCAGCTGCCCCTTGTACCTCTGACTCATCTTCAATGATAAATTCAGTCAGTCCTTCATTTTTTTCTAAGTAACCTTTTGATACAGTAGTTTCTACGATTGCTGCATCAATTCGTCCTGCTTTCATTTCCTGGATTAGTTGCGGAATCGTATCTCGTGCAGTCACCTGCATGCCTTCGACTTCTTTTTTCAATTCTTCCGCAGTTTCTTCCTGGATGGATCCCAATTGAATGCCTAGTTTTTTGCCTTTCAAGTCATCCACTGCCTTGATATTATCAGCTTTCTTACTCACAATAGCGTCATTAGCAACATAGTAGATATCAGAAAAATCCACTGACTTTTTCCTTTTTTCTGTCGGTGTCATACTTGCCATTACAAAGTCGACTTTATTACTGTTTAATGCTGCAATCAAACCATTGAAGTCCATATTTTTTATTTCTAATTTATATCCCATTTTATCCAGTACTCGCTTGGCAATATCAATATCAAAGCCAATAATCTCTCTACCGTTTGCCGTGTCGATATACTCGAATGGTTTATAATCTGCTGAGGTTCCCATAACTAATGTTTTTTGGGCACTTTCCGCTTTTTGCTCTTCGCCGGCACACCCTGCAAGCAATAATCCCGTCAATACTAAAATGATTGCTGTAAATTTCTTCATGTTGAAATAACCCCCTATGTATTTTTATTACACAAAAAGTATATTAATACATAAAACACCCCTTAGTCAAGATTAATTTTGATTTATTATTCAATACAATGCATAAAAATAGAATTAACCCTGTTGTATCCACTGATTGATGAATTATGCTATAATGAGCAAACAACTTGAGAAGAAATGAGGATTGCTATGCTTAGTTTTGAACAGAAAATATCTATTCTGGAAGGGTTCACGGAGTTGACTCGTAAGGATGTCTCGCTTGGGAGAGTGAACTTTCATTTCTACGGGAGCGTATTCGATAAAACCATTGTCGCTTACCACATTCATCCAAATGGCAACGGTTTTGTTTATACAGGAGACATGGAAGGATTTGCATCTAATCAAAAGGGTCTGGTCAATGTAAGGGATTATGACGAAACAGAGCTCCGAAATATTGTTAAAGCTTCTATTGCTAACTTATCGAGTGATGCGGAAATATCCCACCAGCAAGTATGGAAAGGCCCAGAAAATGAGTCACTACTCCTTGTCCAGGAAGACTATTTTTGGAACATTTATACTAACGATATGTTAGAGGAGAGTTTTGAAACATATAATGAAGCGGAAGCTTATTTAAAGGAAGAAGGCTTCATCCGACAATAAGAAAAAGACGAACTCTTTTTAGAAAGTTCGTCTTTTTCTTATTAGTAGAACATTCTGTTTTTAACAGCTGTGACTTGCAGTAGGGATCCCCATGTTCTATGCCCTCTATCTTGTATCCTTGCGATCGCTTCACAAAAAAGGTGCGCAGTAGTCAAAGCATCGCCTAAAGCGGTATGACGTTCGTATACCTTCGTATTCAACATATCTGCGTATTCAATCAGATCTTTTCTACCTTCCGTCGGATACAAGTATTTCAATAAACTGAGGGTATCTACTGCTCTCGGCTTGGGAAATTTATACCCTGCCCTGGATATTTCACATTTCATTAAGGTGAGATCGAACTGGATATGATGACCGATGAGACAGGTAGCTTTATTTGCTTCCGCTTCTTGAAAAAAATCGCTGATTGCATGATAAGCAACTGGTGCACTCTCCACGTCACCATCATGTATACCTGTCAACTTGACAATTTGTTCAGGTATCGTCGTGCCGGGGTTTACATAGGTCTGGAACACTTTCTTTTCTTCTACAACTAATTGTCGAACCGGCACCGAGGCTATTTCAATCATGCGATCTTGCTTTTGAACATGAAAACCTGTCGCTTCTGTATCAACGACTTGAAAGTTGATATCTTCCAGCCTTGTCGATAAGGGAATCTCATCTTCCAAAGTAAAATGGAATCGTTTCGCTTTTTTTATCATAGCTGTTTTTCTCCTCTCATTCCCCTTAAAGCGAGTACCGGCTCAACATCGTTGTTTGCAGTTTTCTCATTTCTTTTAAAGCTCGAATCAGCTTTTCTTTGTCACGTGTGGACAACTGAGAAAAAGTTACAATAGAAGACGGGGCCTTACCAGCTGAAATACTTTCCCATTTTTGTTTAATATATAGGTCCAGCACTTGAGACAAAGCGTGCTTTAAATCCGTAGCCAGCCAATCCGTGATGATGTCTTTTTCAACTAAAGCCTGCAGCTTTTCAATCGTCGTGCCTTCTAGAATATGATTGGAAAGGGAAAGGATCTGTAAAGCATGATGAAATGGAAATAAGACTTGTTTTTTCAGGTCCAGCTGCTTTCGTTCTATTCTTAAAAGGGCTCTAATTGGCTGTTCTAAACTAGGAATTTGGTTTTCTTTTTCTACCTGGGCCAATCGGTATAAAAAGATGCTTGATCTTTTAAGGTCTTCCCGTACCATCCGAATGAATTCCGTATGCAAATCATCCGAACCGTAAAGCTTCCGGAAGGAAAAAAAGTTCTGTGCCAACAGCAGAGTATCGTTTGTGGACCTCATCGCCCACTTTCTTAAAGTTTCGTTCCATTTTGTCAACGACCCACGCCACATCGGTTCACTGGCCATCATCTTTCCTTTACATCGTTCGTACCCAGCTTTTTCAAGATAGTCGGTTATTTCTTCTCCCAGTTTTGCAAAATAATTATCCACTTCTTTTTGATGTGGCTCCGCAACGTCTTCATAAACGAGGAAATGGTCCTGGTCTGTCAAAACAAACTGTTCCCCTCGACCAGCACTCCCCATCTGGTACCAGGCAAATGCAGAAGGAGGCTCCCCTGCTCCTTTATGTTTCAAGGTATCGATGGCAATCGTTACTGCCCGCTTCGTCAGCCGGTCGTAAAGCTGGGTCAAAACATCCAGTACATGTAAGGATGGAACATTATCACGTATCAGCAATGCCAATATGTCATAAATTTCTTTTTTGACTTCACTTAAATGCTCTGCCTCTGTCTCTTCGACTTTCTTGATTGCCGAGAACATTTGACGGTTTTTCTTCCGCAGAAGGTCAGCCATGGTAATCATACCGGCTACCCTTCCTTCCCCATCCACGACTGGCAGATGCTTGACTCCTCTTAATATCATTTCAGATAGAGCATGATAGTAATAATCGGAACGATGAATTTGGTAGGGGTGTTTAGTCATGATTGTGCCAGCATGTTCACTGACCGACTTATTACTGGCAACTACTCGGTTCACAAAGTCCTTCTCCGTAATAATTCCATCTAAACGGCCATTATCTGTGATAACAATGGAACTTGCTTTTTTTGCTATCATCTTTTCAGCGGCCTCTTGTATCGTCACATAGCGATCGACAGCAGTCGCAGGTTTAGTCATAATATCCTGGACACGCAATAGGAATGGATCACTCTCACCCAATTCGTGGGCAAGCCTGACCTGCTCTGCCAATGACACGTATACATCCTTCAGTCTTGAAACAACCTGATGGAGGAAATAATCACGGATATTTTCGTGACGCCATAACCTTTTCAGCACCCCATAAGGGATATAAAGACCCACAACGGTTTCAACAGCCCGGATTTCAACCATGTAGGCATAAGCATCCTCATTACTAATTCCGAGAAAATTGCTGAGGCTGCCCAGACCAAGAATCCCTCCCTCTTGGACAACCTCCAGCACTTCTCCTGCTTCTTGGTCTTCAGCGGCCGCATAAACCTCCGCTGTACCAGAAGTTATGACTAAAATTCCTTCTCGACGTTTTTGAGCGTGAGCAATAACTGCTCCATCAGGATATAGTCTTTCTTCACATTGCTCATATAACTCCCGGTAGTAATCATCTGTCAATTTTTGAAAAATCGGTTGATGCCGAAGTTTTTCCCGGACACGATAACTACTTGGTGGAGTTTGGTATGTCTTCTGTGTCATCCATCCAGACCTCTCCATCTCTATATGTCATTTGTTCCGGATAACGAAGATCAATGACTTCTTCTTGCACTTCTTTAACTGGTTCTTTTGTAGCCAGAGAAACTATAATATTCGTTAAAATGGCAGCACTGGCTCCAAATACACCTGCGCCAGTGTCAATAATGCCTAAAATCGTGAACCCACCAAATTTAGCGGCGAATATATAACCAAGGGTAACAGATAAACCGACCACCATTCCCCAAATGACACCTGGACCGTTTGACCGTTTCCACCAGACACCGAGTAATAAGGCTGGGAAGAACGATCCGGAAGCTAACGCAAATGCCCAAGCTACAATCTGAGTAATAGCCCCTGGAGGATTTAATGCAACCAGGCCGGCAACAACAGTTGCGATTACAATTGACCAACGTCCGACAAGAAGACGTTTTTTCTCACTGGCATTGGGATTAATCGAGCGGAAATAAATATCATGGGATAATGCAGCTGAAATAGCAATCATCAAACCACCAGCAGTAGACAATGCCGCTGCCATTGCCCCAGCTGCCATCAGCCCAATTACGAAAATACCAAGGTTTGCGATTTCAGGTGTTGCCATTACAACAATATCGTTACTGATTACAATTTCCTGCCACTGTAATATGTTGTCCCCATTCGTATCAGCAACAGATAGCAGACCAGTGTCTACCCACGATGCGGTCCATGCTGGCAAGTCGTTGATTGAGGATCCTGCCACCTGTGTCATTAAAATGAATCGGGAAAAAGCTGCATATGCAGGAGCAGACAAATAAAGTAATCCGATAAATAACAAAGCCCATGCACCACTCCAGCGAGCGGCTTTCATGGTAGATACGGTATAAAAACGAACAATGACGTGTGGCAGGCCAGCTGTACCAGCCATCAATGTAAACATTAAAGCGAGAAATTGCCATTTTGTTCCTTCGGTAAATGGTACAATATACTCTGTAATTCCGAGATCCTGGTCAAGTGCTCTCATTTCATCAACGACCTGGCCGTAGGATACCCATGGCATCGGATTACCCGTCAGTTGCATGGCCATAAAAATGACAGGAATCAAATAGGCAATAATCAATACAACGTATTGTGCCACCTGCGTCCAGGTAATCCCTTTCATTCCACCAAGTGCAGAATAGAAAGCAATTAGAACAACACCGATCAAAGTCCCTACCGCAGCATTCACTTCCAGAAGACGTCCAATAACCACGCCAGAACCAGAAAGCTGGCCAACAGAATAAGTGAAACTGATAATGATTGTAGCAACTGCCGCAATCAGCCTTGCAGTATTGCTACGATACCGATCCCCGATAAATTCAGGAACGGTATAACGTCCGTATTTTCTAAGCTGGGGAGCAAGCAAGAATGTCAGTAACAAATAGCCGCCTGTCCACCCCATTATATAAGCTAAACCATCATAGCCAAGAATCATGACTGTCCCTGCTAACCCGATGAAAGAAGCAGCACTCATCCAGTCAGCACCGATTGCCATACCATTGAATACAGGAGGAACGCCGCGTCCAGCTACATAAAAGTCCGATGTAGCCTTCGCTTTGTTATATAAGGCGATTCCTATGTACAGGCCGAATGTGGCAACTATTAGTGTAAGAGAAACAAGAAATTGTGCATCCATACGTTGACCTCCTTAAAATCTACAACTGGATCTAAATCCTTATCTTTTTGTGGAATTAATGATCATATGTTTTGCCTGCACTAATGGATTCGTTTCTTTTTGCATCAATGCCATACTTTTTATCAATTTTATCGCTGACTACAGCATTGATGAAAAGCAGGATAATGAAAGTCAAAATAGCTCCTTGAGCGCCCATATAATAATGTAAAGGAAAACCATTGAAGGTGATTTGAGATAATGGCTCCGCAAATAAAACTACTCCATAAGAAACAATAACCCCGATAGTTAAATAAATGATGATCATTGTTGTTCTGGCACGAAAATAAGCATCTGCCACACTTTTTTCGATTTTCTTCATGTTTGGTCACCTCCCTTCAAAGTTCCATTAACCCTTAAGCTCAAGCCGTTTAGCCGCGCAGGTTAAAAATGAAACGGATCGTTTCCCAAAATGGTACCGGTATCATGATGATTTTTACCAGCATAAATATAAACACCGAAAGAAACGGTACAACCAGAAAAATTGGTCTTTTCTTGTTTAATGCGATAACTACAGACAAAACTGTAATCGCTGCGAATATTAAAACCCATGTCATGCGTTTAACCACCCTTGAAAGCGTTATCAAAAGATTTGAATCTTATATGTATTTATTCAAAAACCAAAAAATGACCCTCCCATACTTTAATCCATTAGTAAATGACAGAAAATTATTTCTATTGTTATTATTCTAAAGTTACAGTTTATTTGTCAAGTTATACTTGAATTCCAATACATTGCAAAAAGGCATAAAAATACCCCAAAAGAGCAATCTTATGGCTCTTTTGGGGTAAATGAACTTTTTTAGACTTTTTCAACAACATAAGCTTTTTTCTCTCGATAATATTTTTCTCCTTCTTGAGAAGAATGTTCAAAAAAACCTTCAAACTCATGGATCACTTTATATTCGCGATCTGGCTCTGTGAATAATTGACTGCCATTGTTAGAAAGAAGCAATACGTCCTTTGTTGACACGAAACTATCCAGATCTTGAGCGGAATAATTATTCCCTGGTTTTAGTGTATTGAATCCACGGTTAGTCATAAGACAATCCACCTTCCTTTTTTTAACAGGAGACGGCTAAAACATGCGTACGTCGGTTACGCATGGAAATAGTTCACACACATGTTGGGGACAAACAGACGCAAACTAAGGATGTAAAGGGAAGGGGGTGTACGAACAGTGCAAAGACGAAATATCCAATGGCTTCCCATCATTGCATCTGTAGGTATCGGAGCGGCAACTTACAGCATGATGACCGGCCAAGGCGGGCAATTGCAGAATATGATTCCAAGTTTGACGAACATGGCTGGGCAGAACCAACAAAACAAGCAAGGGTAACTTGGCCTTTGGGTCAAGATTAAATAAAGGAAACGAACTCTCCTGTTAGGATGGGTTCGTTTCTTATCTTTATACGGCAATTTGCAGGATAAATGCATGGAATAATTGGCAGGCTAAGGATTGGAGGTGAAGAAGATGAGCAAGAAAACGACAAATAGAAGCAAGGGGCAAGCTGCTCCTAATATAAACCCTCAAGGACTTACAGAAGATAAAGCCGACCAGCAGCCCGATTCCCAGTTAGAACAACGAGCAAAAAAAAGCAACACAAAAATATAGTAACAGTAAAAACAAAGGAGCACTTACCCGCGCTCCTTTTTTCTATATTCATCCGGATACATGGACTTCTACCTGATCAGAAACTTCATTACCCTGGTGTAAAAGACGTTGATGATTATTCAAGACCAGTGCTACCTTGATTGCATTTTTGCCTTTGGGAAGTTCTAAGTTAAAATAATCACCGTACAACCGGTTTATCTTTACACCATTAATATATACATGACCATGGCCTTTTTGAAAGTCAATCACTGATGAACCAGCCTGCTCCGGTGTGAATGTAAAATACTCTTTATCGACTTGCAGCAGCCATGAGTCATCAGACAATTTGTCAACACTGATCTGAACTTCTGGAACCTCCACTCCCTTTGGAATTTCAACTGCAGGATGCCCAGAAGAATGTAAATGTTCATTGGTGCTGGTGAAATAGAAGAAAAGAACTAAGAACAACAAAAACAAACTGGAATAGCTCCATAAATTCCTCACGGCATCTCCCTCTTTCACTGACTTGCCACGCGTGCCCGTCGTTTAATCATCAAGCCGATAATCGCTAACAATAAACCAGAAGCAAGGAAGGCCAGGTCGTAAAGGAGTGGATTTTCAGATAATGGCCTTACTCGATGAACTTGGAGAATATGATGGTCGATAATTCCTTCGATTAAGTTGAAGACCCCTCCACCGATGAACATTCCTCCGACAAATAAATGACCACTTGTCCCTAACTGGTTATTTTTTGCATCAAAAAATATTTTAAAACCTCCCCAGATAAGCATGGCAGAAAATGCTGCTGTAAAGAGTCCATCTGTAATAATCTCCATACGAATATTTCCACTATCAATCATGTGGTGCCACTGCAACAGCTGATGAAATACAATTCCATCCACTGCTCCCAGGATCCCGTGTCCTAATATCAAAGCGGCAAAAAATAAATTTTTATCTTTTTTGTTCATAATAATCCCACCTATACGATCACTGCTATCGGTCTGTCCAATACAGGAGGATTTTATACATATAAAAAGAGCCAGCCCTTAGGCTGACTCTCTTGTATTAATCCAGTTCCAGGTCTGTTACAGCACCTTTTGCAGATGATGAAACCAAACGCGCATACTTTGCCAGTACACCCGTTTTGTGTTTAGGTTCCGGTCTCTCCCATTTCTGACGACGTTGTTCGAATTCATCTTCTGTTATATCAAAATTAATTTCTTGTGTTTCACTGTCAATCGTAATGGTATCCCCTTCTTCCAGGAGTCCGATTGGTCCTCCAACAACGGCTTCAGGGGAGACATGGCCGATGACAAAGCCATGAGATCCACCTGAGAAACGACCATCTGTCATCAGAGCCACTTTACCACCAAGCCCTCTTCCGACGATCATCGAAGTGATTGAAAGCATTTCTGGCATGCCTGGTCCACCCTTCGGTCCAACATTGCGAATGACCAGCACATCCCCTTCTTTAATCTCGCCGCCTTCAATCGCTTTAGTAGCGTCTGCCTCACTATCATAAACTCGTGCAGGACCCTCAAAGCGGCTGATTTTCAAGCCTGACATCTTAGCAACGGCCCCTTCAGGTGCCAGGTTGCCCCGCAGCACAACAAGCGGCCCCTCTGGTTTAATCGGTTTATCAAGCGGCAGAATCACTTCCTGCCCTTCTTTTAATGGTGGAGCTTCCGCCAGGTTATCAGCTACTGTTTTGCCTGTCACCGTCATACAGTCGCCATGCAGCAAGCCATGCTCATGAAGTAATTTCATCACAGCCGGTACACCGCCAGCCTCATAAAGATCCTGCATGACATATTTTCCGCTCGGCTTCATATCTGCAATGAATGGTACATTCTTTCGTACACGCTCGAAATCGTCCAGCGATAAATCGACGCCAGCTGAATGAGCCATCGCAGTTAAATGCAAGAGAGCATTAGTAGAGCCTCCCAGTGCCATAACAACTGTGATTGCATTTTCAAAAGCTTCTTTCGTCATGATATCCCTTGGATATATTTCTTTCTCCAACAACTCAACCACTAATTCACCGGCTTGTCGGCATTCTTGTTCTTTATAATCATTCACCGCCGGCGTGGAAGATGAACCTGGGATACTCATTCCTAAAGCTTCAACTGCGGATGCCATGGTGTTCGCTGTGTACATGCCGCCACAAGCTCCGGCACCTGGGCATGCATTGCATTCTACTCTGTGAAGCTGTGCTTCATTTATTGTGCCTTCCTGATATTG
The DNA here is from genome assembly GCF_900107755.1 of Thalassobacillus cyri. Taxonomy (GTDB): domain Bacteria; phylum Bacillota; class Bacilli; order Bacillales; family Halobacillaceae; genus Thalassobacillus; species Thalassobacillus cyri. The sequence goes on along the minus strand of NZ_FNQR01000015.1, from coordinate 16,105 downwards.
ACCTACCGCTTCAAAAGAAGAAACAATATCAATATCTTTTCCATCCAATTTTCCTGGCTGGATTGTCCCTCCATAAACATAAACAGAAGGTATATTCATCCGCCCAATTGCCATCACACAAGCCGGCGTTGTTTTATCACATCCGCCGATGGCTACGACTCCATCAAGTCGTTCAGCATTTGTCACTGTTTCAATTGAATCGGCAATCACTTCCCGGCTAGGCAAGGAATAATGCATCCCTTCATGCCCCATCGCAATACCATCAGAAACAGTAATGGTGTTGAAAATCATTGGCGCTCCGCCATTGTCTGAAGCACCACTTTTAGCTTCTCGTGCCAGACGATCGATATGTACGTTACAAGGAGTGACTTCGCTCCAAGTACTCGCCACACCAATCATAGGTTTTTTGAAATCTTCATCTTCAAATCCCACTGCTCTAAGCATTGAGCGGTTCGGAACACGGTTAACGCCTTCACTGATCACTTTACTACGAATGCGTAAGTCTTTTTTGTTTTCCATCGGCTACACCTTCCTACTCAGATATTTAAGTCAGACGATTAACCTGAATCGAGACTATTATTATGTAATGATACTAATTTGTCGCCTGCTTCGCAATTAATTTTCTGAATATATCAAGTTTTTACATAATTAAAGCGCTTTCTTTATTGTCAGCACGCCTATATAAAAAATTTGACAGTTATGTGAAGGAGAAGAGGCACTGAAACTTGAACGTAAACACCTTGTAACTTCACCTGGGTACCGCTCATATGCTAATATATTAGAATGACTGGTGACGATCATAATTTTTTTAACGGGAATGATGTGCATGGAAAATAAACAGAAAATATATGATAAATTGATGGAGATTGTAAAAGAAAAAAATGTGAAAGTCGATGAAATGCTGAGAGACCATCTATATACCAAACTTGGCGGAAAAGCCGATTTCTTTATCACACCGACCACTTATGAAGAAGTACAAAATGTGGTCAAGTTTTCAAATGAAGAAAATGTGCCTTTCACCCTGCTCGGTAACGGCTCAAATTTGATTATAAAAGATGGTGGCATCCGTGGGATTGTCATCAATTTAAAACATCTTGATGTTATTTCCGCAGAAGGCAATACTGTTGTAGCACAAAGCGGAGCACGGATAATCGATACTTCCTACTACGCTTTGAAAGAACACTTATCAGGCTTAGAGTTTGCCTGCGGGATTCCGGGGACGGTCGGAGGAGCCCTGTATATGAATGCGGGGGCCTACGGAGGAGAAATCAAGGATGTACTCGACTATGCCTACGTGGTCGACAAAGAAGGAAACCTCGTTAAACGACTGGCTTCAGAACTTGATTTAGATTACCGTACCAGCAACATTCCTGACAACGGAGATATTGTACTCGAGGCAACTTTTAATTTAAAGCCTGGAAATTATGAAGAAATCAAAGCTGTTATGAACGACTTGACGTATAAACGGGAGTCCAAGCAGCCTCTCGAATATCCATCCTGCGGGAGTGTCTTCAAACGGCCGCCAGGCTATTTTGCCGGCAAATTGATTCAGGACAGTAAACTCCAAGGTACCAGCATCGGTGGCGCTGAAGTTTCTAAGAAACACGCAGGATTCATCGTTAATAAGAACAATGCTTCTACAACAGACTATATTTCTTTGATTGAACATGTTCAACAAACGGTAAAAGAAAAATTCGGGGTCGATTTAGAGAGGGAAGTCCGGATTATCGGAGAAGACCCTGAGTAAATGATAACTGCACATCCTGGTATGTGCAGTTTTTCTTTTTTCTTTTCGGCAAAAGACTACAATGCTTCTGATTTCTCAACTACATATTACACCCAGTCGTCATTAAACGACACTTTTCCGCCCGGTCAGCTCGATGTTTGTAGAAAGTTTTATTGTTTAACCTTCAGCAAAAGGCGGTATAAAGCTTATATATAGAACTTTATATGTTCTCAGCCTCCACATCACCATGATGATCTCCAAGACATTCCAAACTAATTAAGGAGAGAAAATTCATGAAAATCAAAGTGCGTAGTTGGCAGATGTTAACCAAGCAAGATAAACTGTTTATTTTAAAAGCAGTCAGTCAACGGTCCAGGGTGATGAAAAGTGCTTGATCATAGAGATAACAAAATCAATACTTATAGTTCTCAAATACTTACCCATTCTTAAGCTTCCGTGACAAAACATGAACAGTCACGGAAGTTTTTTATACTTTATGAAGGTCTAATTTTGTTAAAGGCATCAGTTAAATAGATAAATGCTATTGTACTAAGGACTTGGCAAATCTTCCCCTTTATACCTCTTGTATTTTTTCCTTTTTTTGGAGTTTTGTCTACTATTGCACTACATCTAACTGCCCAATCATTAAAAATATTGATTTTCCATTGATAATTGTTATCATTATTTCAGGATAAAAATACTCAATATGAGGTGGTACTTTTATGACCGATAATAAAAATAAATTGACGACAAGGCCATGTGCCCCTGCACCTTTTGCATGCACAACACGCACAGGCACTCCTACAGCATTACTATAAAGTCGATCCTGAATACGGTCAGCATGTCGCAGAAGGTCTGGACTTGGCTGTAAAACAGGAAGTATGAGAAGATGTTGATTATCAATTAAACCTATCAATTATCAACTAAAAAGGAGGTTCTCTATAAGAGAGAATCTCCTTTTTTCAATTATTTATTTTTTCCCTCTTTCATTTCCCAATTTTGTATCTGATCAGTTTCAATAATCGCGATGACCACATCATCTACATCAGGATCCGCCAAGATGCTGTCCCTTACCCTGTATTTGATATCATCCGCTTCCGCTAACGTCATTCCTCCTCTTAACTCGATAGCGCTATCGACATGGTAGTCGTCCCCTTCACGGATGATACGAAGCCTTCGGATATCCTCTACGTCTTTATCGGTAAGTATGATGGAAGCAATCCTATTTTCTACAATCTCAGGCGCAGCAGCACCAATCAGTCCCAACGTGTTTTCATAGCCCAGCATCAATGCGATGATAATCAGCAATACACCGATCAGCATGGTTCCGATTCCGTCAAGTATATATAAGCCAGTGAAATGAGCTAAAACCACGGATATAAGGGCCAAAACCGCTCCTGAAGTCGCAATGATATCTTCATAAAAAACAAGCTTCGTTGGTGGGGATGCATATTTGACATTTTTGAATGATGCAGGAATTACCTGCAGTCCCGAGGCATCGGCTCGTGATTCTTTGACTACTTCTTTCATTGCTTTTATTAGAATTAAACCATCGACCGTAATTGATGCCAGTAAAATCAACACGTTAAGCCAAAGACTTGTTGATGCCTTCGGGTGCTGGATGATTTCCCAGCCTTTTAAAATCGTTTCATATGCCATGATGCCAATGATAATGACAGCGGCCAGAACGAATAAATTGACTACCCGTCCGAATCCCGTCGGAAATCGCTTGGTCGGCTCTTTTTCTGCAAGGGCACTACCAAAATACACAAGCCCCTGGTTAGTAGCATCAGCGATGGAGTGGATGGCAGTAGCCATCATAGCCCCGCTTCCACTTACTGCCGCAGCTATGCTTTTGATGATCGCAAGGCCAGTATTCCCCAGAGCAGCAACACCTGAAGACTTGTTACCTTTTTTCAGAAGTTCAATGAAAGCCACATGTTCAACTCCTTTAACTAACTATGGACATAATATTATTATTAGCTGCAACAACGGATTAATGTATTATATAAAATATACATACTGTATTATAAAAATGTGTAAGTATATAACCGTTTTCCCTATATTCAAAAAGAGAAACAAAAAAATTTGAACATAAAAAATAGACCAGCTTCAGCTGGTCTATTACGTAGTTTGATGGAGACGGTGGGACGTGCGCTTCCATGCTTTCGTCATGGCACTGACTATATCTTGAACCTGTTCATTCAGGTCCTCTGGCGTTTTATGTGAACTTTAGACTTCCTTTAAGGAGAGTTCACATCCTAGTACTACCAAAGCAAGTTGGCAGCCTATGAGTCGATACACGGCTGTTGGATCACTCCACATACCGCTCGGTATTGCCCTATCACGATAGGTGACTTAGGTTTCACCGATAAAGCCAGATTTTCACTTATGTGTTGCCACATAAGGCGACTATTAACTAATCGAACCCACGTCCAGAGATATCGGCACTCAGGCTTCTACAAGCGTAGTCGGTATATTATGCTTCGCTACCTGTTCAGCCTACCAACAGGCTTCCCAGGCGCTAGCCTGATTAGTCTCTTCGTTTCTCCTCAGGCGGTGGAGAAACGCGTAGTCCGCTTCAATTTGGGACCCTTCAATCTGGCACACGGACAATGCCAGGAAGGATCAGCTCAAGTCAGCTTACGCTGCTAGAGCTAGGTTATCGTTAGATTCGCCAGTTATATTTAGGCAAATGACGTTTTACGAGCCGTCGCCTCGACTTGCAACCTGAGCTCGACCTATCCCTGTCGAATCCGTAACGTCCCCGTTAGGATTAAAATAGGCAAGCTATTATTTGATTTTGCTTGTTGTCTTCATCGACAAATCCTATTATAACACACCTTCATACATAATCAAAAGAGATGCCTGACAGCATTACCATAATTTAGTATCTCTCTTTCAATGCCCGGTCGATGTCCCGCTTCATCTGCTTTTCTTTCAATACCTGACGTTTATCATATTTCTTCTTACCTTTACCGAGGCCCAGCAATACTTTTGCAACGCCATTCTTAATATAGACCTTTAGGGGTACCAAAGAATAACCCTCTTGCTGGGTTGCACCAATTAAACGGTCGATTTCTTTACGATGAAGGAGCAGTTTCCGCGTCCGTGTCGGTTCATGATTATACCTGTTTCCCTGTTCATAAGGAGAAATATGCATGTTGTGCAGAAACACTTCCCCTTTACGGATGGTTGCAAAACTATCCTTCAGATTTACCCGTTTCGCTCGAATCGATTTAATTTCTGTTCCTTGCAGAACCATGCCGGCTTCGAAAGTTTCTTCTATAAAATAGTCATGACTGGCTTTTCTGTTTTGTGCTATGGCATTTCCTTTTCCTTTTGGCATAATGGTTCCTCCTCTATTTGCCGTAAAGATTATTGTATCAAAGAAGTGCGGTTATTCCAATAAAACAGGCATGGTAATAGACAACCACAATCGGCATATGAGATTATATTTTTGAAAATTTCTTCTAGAAAAACTTGGATTATCGCCAAGTACTTATGGCGAAAGCCTTAGTTTTTTTCTTATACTTTAATCCTTTAACAAGGTTAAACTATCTTAAAGTATAAAAAAGGGGGCGGGGACATTTGGAAAGACAAGTGCTGGATATCAGAAAGCTGGAGTGGGAGGATTTAGATAACCTTAAACAAATGGATACAGGAATTGAAGATGATTATGTCCTTCGTATCTTTCCCAAGCTTATAGAGTCGAAAGAACATGAGATTTTCGGCTTATTCCAAGGGGAAGCATTAGTGAGTGTAGCAGGTTACACCATTTTTGCTGACAAATTTGCCATGCTTGGGAGGATGCGTAGTGATCGACGATATACCGGGAAAGGTTATAGCACGGAAGTGATGACCTTCATTGCCGAATTATTAAGGAAAGACCCGGATATCCATTGGATTGGCGCTAATACACAAACCCACAATTATCCCGCCCAGCGCGTAATTGAAAGATCGGGAATGAAACCTGGACCTGTCCACTATTATGCGATATTGAAAGCAAAAATAGATCATTTGGGCACAAAAGGGCAGCTATGGAAGAAGATCGATGGGCTTGCCTCGAAAAGGATCCTGTTATCTTCCCTTGATTATAATGCTCTTGATGCCTTTCCTTACGAGTGCTATTACCCGCTGCCGTTTGATAAGGGACTATTCACAGATGATTACTTAAACGAATGTACTTTTTACATAAACCCGGCAGAAGACAGATTTGTCATTTTCCGTAACGATTGGAAAGGCGATCTTCATACACATGTAAAATATTTTTGGGATGATCATTTTCAGCAGCCAGGCTTTTTTGAAACTGTTTATCAGAATTGGGCTGAAAACCCGGAAGCTGCTGGAGCCTGGGTTGATTTTTCCGAAACTGGATATAAAAACATCCCTGATCCTTCTCTCTTTGAAGTGCAAAAACCTTGGCTTCTCTATAGTAGATGGATTTAACTTTACACCAGAGAGAAAAGCTGCCGGCATTACCGGCAGCTTTTTGTATAGAGTTACTTCTTCTTTTTATTTTTCTTTCTTTGTTTCAGCCCTTTGTTGTTATAAAAAGGCTTTTTACTTTTATCTTTACCCTTTTCTTTCTTCTTCCCACTCTTGTTTTCAGAAGTACGATTGGCGCTTCTAGTTTTGATTACTTTCGGCTTTGCGTCCGGATCACGTTCTTTGCGTGGTTTCATCCCGACAATTTCAAAATCGACTACACGCTCTTCCAAATTCACGTTCGTCACACGGACGGTCACTTCATCACCTATTCGGAAGACATTGCCGGTCCGCTCACCAATCATTGCATATTGCCGTTCTTCAAAATGATAATAATCGTCCGTCAGATAACTGACATGGACAAGGCCTTCTACTGTGTTCGGCAATTCAACAAACAACCCAAAGCTGGTAACAGAACTGATGACACCTTCAAATTCTTCACCGATTTTATCTTGCATATACTCCGCTTTCTTCAAATCATCTGTTTCTCGTTCCGCATCAACGGCTGCCCGTTCCATTTCAGAGGAATGACGTGCAATTTCTGGCATTTTCTCTTTCCAATGCTGCTGTGTTTTCTCATCCAGTTTCTTTTCTACCAAATAAGTCCGGATTAAGCGATGGACGATCAAGTCTGGATAACGCCTGATTGGTGACGTGAAGTGTGTATAAAAATCAGTTGCCAGACCAAAGTGGCCGATGCTTTGCGGATCATATTTCGCCTGTTGCATCGAACGGAGCATCAATTTAGAAATAATCATTTCTTCCTGTGCACCCTCGATACCCTCCAGCACTTTTTGCAGTGCTTGTGGATGAATTTCGTTAGCGGTACCGCGCACCACGTATCCAAGGTTTGCAACGAACTCAAAGAAATGCTGGAGTTTATCCGGGTCTGGATCCTGGTGAATCCGTTGTATAAACGGCACTTCCATCCAATGGAAATGCTCTGCAACTGTTTCGTTGGCAGCCAGCATGAATTCTTCAATCAATCGCTCAGCAATAGAGCGTTCACGCAACTTTACATCAATTGCTTTACCTTGTTCATCAACAATGACACCTGCTTCTTTGAAATCGAAATCGATAGCTCCGCGTCCCATACGTTTTTTTCTTAATGTTGCAGCGAGCTTTCCCATGTCAGTGAACATCGGGATAAGCTCCTTATACCGCTCCATTAATTCAGGATCTTGTTCCTCCAATATCTTATTTACATCTTTGTAAGTCATCCGCTCATTGGTCTTAATGACACTCTGGAAGATTTCATGATTGACTACCTCACCGCTTGAATCAATTTCCATTTCACAAGACAGCGTCAATCTGTCCACTTGCGGGTTCAAGGAACAGATCCCATTGGATAACCGATGCGGGATCATAGGGATTACACGGTCGACTAGATAGACACTTGTCGCTCGTTCAGCAGCTTCCTGGTCAATGGGCGACCCCTCTTCCACATAGTAGGAAACATCTGCGATATGGACACCAAGCTTGAAGTTTCCATTTTCCAGCCTTTTGACCATGACAGCATCATCTAAATCCTTCGCATCTGCCCCGTCAATCGTTACAATCATTTCATCGCGTAAGTCACGGCGATTTTTGATTTCATCCGGTGAAATTTCATCCGGAGTATTCTTTGCCTGTTCCAATACTTCCTCAGGGAAATCAAGTTTGATTCCATGCTTATAAATAATTGAAATGATATCGATTCCCGGGTCATTCTTATGGCCTAGAATTTCCTCTACTTCCCCTTCGGCACTCATACGGTCTTCTGGGTACTTAGTGATTTTCACAATTACCTTATGTCCGTCCGCGGCTCCATTAGCCGCTCCTTTTGGTATGAAAATATCGTTAGGTATCCGTTTATCATCTGCAATGACAAACCCAAAGTTTCTACTTGGCTGATAAGTACCGACTACTTTGTCCGTAGCCCTCTCCAAAATACGAATGACTGTTCCTTCAGGCCTTGCTCCTGATTCGTCTCTTTTCTCAACACGAACTAGCACTTTATCATTATTCATGGCAGAGTGCAGGTCAGAATGGTGAATATAAATATCATCTTTTCCTTCTTCGTCCGGTATTAAAAATGCAAACCCTTTTGCATGCATCTGAATCCGACCGCGTATCAAGTTCATTTTTTCCGGCAGGCCAAAACGGTTTTTACGTGTCCGTACTAATTCCCCTTGTTCTTCCAACTCATTCAGTGTCTTCATGAGGTCTGAAAAGTCATCGGCTCCATCGAGCTCAAGCGTTTCTTCTAATTCTTGCACTGATAGTGGTTTTGATGCTGATTCCTGAAAAAAGTCCAATACTTTGTTTTTCAATTCCATACTCAAAACGCTTCATCCTCCTTTATCGTTCCGTGACATTCCGACCTTGATTGGATATCTTATCAGTCCCAGTCCAACGATTCTAAAAACTCGAGTACATCCTGGTGGAGCTTATCTTTTTCCTGGTCCATCGTGATGACATGCCCCGAATTCTCATACCATTTGATATCTTTTTGATCGGATTCCACGTTCTCATATATATAATTAGCGCTGTCTTTGTTGATCATTTCATCTTTAGCGGCCTGGACTACGAAGGTCGGCGTATAAATGTGGTCGATATGATCATGGACTTCATTGATAAACTGCCCCAGCTGCTTGAACATATCTTGTGACTGATCCATCAGCTCTTCTATCTCCTGCTGGATAGTCTCCTTGTCTTTACCCTCTAACTGTTTATATTCTTTTGCTTTGAAGCGAAATCCTCCCGTCAATTGTTCTTCATTATCAAAGAACATCGGCGCACACATTGGAATGACTCCTCTAATCTTTTCTGTATAAGCAAGTTTCAGTCCAAGTACTCCTCCAAGAGAAAGACCAGCGACAGCGATTTTTTCATATCCTAAATTACGCAGATGATTCAAGGCTTGCTCCACATCTTCCCACCATTGATCCGGCGATGCCTTCGTCAATTCTTCTGGAGGCAGGCCATGACCACGATAAATGGGTGCATGACTAGTATAACCATGTTTCTGCAGAAAGCGTCCCATCATACGGACATCAGCGGAATGTCCTGTGAATCCATGTAGTAACAATACCGCACGCTCTCCTTCTTCAAACGTGAACGGCTGTGGTTGTTTGATTTTCATAAGTCAGTTCTCTCCTTACTTTTGTAATTCCCTATATCAGTAGTTTTCATTCTCATTTAATCAGCCTTTTTATTTTAGCAAACTGCTTCTTATCGTTCACCATGTTTGCTTAAGAGGCCGTATATCAAGAAAACAAGAAAGCCGCGCTAAATAGCGCGGCTTTCTCCTTATTTTAGTTAACTTAACACATAAGCAGCTAAAAATGCGAAAACGAAGAATAGGACTCCAGTAACAATAGTAGCTTTGTGGAGTACAGCATCGATTCCTCTTGCTTTTTGCTTACCAAATAACTGTTCAGCCCCACCGGAAATGGCACCTGAAAGGCCTGCGCTTTTACCGGATTGAAGAAGAACTAGAACGATCATGACAAGTGTATCGATTGTTAATAACGTGATTGCGAGTGTTTGCATGATGTGACTGACACCTCCTAAGAACGCACAAATACATAATGTAAATGTAGCACATATTCCCATTCCGGGCAAGATAATCTCAATGTTTCAAGCGACAAATCGGGAGAGTTTAAAATGCTCGTTTTTTCTTTAAATATCTTTATCCAGCTATTGCATGTATTAATAACCGTACATGTGAATGTTTTTGGTTGATATTGTTCACAATCATGACATATTTTGATTGTTTTTGATTGATTTTGATTGAAAAATGAAAGGGCTTCCTTTATGATGTAGGTAGGATATTTTGAAAGGAGTGTCAGCCAATGTTGACTCCTGAACGCCATCAAATGATTCTGAAGCTGCTCCAGGATAGAAAAACAGTCAAGATGAAGGAGTTGGTTGAAGCTACCAAGGCTTCAGAATCTACCATCAGGCGCGATCTCAGTTACTTAGAGGAACAAAAAAAGCTCCGTCGCGTACATGGGGGAGCTTCCATAAAGAGTGCAGCTAGTGAAGAACCGAGTCTACAGGAAAAAAGGACAGTTCAGCTGGCTGAAAAGCAAGCCATCGCCGAATATGCGGCAAGCCTGGTACGGGATGGCGATAGTATCTTTCTTGATGCAGGTTCGACCACATACGAAATGATTCCTTTATTGGCGCAAAAAAATGTATTGGTCGTCACCAACGGGCTTTCCCACTTGGAAACCCTGACCAGTTATGACATAGAAACGTATGTTGTCGGTGGCCGGATCAAACGAAAGACACGGGCAGTTATCGGAGCACACGCTGTCGAAAGCTTAAAACATTATCGTTTCGATAAATGTTTCCTCGGTATCAACGGGGTTCATCCCAAAGAAGGATTTACTACTCCAGATCCTGAGGAAGCTGTTGTAAAGAACACCGCCCTTCAGCTGTCCGGGGAAACTTTTATATTAGCGGATGCATCAAAATTCCATGAAATTACTTTTGCAAAAGTGGCAGATATTCAGGATGCAGTCATCATTTCTGATGCACCGGAAGATTTATTGCCATCATTTAAAGAACTAACAGAGGTAAAGGTTGTGACATCATGATATATACTTGTACGCTGAACCCGTCCATTGACTACATTTTGCATGTAGATCAGTTTGAACCTGGAGGATTGAACCGCGCTGAAAAAACTTTCTATTACCCGGGAGGTAAAGGAATTAATGTTTCCCGAGTGTTGAACAAGCTTTCTACCCCCTCCACCGCTTTAGGGTTTGCCGGAGGATTCACTGGACAGTTCATCCGTTCTTTCTTAGATGGAGAGGGTGTTTCCCACCATTTCATCGAAACCGATGAACCCTCTCGCATCAACGTCAAAATGAAATCCGGTGATGAAACAGAAATCAACGGACCTGGGCCATCCATCACTTCTGCCCAGCAAACAGAATTATTAGCTTCCATAGAAAAATTATCCCCTGAGGATACCTTAGTGATTGCAGGAAGTGTTCCCGCTTCCTTGGATAAAGATATTTACTTGACAATCGCCAGCATATGCGAACAGAAAAATATATCATTCGTGGCTGACACCTCAGGTGCTGCCCTTAAACAGCTGGTCGGGTCACCAGTAATGCTTTTGAAACCGAACCACCACGAGTTAGGCCAATTGTTCGACACAGTAATCATCTCGAAAGACGATGCGGTCCTATATGCCAGAAAATTGGTGGATGAGGGAGCCCAGAACGTCATTGTCTCCATGGGTGGTGATGGAGCTGTCCTAGTTGATTCAAAACAGGCTTTATACGCTAATGTACCGCAAGGAATAGTCAAAAATTCTGTGGGTGCCGGTGATTCGGTAGTAGCCGGGTTCTTATCAGCTATAACGACTGGGAAGAGCCTCAAAGCATCTTTACGATATGGCGTAGCTGCCGGAAGTGCTACAGCATTCAATGATGATCTCTGCAATGAAAAAGAACTAGAGTCACTACTGAAAGATATTGAAGTTATCGGGTTAAATTAAAGGAGGCAATTCGATGAAAATCACAGATTTATTGAAAAAGGATACGATCCTATTGAACCTTTCCGCTCGTTCTAAAGCAGAAGCTATCGATGAACTTGTAGGTAAACTGGATCAAGCTGGCCGTTTAAATGATAAACAAGGGTTCAAAGATGCCATCTTAGAACGTGAATCACAAAGTACAACAGGAATAGGTGAAGGAATTGCTATCCCTCACGCTAAGACTAGTGCTGTAAAAGAACCAGCCATTGCATTTGGCCGCTCATCAGAAGGGCTTGATTATGAATCCCTTGATGGCCAGCCGACAAACTTATTTTTCATGATTGCGGCTTCGGAAGGTGCGAATAAGACACATCTGGAAACTTTATCCCGCTTATCTTCTTTTTTAATGGATAAAAAATTCCGCACACAACTTGAGCAAGCGAATACAGAAGATGAAATCATAGAAGCAATCAATGCCAAAGAAGCAGAAGAAGATGAAGGTGAAGTGGAAGCAGAAGGCACTGATAGTCGAATTTTAGCGGTCACTGCCTGTCCTACTGGTATCGCACATACCTATATGGCGGCTGATAAATTAAAAGAGACTGCAAAAGAAAAGGGTATCAATATCAAAGTGCAAACCAATGGATCAAGCGGAGTCAAAAACCGTTTGACTGAGCAGGATATTCAAGATGCGGACGCAATCATTGTAGCGGCAGATACCAAAGTTGAAATGGAAGGTTTTAAAGGAAAGCCTGTTATCGAAGTGCCCGTCGCAAAAGCCATCCATGAACCTGAAAAACTGCTGGATCGAGCCGTAAGAAAAGATGCACCGATCTATCAAGGTGATCGCAGTTCATCTGACCGTTCTACCAATGAAGGAAATCAGCGTTCCGGTATATACAAACACTTGATGAACGGTGTTTCCAATATGCTTCCATTTGTTGTAGGCGGCGGGATCTTGATTGCCATTTCCTTTTTGTTCGGAATCAATGCAGCAGACCCGTCCAGCGATGAATACAACCGTTTTGCAGAAATGCTCAGCATTATCGGCGGGGACAACGCCTTCTTCTTACTTGTTCCAGTGCTGGCTGGTTTCATTGCATCCAGTATTGCGGATCGTCCCGGGTTTGCTCCTGGTATGGTCGGTGGTTTAATAGCGATCACTACTGGTATCGAAGGAACTAGCGGTTCTGGTTTTCTTGGTGGTTTGATCGCAGGTTTCCTTGCTGGTTACTTGACTCTTGGAATTAAAAAAATGCTTGAGGGCTTGCCTGACATGCTTGATGGCTTAAAAACCGTGTTATTTTATCCGGTGCTGGCTATTTTCGGTACTGGGATGATCATGCTTCTTATCAATCCCCCATTAACCAGGATTTACAGTGGTGTACTGAGCTGGTTAGAAAGTATGGGCGGTACGAACCTGGCTGTCGTAGGATTACTGTTAGGCGGCATGATGGCCATTGACATGGGTGGACCAATCAATAAAGCGGCCTATACGTTCGGACTGGCGATGATTGACGCACAGAACTATGAATTTATTGCGGCTATCATGGCTGGTGGTATGGTTCCTCCACTAGCTATGGGTATCGCTACTTTGATTTTTAAAAACAAATTCACACCACAGGAACGAGAAGCAGGAAAGACAGCACTTCCTTTAGGTGCATTTTTCATTACAGAAGGGGCCATTCCATTCGCAGCTGCTGACCCCGTACGCGTCATCCCATCTCTAGTAGTAGGTTCTGCTGTTGCTGGCTCTCTTACTATGTTGTTCGGAATTCAGTTATTTGCACCCCACGGAGGCATTTTCGTCTTCCCTCTAGTCGATGGTGGTTGGTACCTATACACTGTTGCCATCCTAATTGGAGCTTTTATCAGTGCCTTCATTGTAGGATTCTTGAAAAAAGACCTGCAAAAAGCTTAAAATGGTATAGTTAAGGTATGAACAAAGAGAACACTTTTGAGGAGGAATAAATCATGAAAGAAAAAACTTTTACGATTACATCGTCTGACGGCGTACATGCACGCCCAGCTACTGTACTTGTTCAGAAAGCAGGAAACTTCGAATCTGACATCAACCTGCATTATAAAGAGAAAGCTGTAAATTTAAAATCCATCATGGGAATTATGAGTCTTGGTATCCCATCCGGAGCAGAAGTGAAAATTACAGCTGAAGGCAACGACGAAGAAGAAGCGATTCAGAAATTAGATGAAACATTGAAAAACGAAGGCCTGGGGGAATAACAACATGAGTCACATCAAAGGGATTGCTGCTTCCAGCGGTATCGCTATCGCAAAAGTCTACCGTTTAGAGGCTCCCGACCTTTCTTATGAAAAAACTAAGATTGACGTACCGGAAAACGAAGTCAAACGACTGCACGAAGCATTAGACATTTCCAAGTCTGAACTTGAGAAAATCAAGGAGCATACAAAAAACTCACTTGGTGATGAGCATGCAGAAATCTTTTCCGCTCACCTGCTAGTGCTGAGCGATCCTGAATTGATTCAACCGATTGAGGATAAAATCAAATCTGAAAATGTCAATGCTGAGGCTGCTTTAGATGAGACAGCTAATATGTTCATCGATATGTTCAAAAATATGGACAATGAGTATATGCGCGAACGCGCAGCTGATATCCAGGATGTCACCAAACGCGTGATGGCCCATTTACTTGGTGTAACATTCCCGGATCCCGCTTTGATCAATGAAGAAGTTGTCATCGTAGCGGACGACCTCACACCTTCTGACACAGCTCAATTGAACAAACAGTATGTCAAAGGGTTTACGACAGATATCGGTGGTCGTACTTCTCACTCTGCTATCATGGCACGTTCTTTAGAAATTCCTGCAGTAGTGGGAACAAAGGAAATTACCAGCAATGCTCAAAAAGATGAAAAAATTATTGTTGATGGAATAGACGGTGACGTCATTGTCAATCCGACGCAAGAAGAATTGGATACTTATCAACAAAAAATGGTTGATTTTGAAAAACAAAAACAAGAATGGGCGAAATTGAAGGATGAGCCAACCACCACTGCTGATGGTGCACACGTTGAATTAGCAGCTAATATTGGAACGCCAGAAGATGTCGAGGGTGTTCTCAATAATGGCGGCGAAGGTGTCGGACTTTACCGCACCGAATTCCTTTATATGGGTAAAAGCCAGCTACCAACCGAAGAAGAACAATTTGGTGCTTATAAATCTGTGCTGGAGCAAATGGGAGACAAGCCTGTCGTCGTCCGTACATTAGACATCGGTGGTGACAAAGAATTGGATTACCTTGACCTTCCAAAGGAATTGAATCCATTCCTTGGTTTCCGTGCCATCCGTCTGTGCCTGGAACGCGATGACATTTTCCGTATCCAATTGCGAGCGCTTTTGCGTGCCAGTGTTCATGGTAACTTGAAAATTATGTTCCCGATGATTGCTACACTGGAAGAATTCCGCGAAGCGAAGAACATGCTTGATGAAGAAAAGGTGAAACTCAAAGAAGAAGGCCACAACATTTCCGATGATATCGAAGTTGGTATCATGGTTGAAATCCCAGCAACTGCGATGATTGCACGCCAGTTTGCCAAAGAGGTTGATTTCTTCAGTATTGGAACAAATGACTTGATTCAATACACAATGGCTGCAGACCGTATGAATGAACGGGTTTCTTACTTGTACCAGCCATACAATCCAGCTATATTGAACTTGGTCAATAATGTCATCGAAGCTGCTCATGCAGAAGGAAAGTGGGCAGGCATGTGTGGTGAAATGGCTGGTGACTCAATCGCTATTCCTATCCTGCTTGGACTGGGACTTGACGAATTCAGTATGAGTGCAACTTCTATATTACCTGCACGTACACAATTGAAAGATCTTTCTAAGGAAGACATGGCTTCTTTTAAAGAAACACTTCTCTCAATGGGGACATCCGATGAAGTGGTCGCTTTCATTAAAGAAAAAACAAATCAATAACGGTAATTTGAAGCATATTGTGCATAATAAATAAAAGAAGGAGATCAGCTCTCCTTCTTTTTCATTCATCTTTATTATGAAAGAAGTGTTACCATGACTTTTACAATTATCATGATTGTTTCCGTGGTCATTGTTTTGGGTATTGCAGCAGCTTTCGGATTTGCAATAAATTCCGGCAGGAAGAACCTGATACAAAGAGCTGATGCACTATTATGAAATAGTTATATTGATCAGAAAAACTAATTACCTTTAATGAAAAGATATACAATAACAGCACAAAAAAGACAAACTCAGGTTTGATAGCTCTGAGTTTTTCTTTTTGGTAATTATTTCCTTTTCGTTTCACCTCTACTCGTTTTTGCAGTGCACCCCTATTGTTGGACACTCATCTGACAATAGGAGGTGCTCTTATGAGCCAGTATACCCCCGAAGAAAAACTACACATTATTAAACG
>NZ_FNQR01000006.1 GCF_900107755.1 Thalassobacillus cyri | reverse complement strand
ACGTGCTCAGCGAAAACTAAACCGCCTGACTCCTGTCGAATACAGAAATCAGGCGGTTGCATAACCCCGGTGTTTTTTCAATGTCTACAGTTTTGGGGCTTGACCAGTCGTTAAAACAGTACCACGGGGTGAGATATGCTATCCTTCTATAGTAAATCCAATTTTTCCAAAGTTTTTGGTATCTCGAAGGTATTCGAATGCTTGCTTATATTGAGAAAGCTTGAATACACGATCGAGCTCAGGTTTAATATCGTTCGCAGTGATGAATTCCAGCATTTCCTTGAATTCTTCCGCGCTGCCCATTGTCGAACCGAGCAGGTTGTACTGTCCGTAGAAGAATTTGCGGATATCGATTTCCACTACATCTTCTGTAGTAGCACCAAAGGTAACGATGGTTCCACCCTTCCGGACAACACTAAGAGATTTGTTGAAGGTAGCCCGGCCGATACTTTCGACTACAAGGTCCACTTTTTCATTCTGTAATTCTTCATTCCAGTCTGACTGGGTGTTAATTGCACGATCCGCTCCCAGCTTTTTGGCTGCTTCTAATTTTTCTTCGCTTCTTGAAGTCACGATGACACGTGCCCCCAGAGCTTTAGCGAATTTCAATGCAAACGTGAGTACTCCGCTTCCGATACCCGGAAGCAGTACGGTATCTCCCTTTTTCACTTTTCCCCTTGTGAAAATTACGCGGTAGGCAGTCAGCGCCGCAAGTGGTAAAACACCTGCTTCTTCCCATGATAGATGGGCCGGTTTAGCTTCTACATGGTCGCCTGGTATGACCACATATTCTCCAAACGTTCCATGATCGGGGAAGCCCATGATTTCAAACCCTTCCGGAGGTGCATCACTGTTTTCTCTCCAGCCTAATCCGGGATTGATGACAACCTCATCGCCTGCTTGGACGTTTGTCACTCCTTCTCCAACTTCCGTCACAACTCCAGCACCATCAGACCCTAAAACCAGTGCCGGTTGATTAGCCTTATGGCGGGAAGTTACAGCTATATCCCTGCGGTTCATGCCGGCTGCCTTCAATTTCACTTTCACCATTCCAGGAGTTGTTTCCAATTCATAAATATCGCGGTAAGATAAACCATCAAGACCTTCTTTCCCTTCGTGTACGATCGCTTTCATAACTCCGATTCCTCCTTTAAATTTTGCTGTATATAGTCAGCGAATACTTGCAGCTTTTCCATATCCGAAACATCCTCTTCGAATAATGGCACTTTAATCAGTTTCTGCTTTGGAAAAGTCTTTTCGATTTGTTTGAGATAATTGAGTTCCTGTTTTCTTCGCTTGGCTAAAAAAGTACCATCGGCATGTTCAGGCAGTACTTTATTGACGACCAGCGTCCTGACATGCAGGTGGTATTTATCCAACTGCCTGATGGCCTGCTCGGTTTCTAAGATCGGGAGCCGTTCCGGATTCAGGACAAACAGGAACCCTGTTTGTCTGCCGTCCAAAATGATTTCCCGAACGGCAGCGAATTTATTCTTCCTTTTCTGCAAAATTTCATATATTGGGTCTTCAACCGGCTCGCCATCATTCAGTAACTGGGTGTAATTATCATTGATTTTCTGTCTCCGCTCCAGCATGCCATCGATCCAGACACTCATCAACTCAGGTAATGTCAAAAGACGGATCGTATGACCGGTAGGGGCTGTATCGAAGATGATTTTGTCAAAATCTCCTGATTCCTCAAGAATGATAGAAATCAACCGGTCAAACAAAGCTGCCTCATCCGCACCGGGAGAAGCACTTGCCATATCGATTTGACGGTGCACTTCTTCTACCATCCGGGATTTGACAAGACCCTGCAGATTATCCTTCACCCCTTCAATATAACGTTTCGACTCCCGTTCCGGATCAACTTCGATCCCCCAGAGATTTTCAGCAAGTTTCGTCTTTTCGTGTCTCACTTTTTTATGGAAGATATCCCCTAAATTATGAGCAGGGTCTGTGGAGACAATCAATGTGCTGTGTCCCGAGTCAGCCAGCGCAAGGGCAAAAGCGGCGGATGTCGTAGACTTACCCACCCCTCCTTTCCCGCCCACAAACAGAATTTTTTTATCATGTAGATTACTCATCAGCCAATAACCCCTTCACTCCATATTTAACAGCAGCGAATGCCGTCCAGAGGAGATTTTTCCATCCCCATTCTAAGGTGCCAGTCATGAAACTTTTCGATGATATAAGGATAAAGTTCCAATGTATAATAAAAGGCAGGATTCGGTATGCCCAGCATATCTGAATAGACCAGTAATAAAAACAAGTCATCTTCGTCACGCAGTTCCCTAGCTACTTCATTTTTGTGCGGTAGACTTAACACCTCATCATAAAGTTCGAAGAGACGTTTCAGCGAAAACTTTTTATCCGTCATCTTGCCGCCTCCTAGGTATATAGTATTTCTTTTATCAGTTTATCATAATTGTTGAGATCTTTAAGGTATCGGCCATTGATGAAAACGGCATTGAATTTGATATGAAGGAAAAAATGGTTGAATCCTTCCCAAAAGGTGATATTGCCTGCTTTTATATGTTTGAGGAAGTAAGCAGCAATCGATATCAGGTTTCTTGGATCTAAAAAAATGATATCCACCTTACCCCCATAATCTATCATGGTCTGACGATAGATTTCCCCCATATCTTTTCGATCCTTGTCATGATGCTTGAATTCTTCAGACATGGTGATGAGCCCGTCATCACTTATTCCACCACATCATCCCATCCCGATTTCTTTTTCAGCCCGGATAATTATAATATCAACCATTTCTCACACCTCCTTGATAGAGAAAAGCCGCACTATTTGCAGCGCGGCTTTTCGATTTACTAAGCACTTCTCTCGATACTATCCTTTTTATTCATGGCTATTGCAGAGAAAGCGGTGAGCAGAATCCACAAGGTGAATATGAGGATAATCGCACCAAAACTGAATAACAGCCAATCACTAGTCTCTGTCCATGGCGCCCATTGTGTAAACACCTGGGAGATCATCGCCCATAAAGTCATAAACATGACGAAAACCATCGGAATGATTGTCGGTAGATAATTTCTGCCATTTCGCTTCAGCCAGATGGAAACCAGCAATAAACTGATACCTGCAAGCAATTGGTTCGAAGTACCGAATAATGGCCATAACAGGTAACCACCTGAACCGAAACCTTTTGGCCCTTGCGGTATCAATGTAAGGGCTGCACTGGATACTACAGCAATTGTTGTAGCAACATGTGTTTTTGTAATAGGTTTAACATTATATTCTGTACCTAATTCAGCAATGATATAGCGCATCAAACGTACGGATGAGTCAAGTGTTGTCGCAGCGAAGCTGACAACGATAACAGATACGATCGTAGCAGCCACAGACGCAGGAATACCTAATCCTGTCGCCAATTGGGCAGCACCCTGGATAAAGACTCCTAATCCTGCACCGCTCGCTGCCGTGAAGCCACTATAGGTAGCTGTGAATTCTCCTGCCGTCGGGAAAAATGTAACCACTGCAATGATGGCGATCAAAGCAAGTGCACCTTCGCCGACAGAACCTAAATATCCTACGAAACGGGCATCCGTTTCTTTATCCAACTGTTTCGAAGATGTACCGGATGATACCAGCCCGTGGAACCCTGAAATGGCACCACATGCAATCGTGATGAATAATAACGGGAACCAGGATACATCATTGGCTTGACCATTCGTAACAGGTGCAGTGATCTCCGGATTGGTTAACAACAATCCTAAATAAAGAATTCCAAGGCCGACGATCAACTGATGTGAATTGATATAATCACGTGGTTGAAGCAGTTTCCATACTGGTAATGTAGATGCGATATAGACGTAAACCATCAACACGATGATCCAAACCAAAAACGCTGCAGAAGTGGCACTCATACCAAATAATGCTGTTGCGCCTTCCCCTCCGAAATATTTCACCAGATCTATCTGCAGTGCTGGCACGTAACTTGCAACGATTGCCGCCAAGTACATGACAGCTAATGCTACCAATGAAGGCAGAAGCATGCTCCCTTTTCTCTTATATACACTGTAGCCGATCCAGATAGCTAAAGGAATCTGGATGAATACAGACAGCACACTTGCCGGGAAGGAAATGAACAAGTTTGCGATAACCCAGGCAAATACCGCATTTACCATAAGTACTAACAGTAAAATGATGAATAAGAACAATATTTTCGCCCGCTGGCCGATAAGTTTACTTGCTAATGTACCTACGGACTGTCCTTTGTTTCTGACGGATAACACCAATGTTCCAAAATCATGGACCCCGGCAGCAAATACCGTACCGAGAAGCACCCATAATATTGCAGGCAGCCAGCCCCAGTAAACTGCGATTGCCGGTCCAACAATCGGCGCAGCTCCAGCTACAGATGTAAAGTGATGTCCCCATAAAACGAATTTGTTGGTCGGTACGAAATCTACACCATCTTTATACTGATGGGCAGGTGTTGTGTAATTCGGATCCAACCGGTAAATCTTTTCGGCGATGAACTTGGAATAATATCTATAGCCAAGAAAGAAAACGAGACCGCCGATAAGCGCTAACCAAATACCACTCATATAACCCCTCCTCCATTTTCAATACAGTAAGCTATTTGTATTCGCTTACATACATGTTAATTATACTATTATAGGTAACAATCTATCAATAAAGTTGACTGACTTGTCTAAAAATTCCTTTTATTGAAATGTTTCCGCCGCTTTTATGATAAAAAAAAGCTGCCTCCAGGGAGGCAGCTTTTTCACTCTATTAATCTAAGATAGTTACTTCTACGTTTTGGACACCCCATGCTAGAGCATCAGAACGATTCGGGATGAATACATCAATCTTATTCCCTTGGATAGCTCCGCCGATATCTCCGGCTACAGCTCGTCCATAACCTTCTACATATACTTCAGAACCTAGCGGAATGACATCAGGATCGACAGCGATGACTTTCTTGTCCGGGTTAGCGTTCAAATCGATACCTGTTGCTGTCACACCAGAGCAGCCTACGCAGTTAGCTGTATAAGCAGTCGCGCTGACATTTATAGTTTGGCCTTCCACTGAGTTAGATGCTTGCTCTGTTTCTGTTGTTGTTTCTTTTGTTTCAGTGTTGCTTGTCTGTTCAACAGCACCTTTCAAGCTCAGTTGATCGCCAGGATAGATGTTAGTGGCGGATATTTGGTTCCATTCTTTAAGTTCATTAACAGTTACGCCATGATCTTGAGAAATACCCCAAAGTGTGTCACCGGATTTAACAGTATAATAGTCGGCACTTGCAACGGCCGGAGTAGCTCCTTCGTTAGAAACTGTCAATTTATCATTAGGATAGATGAGATTGGAGTCAAGGTTGTTCCAATCTTTCAATGAATTTACGGTCACGTTATACTCTTGGGAGATTCCCCAAAGCGTGTCGCCTTTGTTCACCACATATTCCCCATCGTGTGCCTGTGCTTGTACTGCTAGACCACCAGAGATTGTGGTTACGGCTGCTAATGATACTACTGTTTTCTTCACAGGAAAACCTCCTTAGAAAATTGGATTAATTTGCTTACAAACCCTAATTTAACATATGAGGGAAAAATGTGAAGAACAAAACAGTAACAATTACATTTCAGTATTAACATTAATATATCAATAAGATTACAACAGAAAAAACGACAAAAAGTAGTGTAATAGCAAAGTTACTATTACACTACTTTTGAAATTGAATTATTCCTTTATTGTAATGCTTTTAATTTTTGTTCTACTTTCGGATCCTGGATATATTCATCATAACTCATTTCTTCGTCTACAATTCCGTTCGGAGTCAATTCAATGATACGATTTGCGATCGTTTCGATGAATTGGTGGTCATGGGAGGAAAATAAGATGGATCCTTTAAACTTGATCAACCCATTATTCAATGCCGTAATAGATTCCAAATCCAAGTGGTTGGTGGGTCCATCAAGGATCAATACATTGGCCCCGCTTAACATCATCTTAGACAGCATACATCTTACTTTTTCTCCCCCGGAAAGAACACTCGCTTTTTTCAATGCTTCTTCACCAGAGAACAACATCCGTCCAAGGAAGCCGCGCAGGAAAGTTTCCGTTTCGTCTTCGTGCGAATATTGACGCAGCCACTCGACCAGTGTCAAATCGCATCCTTCAAAGTATTTAGAGTTATCTTTTGGAAAGTAACTTTGAGAAGTTGTAATTCCCCACTTATAAGTGCCTTCATCCGGTTCCATTTCTCCAGATAGTATCTGAAATAATGTCGTCTTAGCGATTTCATTAGCACCAACAAAAGCAACCTTGTCATCTTTATTCAAGGTAAAACTGACATTATTCAATACTTTTTCACCGTCGATTGTCTTGGTTAATCCATCAACCACTAATAAATCATTCCCGATTTCTCTGTCAGCGTTGAATGCGATATAAGGATATCGGCGGGATGATGGCTGGATATCATCCAATGTAATCTTTTCAAGCAGCTTTTTCCTGGAAGTCGCCTGTTTGGATTTCGAAGCATTGGCGCTGAATCTGGCGATGAACTCCTTTAATTCATTAATCTTTTCTTCTTTTTTCTTGTTTTGTTCGGCAGCCATTTTTTGTGCTAGTTGGCTGGATTCATACCAAAAATCATAGTTACCGACATAAACTTGGATCTTACCGAAATCCAAGTCAGCAATATGGGTACAGACGTTATTCAGGAAGTGCCGGTCATGGGATACGACGATGACTGTATTCTCGAAATTGATCAGGAAGTCTTCGAGCCATTGGATTGCTTTGATATCCAAGTGGTTGGTCGGCTCATCCAATAGCAGAACATCAGGATTGCCAAAGAGTGCTTGCGCCAACAGTACTTTCACTTTTTCTGAACCACTGAGGTCTTTTAACAGCTTTCCGTGCATCTCTTCACCGATTCCTAATCCTTTCAATAGACGGGCAGCATCTGATTCTGCTTCCCACCCATTCATTTCTGCAAATTCCCCTTCAAGCTCAGCAGCCTTGATTCCATCTTCATCAGAGAAATCAGGCTTCATATAGATAGCATTTTTCTCTTCCATCACTTCATAGAGTCGTGCGTGTCCCATGATGACTACTTGTAAAACTTCATACTCATCGTACTCAAAATGGTTCTGTTTCAAGACGGCCATACGCTGTCCTGGTTTCATCGAAACGTCTCCAGTCTGCGCTTCGATTTCTCCGCTTAAGATCTTTAAGAATGTTGACTTCCCGGCTCCATTGGCTCCGATAAGTCCGTAGCAATTACCTGGGGTGAACTTTATATTTACGTCTTCAAAAAGCTTTTGATCACCGAATCGAAGACTAACATTGTGTACATTGATCATTCATAAATCCTCCATATTTCAAAATTTATATCAGAAGAATTATATCATTGTTAAGCTTAAGATGATATATTTCAAGCATTAATTCTCCTCCCTGCTTATCTAATTCGTTGATAAGCAGGGTTTTAAGTCTAATATCCCTGTAAGGGGGAGAACAACTTTTGCCCAGCCTAAAATTCAGACCTCCCAGTTTCTAACAGGTTGACCCACTCTACTATTCATAAAAAAGCCACGCTTATTTCTTAGCGTGGCCTTCCGAATTTTATTTATAATAAATACTATTATTATCTACCACTTGAAGAACCTTCGTAGAGATGCTCATATCATTTTTGCATATCGGACAAGTCGGTGTTTCTTCAATTTTAAAATTATCCCTCATCCAACAATTACAGTCCTCTGAGTCACACACCCAAATCTTAGTTTCTTCTTTAATGATTTCCTCTTGATTCTTTTTACCGAATGCCATTGTATGCTACCTCCTTTGAAAAATGGGAACCTATGTAAAAGAGACTGACTTTCTTAAAGCCAGTCCCTTTCCTGTCATATGTTTGTGCTACTATTATAGTTTAACTACATTTGCAGCTTGTGGTCCGCGGTTGCCTTCAGTGATTTCGAATTCAACTGCCTGGCCTTCTTCAAGTGTCTTGAAGCCTTCGCCTTCGATTGCACTGAAATGTACGAATACGTCGTCTTCACCTTGCACTTCGATGAAACCGAAGCCTTTTTCTGCGTTAAACCATTTTACTGTACCATTTTTCATTCTTTTGGTCCTCCAATGTTTCATAAAAATTAATATGGACTTCATAAAAAATCACATATTATAAAAAGTATCAGATGAATCATCGATCACTCTTTATAATAGGTGATTTTTGTTATTCATACTTTTCTAACTTTCCATATTTAAAGTATTAAAATTATATTATTATGTTACTATAATTTGCTTGATAAGTCAAGATGAAGGCCCAAATCACCTCCGCTTCTACCAGTTTATGCAATCCGTTTCCTTTTTATTCAAAAAATCATGTCGGTTTTATAATGCCGCATGCAAGTCGTTTGCCAGCGTCCCCCGCAGGCTGCGTTTGATAGTCATCCGGACTTTCATGAATGATCACCGTTTTATTAAGGATGTCGTCTATTTTAAACCGATTGGTAAAGAACATCATTTGGGCAAAACCATCATTAGAAAACAGGACAGGGAAATCTCCGGCATGATTGCCATGAGGCTGATTGTCTGGGTTCCAATGCCCGCCTGCCGCTTCAAAAGGACTTTTTTGATCACCTACTTGACAAGATCCTTTTTCATGGATATGAAATCCATGGGGACCGATTTGTTTCTTTCCATTTCCACCTGGCTGGTACTTCGGGAGACCTTGGACTTGGACAAACACCTCTACTCCATAAGGTAATTCATAGAAATTAACATCGCCTTTCAGCTCTTCAGCCAATGGTCCACCTTCCAGTTTAGCATGAGCACGCTTACCAGGCTGCTGCTGCCGGTATGGAACAGGATAGTAATACGTGTAATAAGGATATTGATAATAATACATATGGAAACCACCTCTCTTCTGCTTTCCTTTAATCACCTTATTCACGCGAATGCCAAATTATGTATCTGACTGCATAGCTTCTTTGTTTACAAGCCAATAGGGCTATGCTACACTCCTCTTATGCTTCATCATGTTCACTAAAGGAGAGATAAAATGAATAAAAAGTTACTGACGATCATGTTCGGGATCGTATTGGTTCTTGGACTCGCGGCATGCAGCGGCGGAGACAAAGAATCCGGCCAGGGCGAAAGCCAGGAAGGCAAAGAGGCTCAACCAGACGAAAAACAAGAAAAAAACGCCGAAGAAAGCAGCAGCGATATTCCAGACCCAGTAGCCGTCGTCAATGGTGAAGAGATTTCAAAAGACAGATTCACCCAACAATACGAGGCAATGAAACAACAATATGAACAAATGGGTATGAATGTAGACGAAAATAAAGAACAGCTGCAAAAAAGCATTGTTAACTCTTTAGTGGATTCTGAACTTCTCGTCCAATATGCAAAAAAATCCGGTATTAAAGTCGACGATAAAAAGGTCGAAAAGCAGTACGAAGAAATAGAGAAACAGATTGAATCCGAGGAACAAATGCAAGAATTCCTAAAAATGAACAATATGTCTTCTAAAGATGAGTTGAAACCAAGAATCAGAGAAAGTCTTCAGGTTGAAAAATATGTAGAAGAAAATACAGAACAAGCAGAAGTAACCGAAGATGAATTGAAAGCTGAATATGATAAAATGGTCAAGCAAATGGAACAGCAAGCAGAACAATCAGGCAAAGAACAAGAGATCCCTAAGTATGAAGAGGTTAAACCACAAGTAGAACAACAATTGAAGAAATCAAAAGAACAAGAACAAATCACCAAATTAGTAGAAAAACTTCGTGATGACAGTAAAGTGAAAATCAATATTTAATTAAGTAAGACGCCTGAAGCTCTTTCAGGCGTCTTTTTTGTGTTTAATGGAGTTTATTAAGCTGTTCTTTTTTATTTCTTAAGCCTTCGATATCCAGCGGATGCTCGAGGTTGTAGTTCAATCCGTCATAGTAGTCACTAATTTCATTGTTCTTATCTTGTTTAAGTGCTGTGACGATTCCTTCCCATTGAGGTAGATAGAGTTCATTCATTTCCCTTTCAGCATCTTCCAATTGGCCCTTGATAACTGGGTCAACCGCCGCTTTGAAGGCTTCTTTCATCAGCTCTTTTTCATTCTGTTCGAAAAATTTCTTCGTCCCTTTGAAACTTTGCAATAACTTGTTCGTTTCATTGCTGTCAAGATTGACAATGAAGTTGAAGGCAGGATGCTGTAGCTCCTGAGTTTCTGGTTCACTCAGGTCAAAGCTTTTTCTTATTTCTTGCAAACGACGTTGCAAGTCCTGGTTTAATTGTATCAATGAATCATTTAAAAACCCTTCTATTCTAAGTGAGACAGCCCGAAGTTCCTGATTCAGTTCATAACTGACTTCCTGGAACAATGCTTCTGCTGCCATTTCCAATTGCATTTTCGCTTCTTTACCGCTCCCTTTTATCGTAGCAGGATTAAAATGATGCTTGAAATAATCATTGAAGTTCAAAAGCATGCGCTGATGGATATAAAAGACTTGTTTTTCTGTTTTTTGCTCTATCCTAGTATGATATGGTGCATAATTGAAGCTGCTAAGGACTTCAAGCATTTCTGTCTTATCCTGATTGTTCACTTCAATCTTCTGCTTACGAGCTGATTGATCAAGACTTGCATCAGATATAATCGTTTCCATCCTGCTTTTCGCCCGGGAGAAATCATGCTCGATAGATCGAATCAAAACCTCAGGCAGGTCCCTGTCAATAAAGGTGTAGAATCGTTTTTCAAAGTCCGAAAAACCTTCTCTTGCCTTTTTTACAAGGGCATCCTTCTCCTCATTCTCCCTTAACGCAAACAGACTGGAGACAGGGAACAGTTGGGCTTTCCGTATTTGAAATTGCAGCAACTGTTCTTCCATATAAGTGAGCACACTATCGAGTTCCTCTTCGGAATGAGCAAGGTCTGCTGCATTGATAAGGAAAAACATCTTATCCATACTAAAGGCATCCTTGACTCTTCCAAGCTGAGTCAGGAAGCTTTCATCCGCTTTGGAGAAAGGATGGTTATAATAGGTGATGAATAATATCGCATCCGCGTTACGGATATATTCGAAAGCAACATCTGTATGTCTGGCATTGACGGAGTCCGCACCAGGGGTGTCCACTAAAGTGATTCCTTTTCGAGTCAAAGGGCAATCATAATGGACTTGCATCCATTCCACAAAGCAAGACTTCTTTTCATCTGCTACATATCCCGGAAATTCTTCTAACCCGATAGTCAACTGCTTACCGATTTTATTCTCAGCTGCCGCGTATCCTTCTAACACCGCATATACAAAAGAGCGCTGTTTATGCTCCAATGGCTGGAAATCCTTTTCTTCCAGAGCAGCAAACTTATTCACTAAGGCTGGCAACTTGTTTTCTTCTATTCCTAGAATGCTGGCAAAAGCCTGCAGGTCTTCTATCATTTGCGATTCTGTTTTCATTTTGACTAAAATGCTTCCATGAGGATGTTGCTCATTGGGCGGAGCAATTTTGTTGATCGTCGCTGTCGTAGGATTTGGTGATACCGGCAATAGCTTCTCTTTCATCAAAGCATTAGCAAAAGAAGACTTACCCGCACTGAAGGCACCGAATAAAGCGACCGTGAATTCCTGATCCCGTAGCCGTTTTCGCTTATCTGTCAACTGGGCTGCTAGCTCTTGAAAGCCTGGAGTATCTTCTATCGTTTCCACAACTTGTGCGATCGTTTTTAGTGTTGCGTCCTTATCAATATTTACCGGTTTTATTTCATCCGTTGTCGGTTGCACTATTTCAACTTGTTCTGGAACTTCTTTTTGTTGATGGCTGGTTAGGAAGGTTTCCTGTACCTCAATATTAGTCTCCCTCTCTTTCAGCCTTCCCTCGATCCGTTGCAACAGCTCGCCATCCAAAGAATCGTTTTGGAAAGCTGTCCATAACTGGGTGCGGTAATTTTCAATTTCTCTCTCTAAGTCTTCGACCGCATCTCGATATTGCTGAATTTGATCCAGTAATTGACGTTCATCCTCAAATGATGCCATTTTTGTACGTGTGTCCTCATTTAATCCTTTTTTAATGGTTTCCCATAATTCCTTGACATAAGACTTATAGACACGCTTAACATCGTCAGCCACTTTATCGGTATATACCAGAATATACTGGCCAGTCACTTTGGCTCCTGGTTCAATCAGTTCTTCCAACCGCTGTTCCGGATAATGGACATCCATTTTCTGTATCTTATCTGTCACTTGGGAATAAGCGACAGGATAAGCTTCTACAACCTCCAACAGCCGATCCCGCAGTGGCCATTTCAAGTTTTTTTCTACTACTTTCATCAAATGATTATAAAAAGCTTGTTTCCGTTGGTCGCGCTCCTCTTCCGTCTTTTTCTTCGTAAACATCAAACCAACTTTGAAACCTGGCTGCATCGCTTCTAAATACCGCTCGGCATCTTCTCTTAACGTTGTCGGCATCAAATAAGCATTTTTAAAAAGGGAAAGTACTCGTTCCTGATAAAAAGATTCTGCTTCCTCTTCCCTTGTCGTTAACTCTTTAAGTTCCGCTTCCAGATCTTGACTGTTTTCCTGAGCGTCCATCGCTGCCTTTAACTCTTCGATACGCTCGAACAACTCAGCTTTTTCATCATCGTTTTCCTCAGCAAGCTGATCGACGCTCTCTTCGATGATTAAGGAGGCGTTACGAAAAATACTTTCTGCCCGCTCCCCGTCTTCCAGCTGATAGATACCTTGAAGGTGTGTTTTTAACTGCGGCAGTTCATTAATCGATAAGTCGGGCTTCATCAAAGATGTATAGAATATTTTTTCCGGACTCAAGTTCCAGTCTTCAAGCGCCTGGCTGACACTGTCTTTAAAGTCCTGGAATGATAATTCCTCCTCCTGATGTTTATCGACCTGATTAATGATAATAGAAAACGGAAGCCTATTCTTTTGCATTTCCTGCAAAAATGACAGGTTCACTTCTGATTGCACATGATTATAATCCATGACATAGTACATGTAATCCATTAAATGAAGAGAAGACTCCGTAATGACCCTGTCTGCATCATTGGTAGAATCAACGCCTGGGGTATCAATCAGAGTGACATGCTCAGGAAGATTTGTATCACGCTGACTAATATTTAATGAAACGATTTCATCACCGTCTTTACAAAGCGCTTGAATCGTTTCCATTTCAGGCTTTCCTGGATAATGGACCGGGCGCTCCTTCCGGTAAAAAACACGGGTGTAATCGTCACCTGAATGAAGTTTGACAACATTGGCACTGGTTGGTATCGGACTGGATGGGAGAATATCATCTTCCAACAGTGTATTGATCATCGTCGATTTTCCAGCAGAAAAATGTCCTGCAAAACCGATCATCAACTGTTTCTTTTCCCATTTACCGATCAAATCCAATACCTTTTCCGCATGCTTATCTTTATCCTGACGATTTAATTCATGATATAAACCACTCAATCGTAGTGCTTCTTTCGTAAGCTGACTGTCTTTCGTAGTTACATTCATGGCTGGGACTCCTTTATATCTGGCAGATACTCTGTTATTTTGTCGTTATTCTTGTTATATATTGTAGCAGGAGCAAGGCTCTATGAATAGTGTTACCTACATCTTAGCTGGCGCCTGTATCCCGAGTAATCTCAATCCTTCTCTCAATACATTCTGGACCCCAAAAACGACTGGTAAATATTCTTTATGATCGATGACTTTCACTTTCCCATAAAGTCTATTGAATGCTTGTGCCAGCTTCAGTAAATAATCCGCCATAATGGAAGGGGCTTTTTCATTGTATGCTTTCTCAACAATAGCCGGGAAGGCTGCTAATTGTTTAAGAACTTTCCAGCTTTCATCATCCTCTAGACCCTGGATCCAGAGTGTGGGATTCTCTTTTACTTTCTCCAGTATCGAACAAGCACGTACATGGGAGTATTGTAGATAAGGCCCTGTTTCCCCCTCGAAGCTGGTCATTTGCTCAATTGAAAATTCCACATCATGGAGGCGATGATTTTTTAGGTCATGAAAGATGACAGCTCCCGCCCCGATTTGCTGTTTAATCGCTTCCTTGTCTTTCAAAGCTGGATTTTTGGCATCCATTTGTTCAGCAACAAGCAGGTTCACTTCATCCAATACGTCTTGAAGCAGGATCACTTTCCCTTTTCTCGTCGACATCTTCTTGCCATCTTTCAAAATCATTCCGAAAGGGACATGGACGATATCCTCCGCCCAGCCGTACCCCATCTTTGCCAATACAGCTTTAAGTTGCTGAAAATGGATGGTCTGTTCACGTCCGACCACATATAGCGAAGCATCAAAATTGTAAGTTTCTTTACGGTAAATAGCTGCCGCTAAATCTCTTGTCGCATAAAGGGAAGTACCCTCTGATTTTTGAATCAAACAAGGTGGAAGATCATATTCATCCAGTTGGACAACCATGGCTCCTTCCGACTCTTCCAGTAAATTCTTTTCCTTCAAAAGTTTAATTACCCGCTCCATCTTATCATTATAGAAAGCTTCTCCATCATAACTATCGAAATCAACATGTATTCGATTATAAATCGTCTTGAAGTCTTTTAATGACTCATCCCGGAACCATTGCCATAAATCTAACGCTTTGGGATCACCCATTTCTAATTTCTTGAACCAGGCTCTCCCTTCTTCGTCTAACTCGGGATGTTTCGCTGCCTCATCATGAAATTGGACATAAAGACGAAATAATTCTTGAATGGGATTCTGTTTTACTGACTGCTCATCTCCCCATTTCGTATAGGCATACAGCAGTTTCCCGAACTGGGTTCCCCAGTCTCCGATATGATTGATTCTGGTCACCTGATATCCCAGCTTTTCAGCAAGAAGCCCGATAGAGTTACCGATAACCGTCGAACGGAGGTGTCCCATCGCAAAAGGTTTCGCTATATTAGGAGAGGAAAGATCTATGGTGATATGCCCATTCTTTTGCTGGTTTCCATAATCAGGTCCTCCAGCAATCATGTTTTTTAATATTTCCTTGCTTCCCATGACCCGATTGATTTTAATATTCACATAGCCGCCAGTGGCTTCCACATGAGCAAACAGTGGATGAGAAAGCTTGTCTGCAAGCTGTTGTGCTAGTTTCTGTGGAGGTGATTGGTACACTTTCGCTAACGAAAAACAAGGAAAAGAAAGGTCTCCATGGGTGTCTAATTTAGGAACCTCTATTAGTGCTTCTACTTCCTGATAAGATAAATCTCCTTTCAATTCTCCTGCTATTACTGTTGCCAGTATCTTTTTACCATACATGTGAATCCCCCCTGAATAAAAATAAGACTCCCGTCTCTAACGTATAGAGACGGGAGTCTTCCCGCGGTACCACTCTTGTTAAGGGGAAAGCTCAATGTTCCCCTCCACCTTGACGCTTTAACGCAGCGATACGATCAACTCTACTGTCATTCAAGTCAATATCTCGGAAGTCCGGTTCATCATCTGCTTTCAACCAGGCTCCCACCACCCCCGGTTCGCTTTGTGTCTACAGCTGATTACTCTCTTCGTCATCGATTTCAAATATTTAGCAATTATTATACCTGAACTGAAGATTAATGCAAGCCTTTTATTTTTGTTTACTTGAACTCTTTTTAACGTAATTCCTGAACCCATCAACCTGGAACTTCTCGACAAATAACTTTTCCAGATGGTTCATATAGTCATCAGACAGGTAGGATGCTGCGCCACGGTGAATTTCCTCTGCATAGTGGAAAGGAGGAGAAAGATCAGGCTTCTTATCAATCACATAAAACGTCAACACATCCTTCCATTGCTTATCGTCTTGTTTAATATCAACTACGGTAGGACGATAATTACCAGTTTCGACCCCTTCACGTTTGAACAAATACTCGACGGCATCCAGCGGCGTCCTGTATAAGACTCCCTCAACATGGTTATCTGCTTCTATGATATCCGCTCTTCCGCCATCATGCACATGGTGGGAAAAGAGAAGACGATAGCCTTCCAATACCCCGCGCCCAAGTTTTTGATGGAAATAATGATCGACGCCTGCCAGTTTGAATCGCTCTTCATCCATACATGAGCCGTAAGCGAAGTAGGTGACTTCATCTTTTTTCACTAATTCGTGCACTTTCCAATCTCCATATGAGATTTCAGTTACAGCCATCTCTTTTCTTTCTGGTGATAAATAATAAACATAAGCCTGATAGCTGCCCTGATCTGACTCTACTTCTTTTATCTTTCTATCATATAAATTGTTCTTGCCTTCTTTCTGGAAACCTTCTAGTTCATCTACGATAGCGAGGGTTGCTTCATCCACTTGATACAATTCCCCATAGACAACCGTATCGTCCTCCAATAACACCGGATAATAGCTTGGCCCTTCATACAATTTCCCTCTTGTACTTGCTTGTTCTGACACGAGTTCTGCATGGTTTAGATGAAAATGGTTCGGCTGATGTTTGCGTAAGGTACCATAAACGAATAAATGATAAAGCATTATGCTTTCCTCCTTTTCTGCAAATCTCTATAGCTTAATAGACTATATGCTGATGTTGTATCCCTGACACCCCTAAGTACTGCCTGTTCTACAACTTTTGCTGCGAGCAATCCCATGGTATTGACATCCGCTTCCACCTCACCAGTAGCCATCAAAAATAGGCTGTCCCCATCGATCAAGGTATGAGAAGGGCGCATCGTCCTGGCAAAACCATCATGGGCAATAGAAGCGATCTTATTTGCCTGAGCTTTTGATAACTTGGCATTTGTCATGATGACACCAATCGAAGTATTGCCGGAAAATCGATTGGCATCAGCTGTTTTTATTTGATTTATTAATATATTTTCAGTAGACAGCAATTCTAAACTATCTTTTTCATACACCCCGGCTATCAGCTTACCGGTTTCAGGGTCAAGGATATCCCCAAAGCTGTTAACGGCGACTAATGCCCCGATTTGTATGTCGGCAGCTTGTAAAGCATAGCTTCCTATACCGCCTTTCATCGCCTGCTCGGGTCCTAAAACCTTTCCGATCGAGGTACCTGTACCTGCCCCGAAATTGCCCGTTTTTATTTCATGGGAATCATAAGCATCCATGCATGCCTCATACCCCATAAGATGATCGGGGCGCCTTTTGCTGTCACCGACTTGAAGATCGTAAAGAATTGCACCAGGAACAATCGGGACTCTTCCTGCTCCGGTATCAAATCCGATTCCTTTCTCCTCCAAAAAATCCATAATTCCCGAACCGGCTGCCAGTCCGAATGCACTTCCACCAGCTAAAAAAATGGCATGGACGCTTTCAACCAGGTTCTCCGACCG
Organism: Thalassobacillus cyri; assembly: GCF_900107755.1. GTDB lineage: Bacteria > Bacillota > Bacilli > Bacillales > Halobacillaceae > Thalassobacillus > Thalassobacillus cyri. The sequence continues at coordinate 196,113 of NZ_FNQR01000006.1, read as the reverse complement.
TAACAGATCCGTTTCCCGTGTTCCTGGTGCGCCACCTCGTACATCTACCCCTCCGACCGCTCCTTGTTCACAAATTACAACCGAACATCCAGTTGCTGCTTCTTGATCAGCTGCATGTCCCACTCTAAAACCAGTTATAGAAGAAATATCGATCTCATCCATGTTAACAGCCACCTCTCTTTGTCCCTTAGCATATTTTCAGGTTACCGGAACAAACTATGTAAATAAACTACTTTGATGTTGGAGGAAACCACATGGATCATTTGATCGATCCCCATGAAGTTAAAGGCGGCGATGATGTCTATGTCATTTTGGCAAGCATACATAATCCTGCGTCCTGTGATATTAGGCCGGCAAAAATTATACAGTCTCCCGAAAACCCCCACATAAAAACTGTCTATTTACAGAATAAATATTGTAGGATAGAAGAAAACCATGTGCTATTTAAGACTGAACAAGATGCCAGGAACTATTACGAAGAGTTATTTCACTAAGCAGTTTTTTAGAGATTTTGAAAAGGTTATGGTATAAATGATAAAAAAGTTGAATTTAGGGGGTAAAATATGGCTTTTGCACATATCATTGTACACGGGAGAGTACAAGGCGTAGGATTTAGATTTACTGCGCAGCAGGTAGCAACTGAACATAATATTAAAGGTTGGGTGAAAAATAACCCCGATGGTTCTGTAGAAATGGAAGCGGAAGGGGATAAACAGGACCTTGATGCTTTTGTCGAAGATATCCAAAAGGGACCCAGCCCTTATGCAAAAGTTGATCATATCGATATCACTACGGAAAAGAATGAAAAAGGATATAAAAAATTTCAAATAAAAGAATAGCCGCTGCGTGTGCAGCGGCTATTCTTTGTTTCTTTACTTTTTAGCCTGAGATGGGCGTACAATCACTTCATTGACATTGACATAATCAGGCTGTGACACTGCGTAAGTAACCGCTCGCGCTATGTCACCTGGTTCTAATGGAGTCATTTTTCGATTCTTGAAATTTTCAATGACTTCTTCATCCGTAATATGCTCGGTCAACTCTGTGGAAACAGCGCCTGGAGAAATATTCGTCACCCGGACCCCGGTTTTCGATAACTCTTTTTCCATTCCCATCGACAAGGCTCGGACCGCATATTTTGTCGCACTGTAGACAGAACTGGAAGGAAATACTTCGTGTCCTGCTACTGAAGAAACATTGATGATATGCCCGCTTTCCTGCTCTAACATCGTCGGCAGTGCAGCATGGACACCGAACAGCACCCCTTTTATATTGACATCCACCATTTTTTCCCACTCATCTACATGATCATTTTTTAAAAAAGAAAGCAGCATGACACCAGCGTTATTAACGAAGACATCGACACTCCCGAATGCATCCTTGGCTTCAGCAACCAGTTGTTCAACTTTTTCTCGGTTTGTCACATCCGTTTCTACAGCTTTGATATGGACAGAATGCTTTTGCTGAATCTTTAAGGCGATTTCCTCTAAGCGTTCTTTTCTCCTGGCTGCCAGCACGATATTCGCTCCTGCTTCCGCCAGATGCATGGCGATGGCCTCTCCGATTCCACTGCTTGCACCAGTTACTATTGCGGTTTTATTTTTGACACCTGTCATGATAAGTTCCTCCTTTATTACAATACATCTACATATACGCATACCCTCATCTGGACTCGGGTATTCATCAAAACATATCCCATTTCAGATCGTGCTTATTCAACATTTACGCCTTAAACAAAAAAGACGCGATATGAGTTATACGCGCCTGATAGTTGAACATGATTAAACTGCTGTGTTCCCGTTATTAGATAGTAAAGCATTCCTGAAGACTATAGAGCTTATAAATCATCTTTCAATATTTCCCCTTACTTATATCTACTTAATATTTCTTCTGGAATATGACAATAATCATTTGGACACCTGGCTAACCTATCTTGATGTTCTTCTGCACTTCTCACGTAGTTTGTAAGAGGTAATACTTCAACAACTATACGGTCATAATCCTTTCTCTCACTAAGAAACGCCTTCGCCTCTTTTAAGTGTTCAGGATTTTCACTATATACTCCTGTTCTGTATTTTTCTCCAACATCCTGTCCTTGTTTATTCAAACTGTATGGATCAATGATTTCAAAGAAATATTCCATTAATTCCTGGATCGTTACAACTGTTGGATCAAATCCTGTTTTTACACATTCTGCATAGCCATCATAATCACCCTCAAGTGTGTGACTGGTTCCATTAGCTCTTCCCGCTTCTGTAAACTTAACTCCAGGTAAAGTTTTTATAAAAGCTTGTACTCCCCATAAACATCCACCTGCAAAGTATACTACTTCCATATTGACTCTCCCCTTTGTTTAAAACACCAAAATTTAAATCTAAGTAAATAAAAAACGAAAAAGACTGCAGTTACTTGTGTCACAGTTCCTACAAATTCATTGGTAATATATGAATAACTCACGTTTGTGACATTAGAAAGAGTAAAAGTCATTGAACTCTTTCTAAAAACAGTTTAACTTCTTTGGAAGACTTTAAGAATGATAGCTAGTTTATTTTCAGGCAATTGTTCAAGTTTCTTTAAGATTTTTGGTATTTTAGTTTTGTTGGGCCCCATATCCATTTTCTTCACAATTACGAGCTTAATAGAAATTTAATTTTTAACAAGTATTTGTTATAACCTGACTTACGCAATTAACAGACATTCTGTAATAAAATAATCTTTAGTTAAGTATAAGAACAAATTCTTCTACCTCTTCACCACGTGCGTTAGAAAACCCTCTGTCTTCACCAAAGATTGTAAAACGTTTCTCCAGTACCTTGAGTGACCTTATGTTGTCCTTGGCAGCACGAGCATAAAGTGGACGAATGGTAACGCGTTTTAAAAATGCCTTTAAGGCATTGGTAACGATTCCTTTGCCCCAATATTCCCCATCCAGCAGCTAAACCCCTGGTACCCCGATCTGCTCGAAACACAGGATATTTCCAGCAACATTATTTTGAACAGTGATCGTTTTCTAGATGATGTCTTTATTCTCCAGAATTTTATTCCAGTGAGTTAAGAAGCTGTTCCAATCCCCCGGGTCCTTACTTGTAAATGCCGCCATATGATTGGCATCCTGATCCTGTTGGAGTTTGAAGAAAACCGGAAGATCATCTTCCATTACGTTTCGAAGCATAATATTGCTCACAAAATTTCTCCTTTGTAGTTTACTAGTTTTAGAAAACGTATTTCAAGTTACCTTTAAATTAAACGGCCCTTATTATGAAAGTCGGACGCATCTTACTCTTGAAAGGCCCCCTAAACTGAAAGACTTGATTCCGAGATATCGATTTAAAAACGTAGCTCCGTTAGTTTTATAAAGTTAGCCTAATTTACTTGATTAAAATTATCGGCTATATTAAGTACTTCTTCTTTGGATGTAGAGTCGCTATCCACGAATAGTTCATAATAAATATCATCTTTATTCCATTTTAAAATCTTAACCTTTTCTTTTTCCCCGTATTTTCCTTCTAGGTCTTCCTGTATCTTTACATGTTCATCTGTAAAATCTAATGCATTTTGGCTTTTTGTTGCGTGAAAAGTGACCTCTTTTTGGTTTTCACTTATAAATGAAACTTTAATAAAACTATTCTCCATTCCTCCTATATCCTCTACGTTTACCCTTACCTCTGTTGGACCAAATGGAAGTTTAGTTGGAATTTCTGGAGTAAACGACGCATCGTTTAATGAGTTAATAACTCTTTCTTTATTGTATTTTACAAGCTCCTTTGAGTCGGTTTCTTCACTGCATCCTACTAAACTAAGAATAAATACCATTACGATAAAAATAACTTTTCTCAATGCTCTCCCCCCGTGCTTTTAACATTTAAAAGTATACCTAAATTGTAAATATTGAAAAAACAATAGTTAAAATAACTTTATTTATAACGAATGCTTAATTGCTAATACCAACTTTTTCCATAATTATTATATATACCATTACAAGTAAAAAACCAAATCCTAAAGAACTTTGCTCTACATTAATAGTTCTTTATATGCTGTATAACACCTCTTTTTTACAGCAAGGAAACGAGGATCTGTGAATAATAAAAGGGAGCAAACCATTATTTAAGATTTGCCCCCTTTTATGGAATAAGCAAAAAACTTTCATTTAGATAAAACTAATATTTTTTACCTTCCCGTTCTAAGTTGATACTTATTTCTTCGCTTTTAAGTGCAATACTGCAATCTTAACACTCTGTTCTCAGTAAAGTGATTTTCAAAAAAGCGATACTCTGTTTCAAAGAAGCCTTCGCAGGGGTTATTGTGAAGGCTGGTAATATACTTTTCAAGTTAATGACAATTCAGTTAAATCCTTGGAACATTTAAGTTTTTTATCTAGTTATGTGGTAAAAAGTAATTAAAGGATGGCTGAATTGAAGAAAGGGGTAACCGAATGTATATTATCGTCCGTAAAAATAATGGTGCAACGGAAACCTTAAAGAAATCAAACAGCCGTGTGAAGAAAACTTTTAACGATTTTTATACCGCACATATGCTTGTACAGAAACTTAATTCGAATACACATTCAAAAATGCATTGGGATGTTCAACAGAAGTAAGCAGGTTAATGCCTGCTTACTTCTTTGTGAAAAGGCGAGTACTCATTATAGGATAATCGCCCAAATACTATCTTATTAACGGTTGAAATTTAGTTATAAACCTCAAAAGACTACTCCAGATTAGCCCCCTTTAACAGAAGACTTGATCTCGAGAAATCTTTCAGTGAATCTTTACCTAACGTACCCGTTAATAGAACAAGTTTATTGTTAATCTTTATTCAAATCATCATCAAGGAAGGAATTTTTCTTTTCTCTAGTATCTTGAATCCCATATTTATTTTCAAGATATAAACCGATTATAGAACTGTTAATCCCCCTTCTGACTGCCGTTTCAATAATTATATAAAGAATAAATAGACCGATTAGATAAATTATAATAGTTAAGCCAATGCCCTCCATTAAATCCCTCCAAGTTCGTATATTTAATAAACAAACCTTATCAAAATTTGTTTCTTAGCGTAAACTGCTGCGTAGTTGAAGAGCGGTTGTCCTTATGGAACAATCGCCCCTCCTTTTCTTGAAAGCTTAAAATCAAGATAATTTATTTTTCCTTATGTAGGTTAGTCTTCAGTTTCACCAATTTCCCCCAAATTGCTTAATAGCAATTGGCTACAGATTACGGATAAAAGAAAAATAATTCCTGGATCCCCGGTATTCCATATTAAAGTTACCGTTAAAAATAGGATTACTGAAGCACTAATTAATATGACAATGTATATTAAGTAACTTATTACTGTAGTCATGGTTAATCCTTTCTGAATTTCTGTAAATAATAGTTTCTAGAATAGCCCCCTTTAACAGAAGACTTGATTTCGAGATATTGAAGCAGATCTTCAACTAACACACCCGTTAGCTTAATAAAACTCTTTTTATAATTAGGGACTACAATAAAATGACTAATTAGTAAAGCTATTTTCAACGTACTCTCTAATCTTCTTCCATTCATTATTTTCTTTACGGAAAGTCTCTACAAAAAGTAATTTTACATCAGTCATTTCTCCGTCAACTTTAAAACTTACCCAAAATATAGCTACACCTTCTTTTTGCTTATTAATTTCTATTAGGACATCTTCAAATATCCATTTAGGGTTTCTTCCTTGATACTGCTTGTACGCTTGAACCCAACCTTGTTTAGCCTCTTCATTACCCCAATCTGAGACAATTACATCAGGGGTAGCCCATCTAACTTTTAAATCCTTTGATTGATGTGCTGACATCCACTCTGCATTTGAACTATTCCAAGATGCTCTATACTCCACTAAAAACCCCTTAAATTCATCTAATAATGTTTGTTCCATCCCAACAACTCCCTATTATTTCTGTAATAAATTTCTTCCACATTTTAAACATTCCTGCTCCGTCAGCACAATAAGCAAAAGCCACTATGTATCTATTGCCCCCTTTATTGAATGCTTGAATTCAAGATGAATTGGATTAGGAGGAACTTAAAGACTTATATACTCGGTATAAAAGATTGGTCTCTCACCACTACTGTTTCTGGTACAAATTTTATTAAAACATTGCTATTACCTAGCCCTTGGAACCTTGGATCCCAACTTTCTTCATCTGTCCCTAGATAACGCTCAAGTAATTGAGTTGCAATCTTTTTATCAAAAGGCTCAACTGTAGCATGACCTCTGAATCCAGCATGCAATACTTTTCCTGTTGTATGATCAAGATCTACAATACCGATAGCACACGCTGGGTTTTCTTCGATTCTCCCTGGAAAACTGTCCGAAGAAGGCGTTCCAATGATATAAATGTGTTCATCTTCCCAATAAAACCAAACAGGTGACTCTCTCGGTCCTTCCTTAGATAATGTAGAAAGGTGAGCAAATAGTGGTTTTTTCAGAAATTCATCTAGATCAAAGCTTTTATTACCTGTGATAATTTCCAAATTAAATACATCCTTTCAGTTATAGTAAAAATTAAATCATTTAGTAAAGCGAAAATTTGTTAATAATTCTTTACCCAGAATAACTTGAAGATTTTCTGATGAAATAACCGGGGCAACTTCTTTAATGGGTTTCCAACCCTTGCTTTTATATAGAGTTATAGCTGGATTATTAGCTATTGAAGTAGTTAAGACAGAAGTAGTATTTAGAACTTCATCAAGTGTCTTATCGTGCAATGCACTTCCGACTCCCAGCCTTTTATGTGATGGATCAACAGCTAACTCTACAAATTCAAAACAATCCTTTAACCAATGGTCAGCTTGTTCTTGTGTCATTTGTTTTTCTAATTTTTCTCGATAAAATAAGCCAGGTAAACTTCTATAACCATAAGAAAAACCTACTAACCCTCCCTTTTGATCGGTTGCTTTTAAACCTATAAATCCTATGTAGTATGCTTATGTATATTTTCGACTACGGATTCTAGCTCTTCACTTGAAAAGCTTTTCCCTATAAAGGTACTACAATATAACGTGGCAACGCCCTGTAAATCTTACTCTTTTTCAAGTAAGGACGAAAAATTAATCCTTTCTTTCATAAAATCCTCCTGTATTTTCAATTTATTTCCACACTAATCATTTCAAAATACCTCGGTTAATTCAATCTTCATTTATCTTTATCTCGAATTCAAACCTTTCATATAACTGCTTCTATTGTTGAATAAGCTTCATATAAAAAATCAACAATAACGTTTAATAGAGAGAGCTTTTTAAAGACTTAAAACAGAACAAAAATAAAAAAGCTGCGTTGTCCTAACGCAGCTTTTTTATAATGTGTTATGAATCCATTACTCTTCGAAGAATTTACGATTGATTTCGATATATTCTTTTTCTTCTTCTGGTACTTCATCTTCCATGTAGATCGCTTCAACCGGGCAGACCGCCTCGCAAGCTCCACAATCGATACAGATACCTGGATCGATATAAAACATATCTTCTCCTTCGTCTATGCAATCGACTGGACATACATCTACGCATTCAGCCGCTTTTTCATCCTTACATGGTGAAGTAATGACAAATGCCAAGTGAATCCCCTCCTTTTATATTGGTAAGTTCTATTTTATTTACAGGTGTGATGAACATCACTCCATATAATATCTATTTGATACGATCTCATTTAATTCCTGCTTATTTATGAGAAAAATCGCTATTCTGTACTTTGAGGATGAGGGAGGTAGTCTTCCCATATCCGTTCTACTGTATAGTCCCCACCTTGCTTTTGAACAAGGAAAACATCAGGGTTACTGATGGCCTTCCAATGTTCGAACCCAATTTCCACATCAAAAGTCTGTAACAGAAGTGCCAATAGATTCCCATGCGTGACCAAAGCTACGGCATCATGTTCTTCATCTTGCTCAATTTCCTGAAGCAATTGCTGGACCCTTGTTTTTGCTTCATTCGAAGACTCACCGCCGGGCATTTTAAAATCAAGATCTTTAAAAGTCTTTTCTAAATAATCCATGAAATCATCTAACGGTTCTTTACTTAAAATTCGTTCCTGGAGACGGTCATCAATTTCAATGGTCAGTCCTTTATTGGCAGCAAAGGGCCTGATGGTTTCTACCGCTCGAAAGTATGGACTGGAGATCACTCGCTGGATCTCGGCTTTCTCTAGGAAATTAGCAAGCATTTGTGACTGCCTGATTCCTGACTTCGTTAAGGGAGAATCATGATGTTGTCCTTCCGTGGCACTATGCCTGATAAGAAATAACTTTTTCACCTCTGACCATCTCCTCATTTTACAGGTTATCTTTATTATGGAGGATAGAGACTATATTGACAAGGCGGCTTGCTATCCTTCTTGTTTTTGAAAGACACACCTTCCACGATACCACGTTTCCTCAACCTCTATATTTTTAATTTCGCTATCTCCCACTTTTAACGGATTCTTATTTAGCAGGACAAAATCCGCCTGGAATCCTTCTTTTATTTTTCCCTTGGCGTGTTCCTGGTATTCAAGTTCTGCCGGAGTAACGGTAAAACTATGAAAGCTGTCGGATAGGCTTAATTTTTCCTGAGGCATCCAGCCTCCCTCAGGATTGCCATCTAAATCGGTACGTGTCCCTGCAGCATAAATACTTTCTAAGGGATTTATGGTCCCAATCGGTAAATCGGAGCTTAATGTAATTGGGATGTGACTTTTAATCAGGCTATTGAAGGCATCACAGTAAGGGAGTAAATCTTCCGGCGTCCATTTGTCCTTATCCATCCACTCTTCCATTAGAAAAGAAGGCTGTGTTTCAATATAAGGCTTAATCTTTTTCATACGTTCGATCAAATCAGGTGCTTTACATTGGGCATGAATAATGCGATGGCGCAGCACTTTCGTTTTTGCTTCGGGCATTTCTAAAGCGGAGACTGCTTGTTCTACAGCACGGTCACCGATGGCATGCATGGCGACCTGCATATTATTTTCAGCTGCAGTCTTGATCATGCTATTCAATTGTTCCTGGCTATAAATCAACACTCCATCTGTATCCGGTTTGTCAGGGTAGGGATTCCGCATAGCAGAAGTATGCAGGCGTTGCGTGCCATCTAAAAAGATCTTGATCGCTCCTACTTTCACTTGTTTTGTCCCATCTCCGGTACGCCTTGTATTCTCTTTTATGAAATCATCCAGATCGTTTTTATCGAAGATATAATGATGCAAGTGGACATCAATAGGTAATTTCTCTTCTGATTCCAGTTCCGTGTAGGCTTGCCACAACTTTTCGTAAGAACCGATGAAATTCAAGTCATCGGTGTGCAAAGAGGTGATTCCATATTTTGATATGTGCGGGAAGGCTTTCTTCAATGCTTGCTTGGCATCCTCGACAGAACGCCCCCAGAAGTGGCGTTTGATATAGTGGACAGCCGTATCCTTGAAACGGCCATTCCAGTTACCATGTTCATCGGTTTCCTTGAACATATCAGGTTCTTTCTTAAAACCTTCTTCTTCTTTCAATAGTTCTAATGCTTTCCGGCTGATGACGCATTCATGACCATCCTGATGCATGAAATACATGTATTTATCAGGAAAAATCTCTTCCAAATCATCTGCTGTCAGCAGCTTGTCAATATCTTCGAACGATCCATCATCAAACCCTTTCCCAAATATCCAATCATATTCTTCCATTTCTTTATAGTGGTTCTGTACAGCCTCTTTCATTTCCTGCCAGCTGGCGACTTCGGTCAAGTCCAGTTCTTTTTTCAGAAGACCATAGCGAAGTAAATGCATGTGGCTGTCATTAAAGCCGGCCGCTACTATACCACCTTTGCCATCATGAACATCCTCTTCATTTCCCTGATAACGACCGGGTGTTATGGAAGTAATTGTTCCGTCCTCAATTTCCATATGATAAATAGCTTCGTCATTACTATACGGACGATAAAATTGAATATTATCAACGATCATCTTCTCATCCTCCCTTTTTGCTATCCCGTTAAAATTACCCATAACCACAGCCTATAAAACATTTCCCGCTTAAGTTAGAAATGCTACTAAACGCAACCATAGACTCATACATATAGGTGTAAAGGAGGGATACAAATGGGTGTGAAATTAATTAAGCTTTCGACTTTATATTTTTTGCTGGGGGCAGCACTTGGTTATGGTATGTCGATTTCCCATGATTATGCGCTTGCGCCTGTTCATGTCCATATCAATTTACTTGGTTGGACAGCATTGACATTAGCTGGTATTGTATATTATTTATTTCCTTCAGCTGAGTCTTCCAGGCTAGGTAAATGGCACTTCTGGCTTCATAATATCGGCTTGCCGATCATGATGGGATCACTCGCACTCCTGATTGTCACACAGAATGAAGCTTTAGGAGCAGGTACTGCTATAGGGGCAAGCCTGGTGATGATCAGTGTGGTATTATTCACGATTAATGTCTGGAAAAATATCAAACCAAAAAGCTAGACAGCAGGTGCTGCCTAGCTTTTTTATAGGTATCATTCAGCTTAGTTGTCGTTGATATAAAAAGAGCAGTACAGCCACTCGCTCATTATATTCCTCAATCGCCGCGGCGGTCAGGACAGGAGTGTCTTAACAACTACATCATGTTACAGCAGTCTTATAAAAATTACTTAGCTGATTTCCTTAAAATAATCTTTGTAGAAGCCACCGATTCTTCCGGAATTATCAAGAATGAAATAAAATTCCTCTGTTTCATTTTTTACATCGTAGACTTTACCTGGTGTGAGTACTTTATCTACCACGAACTTTTCAGCATCATTGTGCACACATTCAATTTGCTTAATCGTTTTGCTTGATTCCCAGTTTTTATGGATCATGTTACCCCATCCTTTTTCCAGTTTATTTTTCTATGATATCGTTTTAGGCCGCCACGCTCAACTATTATTCGTTGCATAGTGAAAAGGAATTTCGTTTTCATATTTGATCCCTGACCAGTCGACAGAGCATTTGCTGCCAAGGACGGTCACTCCATGAACTGCCGCTTGTTTCAAAGCTGCACTGAAGGCCGGGTCAATTTCATCGGCCGTTGTAATTGCAACTATGTCATTCCGCTGAGCGACAAATAATATAGCTGTGTCCACTTTTCCTTCCTGCTGCATCTGCGTCAGTTCCTCCACATGTTTTTTGCCCCGCTTGGTAACAGCATCCGGAAACTTTCCAATATTATTTTCTCTCATGGTGACACTTTTAACCTCCAATATCAACTTCCTGTTTCCGTTATCAAGGAGGAAATCGAAGCGTGAAGGTCCCATTGAATATTCTCTTTTTAGTAGCTTATAGTTTTTCAATGAAGGAATCATTTCATTGAGTAACGTTTTTTCGACTAATTGGTTGGCAAGCTGTGTGTTTAGAGAAACCAGGGTATGTGTATAGTTATCTTCAACCATTACCGCGGACCAGGCTGTTTTCCTGTTCGGATCCTCATGATATCTCACAATAACGGCTGCTCCCTGCCGTAATAACCCAGTTAACCTGCCTGGATCAGGAAGGTGTACCCGAATGGTATGATCATTTTCTTTTAACCGACAATGCAAAATAAAACGATTAGGCCGTTCGAGGAAAACCGCTTCAAATAATTTATCTTGTTCAAATGGAACAAATGCTGTTTGCATGATATCAGCCACCTTTCTCCGTAAAAAGAGTAAAAAGAGACTGTCTCATCCAATTGAGACAGTCTCCTAACTTCATTTCTGAGTCTTATCATACCATTTTCTTGCTTCCTTGACTTCTGCTTCGGTAAGTTGGTGTCCATATTTCTCCCAAAAGACTTCCACCGTAGCTCCGGCATTTTCGAACATCTTTTTCAGTTCCGTCGTTTCTTCAGGTGGACAAATTGGATCGTTCTCCCCAGCTCCAATGAACAGCTGCTTATCTGTCAAATCTGGAAGCTCTACATTTCTCCTTGGAACCATCGCATGAAAGAGCAACGCTCCTTTCAAACTGTTCTTGATGTGGAACAATAAGCTGCCAGCGATATTCGCTCCATTGGAGTAGCCGGCGGCAATCACATTTTCCCGCTTGAATCCATAAGCTTCAGCCGCTTCGTCTAAAAACTCATCCAACTCTTTAGTTCGGTGAATCAAATCTCCTTCGTCAAAAACTCCTTCACGTAATCGCTTGAAAAAACGCGGCATTCCATTTTCGGATACATTTCCACGGACAGAAAGAACCGAAGCTTCAGGGTCGATCATATTCGCAATCGGCAAAAGATCTTGCTCGTTTCCTCCCGTACCATGGAGCAGCAACAATACATTTTTACTTTCCGTTTTTCCTTCCCGGAATATATGTTTCATCTTCATTCGGGTTACCTCCTCTTTAAGCTAACTATATTTGTAATTTGATATACATTTATCTCAGTATCAAGACGATGATATCTCACATTCAAGATAACGTCAACTAAGACCTCTCAGCCTCCAACTTTTCCTTATCCAGTTTAGGTAACACACACTGCAATACAAAAGGAAGAATCAAGACAATCATCAGCAAACGAATCATCTGCAACGAACTTACGATGGAAGGATCTCCTCCCGCTTCATCAGCCGTTAAAGCCATTTCAATGAGTCCCCCAGGGGCGATGCTGAGAATAGCAGTCGGCAATGACATGCTTGTCCACTCACTAAGTAAAACTCCGAATCCGAAAGACATCCCAATCAGTAATAAAGCCAGAATAAAATAATACAAACAATACCGGCCAGCTTTAACAAGATCTGTGATAGACACGGAATTACCTAAGTATACCCCTAAGCTGAGCTGAGCTAAAATAAACAACATGGCCGGTAATTCTAATAAGGGGATACCAAATGCCCGGCTGATTCCTGTCATCAGCATGGGAATGATAACCAAAGACGCGGGCACTCGCTTTTGTAATAAAGAACCAAAAACGAACGCAGCAATGTAGATAACCAGGGTATACCACTCGCCGGGTGGAGCAGTAGTAGAAACAGGCACACCTTGCCCGGCCTCCCTTACAAAAAAATGAGTGGCCGCAAACGGGATGACAAATAATATCGTGACCAAACGAATGGTTTGGATGATGGTGACAAGGACCGTATTCCCTTTAAGAGATTCACTTAAAGCAAGCATCGCAGACAGACCGCCTGGCACACTGCCCAGCATACTTGTTTTGGCATCTACTTCTATCACCTTTGATAGAAAATAGGCATTCAAAAGACTGATCGCAATCAAAATGAGTGTAAAAATTGTATACGGAAGTAAATAAGGAGTTACATTTATAAACGTATTCGCAGTAAATGTACCGCCAATTTGAATTCCTAAAAATCCAAAACTGATATTCCTTAATTTTAACGAGGCATCAGTAGGCTGTTGGGTGGTTATTTTATAGAGAAGTAAAAAGGTAACCGGACCGAGGATCCACGGAAGAGGAAAATGCAAAAGATGGAATGCAGCCCCGCCGATAACTGCAATCATATAGGATATGGATAGTTTTATAAATCGAAATTTATTCATGATAAAATCCCCTTCCGGATTATTTTATCATATCATTCATCTCCTTCCTGAAGAAATCAGAAAAGGGATCTTTTATAGTGGAAAGACCCCTTCTCACCAAATTTTTTATTACTTCCTTTAAACAAATACTAATGAAAAAAACAAATTACATGTTGCTGTTACGCAGCCGGTAGAAATCATATAAGTTCTTTAAAGTAATCTTTAAAACGGAATAAACTGGAATGGCAATCAGCATACCAATGAATCCATACAATGCAAATGCCACTAATAAAAGTAGAATGATGGTCAGGGGATGGACAGATAAGCGGTTACCGAGCACCACCGGGGCCACCAGATTCCCTTCCAACTGTTGAACTACGCCCAATGTAATCAATACATAAACTACCATCATCGGCTCCTGTGTCAAGGCAACCACGATTGCTGGCAGAACTCCAATCATCGGACCGAAAAATGGAACAACAGCAGTCAGAATTACAAATATACCCAATACCAGAGCATAATCAAGTCCAATAATCAAATAACCTATATACATCAATATCCCATCAACCACAGCCACAGTAATCTGACCTATGATATAAGCGGCTAAAGTCTGGTCAATATTCCTTAATATCTTCTTCCCTTCCCCCTCATGCTTTTCTGGAATGAACCTTAACATAAAGGGAACAAAGCGATGATCGTCTTTTAAGAAATAGAATAAAACGAATGGCACCAGGATAAGAACAGTGGCAGCACCAGTCAACGTGCCAAGAATTTCAGTGACATTGTCTCCGAGCTGCTTAACCATGTCTCCTGAAAAGCTGGCCGCTTTCTGTCTGAGGCTGCTGATTGAAATCATACCCATATCATTTTGAGCAATCGTTTGTTCTGTCTTTTCAGCTGTTTTTTTCAAATCCTGGGGCAAATTTTTTGTGAGCTTAGAAACCTGTTTCTGTATCGTATCAGCTAACAATAAAGAAGCAGCATAAATAATACCTGCAATCCCCGCGTATACCATCAAAATAGCTAAGCCTTTCGGAATATATTTGATTTTAGCGAGGTAATGGACAAATGGTTTCAGAATGTAGTAAAGGAAGCCAGCTATCAATATCGGGTAAAAGATGCTGCCGATTATAACTTTAACCGGCTCAAAAAAATGAAGGATCTTTAACAAAAATATAACGATCAAGATTAATATAATAGCGGTGCTATATTTATAGAAAGGGTGCCTCGCCCACATGCGTATCTCTCCTTAGTCATTCTTGCTTATTTCTATTATCTTATCTCCCATACCACTTACTAGGTGTTTTCTAACATGGTGAACTCAAAATAATTCACAACAACCTTCCTATTTTAGATGAAACACACATTAAGGATAGTCTATAGAATAGCGTACAGATTTATTAAAAATGTATTTGAAACGGTTATGGATGGTTTCAGCAAGGAAGGCAATGCATACATTTTCTGTTAACGGGGTATGGGGTAATGTGTACAATTTCAAAGGAGGATGATGCTAATTATGGATAAAAAGCTCATTGGAGGCGTATTCTCTCACGTTGGAGACGCAGAACGAGCAATCAGGGATTTACAAAAGCACGGCTATGGAGGTAATGACATTTCTGTCTTTGCCCAAGATAAAAATAAGGTGAATGTGCTAGAAGATGAAACAGATACCACCGTTACATCAAATAAAGGCGGCCGGGGCAAAAATGCTGGTAAAGGCGCCGGAATCGGAGCTGCTTCCGGTGGTGTCCTGGGCGGTATCGCCGGTTTAATAACAGGGCTTGGTCTGTTGGCTATTCCAGGGATCGGTCAAATTGCAGCGGCTGGCCCAATTGCAGCAGCACTATCTGGCGCTGGCATCGGTGCCGGCGGCGGAGGAATCGTCGGCGCACTGGTAGGAGCCGGTATGCCGGAAACAGAAGCAAAACAGTATGAACAATATTTAAAAGATGGAAAAACCATTGTATTAGTAGAAGCAAATGAGAAGAATGAAGAAAAAGTCTATCGTACCTTCCTGACCAACAAAACAGAAAATAAATCTATGTATCCTAACAATATAGTAAATAATGATACAAGCCATAATAGAGACCCACTAGAAAATGTTGATATGCCACAAAATGAAGATTCAGGTCCAGAAAGAAAAACCAGCTGGATCAATGAAAGCACGAACCAAACGACAGGAACCAGGAGTCGAAGCAGACGATAGTGTCAACAACGGTTTGAAATTCCCTGATTTCAACGGAATCAAATTCCCTGGTATTAGCGAATACTAGCTGGCTGTATGCCAGCTTTTTTCTTTTCTCGTAATCGGTATGCATTCCCTTTGATGTTAAAAGTTGTGGAATGGTGAATCAGTCGATCAAGTATAGTTGTAGCCAATACCTCACCGTATAAAGATCATCATGTTCTTCCACTTAAGCTGGTGTTCATTTCTTCTTCCATCAAGATAGAAGAATTTCCACGTGTTATCCTGCTTTCATAGTTATATGGTTATGGCATACAAAACAACCGTAAACATAAACGTTTACGGTTGTTTTGTATGATTGTTTATTTACTGAACCCTATTCTCCTGCAAAACACATATCGAACCCCCTTAAAATCAGAAAGAACCTTTAATTCTACTTCTCACCCACACGACGTTGAGCTCCGCTTTCTCTCCACCGCATTCATTTTTCGTCAGTCCTGAAGTGCTTTTTCTACAATGCGAAGAACGGCCATTGGAACTACCAAGTTATACGTCTTTCGTTGTATAGGGGATAGGACTTAGAAATAAACCGTATAGGCGTTTGTCAGTAAATACCCTTCCATTGATAGGAATTTGAAAACCTATAAAGAATCTTGTCCTATCGCTAAACTAAAGGGAGGCTAAGCCAAATATGAAAAAGCACAAATTATTGTCAGTTTTAGGGGCTGGCATTTTAGCGAGTCAACTCCTCAATCCAATAGGAGGGACTCATGCTCAATTTACGGGACCTATATTTGAAGAGGATGGAAAAGAACAATCGCAAATTAATATGGATGTACGAAATTTGACTTCCAAAGTTATGCCTGCAAACACTCAGTTAAAAGCAGCCGATAAGCTTATTGAACAAGCAGGTTCAGGGGTTAAAATTAAATGGGATTCCCTGTTCGGCACCCCATCATATATTATTAAAGATCAAGGCTACCTTACAGGGGCTTCCAACGAGAACGCAGAAACAATTGCTCGTTCATGGCTAAAGGAAAATGCCGCACTTTTCGGTCTAAGTCCAGAAAATATTGATGATTTGAACGTAATTCGTGATTATGCTATGAAAGGAACAGGTTTACATCCTGTCACTTTCCAGCAAACCTTTGATGGAATTGAGTCAGTGTACGGTGGACGTGTGGTAGTTGCGGTAAATAAAGAAGGAAAAATCCTTTCTGTAACAGGAAACATGAGCAAGGCCCAAGAGTTAGCAGATCAGTTTCAATTGAGTTCCGCAAAAGCATTGAATAAGGTCATCGACTTAGAAAACCATTCCCTTTCCTATACTCCAGAATCATCGGGAATGGAAAATGGATGGGAAGTTTTTGATGGCGCAGATGTTTTACCTGCAAACCAACGAGTGAAAAAAGCGACTTTCGTTACTAAACAAGGGGTGCGGCCTGCGTATCGCGTCTTATACATTGAAGAGTTGAACAAAGGGTATGAAATTGTCATCGATGCAGCTAATGGAGAACAGTTGTACAAGCGGAATCTAGTGAACGAATTAGCTGATCCAGAAGGATTAATTTTTGAAAACTATCCAGGTGCTCCTAAAGGCGGAAAGCAAACGGTCAAATCATTTAAAGGGGATCTGAATGCTTCACCAGAAGGCTGGCTGACGCCGGGCACACCGCTTGGAGTGACTACGCTTGGGAATAATGCTAATTCCTATGCAAACTGGAGTAATTTCCTCGCACCTGCAGATCAGGCAGCCCGTCCTGTAGCGCCCCTTGGCGAATTCAGCTTTACATTTAAGAATTCTTGGCAGGAAACAGAAGGTCAAACGACTCCCCCATCTTATGTAGACGATTTGAATAGTGCTTCGACAAACTTATTCTATCATCACAACCTCTTTCATGATTACTATTATAATTTAGGGTGGACTGAAGCTGCAGGGAACCTGCAATATAATAACTTCGGTAAAGGGGGGCTTGGCGGAGATGCTATTCTTGGTCTTGTGCAAGCTGGGGCCGTTTCTGGTGGTGCGCCGACTTACACAGGTCGTGACAATGCGTATATGTTGACCTTACCAGACGGCCTTCCTTCTTGGAGCGGTATGTTCCTATGGGAGCCGATCCCTGGAGCATTCGAAGGGAATTATGCTGACGGAGACTTTGATGCAGGAATCATCTATCACGAATATTCCCACGCTTTATCAACACGTTTAGTATCTGGCGGAGAAGCCCTTGGCAGTCATCAATCAGGATCTATGGGTGAGGGCTGGGGCGACTGGTATGGGATGCATTATTTAATCAAAAATGGTTTGCAAGACAAACCAGTTGTTGGTGCCTATGTGACAGGAAATGAAGAAGCAGGAATCCGGAGCTATTCTCTTGATGAAGCCCCTTACACCTACGGGGACATTGGCTATGATGTAGGTGGACCAGAAGTGCATTCGGATGGAGATATTTGGGCAGCGATTCTTTGGCACATGCGTGAAAATTTGATAGCAGAGTATGGAAAAGCAGAAGGGGAATCAATAGCAGAGCATCTCGTTATTGATGCTATGCCGATCTCTGTCCCGAATCCATCCATGGAAGATATGCGTACAGCGATTATCGCCGCAGACTTTGAGCGTTATGATGGTAAGCATTACAATGCTCTTTGGAAAGCTTTTGCCCAACGTGGTCTTGGAGCGGATGCTTATTCAGAAGGTGGAGATGACACAGACCCAACTCCAGCTTTCAACCACCCAGACGGTGCAAACAATGGCCAAATTCTTGGAAAAGTGATTAACTCTGCTACCAATGAACCAGTTAAAGATGCCCGCATTATGATTGGGGAGTTCGAAGCTAGAACAAGTCCACTATCGATTACTGGCGAGGAAGGAAGCTTTGCAGATTACGTAGTAGAAGGAACCTATGATATTACAATTCAAGCCAGAGGGTATGGTTCACGTACTATTCGCGACGTAGAAATCAAGCCAGGTAAAACGAAAAAGCTCTCTTTTGAACTGTCACCAAACGTCGCTTCATCCTTTAATGGTGCTACCATTGATAAAGTCTCTGGTGAAGCTGACAGTAACCCTGTGAAATTTGCTATTGATGATACAGAAGCTAGTGTTTATGCTTCGAATACACAAGAGAATGGCTTCAAAGGCTCGGAATTTGTGGTTAATCTGGCTAAAGATGAAGCAGTTAATATTTCCCATATCCAGATCAGTGCCCTGAAAGATATTTCTAAATCCCGTTTTGCAACGGTGAAAAACTTCAGCGTGCAAACTTCCATGGACGGGAAGAACTGGACCACGGTTGTAAGAAATAAGTTTACAGCTCAAAAACCAAGACCAACCATTGCTGACTTACATTACAAAGAATTTGATTTAGACACCCCGGTCAAAGCGAAGTATTTGAAACTCATTGCTCATGATACACAAGATAATAGTAAAGGGTATGTGCAAATTGCTGAGGTTCAAGCCTTCTCTAAGAAATCATCGGTTGAGCCGATTGAACTGACTCCTGAGGAGCCATTTGTATCTCAAGGTACAGTTCAAGCAGGGAACGCAGGTACAGGCATAGGAAACTTAGCAGGTGCTCAAGCATCGCTAGCTGTCACTGAAAACGAGTTTGTAACCACGCAAAACCCAGAACCTGCTTCCCAAGGATCCGATGGTTATGTCATCACACTTCCACAGCCTTATGGAGATGGAATTCATAACTTCACACTTAAAGGTACAGAGGGTAGTGTGAATTACGACTATGACGTTTACTTCTACGATAAAAACTTTGAACAAATCGGCGGAGTGGCCACTGCTGGTGCCAATGAAGCAGGTGTCCTTCCAGGCGGAACAAAATATGTGTATGTCGGCCTGTATTCCGGTGCAGATGTTCCATTTACTTTTACAGCTGAAAGACCTTATTAAACAAAAAGGGGCTGTCCCATAGTCTGTAATAGACTAATTGGGGCAGCCTTTTTCACTTATTGTTGAAACCGAAAAAGTGGGGCTAGGAAACGATTCCCTTTCCGCGGGGAAATCGAGTAGTAGGAGGTGACTAACCTCCGTCCTCTCACACCACCTTACGTACGGTTCCGTATATGGCGGTTTCAAAAAATTCCAACGTTAATTAAATGCTTTCAAACCCATACGCTGCCAATAATGGTCATTGAGTGTGCGATGGAGAATAGGGCTGCTGGTTATATGCCAGTAGCCCTTTAATTCCTACTTAATGGAAGATGACTTTTGAAGCAACAAACGAGGAACGCTGTAATTGACAAGGCGAAGAAAGTTAATAAAATGCTTTAGGACTCACAATCATTTGCCCGGTTCAATAAAAGCTCCTTCTCACGGTCATTCCGGGTCATCGACGCCGCTTGTTCAAATTCTGTACGGGCTTCATCGAATCGCCCCAGCTTGATCAGAAGATCGCCACGAACGCTAGGCAGTAGATGGTATCCCTTTAAGGATGATTCGGCATTCAGCTCGTCAACAATCTGCAGCCCGAAAGAGGTTCCAAATGCCATTGATATGGCAACCGCCCTATTTAATAATTCTACGATCGGCGATGGAGTTACCCTGGCCAATGCTTCGTAAAGGGCAGCGATACTAACCCATTCAGTCTCATCTGCCGTAGGAGCTTCTGCATGACAAGCAGAAGTCGTAGCCTGCAACGCGTTCGGACCGAGTGTACTTCCAAGCTTCTGGCTGCATTTCAATGCTCCTAAGCCCCGGCGAATCAACAATTGATCCCACTGCGCCCGGTTTTGTTCCAAAAGACGAACCGGTTTTCCTTTGGGATTAACCCGAGCTCTAAGCCGCGAAGCTTGAATCTCCATAAGGGAAACTAGTCCGTGAACTTCCGATTCATGAGGAACAACTCGGTAAGTATACGTCCCAGTCTCATTGCCTCCTGCCATAGTAAAGGGCGGAGCCAGTCATTAACTGATGTTGCTGAATAACCTTCATTGAACATTAGGTAAATCACTTCAAGTATGGCAGACAGACGGGCTTTGAGCGCTTCACCTGTTGGCACTTCGAAACAATAACTTGCCTTTCTGTAATACCCCTTCAATCTTAAAACATAACTTTTATAAAGAGTTATTGCTTTCTCGTTTGTTTCTAGGACATTTAAAAGTAATTTTCTTTATGTTATTTGCATCTGCCCAATTAACAGATCCTTTCAAAAGCATCCATCAATCAAACAAATAACGGAGATATCCATAACCTTCTTCTTCCATCTTCTCCTTAGGAACGAATTTGAGTGCTGCCGAATTGATGCAGTACCGCAGGCCGCCTTTATCTCTTGGACCATCTTCAAAAACATGCCCGAGATGGGAATCTCCTTCATTACTACGCACCTCTGTCCGGATCATCCCGTGGGAATTATCGGTATTTTCGGCAACTTGTTGTTTTTCAATCGGTTTGGTGAAGCTTGGCCATCCGCAGCCGGCATCGTATTTATCCGTAGAACTAAATAAGGGTTCCCCGGATACGATATCTACATAAATGCCCTCTTCTTCGTGATCGTTGTATTCATTCTGGAAAGGCGGTTCTGTACCATTTTCCTGGGTGACAAAATACTGCATATCTGTAAGCTGATGCTTCAGTTCATCCTTGTCCTTTTTATAACCCCAGTTTTCTTTGATGAAATCAGCTCGGCCTGAGCCTTTTTTATACAGGTTATAATGAAAAGATTGTTTTTTGTAGTAGTCCTGATGGGCTTCTTCAGCAGGGTAGAACGGTTTAGCTGGCAGTATTTTGGTTACAATCGGATTTTTGAATTTGCCACTTCCCTCAAGATTTCGCTTACTGTTTTCAGCTATTTGCTTTTGTTCTTCATCATGGTAAAATATGGCAGTTGTATAATGTTCCCCGCGGTCGTGGAACTGTCCGCCTGGATCTGTAGGGTCAATTTGCTGCCAAAATATTTCGACCAATCGCTCGTAAGAAAAAATTTCAGGATTATACGTGATTTCTACGGCTTCCACGTGCCCGGTATCTTTCGTAAAAACATCTTCATAAGAAGGGTTCTCCGTATGGCCGCCGGTATATCCGGAAACCACCTTCTCTATACCCGGTCGTTCATCAAACGGTTCGACCATGCACCAGAAACATCCGCCAGCAAAGGTCGCTTTTTTAAAAATCTGTTCAGACATATTTTAAAACCTCCCGAAAGAAAGTGTGTTCATAACACGTATTTCCCTCATTCTTTCCGTTTTAAGAAAAAAAATCAAGTCACATGCACAGCTCAAATATATAATTTGGGCTGTGATGTGCCTTGATTGGCACGGGAAGCTACATTAGAACGTATCCCACCGGGAGATTCATCGCGTCTCCTATTGCTTTCCCGATTGCTGCTCACTCTTGATTCCATTCGTTCCGGAGATCCCGAATTACTTTCTGTCTGTGTTTCTGTATCTTCATCAGGCTCCCGCATGATTTTCCATAGATTAATCAATGTCGGTATGTTTTTCATCATCGGTCCATATTGCTGGATCATAGGTGCAGCACTCTGGGCCATTTTCAGTACTTGCTGTGCGTTACCCAACATGGAAGCAAAATCAGTACCGCCCCCCTGGACGGCACCACCCACTCCACGCGCTGTAGCACCTGCTCCTCTTTTAGCTAAAAGCTTGGATAAGAACCCTTGCTTTTGCGGCACCCCCCCGAACTGATTGCCAACTCCGAATTGATTGCCATACGAACCGATCTGGAAAGGCGATTGCCCGCCAAACCCTGGTGGTCTTCCTCCCATCGGAGGTCTTGCAGGTGGAAACATAACTATCCCTCCGTACTCATTCTCTGGTCATGGGATAGTATATGTGAACCGACTAAGTTTGCATGGGCTTAAGCCTTTGTTACTTGAAGCGGTAACTGCCAATCGATTGGCTGCTCCCCTATTTCCTCCAGGAAACGATTAGCTTTGGAAAATGGACGACTGCCAAAAAATCCTCGATAGGCCGATAATGGACTGGGATGTGGAGATTGAATGACAAAGTGGCGGCCGCGATCGACAAACGAAGCCTTTTTCTGCGCATGTTTCCCCCATAGCATGAATACTACTGGCTTTTCTCTTTCATTCAATGCCTCAATTACTTCATCGGTGAATGTTTCCCAGCCTGCTCCCTGATGGGAATGTGCCTGATGAGCCCTGACAGTCAGTACATTATTTAATAATAAGACTCCTTGCTCGGCCCACGGTTTTAAGTATCCATGATTCGGAATTTCGAACCCTACATCCGCTTCCAGCTCTTTATAGATGTTTTTTAAAGACGGCGGGATATCAATCCCCGGCTTTACGGAAAAGCTGAAACCATGCGCTTGATCTGGACCGTGATAAGGATCTTGTCCTAAAATGACTACTTTTGTATCTTGATAAGGTGTCGTGTGCAGGGCTTGATAAATGTCATGCATATCCGGATAAACGGTATGATGGTGATATTCCTTTTTCAGAAATTTCCGAAGCTCCTGATAGTATGGTTTTTCAAACTCCTGCTCAAGCATTGAAGCCCAATCGTTATGTAATATCTTCATATCCTCACCCTTCCTTTGCAACTCTACAAAAATAATAACAAAACCTATCAAGTTAACAAAAAAATTCTCCAGGTAAATGTAACCTGGAGAATTGATAGGCTTTTCCGCTTAAAAAACTTTTATTCTGATACTAAATCTGCTGTAATGATCAAACCTACAAAACCACTTAGAATTAAACCAAACAAAACACTGCTGAGCATGTTATCTTCCCCCTATTGAAAATATTCATGTAGCTACTTTAAGTATAAGATGAATATCATTGTAAAAAACGTGGGGAATGTGGCAATTCTTTGAAACTTGTTGAGACAAAGGGGAAATAATTCAGCACAGTATTTCCCGGGCAAGCGCAAAAACAGACGCCTTTCGCAAACTAATGAGCCGTTAATTGACGCTATATAGCGAAATTAGTTGATATTTGCAAGTAGTCTGCTGGTTTTTGAAAACCAATTCGACAACTTTTCCGCTTCCGATCAAATCTGCATCGGGATGACGCTTAATTTCGATCATTTCCTCAATCGGAAATATTTTATAACCATCGAAAGTGATCTCAAATATATTATCTTCTGCATTGATTCGTTTTTCCTGGCCTTCCGTAATCATTTTCCATTCCATTGAAAAGGGTGTAGACATGGCTATACCTCCGCTCTCATTTACTTTTATCCTATTTAATTACAAAGAGAATTACAAGCATCTTAGTGGTAGCGGCGATAATTTTTTTCAGGAAGTTCGAATAACCGTGCTTCAAAAGGAAAGGAAACTCCGTGTTTGGTGAGTATCTTTTTATTAGATTCAAACAGATAGCCAGATTTTGCTTGCTTGTTTGAGGAATCATCTACCAGATGGATAATCGTCTGCAGCGCTATCGTCATTTCAATGATGTCTACCTGATCCTTTACATCCAGGTCTGGCAAGTGAAAAATATCGGTGTTTCCTAACTGTTTTAAATAGGAGGTAGAAAGATAACATGGTAATATTTCTTCTTGAAACTGGCCCCATAGCCCATGTAACTCTTCCACCTGAGCTGTCGTTGGTGCATTAATAACTTTCATGTGGAACGTCCTCTCTGCTTCTAACATGTGCAATTAATAATATAACATGAGAGAAACATAGTTTTAAAAAGTAATTAATGGAATACAAACTGTACCGTTGAGCCTTCTGGACTTGGTGAAATATGGAGCTTCGCTTTAATTTCCTCTTTTAATTGTGGAACATGGGAAATGATTCCAAGCATGCGGTTGCCGTCCTGTAAATCTTTCAAGCATCCGATTGCTTGCTCTAATGATAAATCATCAAGCGTGCCGAAGCCTTCATCGATAAACAGTGTATCCAGTTGGACACCGCCTGCATGGGCCTGAACGACATCAGCCATCCCTAAGGCAAGGCTCAGTGCTGCTTTGAATCCCTCACCACCAGAAAGTGTACGGACAGAACGCTGCAGTCCTGTGTGATGATCCATAACTTCCAAATCAAGCCCACTCTGGGCTCCACGTTTTGCGACCTGGTCACTTCTGATCAGTTGGTAACGATGATCCGTCATTTGATCGAAACGGATATTTGCCTGCATAAGAATCTCATCTAAGAATGCAGAAAGAACGTACCGTTCAAAGGATAAACGTAAATGGTTTTCTCCTCTTGCTAAATCCGCAAGTTCACCAATGTCGTAATAATCGTTCAGCAATTGTTCCTGCTCCTTATATAAGGACTCTACCGCTGTTTGAACGTCCTGAATCAATTTAAGATGCAGCCCGGCTTCGTTTTTACGCGAAGCAAGTGCTTCTTTCACTTTCTCTTCCTGATCCAGCTTTGCTTGTAATGTTTCTATTTCAGGTTCTTTCTTGTCTTTCAAGTGTACTTCCAGTTCCGCTATCTGCTCTTCAATCGTGACCCGCTTCTGCTTGTACTGTTCCAGTTTATGTTTTAACTCTTCCCAGTCTGACTTAGGAAGCTTAACCGCCTGGTAGGCTTCTAAACTGGCAAAGTCGTGCCTGCTT
Organism: Thalassobacillus cyri; assembly: GCF_900107755.1. Classification (GTDB taxonomy): domain Bacteria; phylum Bacillota; class Bacilli; order Bacillales; family Halobacillaceae; genus Thalassobacillus; species Thalassobacillus cyri. Next base: position 170,969 of record NZ_FNQR01000006.1, on the reverse strand, counting down.
AGCTGTTCCTCTAATTTCTCCTGCCATTTTGCGACCGTATGCCGACTTTCTTCTGTATAATTGGTAAGTTCAGAAACTTCTACTTCCAGTTTTTGCAATTGTTCTTTCGTCTCTTCAAACTGTTTTTTAACCTTTTCCCAGTCTGCTACAGCTTGTTGATAATTACGTTCCATGCGGGCAATACTTTCTTTCATTTGACCTAAACTGTCCAGGGTGGTGTCCATTCCTTCACTCAACTGTTCGATCCATGTTTCTGTTTTTACCATACTGTTCTCAAGCTGATTGTATTGTTCCTGCTCGGCTTCCAGTTCGCTTTGATAGGCTTCCAGCTGATGATCCAATTGCTTCGCTTTATCGTGTGCAGTACCTATTTCTTTCAGTTTGGCCTCTATCTCTGCTATTTTCTGTTGATACATATCAATCGTTTCTGCTTGTTTTTGCTGTACTCTTTTAATGGTTTCGGGTTGGAGGTCCGGAACATGCTCCGCCACTTCTTCGTGAACCGCTACGAGCAGCTGTTTTTGAGACTTTCCTTCGGCTTCCAGTTGTATATATTGCTCTTGTTCTTTCTTAACAGTTTCTTCAGCCTGTCGGTACTTTTCTTGTAACTGCTCGACTACCTCGAACGATGAATTTCCCTGGCTGGAGGCTCCAGCAGGCGATGGATGATGTTCAGAACCGCACACTGGGCAAGGTTCTCCCGTTTCCAGGGAACGCGCTAACAAAAAAGCGTGCTGCTGATTCAATTCGTTTTGCTTTTCATCCAGCTCGGTCTTAATATGCTCGGCTTCCGATACCTTTTTATCGTATTGGCGCTTGAAATCCCGGTATCTATTTCGCATGTTCAGGATGTCATCATTGACTTTGACCAATTTTTCGATTCTATTTTGAATGGTCTTTTGTTCTTGAAAATCCTGCTTCCACTGATAATACGCTTTATTCCATTCACTTTCCTGCTTAAGCAGACCCTGAAGCCCTACCCTTTCCCGTTTGTTCGCTTCGACTGCCTGCTTCAGCTTTTGAATAGCTTGAGATTTTACTTCCAGCAGCTTTCTAGTCTTTTCTTTCTCTTCGTGAAGGACTTTCAGTTTGTTAAGCTTTTCCAGTTCCTCTTTTTTCCGTTTGATATCTTCCTTTAACCGCTCTCGCTCTGGCTCTTTTTCTGATTCTAGTCCATATGTTTTTTGGAGCTTTGCGAACTGTTCGCGACTTTCAGTAAGAAAAGTCTGCTTTTGTTCTAACTGAGCTTTCAACCGCTCATAATCCTGCTGACGGCTCTTCCATTGCTCCTCGACCGGTACCACTTCCATCGCATGTTCGGCTTGGGAAAGTTTGTCTTTCACTATTTCCATTTCCGGCTGTTGCTGCATTAACGCCTGTTTTTCTTCCTGGTATTTTTTCAACCTCGAAAAATCTTCCTGCAGCTGCTTTGCCTGGTAAAATGACTCCTGCGTTTTTTTTAACTTGACGTTTTGTTTCGTCAATTGCTCCTCCACATGCTGGAGGGAATTTTGTCCCTGTTTTTCCTTTTGTTCCAGCAATGTCAAAATCTCTTTCGGATCTTCTAACGTATCAACGACTTCTTCTTCCTCCCAGGCTACTTTATTTGTCTCCTGTTTGATCTTCCATTGATACTGACTGATTTCTTCTTTTAATTGCCTGGAGTGCTGTTTAAGCTCCTCGGTGACTCTTTCATAAAAATGGGTATGGAAAATGCGTTGGAGGATCTCTTCCCGTTCTTTACTGTTCTCTGAAATAAGTTTCCGGAATTCTCCTTGTGGAATCATGATCATCTTACGAAATTGCTCATAATCGAGGCTGATCATCTCTTCCAGGGTTTCATTCACTTCTTTAATATGAGAGGCTACTAATATTTCTTTATCTCCATCAAGCAGATACAATTCTGCTTTCGCAGGATCCTCGGTGAATCCCTCACCTCTCGCTTTTCTCTTCGGCTGTTTCGGTGTTCGGATAACACGATAGGTTTTCCCTCTCAACTCAAACACAAATTCAACACTTGTCTGTTCATCCGGCTCAGCAAAGTGACTGCGTAAGGTATCCTGATCCCGATCGCTGCCGCTTGCTTTTCCGTACAATGCGAAGCACATGGCATCAAATATCGTCGTTTTTCCCGCCCCCGTCGGACCAGTCACTAAAAATATCGATTCTTCGCCGAGTCTGCTGAAATCGATAAGTTGTCGTCCACGATAAGGTCCGAATGCGGTAACTGTTAACGTAATAGCTTTCATGTCATTTCACCCGCTCTTCAGTCATTAATTTACTGATGACTTGTTCAATGTGCCTGCTCCGCTTTTCAGGGATAGCATCCCCTTTCATTTCTTCATAAAAGGAAGCAAATAAATCCGTATGGGACATTTCCTGACGTTCTTTGATTTTTGTCAGGTCCTGCAGCTTTTTTTGTGAGGAGAGCATATTCCGCTCGAGTCGCAAAATATTTGGATACTTCCTGCGTAATTTCCCCATCGGATCCACTAACTGACCGTCATCCAGCAATTTTACATGAAGATAATTCTCTGGATGATCCGGCAAGTCCTGATTCAAAAAGTCATCCAGGTAGCCTTCTACGACTTCAAGGTCACGTCGTGGCTTAAGGGGTACTTGTCTGATTGTTGTATCTTCACCGGTCAGCTCTACAATCGTGACACCCTTTCGGTGATTCGCTTCAGAAAAAGAATACTTTAAGATGGACCCACTGTAACGAATATGTTCAGACCTTACCCGTTGTGGCTGGTGTAAGTGCCCTAATGCCACGTAAGAGAAGTCCTCGAACAGTTCCGCATCGACATAGGGACTTCCACCTATCATCGATAACCTTTCCTCCGATTCCGTTTCCATTCCTCCGGCTAAAAAGGAATGACCGACCCACACATGGCGTTCTGACATATCATGGTTGGATTTAATATGGTCAATCATCCGTTCTGCAGCCTGATGATGAGATTGCACACTATTATCGTCAAAAAACTGTCTTACTTCCGCCGGTTCCAAATAAGGAACGAGATGAAAATGGACAGGGCCATGGTCGTCCTTTAGCGTGACAGGTTTAAATTCACCTTTTAATTTAGTATCTAAATATAATTGCTGGGACCGGAATAACTGGCTGCCGAACTCCAGTCTATCCGGACTATCATGATTTCCCGAAATCGCTATTACCGGAATTTTTTTATCGATGACTAATTCCGTCAGGACGTCATTTAACAATTCAACCGCTTCTCTTGGAGGTATCGAACGATCATATAAATCACCAGCGATTATAATTGCATCCGGCTGCTCGTCATCTACTATCTTCAAAAATTCCTGCAAAACATAGCGCTGGTCCTCCGTCATATGTACACTGTTGACGATTTTACCAAGATGCCAGTCTGCGGTATGTAATAGTTTCATAGAATATCCTCACTTTCATGCTTGAATACCAATCTTCCTGTTCTGACTATAAGCCTATTATACACGAACGTGGGTTCCGTTACGAACAACAGGGAACTGTTACCTGTTGGTAAAAGAACAAAAGCAAAAGCGCCTTGTTCACCCCCGACAAGCCTAACAAGCCTCGCCGTGACGTTCTTTGTACTTTCATTCCAATTAAGTTTAATCAAGGGTTAAAGTAAAAGTAAAACGAAGGCTTTCGCCATAAACCATTGGCGATAAGCCAAGTTTTCCTTATCACAGAGAGGATTGACTTAAGACCTTGAGGAGATAGGCGCTGGAGCTGGATGACACCCACAACCTAAAGTGATCCATAAAAAGAAATTTTATAGTTTCTTAGAAAATGAAAAACCGCACAACCATCCGGCTGCACGATTTCGAATCTATTCTTGTTCCTCCATCTGATAGGACTCCCATACCCGATCAAAAACACGAAGTGCTTCAGGGAATGGAGCATTCCATTCCAGATAGTCACTAACTTCATGATAAGATGTAGATTGCTTAGGAAAACTATGATCCTCAAACATCCAGTCAGCCAATTGTTTTTCGTGATCCTGCTGCTTATTACCCCTGAATCGCATCATATAATGGTAAAATGAACGCACCCAAAGCTCCCCCTTACTTCTTACAAACTGTTGTATAAGTTTTATCATGGTTTTTCGTTAAAATCAATCAAATAGTGATAAATCTCACTTTCAGGCCTGCAGTATCCTGATATTATATAGGTGTGCAAGTGATGATCCTTTGTTTGTGTCTTGGCCTTGACTGTAAAAGCAGTCGAGGTCTTTTTTTTTGAATAGTTTGACTAACATTTTCTTCCCTGCACCTCAGCATTCTATCGACCACTTGCTATCATCTTTACATCATAAACCCGCTGTCATAAGAAACAGCGGGTTTATAATTAGCTTCCGTATTCATCATCTTCAAAATCCTGCTCCATAAATTCGCGATGATGCTTCAGTTTTTTGCGATACACCACGCGAGATAGTATGATACTCACTTCATATAAGAAAATTAAAGGAACGGCTACTACCAGCTGTAAAATGAAATCAGGTGGTGAAATCATGGTTCCTATGATGATCAAAACAAAATACGCATACTTTCTGATTTTTACTAACATAACAGGGTTGATAACGCCCAGGCTTGTCAAAAACATCGTGATGATAGGTATTTCAAACAAGATGGCAAACGGGATGGTCACCCGGAACAAAAACTTGAAATAACGATCGACCGTGAAAATTTCATTGAACATTCCATCATTCAGGGATAACAAGAACGGAAGTATCAATTGAATAAAAATGACGTAACCAAAAGTCAACCCAGCTAAAAACAATAAAAATATAGCTGGAATATAAGAAAGAGAAACTTTTGTCTCTTTCGGTGTCAAAGCCGGTTTCACAAATAACCAGATTTGCAGGCTTAGAATTGGCAGCGTACCAATCAAAGCGACAATACTTGCCATTGTGAAATATATCCAAATGATTTCCCCTGGACTCGTTACATGTAAATCGAACGCCAGGTCCCTGACAAAAAACTGATAGATATCTTTAATAAATATGAATCCAGTAATAAAAAAGGCCACAAAGGAGACAAGCGTCCAAATGATCCGCTTTCTCAGCTCCGTTAAATGGTCTGTGAGGTTCATTTCGACGTCTTCTATTTGTTTCTCTTTTTTCACCCTCAACACCTCCCGCTGAACCGTTCCAGTTAAAGCTCAAATGCTATGTACCTATGCCCGTTTGACTAAGCCGGCGTGTACTGGCCTGACCTGCATCTTGCAGGGGCCGACAAACTTGAGCTAATTTAATACAAATACAAATATATAATTTCCTACCCCAACAAGTAAAGAAGATGCAAGGTCGCCCCTTACACCTTCCTCGTATACTTTATTATTTGTTTTCATTTTTATCGTCTGACTTTTTATCATCATCCGACATCATATCATTGGTAGCTTTCTTGAACTCTTTCAAGGAACTGCCTACCGCTTTACCTATTTCAGGCAGCTTGGATGGTCCGAAAATGACTAATGCAATAACCAGGATCAATATCAGACCAGGAACACCGATGTTGCTGAACATAACTATCACCTCGAAGAGAGATTATTTATTTACCCGATGATTGGTGATCATCCTTGAACGCTTGTTTTACTTCTTTGACGTCACTGGCTACATCACCAGTCATATCTTTCGCTGACTTTTTAAATTCACTTAAAGTCTGGCCAGCAGCTTTACCTATTTCAGGAAGTTTTGATGGGCCGAAAATAACCAACGCAATGACTAAAATCAAAATCAACCCTGGTACACCGATACTTGTTAACATTCCTTTCACCATCCTTCCCAAAATAATTACATAACCAAGACAATTTCTCATGGTCCCATTATAACGGTTCCGTACTTGAAATACTGTAGTTTTTTCACTGTTGTCATAAAATGTTCGATTGTTTAGCAAGTCTTGTCTCAAGCAACTACATTCTATCACGGAATACGATCCTTGTCTTTCAACTCTTGATTATTTTTACAATTTCCTGCGCTTTCTCATAGTCATTCGAGTCATTCATATTAAAAAAATGCCTCTCCAGCTCTACTGTATCAATGGATGGGAAATGGTCGACAAACACGGTATCCGTTTCATTGAAAAGCGCCTTCATGCTTCGCTTACCTTGATTTAAAAGCTCACGGGTTTTCTCATAAACTTCGGCTGAATAAACGCCTGACATCGGGTGGAATTTCCCATTGAAAACAGGAATGGCTATATCATGCCCCACCACCTGTTGTTTCAAAACTTCATAGACAGCAGGAGAAAGGAACGGAGTATCGCAGGCAGATAGCAGATAATAATCAGAGGGAAGATAGTGAATCGCGGCATGCAGACCCGCCATCGGCCCTTCTCCCTCAAATACATCCGGGTAATAAGGAATGCCCACAAAAGAAAAGCGTTCCTTTTGATTGGTGATGATAACCCTCTGCTCTGTTATCTTTCGAATACCCTCGTCTACCCATTGGATTGTCTTAAGCCCTCCGAGCTCAAGCAGCGCTTTATCGGTACCCATTCTGCTTGACTGCCCGCCGGCTAATAAGACACCGCAATAGTCAGGCATTACCTGGTCACCCGATCATACGTACGGAAATAATAATCATACGGATTTTTTTCATCCTTGACGCCTTTTTCTTCATGCGTCAATTCCCACTCATCTTCCTGGTACTCCGGGAAATAGGTATCTCCTTGAAAAGTTTCATCGATATAGGTCATATACATACGATCCGCTTGATCAAGGATTTGTTCAAACAATACACTCCCACCGATGACGAACCACTCCGTATCAGGGTTTTCTTCATTCCACCTCTGTATTTCGCTGATATCATGGATGATTTTACACCCTGGCTGCTGATAGGTCTCATCTCTTGTCAGGATAACATTCTCCCTTTTCGGTAATGGCCGATTGAAGGATTCATAGGTTTTCCTTCCCATTATTATGGTGTGTCCGATTGTTTTTTCTTTGAAGAACTTCAAATCATTCGGTAAATGCCAGGGGAGATCATTGTCCTTCCCCATGACATGATTCCGGTCCATTGCAAATAGTAGTGATATCATTTCAGTGCTCCCTTCTAAACAGCAACAGGTGCTTTAATACCTGGATGCGGGTCATAACCCTCTATTTTCATGTCTTCCATTTCAAAATCAAAGATGGAAGTCTTTTCCTGGTTGAGTTTCAGCGTCGGGAATGCTTTTGGTTCACGAGCCAATTGAGTTTTTACTTGTTCGGTATGGTTTGTATATATATGGGCATCCCCTAGCGTATGGATGAACTCTCCCGGCTTTAGCCCGCACGTATGGGCTACCAGGTAAGTCAACAGGGCGTAGCTTGCAATGTTGAACGGGACGCCAAGGAATATATCCCCGCTCCGCTGGTACAACTGGCAGGAAAGTTTTCCATCTGCCACATAGAATTGGAACATCGTATGACACGGAGGTAAAGCCATATTAGAAGGGACATCTTCAGGATTCCATGCCGTAACAATATGTCTTCTGGAATCCGGGTTATTTTTGATAGTTTCGATTACCTCCTGGAGCTGATCCAATGTCTCTCCCTGCGATGTTTTCCAGGCGCGCCATTGCTTGCCATATACAGAACCCAAGTCACCAAAAGCTTCAGCAAACCGATCATCGTCTAAAATCAACTGTTTGAAACGTTCCATCTGCTCCTGATATATCGCGTTGAACTCTTCATCCTGTTGACTTCGAATACCGAAGTCCGTCATATCAGGGCCATCATACTCGTCACTCTCGACCCATTGTTTAAACGCCCATTCGTTCCAGATATTATTATTATGCTGCAAAAGATAACGAATATTGGTGTCCCCTTGAATGAACCAGAGCAACTCACTTGCTATCAGGCGGAAAGGTACACGTTTTGTTGTCAGTAATGGAAAACCCTCTGAGAGGTCGAAGCGTAATTGTTTTCCGAACGAAGAATATGTACCTGTACCAGTTCGATCTCCCTTTTTCGTCCCATTCTCTAAGACTTCCTGGCACATTTCTAAATATGCCTGTTCTCCCGTTGTCATGTCCAGTCACTCCTTGTCGAATTATTTTCTCCCATTTTAACATTATTCTGTGTGCCACTCACGATAAAATTGCCGTAAATAGTTTTCCATGAATTCATGGCGTTCTAATGCAATTTCCCTTGCTGCATTTGTGTTCATTTTTTCTTTAAGCTTTAGTAATTTATCGTAAAAGTGCTGAATCGATGTCCTTCCTTGTTGTTCATCGTAAATCAACTGACCTTTTGCCCCACCGAAAGCGAATGTCCGCGCAATACCTATTGCACCAATTGCGTCAAGACGGTCAGCATCCTGTACAATTCTGCCTTCGAGTGAATCAGGTACATTTCCTTTTGAAAAAGATACATCCTCAATAGCAGCTTCGATGTCAGCGATCCTTCCAGCGGGCACATTAAGTTCTTTCAAATAGTCGTTCATCACTTTTTTTGCATGCGTAGGGTCATTAAATAATTTAGCATCTCCAATATCATGCAGCCAGCCTGCCGCTTCGGCAAGAAAAGAATCTGCCCCTTCCTGTTCAGCCAGCTCCCGTGCCTGTCTGGCTACCCGTCTCATATGAAAGTAGTCATGCCCTGTTACATCATCTTCAAACAATTCCTTAACATAACATTCGATTTTTTCTATTACATTGCTTTCATTCATTAAACTTCACCACGGTTATTTGTGCGTTATTTTAAATAAAGCCTAAAAATTGAATAAGTCCATTTGTCTAGGGTTAAGATTTTCATAGTTTATATCCAGCATGTCAATCAGCTGTTTGGCATTGGCCGCTGCATCACCGCCAGAGTTATTGTTAAAAAAGATCGTGATTTCTTTTGTCTGCTGTTGTAATTTTTTCAGGTGTTCGACCCATTCCCGCAGTTCTTGCTCATTATATCGATAAAGAAAGCGGACAGCACGCCAGTCTTTACCCTCCCGGCCATTGCGGTTCCATCCATGCACGTTCCGACCGTGAAAGCGAATCAAGGTCTTTTCCGGATGGGTGGGTTCGAGGATCGTCGGCACTGAATTTTCTCCTGCCTGGGGTTCATCGACGATTGTATGGATCCATTTTTCTTCCTTCATGAAATCGAGCGTCTGCTGTTTATATTTTGGGTCAAACCAGGACTGGTTACGGAACTCCAGTGCTAACGGAAGGTCAGACAGCCATTCCCGGATTGTTTTCAGCTTTTTGATATGGGCTTTCCGGACGTCGAACCAGGGAGGAAACTGAAACAAAAGTGCATTTAACTTGCCCGCCTCCACCACAGGCTGAATTGATTCCCGATATTCCTCCATCAACGCTTTCGCTTCCGGTATCGTCAGTTTGTCACGATCGTGCCCTGTCAGCTTTTGATAGGCTTTAATGACGAAAGAAAAATTTTCAGGAGTCTGACTCAGCCACTTCCGATAATTTTTTTCAGGCTGAATTGCGTAAAAAGCTGTATCCACTTCTACAACTGGAAAATGGGAAGCGTAAGCAGATAGCTTGTCTCCAGAGGCGACCCGATCATCATAAAGAAGGTCATGATCTCCCCAGCCAGTTACTCCTATTTTTATGGACATTGTCTATCACCTCATACACTCCATGATTCTCTTGATTGTAGCAAAAATCTCCCCGCTATTCAGCTGGGGAGATTTTGTCTGGTTCATTTTGTTACAAAAAGCTTATTTATTGTTAGAACAATCCGGTGATTGTGCCGTCATCGCTTACATTCATGTTCAGCGCTGCTGGTTTTTTCGGAAGCCCAGGCATCGTCATGATAGCACCAGTTAAAACAACAATGAAACCCGCGCCTGCTGAAGCACGTAGTTCTCTAATCGTGACAGTAAAACCTTTCGGCCGTCCCAATAAGGTCGGATCATCCGATAAAGAATATTGGGTTTTCGCCATGCAGACAGGTAAGTTGCCAAAACCGAGCTTCTCATATTGCACCAGCTGCTTTTTGGCTTTAGGAGAAAGTTCAATATCAGCGGCACCATATACTTTTTGGGCGATTTTACGAATTTTCAACTCTAAATTATCCTCCAGCTCATACACATATTGAAGGTTTGTTTCTTCCGTTTCACATACTTGAACGACTTTATCGGCGAGATCCAACCCGCCTTCCCCGCCTTTAGCGAAAACATCCACTAAAGATACAAGTGCGTTTCTTGATTCACACCAGTGATGGACAAAGTTCACTTCTTCTTCTGTATCGGTCGGGAATTTGTTGATAGCGATAACGTATGGAAGACCGAAACCTTCGATTGTTTCCATATGCTTTTTCAAGTTCTCCATTCCATTTTTCAGTGCTTCCAGATCTTCTTCAGCAAGGTCTTTTTTATCCTTGCCACCATGCATCTTCAACGCACGGATAGTAGCTACGATCACTACAGCATCTGGTTCAAATTCACCGGCGCGAGTCTTGATATCAATGAATTTCTCCGCTCCTAAATCAGCTCCGAATCCCGCTTCAGTCACTACGTAGTCACCCAGCTTAGCAGCGATCTTTGTGGCTACAACACTATTACAGCCATGTGCGATATTGGCGAATGGTCCGCCATGTATGATAGCCGGGGTATTTTCGAGTGTCTGCACCAGATTAGGCTTGATCGCATCTTTTAACAACAGGGCCAGTGCTCCTTCATATCCCAGTTGTCCAACAGTCACTGGTTCCTTATCATACGTATATCCGATCAAAATTTTGGCAAGACGCTGTTTCAGGTCATTCATATTCTTTGCAAGACATAAGACAGCCATGATTTCTGAAGCTACTGTAATGTTGAAGCCGTCTTCCCGCGGCATTCCCTGTACAGGCCCGCCAAGCCCTACAACCACATTTCTTAATGCGCGGTCATTCAAATCCAATACTCGCTTCCACTCCACTCTTCGCGGATCGATATTCAACTCATTGCCTTGATGAATATGATTATCTATAAAAGCAGATAGTGCATTATTCGCTGTCGTAATCGCATGAATGTCTCCTGTGAAATGCAGGTTGATGTCCTGCATTGGGACGACCTGAGAATAGCCGCCTCCGGCTGCCCCGCCTTTCAGTCCCATCGTTGGTCCTAATGAAGGCTCACGTAAAGCAATGATCGCCTTTTTATCTATTTTATTTAATGCTTGTCCTAACCCTACGGTGACCGTGGACTTTCCTTCTCCTGCAGGTGTCGGGTTGATCGATGTTGTCAAAATGACTTTGCCATCCGGCCTGTCCTCTAGCTTTTCGAGCAACTGATCAGAAAGTTTTGCCTTATAGTGACCGTATGGTTCCCAATCTTCTTTTGTAAGCGTTAACATTTTTGTGATTTCTTCAATCGGTTTTATCCTGGCTTCTTGTGCAATTTCTATATCCGTTTTCATATTCAAACCCCCTTCTATGTATATTTTCCATTTTACCTTAAATAAGTCGAGATGTTTATATTCAGGGGTAAAGATTAAATTTTCTGACAAAGCAGTAAGGAGAACGAAAGAATATTTATAATAGATTTTTTAATCCTCCTTGACAATAAAAGCCCTTATAAGCTATATTGGATACAAGCAAAATGATGAATGGGTATTTATTAAGAATATCGATTCCATTGATTTTGTAATTAACACGTGTTACGTGCAAGATTTTAGGAGGATTTTTATCATGCAAAACGGTACAGTAAAATGGTTTAACGCAGAAAAAGGTTATGGCTTCATTCAAGTAGAAGGTGGCGACGATGTATTCGTACACTTCTCTGCTATCAACGAAGAAGGCTTTAAATCTCTAGAAGAAGGTCAATCTGTCACTTTCGAAATCGTCGAAGGCGACCGCGGACCTCAAGCTGCCAACGTAGAAAAAAACTAATTTAAACCAAAATATACCAAGCGGCAATCAAAATGATTGCCGCTTTTTCATTTGTTCAAGTATTAAGGGAAACGTATAATTAGTAAGGTTTATCATAAAACCGCGCGGTTCGGAAATCTCCCGCGTCACCAAAACTAAGGAGGAAATGAACATGGCAAATGAATGGCTTTGGGTGCTTTTCGCCTTAGTGAACTTCACCTTATTGCTCATCATGTACCGTATATTCGGACGTTTCGGTCTGTTGGTATGGATCGGGATGGCAACCGTAATCGCTAATATTCAAGTGGTCAAAACAATCGAATTATTCGGCGTAACAGCCACGTTAGGAAACATCATATATGGGACAGCCTTTTTGGCTACGGATATATTAAATGAAAAATATGGAAAGAAAGCAGCAAAACAGGCCGTTTGGATGGGCTTTTCTACTTTGATAGCCATGACGGTGATGATGCAGCTTGCTCTTTTGTTTACACCCGGACAAGAGGATATCGCTCAGCCTGCGCTTCGCACGTTGTTCGGTATCGTTCCGCAAATTGCCATCGGCAGCCTGCTTGCGTATATCGTAAGTCAGTATTTTGATGTGTGGATCTACTCGAAATTGAAGCGTCTCTTTCATGGGGATCGCTGGCTTTGGGTAAGAAATAACGGTAGCACAATGATCAGTCAATTGCTGGATACAGCCATTTTCTGTGGGATTGCTTTTTATGGTCTCTACCCTTTAGATATTTGGTTCGAAATATTTCTGACCACTTTTTTCATCAAATTCTTAGTAGCCATTATTGATACACCTTTCTTATATATTGCCAAGCGTTTCAACCATGAGAAGCAAATAGTCAGGGAAGGATGATGATATGATCGAAGTTTATACAGACGGAGCAGCTGCCGGGGATCCTGGTCCAAGCAGTGCTGGAGTTTTTATTAAAAACGGGAAGGAACATCATGAATTTGCTTTTAAATTAGGGGAATTATCCAATCATGAGGCAGAGTTCTGGGCAGTGATCAAAGCATTGGAAATCTGTCGTGATACGTTTCCTGATGAAATATTATCGTTTAGGAGCGATTCAAAGATCGTAGTTGAAACGCTCGAAAAAAACTATACCAAAAATCACCGGTTCCTCCCACTGTTAGAAAAAATCAATCACCTGCAATCCAGTTTCCCGTTTGTATTTTACAAATGGATACCAGAAAAACAAAACGGAAAAGCTGATATGCTTGCCCGAGGGGTCTTAAAAAAATAACCCGCCTGCTCTTTTAAGAAAAGCAAGCGGGTTTTCTTGTGCTTTAAGAAAGTTTACCGTTGTTAAAGGGGCAAAGCACCAGAAAATACTAAGGCTTTCGCCATAGGTAATTGGCGACAAGATTATTCATTATAATGCTTTTCGCTTCGATAATCCTTTCGCTTCCAGGACCATCCATGCCTTCCTTTTAGAATTGATTCCCCGCTTAGAAATATGTTCGAGTACACCCATATAAAAACTGCCGTCGAAGGTGTGTTGAAATTGTAAGGTAGCTTTAAGAGCTATAATCACCTTCCATACAGGGGCATTAGTAGAGTTCATACCAAAGTAAATGAAACGTACATCTTCATCCGATAGTTTGAACCCTTTCGCCCATAAATCTTCTAGAAAATAAGCTAAAGTATATTGCTGTTTCATGCACCGCCACCCTCTGGTCTCTAGTTTTATTCTCTCGTAACTATTGCTTGTCTATTGTCGCCACTTCATTTTCCTGATACGAAATCCAATCGCTGAAACTACCGACATATAACTTCACCTGATCCATCCCTGCTTCCCATAAACCAATGACATTGGAGGCAGCAGTGACGCCAGAACCACAATAAACAATGATTTCTTTGTGATCGGATAGTTCTTGAAAATGCTGTTGTAATTCAGCTTTAGATTTCCACGTGCCATCTTCTTTGTAGACGTCCACCCAATCATATTGCACCGCACCAGGGATATGGCCGCTCTTTATGTCTATCGGCTCTTTCCAACCTGCATAACGTTCAAAACTCCGGGAATCAACAAGCACCGTATTTTCTTCGTCCTGTCTAGCTCTGACATAGGCTTCTCCACAGGCCATATCATGTTGTAATTCGATTGGATAACTGGCTGCCCGTTCCAAACGTGGTGCTTCTTTTTCTAAAGGTAAGCCTGCCTTTGTCCAGGCATCTATACCGCCATCCAGCAGGTATACCTTCCCGTGGCCAACATACTTCAATAACCATAACATTCTTGCAGCCATGACGCTCCGATTCTGATCATAAGCAATGACGAACGTTTCTCTGTCGATACCTGCATTGGCAAGCGTCTCTTTAAAAGATTCCAATTCTGGCAAGGGGTGCCTTCCCCCATGTTGCTTAATTTCTCCGCTCAATGATTTTTCTAAATCAAAATAAACAGCACCTGGTAAATGTCCTTCGTCGTACTTTTGCTGTCCTTTATCGGGATCACTCAAATCAAAGCGACAATCCGCAAATACCACTTTCTTTTCTTCAGACCAATGTTTCGCTCGCGCCACGGTTATAACATTCGACATGATCCTTCACCCTTCGAGTTTTATTCCATTATAACAAAAAAGAAAGCCAGGTGTAGGTCACCTGGCTGATAGAATATGCTCATATTGCTTTTGTCTCTGTTCCATACTTTTATCCGAACCGTGTTTTTTATAGTTAATAAATCGTTGTGCCGTTGGCGAGTTCAATTTACCTAAAATATAAACCATCAGTATGGTATACACCGTTATCGTCAAACCGATCAAAAAAATCATATGCAGAACCTCTTTTCTACAATTGATAATGATTTTCATTTCTAACTAGAATTATAGCAGAGCTTTTTTGGCTTTGCAATTAATAATCAAAACTGTACGAATTATTGTCACAATTGAAGCGCCCCATAAGATTCTTTTAGCGCTTTTTCTTCAACAGGGATTCTGACCTTCAAAAGTAACAGATGCAGGATAGGAAAAATCACTGCTGTCATATAGGCCTGGAATAGCAACGGTATGATGATGAATTCCATCAGAACCACCCAATAATTCGGATGTTTGATAAGCTTGTAAGGACCTTTCGATACCAGCTCGTGCCCTGGTATGACTATGACCCTGGTATTCCAATACCTCCCCAGGGAGAGAATGCACCATGCCCGGAATAATTGTAGAAAAGTAAATGCTATAAATAACCCGATGAAGGCATTCGGTCTCCAACCACCAAAGAATAAAGAAGCTTCAATATACAAGCTGATAAAGAATAAAGTGTGTACGAAAATAAACCACTTATAATGCTGCTTGCCATGTTCTTCCCCTCCATGCTTCAAAGCCCAACGCTGGTTAGCTTTTGCAATGAACAATTCAACTATCCGCTGCAATAGGATCGCTCCAAAAAGAATCATCAATGCTATTGGCATCAATACCACTCCAAACTGATTAGCTCAGAACTGAAACCTGGCCCAAGGGCAGCCATTAATGACTTCGTCCCGGCATCGGGGAATGATTTCATGTATTCGTATAATACATAGCAAACAGTAACAGACGACATATTACCATGCTTCGCTAATACGTGATACGATTCCCTGAAAGCTTCCTGATCCAGTTGTAATACTTCCTCATAAGCTTCCAGTACCTTTTTGCCACCTGGATGAGCAACAAAAAACGGCAGCTCTTCCTGATGCATTCCCCATTCGACCAGAAAACCTTGGACATGCGTTTTCCAAAAATCTTTTACAAGGTGAGGAATACTTTTGTTAAATATAACTTCAAATCCATTATCCTTAATTTCCCATCCCATGATATCAATCGAATCTTTTTTGGTTTTTGAACTTGTGCCACCCATCACTGGTGTGGTTTGCTTCTTCTTTCCCAACAGTTCGGATTGAGAACCAGCTACTAACACCGCACTAACGCCGTCACCAAATAAAGCGGTTCCGACGAAGTTGCTTTTCTTGGAATCTGTTTTTTGGAAAGTCAGACTGCACAGTTCTACATTGATCACAAGGACATTCTTATCAGGATAAGCTTTCACCCAATCATAGGCTCTTGCCAGACCACTGACCCCTCCAGCACAACCTAAACCGAATAAGGGAACACGCTTTACATCTTCACGGAAAGACCTTGCATTCATTACTCTAGCTTCCATAGAAGGTGTGGCTAGGCCGGTAGTGGAGACAAAAATAATCATATCAATTTCTTTAAAACACACGGTCCCGGTAAGAAACAGCTCATTCTCCAAACATTCATCAATCGCACGAAGCGAATGACGATAAGCTTCCTGTATATAAATCTCATTTCTTTCACGCATGCCGTGTGGTTGTTTAAACCATTCCTGATCCACGACAAATTGTCTTTTTTCTATCATCGAATTATCAAAAACAGGAAGTAATCGCTTTTTGTCACGTTCGGTTAATGGAAATAACGATTCAACTAAACCTTTTACCTGCGTCTGTGATATTTCATATGGAGGTTCACTTTTCCCGATCGAAAGTATATAAGCCATGTGTTCTCCTTTTTTATGCTTATATTGTGTATTACTGTTTGTATTTATGTAGATCAAGGATAAAAAAAGCGTAATATGCACCTCCATGCCGCAAACGCCGTGTTATCAACTTCCTAAACTCCCTCGCTGAATCTGCTCCGTTACGTTTAGACAGTGGGCTAAAAGAACACACAGAAATAAAAAAATCCCGCAGTGCGGGATTATGTAATCAATAAGTTTTTCAAAAACCGTAAATGGTCATTCCGCCATCCACGAATAATGTTTGACCGGTCATGTAATCACCGGCTTCAGATGCCAAAAATACTGCTGCACCTGCCAGTTCAGACAACTTCCCGATCCGCTTAAGTGGTGTGCGGGCTAATATATCCTGAACATAATCTTCATCCTGCAGAAGTTTTTCTGTTAAAGCGGTTGGGAAATACCACGGGCCAATAGCATTTACATTGATATTATACTTTCCCCACTCCATAGCTAAATTTTTAGTCATTTGTATCAGAGCACTTTTAGTCATAGCGTAAACAACACCCGTTCTTAAAGCTGTATGGCCCCCTACCGAGGATATATTGATGATCTTTCCTGCCTGGTTGTCCTTCATCTTTTTAGCGGCATATTGAGACAAGAAAAAAGCACTCTTCATATTCGTAGATACAATTTGATCCCATTCTTTTTCTGTTACTTCCAGTGCCTCACTCCGTATATTCATCCCTGCGTTATTAACCCATATATCCAATTGACGTCCATCTATTATCGTGTCTGCCTTTTCCATGATGTAATCATAATCATTCACATCCGCTTGGATTGTAAACGCTTTGCTGCCAAGACTTTCAATGGAACGCTTCACTTCTTCTAATTGCTCTTCCGAACGGGCGATTAATACTACATCAGCTCCAGCTTCTGCAAATGAGACTGCAATCGCTTTTCCGATTCCTTTGGTAGCACCTGTTACTACAGCTAATTTATTCGTCAGTTCAAAACTTGGTAAAAACATTACATTTCCTCCTATCTGTTATTTTACGTCATTATACCATTCCTTCTTAAAGGTTTGCTCTTTTATCAATGAACAACAAATAGTAGAGAACCCCTCTTTTGTTACGAACAAATCAGTTCAACAGATCGATTTTTAAAATCTTCTCATACACATAAGTAAAAAGTTCTATATTTTTTCACATTCTTATAGAGTAATGTGATTGCCCTTTTTTGTATGTTGTGGTAAACATTTTTAACTTTTCACAATCTGTACAAATTTACAAGATGTACAATGATTTAAATCACACATAAACCCTTTATTTACAGTGTTTTCAGTTGTTATTGAACACTTTGTGAAAAATGTGAATTACAGGGTGATTTCACAAGAAATTGCTGTAAGATAGTTATTAACAAACCACCAAAAATTTGAAAGGAGTGGGCAAAAATGCCTAACACAAATCTGAAACAACAAACCGAACTTGAGCACAGCACCCAAGAACCCAACTTAAAGGGAACATTGGTGTCGGTTTCTATTGTTGGTGGATTTTTAGTGTTATCCTGGCTGGCCGTCTTTGGCCTGTTTTTAGCAAGATAATAACTTTGATACGTAAAGAGGGGGATTACGATGCATCTGCATAAATACGAAAAAATCTGGATGGGATCTGGGGTTGGAACACTACTCATTTTCTTAATAGTTTTAGGGATAGGAGCTTTCTATCAGGGAACCCAGCCGCCAAGCTGTATGGTGACGCTGGATCCAACTAACGTCCAGGCACACGAAGCGTTTAAAGAAGATAATCTTGGCTTGCAAAAGCTGGGGGAAAAGGAATATACCTTGAATGTGCTTGCTTCCGCTTTCAATTATGATTTCGGCAAGGACGAAGATGGTAATGCCGTCCGTACTATCCGAATTCCTGCGGGATCAAAGGTTATGTTTCAGGCTACAACGAAAGACGTCATTCACGGTTTTCAACTAGCTGGTACTAATGTCAACATGATGCTGGAACCAGGCTATATCTCCACACTGGAAACTACATTGGATAATCCCGGAACTTATACTCTGATATGTAATGAATATTGTGGTACCGGCCACCACTTGATGACAGCAACCGTGGAGGTGTATGAAGAATGATTGCAGAAAAAACAGGATTAAACAAATCAGATTCAAAGTTGATCATGTCTTTTATGTGGGTGACGTTCATTTCGTTACTGATCGGAGGACTGATGGGGTTATTGCAGACATTAGTACGTACCGGTAACTTCACCCTTCCGTTTGGCATCGGTTATTATCAAATATTGACGGTACACGGTGTCATTCTCGGCCTTGTGCTCACGACATTTTTTATTATCGGCTTCCAGTTTGCACTAATGGCTAAAACCGTAGGGATGACAAGTAAACAGCGCAAATGGGGTTGGGCATCTTTTTGGGTAATGCTGATTGGTACCACCGCAAGCGCTATCATGATTTTATTAGGAAAGGCCAGCGTCCTTTATACATTCTATGCTCCTTTGAAAGCTCATCCAATCTTTTACTTTGGCCTAACCTTCGTCATCATTGGATCCTGGATTGCATGCTTTGTCAATTTCCGTCAATTATATAAATGGAAAAAAGAACATCCTGGTGAGCATTCACCACTGCTTGCGTTCATGGTCGTCATTAATATGCTGATGTGGTTCATTTGTACACTTGGGGTAGCTGCTACGGTGCTTATCCAATTCATTCCATGGTCATTGGGATTAGTAGGTAGTATGAATATCCTGCTCAGCCGTACGTTATTCTGGTATTTTGGCCATCCATTAGTGTACTTCTGGCTGCTCCCTGCTTATATGGCATGGTATGCAATCCTGCCGAAGATTATCGGGGGTAAGATATTCAGTGATTCACTTGCACGTCTTGCCTTTATTCTATTCTTGATATTTTCAATCCCAGTCGGATTCCATCACCAGCTATTAGAACCTGGTATTGATCCAATGTGGAAATACATTCAAGTTGTTCTGACATTTGCTGTTATCATCCCATCCTTGTTGACTGCCTTCTCCATGTTCGCGACATTCGAAATCACTGGAAGGCAAAAAGGATATACCGGATTGTTTGGATGGCTGCGTCACCTGCCATGGAAAGATGTTCGCTTCTTTGCACCGTTTATGGGGATGGTTGCTTTTATTCCAGCGGGAGCTGGCGGAATCATCAATGCATCTAACCAGATGAACCAGGTTGTCCATAACACCATTTGGGTAACGGGGCATTTCCATTTGACTTTAGCAACCACTGTCATTCTCACATTCTTTGGCATCAGCTACTGGCTGGTACCGGTCCTTACCGGTAGAAAAATCGATAAGAAAATCAATACACTCGGTATGACTCAAACGATCGTCTGGCTGGTCGGGATGTTCTTCATGTCAGGATCGATGCATTTGGCAGGACTGCTCGGTGCTCCAAGAAGATCCGCTTTTTCGGATTATCAGGGCAGTGCCCAGGCCGCTGAATGGATTGGCTATCAATACGGGCAGGCCATCGGTGGTTCAATATTGTTCATCGGTATCCTGATTATGCTCTATAACTTTTTCTATATGACCTTCAAAGCACCTAAAGGTGTAGAAGAGTTTCCGATTGCAGAAGCGCCTACCGGAACAGAACCGACGCCGATTGTACTGGAAAACTGGCGGTTATGGATTGGTATTACGGTGGTATTGATCGCATTTGCCTATACAATTCCATTTGTCGATATTATTCAAAATTCACCACCAGGATCGCCTCCATTCGAATGGCCGATCGGCAACAATTAATTAACAGTAATAACTAGTAAGAAGAATAACAAAAAAAGTCCAGATCCCTGAGGATCTGGACTTTATCTGTTTAAGGAAGACATTATAGGGCCGTAAAGTCGAAGACTTGATTTCGAAACATTTGAGGGAGTTTAGAGGAAGGGTTCGCTTTCCGCGGGGAAGCCGGCAAGCCTCCCTCAGTGTAACGATTATCTCTCATGATTTCTCTATTTTTCTTCCGTTTTCTCGCCCTTTATCGCGAGAAGCACTAATCAGATATTGAAGATAATCCCATAATTGTTTGATTGTGGAATCGGACGAACGTTTAAAGAAACTGGAGGGGGTTATTCCAATAAATGGTTATTTATGATCGCATATGGATCTCCACTTTAGACATGGTGGTGTACCCTCCCATTTCTCTCGGCGTCTTAGCGCGCAAATTCCTTCGTTCAACCTGACCATGTGTGGATGCCGGAAAAGCTCCTCGTGTGGGTCTTCGCCCTAATGCTTGGAATGTGACCAGCTTATCCATGCTTCAATTGTTAAAGGGGAAAAACGTCGAAAAACCAAGTTCAAGAAATAGATAGATTAATCGTTCTAAGCAGCTTCATGTCGATCGGAAAAGTGAGGAATATCTTGCAGCATTCGTTCACCTTCAAAAGGACAATTGCGCTTCCCCATCATAAAAAAGATTTTAATGAGCTTACGTCCAATCGCTATATAAGCTTGTTTTCCTGCCAACGGATTGATGGATCGATTTGTAAGATAGTTATACAACACCTGAAAGAAGGAGTTGTTTTGAACCAAGGGGCGAGCCATGTTATACAAAATGGCGCGAAGTCTTCGTCGACCACGCTTGGTAAGGGTTGTTTGTCCTTTGAATTTTCCAGATTGATTCATCATTAGATTGAGTCCCGCTAACTTAATGATCTGGCGTGGATCTCGATAGTTATTCAAGTTACCAACTTCAGCGAAGAAGCCGGCGACTCCCATTGGACCTACTCCCTTGATCGCAATCATGAGTTGGGCTCCTGGGATTTGAAGGACAAGTTCTTCCGTCTTTTCTTCCAGCTCTTCCAAACATTCCTGGATACGCTCGTATTGATCCGTCAGGTAACGCAGTTCTTGCCGAGCCATTGAAAGGCCTGTCGTCATGCCGACACTTGAAGTAGCCATTTCTTTGATGGCTTGGACTTTGGAACGAGGAGTTCCCTTATAAACATTAGTTTTGAGCTCATAAAGAAGCTTTTCCTCCCCCTTTTGATTAAGGTCTCCCGGGAGATAACCTTGTTTCAGAAAGTAAAAAGCAGTTTTCTTCGTCCAATCTTTAAATACCTGACCAAATTCAGGGAAGTACCGGTCCAGGAAATTATGCACCTGAGCTTTGATGGAGGAAAGGTCTTCCTGAATGATGTCGTAGAGCTTCATGCCTTCGCGAAGCTCCGCATAGACTCCTTCTGGTAACGTGGGCTCATGATACCGACCGTGACGGATCACTTGAGCGATCACCTTGGCATCTTTGGTGTCATTTTTAGTCGGTGAGTCATCATCCAGCTCTTTCGATCGCTTCACTTTCATCGGATTTACGACCAAAGGTGTAAGCCCCTGATTTTTCAAATAATAAGCGAGGTTGAGCCAATAGTGTCCTGTCGGTTCCGTACCGATCATAATGTGAGACCGGTTGGTTTTTCCCGCCAAAGCAATCGCCCAGCGATAGAGTGCTTGAAATCCTTCCAAACTATTGTTGAAAACCAAGCGTTTAGCTAAGTCAATGCCTCGATCATCGATCGCTCGAGCGACGTGTTTCTTTTTCGCAATATCCACCCCAACAATCAACGTTTGGCCACTGATTTGCGAGAGGCGCTCATTTTGTGTAAAATCCATAATATAAGTCTCCTTTCGGTACTCAAATTAGAGGTCATGCATGACACTCTCTATCGTACCAGGGAGGCTTTTTTTATGCATTTTTCATTTCCAACGATATATCTTTAAATCGTAAACCTACAGGAATGCTCCTCGAGCTAAAGCTCTGTGGGGTCTTGCCAGTCTATCCTTTCCCGCAGGACTTTGAATTACCATCCTTGAGAAACTCCGCACGAAGGAAATGCGTCGCATTTTCGAGGAGTCTCACCCTTCCCCCACTCCCTTTGCCGTATAAGATTATCGAAATCAATCTTAAATTCACTTACCCTAATTTGTTAGAAGAATACTATTATAAAGCCAGATTGATTTTTCTTATTGCTTTAAAAGCATGCCATTCTTAACAGGTGTTTCAAGATTCTTATCATCGTATGGTGGCCGGGAAAACGGTGAGACTCCTGTGGGATGAACATGATCGGTGAGATTCCGCAAGGCGAAGCTGAGGAAGCCACATGCCCACGGAAAGCGAACCGTTTTCCCAGCCAACATCATTGCACCCCAAAGTCTCGAAACTGTGTCTTAGCAAACGTGAGCTTACTTATTCCTATTTAGAATTGATAAATCTTTCGATATTTTTCTTTGAGATAATTCACCAAATAGTCAGGATTCAGTTGTTCTCCAGTTACATCAGACAGAATTTCCAGCGGTTTTTTTATACTTCCATATTGATGGATATTTTCTGTAAGCCACTCTTTGATACTGGTAAAGTCTCCGGCGCGTATCACTTTATCAAAATCAATGTCTTTTTCCATCCGGCTATAGAATTGTGCCGCATACATATACCCTAAAGCATAAGAAGGAAAATAACCGAAGCTTCCACCAGACCAGTGGACATCCTGAAGCACACCTTCCGCGTTATTTCTGGGACGGATGCCTACATACTCCTCCATTTTATCATTCCATAATTCTGGCAGGTCTTGCACCTTAATGTTTCCAGCAATCAATGCTTTTTCAAGTTCATACCGTACCATGATATGTAATGGGTACGTCAGTTCATCTGCTTCAATTCGAATGTAAGATGGCTTCACTTCATTGATCGCTTTATAAAACGGTGCCAGTTGAAGTGTGCTGAATGAATCAGGCGCATAGGACTTGAATAAATCATAATGATTCTCCCAGAAGGCTTCACTTCTGGCAATGAAATTTTCCCAGAAGAGCGATTGAGACTCATGAATTCCCATTGAAGTACCATCAGCCAGTGGTGTAAATGCCAATTCAGGATTAATATTCTGTTCATATAAGGCATGTCCGCCTTCATGGATGGTACCGAATACTGCAGTACGGAAATCCTTCTCATCGTATTTAGTTGTAACACGGACATCATTGGTATTCAGACCAATCGCAAAGGGATGGACGGTTTCATCCAACCTTCCTGCCTGAAAGTCATACCCCATGCGATCAAGTATCTCCAGGCTGAATTTTTCCTGCTTCTCTTTTGGAAAGTGCCCTTGCAGCACAGAAGGATCTGGTTTGCTGGATGAACGTTGAATTTTTTCCAATAGTCCTGACAATGACTTTCTTACCTTAGGAAAGACTTCATCCAATACAGCAACCGTCACGCCAGGTTCATAGTTATCCAATAAAGCGTCATAAATATGATTTTTGTAACCCCAATAACGGGCAAACTTCTGGTTGTACGCCACAAGTTTTTCTAAATAAGGCTGGAAGCTTTCGAAATCATTTTTCTCTTTTGCCTCTTCCCATACCGCCTCTGCATTCGATTGAAGCATGACGTATTCTTTATATTCTTCAGCAGGAATTTTCGCGCTGCGTTCGTAACTCTCTTTCGACTTCTCTACTGCTTTTTTGATGATTTCATTGTCTGTATTGCCCTCTAATTCCTCAATATATGCTTTCATCTGATCAGATGTGGTGATTTGATGTACTTTCTGGGATATCATCCCAATTACTTCAGAACGGTTGCTTATTGCTTTTTTAGGCGCCATTGTTCGCATATCCCAAAACATCAAACCCAGTGCTTCTTCATAAGAAGCCTTTTCTTTCAATAAATCGAGAAAATCCTTTTCCAACGCTTTACTCACACAGGTTCCCCCTATTTCGGCCGCTTTCCAAAAAACTGATAATAGTCAGTTTGAATGTAACCATTGAATAACTTCCGCTTTTTAGATGCCTGCCGTCCATAAATTTTTTCAAAATTTGAATGGGAAGTAAGAACGTAGACACTCCAGGATGGATGATCGCGCATAATCGAGCCTAAATCTCTATACATTGCTTCTACTTCTTCCCGCTCCCCGATTCGTTCTCCATAAGGAGGATTAGACACAAGGTAGCCATTTTCCTGCTTTGGACGTAAATCTTTTACCTGCATTTGTTTCCACTGGATCAAATCACCCAGGCCAGCTTCCATGGCATTCGCTTTGGAAATTTCAATCATACGATGATCGATATCATAACCAGTAATATCTAAGGGCTGGTCGTATTTGGCGTGGTCCTCTGCTTCCTGAAAAGCATTATCCCATACTTTTTGTGGAATCCAGTCCCATTCCTCCGAAGCGAATTCTCTATTAAATCCAGGGGCGATATTCTGCCCGATTAAAGCAGCTTCAATCGCTATGGTTCCTGAGCCGCAGAAGGGGTCGACAAAAGGCTTGTCTGGTGTCCAGTTTGTCAGCTGCACCAGCGCAGCAGCCAGGGTCTCCTTCAAAGGTGCTTCCCCTTGTCCAGTACGATACCCTCTTTTATGCAAACCACTGCCTGATGTGTCAATCGTCAATAATGCGGTGTCCTTATGCAATGCAATTTCTACACGGTAGAATGCCCCATCTTCTTTCAACCATGAAGCGATTCCATGACGTTGCTTCAACCGTTCGACAATCGCTTTTTTTACGATTGATTGACAATCAGGGACACTGTATAGTTTTGATTTCACTGATTTACCAATGACCGGAAACTCGCCATCTTCTGGTATGTAGGTTTCCCAGGGAAGCGCCTTGGTCTTTTCGAATAATTCATCAAAACTGTAAGCCTTGAATTTTCCTACCTGAAGTTTGATACGATCAGCTGTCCTTAGCCAAAGATTCGCACGTGGGATTGCGGATACGTCAGCCTCAAAGGTTACCCTGCCATTCTCCACTTCTACATCTTTGTAACCTAAATTTTTCACTTCCTGAGCAACAATTGCTTCGAGTCCCATTGCTGCGGTAGCGATCAAAGTGACTTTTTGCGGCATAGAAATTTCATTCCTTTTCATCGATAGTTATAATAAAAAACCCTTTCTAACGCAATGACTGCATTTAGAAAGGGATTGTTTCAAAGTCAGACCTTTGAATACTTTGTAAGCCATGTTCTGTACCATCGTACTGCCAGCGGTGGTCAACCTCGTACTCCGGTGGTAATCATCTATCTGCAAGCATTACGCTTGCCTCTTGTCAGGTTCATTTCCCTTCGAAGAGTGCCCCTACCTTCATTTGGGTTGCTCGCTCATGGGGTTTACCTCGTTCCACTCAAAGCATTTCTACTTTGACTACGTCACTGTGGCACTTTCAAGGTTGGAATGCCATATCCAAAAGGACTTAGGCATTTTCCCTGCCGTTAGCCATCAGGCTACCCTGACTTATGGTTTCGTCAGGCATGAACACTACAGGCATCTCAGCCTGTGCGAGCATGGACTTTCCTCTGCATTAAACATGCAGCGATCACCCAAGTATTCAAAACTGCTTTATTATTTTACCTGGTTGACTGATTACTGTCAATGGAATAACTATTATAGCATACATGTTAAAGGATTGTATACGCCAATTATTGGTAACTTATGAGTCTGCGTATTTCTTTCCAAAAACAGCTTTTTCTAAATTAGAGAGGCGCTTCAACACATCATAATTCACTTGATGATTAGGCGTCTGTGTTTCATTCTGGACTGGACGGCTTCTCGTTGCCTCTCTTGCAGGGGTACGTTTCAACCGTTCATTCTCCTGTCTTAGCCGTTCAATTTCCTGATTAAACACATCATAGTCCTGAATAATCAGATCCAAAAACTCATCTACATCTTCCTGATTATAACCTCTCATAGATGTTTTAAAATCTTTTTCTAATATCTGTTTACCATCTAAATTCAATTTATCATTGATCATCAGTATCACCTCTATTTACACACCTTACTCCTATTTTTCCAAAACGGAGCATAAATGTCAATTTTTTATTGTGACTTCATTGACTCCAGTAATCCGGGTCGGCCATTTGTAATTGCTCCACTGTTTCTTGGAGATCGAGTGGTGTTATATAAAGTATTTTATATCCCGTTTTTTCCTCGGCAGCCAGTGCTTCTTTTCGAAAAAAATCAGGACTTCCCGGGGTGTCTTGATCATAAAGCATCAAAGCACCCTCCGAATGGTTTACCAGAAACTGATCCTTCGCTTTAAATTGATATGGGCCCTGATATTCCTTTTCATAAACAGGTTTATAAAAATCGGCCAACATGGACATTTCTTCATATCGGCTCTTCATTTCGTCCGGCCATCGTGATTCCTGATTGATGAAAGGTGGAATGAAGCCAAGCTGCACATCATAGTGTTCTTTTAAGTCGATGACGACTTCTGCAGCCCATAATTCTACTCCCATCTGTCCTGATATCAATACCCATTCCAGTCCCTCTTGTAACATATCTGTCAGCTTTTTTTTCAGTGCTTCCTTGATGTAGAAGATCCGTGGATCATCATTTTTAAAAATGCCTAATTCCATGGGTTTATAGCCGGTAACTACCATCGTTTTCATAAAAATCGGCTCCTTGCACGGTTTCCCTTCTATATCAGTATATCTCAAACCTATGTAGTCATCCAAACATAAAAAAACGAGCATCCGTTAGATACTCGTTTTTATAATGATTAATCACGCCACCAAGGGTGATGGCAGCCTTTACTCATGTGACTCGGACCCATCGGAGCTCCTTGAGGTGGCATATTGTTATCTCCGACACCTGCAACCTGCGGACCCATACCCTGAGGCATCATTCCCATTGGCGGTCTTGGTCCCATTTGAGCCCCTGCGACTTGAGGCCCCATTCCCATCGGCGGTCTTGGTCCCGTCTCAGCACCTGCAACCTGAGGGCCCATCCCCATTGGTCCCGTCATTTCAGGTCCCTGAGGCGGCATGAAGACATCCTCTGAGTCGAAGGTATCCATTACAGATTGTGTCTGCGGGAAGTGGTGCATGTTTCTGGTCAAATGATGATTCATGATGGTGGTATGCGTAGGGTGAATATAATCTACTTCATTCTGGAAGTAATTATTTTGGACACAGTGTCTTGTAGGGCAGACGACTTGCTGTCTCGGACCAGTTTGCCCAGGGCCCATACAATTTTTGTGATGCATCTTTCATTCCCCTTTCTGTAAGATTCATCTTTCATTATTAGGTTATGTACTGGGTCAATAACATGTACTGAGGCAAATAACCATTTTATAAGCAACTTGTCATATAAAGGGGAAAGTCAATTTACACTAAAAAAAGCACCCGGTATATACCAGATGCTTTTATGTAAGATACTATTTTTCGTTAGATAAATCACTTTGTGCAAAAGAGAATGGCAATAATTCTTCCATAGTAAGTGTTTTGACATCTCCTTTGAGATTGGTGGTGTGAATCTTCATATCATTCGGGAAAAATTCACTCATTACTTGTCGACAGGATCCGCATGGAGGTACCGGACGGTCTGTATCAGCCACAACAGCCATTTCCTGGAATTCATTTTCTCCGTCGGCAATTGCTTTGAAAATAGCGACTCTTTCTGCACAGCACGTTACTGGGTACGCTGCATTTTCAATATTGCATCCATCATAGGTCTTCCCGGACTTAGTAATCAGCGCAGCTCCAACTTTAAATTTTGAATACGGGGTATAGGCATGCTCGCGGATATTTTTTGCTCTTTCAATCAAGTTTGTCTTTGTCATTTTCATCCCTCCCCTATTAGTGGGAAGATAATTATAAGTGATAATTTTTTAATTGTAAAGCGTTTACAATGGATGGCAACAATAATTTCAAAATTACTTCTAAAAAGGTACAAACATGATAAAATGGGTATATACTTGTATAACTTTTGTAAACATTTTTTAAAGGGGGAGCTTTTTCAATGGCTACAGTTTTACGATACCGGAAAATCGTATGGGTATTTATATTGTTATTACTTTTTACTGGGATATTTACATATTTTCAGTTGCCGAAACGAGAAATACCAGAAATCAATGTCAACCTGACGTCTCTTTCGACTGTTTATCCCGGTGCCACACCTGAAGAGGTGGAACGAACAATTACCAATCCCTTAGAATCGGAACTTTCATCCATCAATGGGATAGAAGAAATCTCCTCTGCTTCAACTACTGGTTTTTCAACCATTACTGCTACGCTTGCCGACGGGATAGATAACGACACGGTTAACTCTAAAATACAACAGGCTGTTTCGGATGCTTCGAGGAATTTCCCTGATGAGGTGGGGTCTCCGGAAATAGAAACAGACCTTATGATGTCGGCTGCTGCTTCTTATCATTTGATAGCGGATAATTATGAGACATTGTATAACCTTCATAACACAATGGAGAGTTGGAAAGAGGAACTAACCAATATCAATGGAATTGAAGCAGTGGATATTAAAGGACTCCCTGATAGGGAAATAAAGCTGACACTGGACAATGATAGCCTGATCGACAACCAGGTCTCCCCTTTCCAGGTGATTGAGTCCGTAAATAAAGAGTTGGCTCCTGCTGCTATTGGTACTACTCAACAAAACGATAAAATTTATCAATTAGTCATGGAAAACATGACCGATATCAATAGCTTTGCTGACATCAAGGTAGCACAGGGTGAAAATGGACCAATATACGTGCGTGATGTGGGGAATGTCGATACAGAAACGGTAGAGGAAGAAGACTTGATAACCTTTGAAGGCAAACCAGCCTTATCGATTACTCTTTTAGCTGAAGAAGGGGTAAATATGTCTTCGTTACAAGACGAGGTATCCTCTAAGATTGAGGACCTTTCTGCCGCTTTACCTGATGAAGTTACTACTGACAGGTTCTACACGCAAAATACTATTATAGAAGAAGTGTTCACTAACCTGCTGACATCCTTTGCCATTTCCCTTGTAGCGGTATTTTTCATTATGATTATCGGCTTGCCAATCTCCTCTGCTATTCTGGTAGGATTAGCGGTCCCTTTATCCATTATCATCGGGTTGATTCCCTTACCATACACTGGCGTAGACCTGAATCAGATCTCGATTATTGGAATGATTATCGCAATCGGTATCCTGGTAGATGATGCAATTGTAGTCAACGATAATATCCAGCGGCGTTTACAACTGGGAGATACTCCATTAGAAGGAACTATTAAAGGAGTGAAAGAAGTCGGTCTCTCTATTGTCACTTCTACTTTGATGATCATATTCAGTTTCCTTCCTTTGACCTTCTTGTCTGGAAGTAATGGTGATTTTATTAGGGCGCTGCCGATGGTGTTGATACTAACAATTATCGCTTCAACGATTATGGCATTAACTTTTATCCCGACAATCCAATATGCACGTTTTAAAAGAGCTTCATCCAATCCATCCAGAAAAGCTGGACTTCTTGGAGGATTTTTCAACCGCCTGGAAAACCTTTATGCAGACCGGATCCTGCCGAAAGTGACGAAACGTCCCTGGACGACTGGTTTGCTCGGTTTATTAGCCTGTGTCTTGTTAGCACTGTTGATTATTAAAATACCTTTTGAGTTTTTCCCTAGTGCTGACCGGCCAGAGGTCACCGTTTCCGTAACATATCCCCAAGGGACTACCCTGGAGGAAACAAAAGAGTCAAGTGAAAATATGGAAGAATTTCTGCTTGGTAATAATACAACCATCACAGAAACTGCAGTATATGCAGGTAGCGGTCTGCCTAACCTATTTAGCTCAGGACTGGGAAGGTCCGGGGAAAATACTGGGCAGTTACTGGTAAGAATCGATCGCGAGAAAACAAGTGCAACAGCTTTTATCGATGAATGGGAAAATGAATTGAGAAGTGAATTTGAAAACGCTGAAATTTTCATGGAAACCATTGAGTCTGGTCCCCCTGCTTCCCCACCTATCGTGTTGAAAATTCAAGGACCAGCATTGGATCAGCTCATCCAATTGTCAAAAGATATACAATCTCGCTTTGCACAGTTGGAAAGCTTAGAATTGACTACCCTAAACGCAGGTAGTGAACAGCCGTTTATCCGTTATAAGCTCGATCAGGATTTACTGGCTGAAAACAACATTACTGACGAACAAGTAACTACTCTTCTACAAGTCGCAAATACCGGGATACCGATTGGGATATTTGATAACGGTAAAGAACGGCTGCCTATTACTGCAATGGTAGATGATGGGAAAGAAAATGGAGTGAACCTAGAAGCTTTACAGGTCACTTCCCAATCATCTGCCGCCAATCAAAATCCATCAGGAGAACAGCCGCCATCGGTTTTCTCCCTCGAGGAAATCATTACAGAAGAAGAATTTACCCAGGCAGGGGCAATTCCTCACCTTGATGGAAAAAGGACCTTCACCCTGGAGGCTTACCCTAAAAAGGGCGAAGACGTAAAATTCGAACAAGAAGCGAATGATTTAATTGCTGAAATACAGAAAGATACGCCTGAAGATTATCAGGTATTTCAAACCGGGGAATCGAATGCTCGTACGGAATTTTTCATTGAAGTTGCAAAACTGTTCGTAATTGTTTTGTTTTTGATTTACTTAACGATTGCTATACAATTCAATTCTTTGACAATGCCGCTTTTGATTACAAGTTCGGTATTCTTAGCGGTGACCGGAGCGTTTATTGGCCTGTTCGTATTCGGTCAGCCGCTAAGCTTCCTCGCTGTATTAGGAATCGTCTCTTTATCGGGGATTGCAGTAAGGAACTCCGTTATTCTCGTGGAATTCATCGAGCAGAACCGTAATCGTTATGAGACGATTGTGGAAGCAGTAACACAAGCTGGAAGAGCAAGGTTAAGACCGATCATTTTGACATCTTTGACATCTATTGCAGCACTTACCCCTATAATTTTTACAGGAGATGTATTATTTCGCCCATTGGCCATTTCCATTGTGTCTGGATTATTATTCTCTACCCTGCTGACATTGTTGCTTGTACCAGCTTTTTATTTGATGCTTTTCCGCATCAGACGCAGGTAAGCTTTCATTTTCTTCCTTAGTAATTCTCATTTCAATGGAGATACTATTCAACTAAGGAGGGTGAATGAATGGGACGCGGAAAAGAATTCAAAGCGAAAAGGCAAAACCATGAACACGAGAAACCAAAGACAGCAAAACGTTTTGCTGAGTCCGGGGATCAGGTAAGAAAGATTCCGGAAGGCACTTCGATGAAGGAATAGCAAAAGGGACCAATCAATGGTCCCTTTTTATATGATTCCAATCATTTAACAGCATATCCATCACATAATGGACGGAATGATTGAGCTCATTAAAACGCTTTTTCTTTACATCGATATAATAACTATGCAAAATCAATAATTCCACATTTTCATGTGTGGACTTCACCTGGTTTGGATGGACATTGACTCGTTTGTCTTTCACAAATTCCTCTGCCGTTTCAAGCCATTGATCATTCAACTGAAACATAGGCGCTGATTCTGTTTTGACTTTTTGAAAAAAATCATGATCATTACGATCAGCAGGCCCTTCTTGGGCTTCATATCTGATGCGTAACTCTTCAACCAAATCTTTGACTTGAATCGTCAATTCATAAAGATCAGTCATTCTATTTCACCCCTTCCCCTCTAGCCTATCACGCTTGGGGAAAACGGTACATTCAGAATAATCAAATCAACCTTGTCTTCCTCCCGGCCATAGAAAACGACTTTTCCATGTGCAGATCTTTTTGGTTGCGCTTAAGCTCTTTTATTTCCGCACGCATTGTCAAGATTTCTTCTTGCAAACGATCGATTTCTTTTCGATGGGCGACTGCCATTGTAAATACTACCTCATCAGCTTTTAAGGAAATCTTCTGTTCCAAACGCTGCATGTCATCCATCATTTCAATGATAGAATGTTCGAACTGACGTCGGGATACACCTTGCTGTTGTGCTTTTGTAGATACTCCCATGCACAAACCTCCTCTTATGCTTTGTTACTATATAGAATTCTAGCTTCTCCTCTTGCCTCCTCCACAGCTGACAAAACTAGAACTATTCTTACAAAAACAGCTATCGTATCCATCATAAAAATTGCATTTCGACAAAGAATAATGACAAGGAGGGATGCACCAATGAGTAGAAAAGAACAAAAACGTTCCGAAACCCAAAATAAGAAAAACAGTAAAAACAAACGAAATCAAACAGGCAACCCTAAACTAGATGGAGAAAATCATCCTGCTACCTGAAATTGAAATAGTGATAAACGAGGCTGGCATTTTATAACCAGCCTCACCCCTACTATAAAGGCAAAAACTTACTCACCTTGAGCAATACTTTCTTTTTTATATAATACCTTTTTGGGGCGCCATTTGGTGAAGGAATCCCAGCCTCCCACCACTTTTGCTTCAACCCCCTTAAGCGATGCCAATCCTCACGAATATTGTCTTGATGCTGGACTATTGGATAAACTTGCTTCAAAGGCGGAGCAGTCATAGTAGGAAGAGTGAAGAACTGCTCATACTCTTCCCTGCTTCCCACCGGTTCCACAGTACGAATAAAATCAAGAAATTGTGGTAACAGCCGGGGATTAAAAAGGAGACCATTCAACGTATTTCCTATCGCGATGCGCTGATCGATATGTGTGAATCTATAAACGGGAAGTCCATATAATGCGCCACTTTTCATGGGAAATATAACTACATTCAACCGTAAAAAAGACTCAAGCAAGTATGGCCAATGATGAAAGATTTGACGTCGAAAGTACGGCTGTTGGATTACCGGGTTTTCAATCACATTCTGTTCGTTGATGATTAGAGCTTTGATAAGCCGATCGCCATCTGCGGTTTCCCAAAAACGCAGCCATTCTTGGATCATGAAACGTGAAACATGAAAGGCTTTTAAGCATTCGAATAATGGCTTCCCCTGCTCCTTCGATAGTTGGTAAATGAGAAGCTGAGGATAAGCGTCTGAAAAAATCAGCCAGTTCGCCCTTTCATAGGTGGAAAATAATTGCTGGCGCTGTTTATCGTTCAGCAGGTTTTTAATGGGAGGTATGACCAGATCTGTCATATTCCATCCTGCATTTCTGGAGACCATACTTGCCAGCAATGCCCAGCGAATTTCTGGATTCTTTAAATAATAGTTTTGATAAGCAAGCGTTCGGGTAATGTTATCCGAGTTATGGACAATCGATTTATATTTAACCTGCTGGATTATCTCGCCATGAAAAATTGATGACACGCTCATCACCCTCTTTTTTATTTATTATGTATCATCGACACCAGTATAATTATCCATGTCGATATATTTTAGTTCTCATTTTTTAAAGAAATTTGGTATGATACTCTCATGGTGGGAGGTATGAAGATGAATTATCCGAATGGTAAACGGAGTACTGTCTCTAAACCAGACAAGACCCCGAAGAAGCCAGACTTCAGCAACAGGGGAATGACCCTTGAGGAGGACATCAATGTAACCAATGAGTATTATTTAGCGTCAAATACCGCGGTGATCCATAAGAAGCCCACCCCGGTCCAAATTGTTCGAGTGGATTACCCTAAACGGAGTGCAGCTGTCATCAAAGAAGGCTATTTCAAACAAGCATCTACTACTGATTATAATGGGATCTATCGAGGCAATTATATTGATTTTGAAGCAAAGGAAACGAGAAATAAAACTTCCTTCCCATTAAGTAATATCCATCAACATCAAATTGATCATATGAAAGCTGTACATGAACACGGAGGGATATGTTTTATGATCATTCGTTTCACACCGCACCAGGAAACATTTTTTTTATCAGCTGTGAAACTTTTTTATTGGTGGGACGAACAATATAAAGGAGGGAGAAAATCTATTCCTTATTCCTATATTCAGCGGAATGGAAAACTTATCCCTTTCACTTACCAGGCACGTGTAGATTACGTCAAAGTCCTTGATAAGCTTTTTTTCTAGAAATGGAGGAAATGAGTTATGGCAAATGATAGCCAATCTCGAACAGCAAGAAGAAAACAAAAATTCACGAAAAAAATTAATTTCAAAAAGGTGCTACTGGCACTACTGATATTAGGAATCTTCCTGATGATTGGTGTAGGAAGCTTATTCGCCTACTATGTTTCAGGATCTCCTAAACTTGATAAATCGCAATTATCCGATCCAATTCCTTCACGAGTATATGATATGAATGGAGAGCTTTTTGCAGAGTTGGGGAATGAAAATAGAACGAAAATCAATTACGGTGATTTGCCTGATGTCATGATCGACGCAGTAATAGCTACGGAGGATGCTCGCTTTTTTGAACATTCAGGTATCGATATCCGACGTATCGGTGCTGCTGTATGGAGCAATATCACCAGCGGCTTT
This sequence comes from Thalassobacillus cyri, assembly GCF_900107755.1. Classification (GTDB taxonomy): domain Bacteria; phylum Bacillota; class Bacilli; order Bacillales; family Halobacillaceae; genus Thalassobacillus; species Thalassobacillus cyri. Next base: position 136,548 of record NZ_FNQR01000006.1, on the reverse strand, counting down.
GGGTCCCAAGGTGCAAGTACAATCACCCAGCAGGTCGTCAAACGTTCCTTTTTAAGCCCAGATAAAACCCTTGAGCGTAAAGTACAGGAACAATGGCTGGCGATTAAGCTGGAACAAAAATATTCCAAAGAAGAAATTCTGGAAATGTATATGAATAAAATTTATTACGATGCTGGTGCATACGGTGTCGCAGAAGCTGCAGAAACCTATTATGGGATTACCGATTTGAGTGAATTGACATTGCCGCAGGCTGCGTTGCTTGCCGGGATCCCGCAGCGCCCTGCTGCCTATAATCCGATTAAACATCCGGAAAACGCTAAAGAACGTAGAGACATTGTTTTAGATTTGATGGTCCACCATGGAAAGATTTCAGAAGAAGAAGCCAAGAAAGCGAAGCAAGTAAAAATCGAAGATATGCTTAACCCGAAAAAAGATACAGCTAACAAATATCAGGCTTTCTTAGATCAGGTACAGCGAGAGGTCAAGGCAAAACTTGATGGTGCCGATATCTACAAAGATGGCTTAAAGATTTATACAACGGTAGAACCGAAAGTTCAAGAAAAAATGGAAGAACTATTAAGTGAAAACAGCTCCCTTCCATTCCCAGATGATGAACTGCAGACAGCTTCCACTGTTGTAGATACCCAAACTGGGGAAATCCGTGCAATTGGGGGAAGCCGTGCAAAAGAAGGATCAAACGGCGGATATAATTTCGCGATTCAAGGTGGTAGACAAGCCGGTTCTACATTCAAACCGATCATGGCATATGGACCAGCGATTGAAAATATGAAGTGGTCCACCTATCACCAATATAACGACGAAGGACCGGTAGAATTTGAAAACGGGGATGTAATTGAAAACTACAAGGAAAAATATTATGGCTGGGTCTCCATGCGTGAAGCCCTTTATAGGTCCTTGAACAATCCTGCAGTTAAGACGTTCCAGGAAGTAGGTCCAGATAAAGTTGTCCCATTTGCTGAAGGGCTTGGAATCGAGGTCAAAAAAGACCAATTCTACCCTTCTGATGCCATTGGCGGTGGGAAGACAACTGCTACACCAAAAGAACTCGCCGGTGCTTATGCTGCTTTTGGTAATGAAGGCGTCTTTAATGAGCCTTATGCAGTTACTAAAGTAGAATTGCCTAACGGGGAAGAGTTTGATTTGAAACCTGAACCAAAGGCTGCAATGAGCAAATACACCGCATATATGATTACTGACATGCTGAAAAGTGTTATGACAAACTCCAGCGGTACAGGACGAGAAGCAAATATTCCTGGTTTGCCAGTAGCTGGTAAAACAGGTACGACCAACTTTGGAGACGATGTGACACCAGATGCCTGGTTCAACGGGTATACTACCAATTACACGATATCTACATGGACGGGGTATGGAGATAGAAATGATAAGCATATTCCAGAATCAGGTCAGGATATTCCTAAACAATTGTTCAAATCGTTGATGACAACCATATCTGAAGGTCAAGAAACGCAAGACTTTGTTAAACCGGATACGGTAAAAGAAGTAGAAGTGGAAAAAGGTTCAAATCCAGCTAAGCTGCCTAGTGATTACACACCAGATTCAGAAATCGTAACGGAACTATTTGTTGTTGATAACCTGCCGACGGAAACTTCGGAACAATATGACAAGCTGGATCCGGTCTCAGGATTATCAGCAGAGTATAATAAAGATAAACATGTGATCGATTTGTCCTGGGATCATAAAGATGATGACGTCCAATTTGAGGTTTATGTCTCGGTTGACGGTTCCGATAACCGACAAATTACAACCATGAAAGAAAAATCTTTAGAAGTTACCCAGATAAATCCAGGCTCAACGTATGAATTCAGTATAAGAGCTGTCAATGATGATAGTAAGAGTGATCCGCAATCAGCTTCGGTAACGGTGCCTGGTGGCGATGATTCTGAGGAAGATTCGGAAGAAGGATCTAAAGAGAATCAGGACAAAAAAGATAAAAACAAAGATAAAGACAAAGACAATGGTAATGGCCAAGGAAATGGCGGTGACTCCGGTGGTGACACTGGTGGAGACACTGGTGGTGGTACTGACGATGGTACTGGCGGTGGCACCGATGGCGGTACTGACGGCGGTACTGATGGTGGCACTGACGGCGGTACTAACGGTGGCACCGATGGTGGTACTGACGGTGGCACCGATGGTGGTACTGACGGTGGCACTGACGGCGGTACTGATGGCGGTACCGGTGGCGGCACTGACGGGGGTACTGATGGCGGTACCGATGGTGGCACTAACGGGGGTACTGATGGTGGCACTGACGGTGGTACTGACGGTGGTACTGACGGTGATGATGGAAGCATCTTACCCTAATCATTGATTCGCCAATTTAAGCCATAACAAAGTAACATCACAAAAAGCCAGTAGATGGTATCACTCATCTACTGGCTTTCCTATTTGGTAAAAGCTATTTATACATGATTCTTTCTCTTCATACGCTTCTGTCCTTCTCGGCAAATTTCCAACAGCTTGCATTGCTCACAGTTAGGGCGTTGGGCTTTGCAATGATAACGCCCGAAGAAAATCATACGATGGTGTGTTTCGCTCCATTTCTCCTTTGGAATTTTCCGCATGAGCGTTTTCTCTACTTCCAGCACAGAGTCTTTCCATCTACAGATAGCTAATCGTTTCGAGACACGTTCAACATGGGTATCAACAGCTATGGCAGGTTCATCAAATGCTACAGAAGCCACGACATTAGCTGTCTTTCTCCCTACACCTGCCAGGCTCTCAAGCTCTTTTTTAGTCCGCGGTACTTCCCCATCGAACTTATCCAACAGTGTTTGAGACAGCTTACGAATGTTTTTAGCCTTATTTCTATATAAACCGATGGAGCGGATGTCCTGTTCTAATTCTTCAATGGGAACTGCCAGATAATCTTCCGGTGTGCGATATTTTTGAAAAAGTTCCTTGGTCACTTTATTGACCAATGCGTCCGTACACTGAGCTGATAGCACCACTGCAATTAACAAGTCAAATGGATTCGAATGATTCAATTCACATTCTGCATGTGGAAACATCTCTTCAAAAACTTGCAGGCAGTATTCAATTTGTTTTTTATTGAGCACCTGTCCATCTCTCCCCTATTCTTCCTCCAGCCAATTATAATATAAAGATATATCCTTTTTGGAGCGTTGAGATACTGGCTGTTCTGTTTGCTGCTGGCCTCTGAATTGTTTTCCTGCCTGTCTTGCCTGATCTACGCTCCGTATCCCCTTCTTACTCCATTCTCTAAGAATGCGGTCGATATACTTGAAATTCAGTTTTCCCATTAAGACAGCTTCTCTGAGAGCAGCTTTTATGAGTGCTGGCTGCTGTCCATCTTGATCCAGCCATATATTAATGGTTTCAATTTCGAAAGGAGATAATAAACGGCCGAATTCTTGTTCGAATAACACAAATAAATTATCATGTGCCTCTTTATTAGCTTCAGGCGTAACTTCTTTTTCAACCGTATATAGTTTTTCCCACAACGGCTCAAAAGAATAATATTCATTCAAGATGCCATCTTCATTTCTTTTTTGTTCAATTACCAGGATCTTTTTCTTGATCATATTACGGAGCAGTCGTGAACAATCCTGTTCTGTGCCTGGAGAAAATTGAGCAATCTCCTCTGGCGTAGGAAAAGGATTGCCCTCATAGTAAAAGCGTTGAATTTGAAGTAAAATTAATAATTCTGATTCCGTCAATCCTAACGTCTGATAGTTCTTCAATAAGCGTTTGGATATCACCATTTGATCATTCAATATATCCTGATATTGCTGATAATTACTCATGATTTCACACCTTAAATGTATATATACTGGCTGTCTTTTATTCTAATCCGCTCTTCATAACACAGACCATGCCCGTTAAAAAGCAGCATGGTCTATGAGAGAATCTTAATGAAGGTCCTCATCCTTCCATCATGGATATAAACGATTCAGCAAACGAGGGAATGGAATAGTTTCCCTTACGTGCTCTACACCTGCTATCCATGCAACCGTGCGCTCTAACCCCAGGCCAAAGCCGGAGTGTGGAACGCTGCCATACTGGCGCAGCTGCAGGTACCATTCGTAAGCAGGACCCGTCAATCCATTTTCTTCATACCTTTGTTCCATCAATTCCATATCATCGATCCGTTGTGAACCTCCAATGATTTCCCCATAACCTTCAGGAGCAATCAAATCAGCGCATAATACAACGTCCGGGCGTTTCGGATCTGGTTTCATGTAAAACGCTTTGATTTCCGCAGGCCAATGGGTGATGAAAACAGGCTTGTCAAAGCTTTCTGCAATTGCAGTTTCATGTGGTGCCCCAAAATCGTCGCCCCATTCGACATCGTCAAACCCTTTTTCTTTCACTAACTGGATTGCTTCATCATAGGTGATTCGCGGAAAAGGAGCACTTATCTTTTCCAGTTGAGAAGTATCACGATCAAGTACTGCCAACTCTATGGTGCAATTTTTCAAAACGGATTGGACAACATGAGAAACATAATGCTCCTGTACCTGAAGGCTGTCTTCATGATCCATGAAAGCCATTTCCGGTTCAATCATCCAGAATTCAATCAGGTGACGTCTTGTCTTCGACTTTTCGGCTCGGAATGTCGGTCCGAAACTAAACACTTTTCCAAATGCCATCGCTGCTGCTTCCATATATAATTGACCTGATTGAGAAAGATAAGCATCTTCATCAAAGTATTTCGTATGGAATAATTCTGTCGTTCCTTCTGCAGAAGCTCCAGTTAAAATCGGAGGATCGACTTTCACATAACCTTGCTCATTGAAAAATTCATAGGTCGCACGGATGATTTCATTACGAACCTTCATTACCGCATGCTGTTTCTTGGAACGTAACCATAAATGACGGTGGTCCATCAAAAACTCTGTCCCGTGATTTTTAGGCGTAATCGGATAGTCAACCGCTTCATGGATTAATTCGAAATCATTCACCTGCATTTCAAAACCTAGTGGAGAACGTGTGTCTTCTACAATTGTCCCGGTAACATAAAGGGATGATTCCTGAGTCAGGCTTTTCGCTTCCTGGAACTTTTCTTCACCCACTTCAGCCTTGACGACCACTCCCTGCATAAAGCCCGTTCCATCTCTAAGCTGCAAAAAAGCTATTTTTCCGCTGGACCTTTTGTTAGCAAGCCACGCTCCAATTGTCACCTCTTCGCCTACATGTTTGTGTACTTCTGCTATCGTCGTTTTCACAATGTTCCCTCCAACTACTATGATGTATGTTTTTCTACAAATCGTTTGATCCGTTTAGCCGCTTCTTCCAGTTGATCTAAAGAAGTGGCATACGAAAGTCGGATATTTTCCGGGGAACCGAATCCTGAACCCGGCACTACCGCTACTTTCTCTTCTTCCAATAATGCTTCTACCCATGCATCAACCGTATCAAAGCCACTCTGCTCACTGGCTTTTTTCACATTAGGAAATAGATAGAAGGCTCCCTTAGGTTTTACGCACGCTACACCAGGTATCTCGACAATCCAATCGTAAAGCTTTTCCAAACGTTCACCGAATGCTTGTTTCATTTTATTTACTTCATGTTCGTCCGTTGTATATGCCGCAAGTGCAGCGTACTGTGCAATCGAAGTCGGATTAGATGTAGAGTGGGATGCCATACTAGTCATTGCCTTGATGATTTCCGGATCACCCGCTGCGTATCCGATTCTCCACCCCGTCATGGAATGTGATTTAGAGACACCATTGATAACGATGGTATGTTTGTATAATTCATCTGATAAAGAAGCAATCGAAACATGCTCTTCTTCTGAATAAATCAGTTTTTCATAAATTTCGTCCGAAACAATCAGTAAGTCATGCTTTAGGCAGACTTCTCCAAGTTTTTGTAACTCTTCTTGAGAATACATCATGCCTGTAGGATTGCTTGGTGAATTAATAATAACCGCTTTGGTCTTGGAGGATATAGCAGCTTCCAATTGCTCTGGAGTGATTTTGAACCCATTCTCCTCTTTTGCTTCGGCAAACACCGGCTTCCCTTCTGCCAACTTCACCTGTTCCGGGTAACTCACCCAGTATGGAGTCGGGACAATCACTTCATCCTCAGGGTTCAGTATAACTTGAAACAATGTGTATAAGGCGTGCTTGGCTCCAGTAGTGACGACAATTTGTGTATCTTTGTAATTCAATCCTTGATCTTTTGAAAATTTCTCGATGATCGCCTGCTTCAAATCAGGAATACCCCCGGATGGAGTATATTTAGTCAGACCTTGTTTCATTGCATAAGAAGCTGCATCCAAAATATATTCCGGGGTGTTGAAATCCGGCTCTCCTGCACCTAAGCCGATGACATCATGTCCATCTGCTTTCAATGCTTTCGCCTTTGCTGTTATCGCTAATGTACTTGATGGTGTCAGTGCTTGTACCCGGTTTGCTAGTTTCATTTTCTCCACTCCTCCTAAGATCGTCTGAATGCAAATTGCTGATACCGTTCTCCTGACTCGGCGTCATAATGAGCTATTACGTATCTTCCCTGCTCATCTATGTAGGTCATTTCCCAAACCGTTCTGTCATCTTCAAGTCCTAATTTGATATCAATCCATTCGCACTTATCACAATTTTCCTGCCATGCTTTTTCCAGACTGGCTGCATCAGCAAGTTCTTCTTTCTTGACATAAGTAACCAGCTGCTTGTTTTTCTTACTGATAAAAGCATAGCCGTGTTCCCCGGACTCAGTTGCTCCTGAAACAATGTGAAGTGCCTCGTTACCGTTATACCTTTGAATGGAGTCGATGTCAATCAAGGCTGTTTCTTCAACGGCTATCTGCTTTGATGCCCCATATCCTTCTTGCTTATCTTCCATAATGTCTGTATAAAACCAGTAGGCAGCAATGGTTAGAATCAATCCGATAACGATACAGCCAAGAACTGTCCATTTAACCCAATCAGGTACGGTAGATCGTGAAGACTGCTGTGTCCTGATCATCATTATCCAGTGCCAATCCAAACATTAAATTTTGTTCTTTCAATGTACGATTCAACGTATCAACAATTTTGTACAAATCATCACTATTCTTAATTTTAACTGTTGAGAGTGTTTCGATTTTATTCCCCATTATTGATTCCTCCAAAAAAATCAGTTCATCTCAATATTTGCTACTTATATAAATGGCAGTTTAACGGACAATATTACTGTAACGTAAAGTCATCACCTTTATCATTATAACAGTTCACCTATCAAAATTTGATGGTGAATTCCACATAAACCAAAAAAACCTAACCCACAACCATCCTGTGCCCGGACTTCGGGCACAGTTTTTTTATTTAATCTGATGGTACATTGTATTGGTCTTTGTCCATTTCAATGGTTGTCGTTCCGGTTTGCTGGAGGCGGTATACATCCATCCAGAAGCCATGCATTCGTTCAATCAGCCCATCATTCACCGCACTTCCATTTCTTGTGAAAATCACTGCCATATGAGGATCTGTTTTTTCAAGAAATTGTTCTGTTGGGGCATTACCTGTCCCATACTCTCCGATTTTTAAGATTTGAAAAGGTGGCAATGATTTTTTTGTAATATGAATTTCTTCCTCAATATCCCCTTTTGCGAAAAAAATGACTCCCGTTTCATAAAAGGATAAATGAAGCGACATTTTTTCTTCATCTGTAAATATAACCTTCATGGAAATACCATCTAATTGGACTTCATCGTCTTCTTTCCAGGTAGTGGTCGTTACATCTGCCTCTGGCTGGCAATTGGTTTGTATTGTTCCTGTATGATAAATTCTCTCTACTTGATATTCTTCAATAAGTTTATTCATGTTCCCGCAATAATCATTGGTTTGACCAGTCAGTATAATTCCTTCGATTGTTTTAACATCGAAACGTTCTAGTTCCTCAATCAGCTGCTTATAGCTGTCATGTTCCCCTGTATTGATGAGATAATATTTTTTACGGTCCGTTTGGAGCAATGTTGCTTCGCCGTCAGCCAAATTAAAGAATGTGATTTTCGCTTGACTTCTTTCTTTAGGTTCATATTGTGATTCTTGTGGCTGACTTGCTCCTGTCATGACCAAACTCAACAGTAACAGAAACAAAAATCTTAACATCTGCATCCCTGCTATCTTCAAAGAATTTAACATCTTTAGCATATGCAGACGAAAAAATCATAACCATTCTTGAGCTTTTTCCATCAGTTTTGCAGTACTGTCTATTTCTAATGGAACCTCGGGAATCGACTCGATAAAATATTTCCCATAACGTGCATGGATCAAGCGCTGATCACAAACAAATACAATTCCTCTATCGGTACTGGAACGGATGAGTCGGCCGAATCCTTGTTTGAACCGGATGACTGCATGAGGCAAAGATTGTTCCATAAACGCATTCTTTCCGTTTTGCTTCAAACGGTCTGCTCTGGCTTGATAAACTGGATGGTTCGGTGGCTGGAATGGCAGACGTACAATCATAAGACACGATAAGTCATCACCAGGAATATCGACGCCTTCCCAAAAGGAACTGGTTCCAAGCAAAATGGACTGATCAAAGGCTTGGAAGTTTTTCTTCAACCGTTCCCGACTCCCGCTTGTAATTCCTTGAGCAAACAACATGAATTCTTCCGGAAGAATTATTTCCCTCAGCAGTTCATATGTTTTTTTCAACATATCATAAGAAGTGAATAAAACAAGCATTCTTCCTTCTGTGATTTGTGCCATGGAATAAATCGCTTCACAGGTTGCGTGAATAAATTCTGTTTGATCGCTTTTTATATCAGGGAAATCATTTGGTACCATTAGCTGCACCTGGTCTGCAAAAGGATAAGGTGATGGAATTTTCACTTGAAGCGGCTTGAGATCCGTAATTCCCAGACGGTCGGTAATATAACGGAACGAATGCTTCATAGTGAGGGTTGCACTTGTAAGAATAATACTGTCTTTCGCTTCAAATAAAGAATGCTTCAACCGTTCTGCCACGTTTATTGGTTCACTATAGAGGTACACGGAATTATGTGCTCCCATTGCGTCAATTTCCAGCCATTTGACCTCTTCTTCCTCATCATCGAGTAAATACTGATGCAGCTCACCATTTATTTGTTTTAATTTCTGGACGAAAGCTGTTATTTCTATGAAATCTGAATTGGTAGAATCAGTAAGAATGTTCTCCGCTTCCAAATGAGCGTTCAACGCTTCCATCCCTCTATCCAGCTGATTGACTGCAAAGCTTATTCTTTGGACCATTTCCTGAATAGTCGATAACTGCTTTGGTTTGATCTTATTATGCTGATAAGTAAATTGGACCCTGCCGACATCACTTCTATCTTTCCGCTTTTTATTGTTAGCCAACACCAGCTGAAATAAATAACGGAATAAACTATCCAGGTCTTCTTTCAACTGTTTATAGATAGGAATATTTTCATTTACAATTTCCATCATTTTACCTGACCAGGCTGACTGCTTTGCAGTATATAAAGCTTCCAGCTGGTTAAAGTAATTTTGCCATAATCCATAATCCATATGGAGACCGAAATATTTGCTGGCTGTCGTTTCTAAATGATGGGCTTCATCCACTATCAAATGATGAAAATCAGGCATGAACGCATGTTCCAGTGTTAAGTCGGTACATAATAAAGAATGATTGGTAATAATGATATCAGCTTTCTCTGCATGACTCCTGGCCTTCCTGTAAAAGGAATCTTTGTTGGCCTTTGACCAGGTTTCTTCTGCTTCTTCTTGATCCGTAGAGATTCGATTCCATAGATATTTTCCACTTGAAGGTAATTGTATTTCGTCAATATCCCCGGTAATCGTTTCCGTCAACCAGACAAGAAGCATTGCTTTAGATAAAATAATATCGTAATTATCTCTGCTTCCTTCTTTAAGCTCTTTACTGAATCGAAGAGTGCTGATGTAATGTTCTTTACCTTTCAATAATGCAATTTCGAACGGATGACTGAACAACTTTTTTACCTGAGGTATTTCTTTTTCCAAAAGCTGGCGTTGCAGTTGGGTTGTAAATGTACTTATGACCACTCTCTTTCTGTTCGTGACTGCATAATAGACGGCGGGTATCAAATAAGCCAATGATTTACCTGTACCAGTTTCTGCCTCAATCAATGCATGCTCTTGGGAAGTGAATGCATCATAAACCGTTTCTGCCATTGTCCTCTGGCCTTCCCGGTATTCGTAATCATTTATGATGGAAGCTAATCCATTTCCAGAAAGAAATAATTGATCGAGATAATCACCGAAAGAATCAGGAACTTCGTGCTCATTTTCTGACTTAGGTGCTGTCGCTTTAACAGCCAGGCCATGAACCATTACTACTTCATGATTTTCTTGATCACTGTACATTTTCCGACTGATTTCATCCATCAGTAAGTTACGTAAATCGCTTTTCAGAGGACTTTCAATTTCTAAAAGCTGCTGCAATGTAACCAGTGGAAGCATCGTGAATTTCTGAAACAAGTATGCTAATAAATCCACCGTCACTTTTGCATCAGATAAAGCGCGATGGGGATCGTTATGCTGAACGTGCAATTGTTCTGCAAGCTGACCCAATTTGAAGCCTGGAGACTGTGGCAGAAGGATGCGTGCAAGTTCCACCGTATCGATTACGGGATTATTGAGTGCATTCAGGCCACATCTCACAAATTCTTTATTTAAAAAGCCAAGATCAAACTGAATGTTATGCGCAACTATATAGGCACCTGTAAACATTTTGTGAATCTCTGGGGCAATTTCTGAAAAAAGAGGGGCATTTTCCACATGCTCATTTGTAATCCCGGTCAAGTTTGTAATAAACGGTGGAATATCTTGTTCTGGATAGACTAACGACGAGAACTCTTCCACTACTTCTCCATCTTCCCAGATTACGATCCCGACTTCGATGATTCGGTCGTTTTTCAATGGTGCATTACCGGTGGTTTCTAAATCAACGACTGTAAATCTTGCCATCCCTTACCCCTCTTTTCATTCGTTTACATAGATATTTCTATTATTCGTAAGCCCCATACTTATGAAAGCGGTGCTCTCTTTCTTTTTAAAAAATTACCGACTCCACTACCTTGGAATCATATACGGTCAGGGGCCCATTCGCTTTCCATGGGCCTTTATGTAAATAAGATTTCGAAACGTTTTTTATAAATACTCTGTAAACATATGAGGCTTATTCAGATATTTGGCCGTATTGGAACACTTGATTCCGCGAAATGTGTTTGGGAGAGATTAGGGGCGTGGGGGAACGACTCGCTTTCCACGGGAGTCCGCTGAGCCTTCTCGAGCTGACGCTCTGCGGAGTCTCATCTGGAACTCTTTTCCCGTAGGAGTCTCCCCGTTCCCCCACGCTCCTTGCAACATGAACCTTTTTGAAGCGATTAAGCCTAAAGATTAGTTGAAATAACGTCCTAATCGACCATACAGAGACTTCTTGGAATTGTTCCCTGTATAATTTGAGTCATGGTTTCCAAGAACCCATATTCTCAAAGTAAAAGTAACGAAACCAATGTTCAACAAACGAAAGCTTAAATGGAAAGTCAACACTGGGATTTAACAGAGTCTTTAGAAAGGAAAAGTCGAAAAAATACCCTGCTTTGGAATACTGCAATAATAAAGGATTCCGCTTGGTTGTAAGCGAGAATCCCCTGTGTAACGCTATTTGGAACAACCTGTCCTATACTAATTAGTGACTGCTGTCAACGGTGGTTCTTCTTCAATAACCTGTTTCACTTGATTATCTTCATCCATCAAGGCGATTTTTGGTTTGAAATCAGCTAACTCTTCCTGTGAAAGCATAGCATACGATACAATAATGATGACATCCTCCGGCTGTACCAAACGAGCCGCTGCCCCATTCAGACAAACAACACCGCTGCCCCGCTCACCAGCAATTACATAAGTTTCGAGACGAGCGCCATTATTGTTATTGACTATTTGAACTTTCTCATGGGGAAGGATTCCTACTTCCTCGATAATATCTTGATCAATCGTAATGCTCCCTACGTAATTCAAGTTTGCTTCCGTTACGCGGGCGCGATGGATTTTTGCTTTCATCATAGTCAGGTACATGGTGTCTCCTCCTATTATGTCATCCTATGGTTAATTCACCCTTGCTGTCAAAAACCAAATTATCAATTAACCTGGCTTTTTCAAACTTCACAGCAGTGGCTAGAATCATTTTCCCTGCTGGTCTGTCAACAGGTTCTAAACTGGGATAAGATAACAATTCAATATATTCTATTTTACCATGAGTATTGTTTTCAATAAATGTATTTACAGCAGTCTTTACGGTTTGAAAGTCTTTTTCACCATTTTTAATCATTTTTCGACCGTTTTGTAACGCCTTCTGGATAGCAGGAGCTTCCTCCCGTTCTTGCGGACTCAAATTAACATTCCTGCTGCTTTTTGCTAAACCATCCTTCTCTCTCACCGTTGGTACGGGAACGATCTCCACAGGAAAATTCAAATCATCAACCAACGCTTTCACTACAGCTACTTGTTGAGCATCTTTCATTCCAAAATAAGCTGCTGATGGCTGACATAAGTGAAATAACTTCGCTAACACCGTGACCACCCCATCAAAATGACCAGGACGGCTTTTTCCGCAGAGTACATTCGTCCTTTTGGTCACTGATAATTTGATTGCTGGTTCCGATGGATACATGCTCTTTACTGTAGGAAAAAATATAATATCTACACCAAGCCTTCGTGCTACTTCCCTGTCATGCTTCTCATCTCTTGGATAATGATCCAGGTCTTCTCCTTCGCCAAATTGCAGCGGATTGACAAAGATGCTTAATACGACAATTTCGTTTTGCTTTTCAGCCTGCCTGATAAGCTGTTCATGACCTTCATGTAAAAAGCCCATGGTAGGTACAAATCCAATCTTTTTACCCTGGTCACGATATTTGCTCGTTTCTTTCTGTAATTCCGCAGGCGATTCGATGATTTTCATGATTCATCACCTTTAATATCCGGTAGACTTGAAGGGTCCATAGTAAACGTATGGGACTCCTTAGGGAAATCCCCGGTTTTAACTTCTTTTATATATCTTTCAATCCCACCAGTAAAAGTCCGATTAGCATCCTCGTAGGTTCGGACAAATTTCGGCAGTCGGTTCACGCCGTAGTTCATAATATCATGATAAACTAACACCTGGCCATCACAGGAAGCTCCGGCGCCAATTCCGATCGTAGGGATGGTAAGTTGTTCTGTGACTAAAGCAGCCAGTTCCTTTGGCACACATTCCAGCACCAGCGCTATTGCTCCGCTTCTTTCAACCGCTAATGCGTCCTGTAATAATTGTTCTGCTGCTTCCTTTTGTTTGCCCTGGACTTTATAGCCACCTAATACGTTAACCGATTGTGGAGTCAGTCCGAGATGTCCGACTATTGGAATACCGCCTTCTGTCATTCGCTCAATCGTTGGAAGTATGCCGCCTGCTCCCTCTAGCTTCAATGCCTGTGCTTGGGTTTCCTGATAAATTCTCATCGCATTCTTCAGAGAATCTTCCAGAGATATATGATAAGACATGAAAGGCATATCCACAACAACATAAGTACCCTGCGCTCCGCGCACCACAGCTTTCCCATGGTGAATCATATCATCCACCGTAACTGGGATAGTAGAATCATATCCCAAAACGACCATGCCTAAAGAATCACCTACTAAAATCATTTCAACTCCCGCTTGTTCCGCAATCTTGGCTGATGGGTAATCATAGGCTGTCACCATCGCAATTTTTTCATTATTCTTCTTCATGTCCAGCATACGTTTACGGGTTAGCATTGTAACCACCCTCTCCCCAGTGAATTTCGGCAGAATAAAGCTTTTCCTGAATCCCTTCTTCTGTGCGAGTCAATAATGCGCCATCAGCCTCGATGCCAACTAGTGTCGCCTGCCATGCCTTACGCATCGTAGAGATCGTAACTTCCTGGCCTAGCCTATATCCATACTTTTCCCACTTGTTTTTAACGGGGAGGAAACCTTCTTGAATAAACTGTTCATATGTATTTTCGAAGGTCTCCAATATCAGCTGGATCAACCAGTTAATTTCCCAGGTTTTTCCGGATTCCTGCCGCAGGGAAGTAGCTTTGTGCCTGATATCTTCCGGCAGGCTGGATTGATCTTGATTGACATTGATGCCTATTCCTAACACGATATATTGGATTTGATCCTGTTCCGCCTGCATTTCTGTCAATATTCCTGCAATTTTCTTATGATTAATCAATATGTCATTCGGCCATTTGATTTGTGGAGATAAATCAGATATTGACGAAATCGCCTCTGCCAATACCACAGCGGCAAGCAAAGTGATTTGGGGGGCTTGGACAGGGGGAAGCTCGGGCTTCAGCAATAAGCTAAACCAAATGCCTTCATTTCTTTTTGAGTGCCAGGCTCGGGACATACGCCCTTTTCCTTTCACTTGCTCATCTGCTACTACGACAGTCCCATGCCCGTAACCTTCTTTTGCTAATTGATGAGCAATATCCTGAGTAGATGAAACCTGCTCATAGTGAAAGATATCTCTGCCGACCCGGCTGGTATTCAGCCCCCATTGCAAAGTATTTTTCGTAACCTTATCAGGATAAGCTACTATCCGGTAGCCTTTTCGGGGAGCAGCTTCTATTTCATAACCGTCCTTTCCTAATTCCTTCATATGTTTCCAAACAGCGGTTCTGGATACGTTCAGCTGATTGGAAAGCTCTTGTCCTGAAAGATAAGAGTCCCTGTTGCTCTCTAAAATTTTTATCAGTCTCTGCCGGGTGGATTCCATTTGATCACCCACTCCTTTATTTCATTATAATCATTCTTGAGCTCTCTGGATACTACCTTCTCTTCAATGGTGCCGAGTAACTTTCCTATCCATGGCCCTCTTGGCTTGTTTGGAAATATGTCAAAAAGGTCTTTTGCCTGAAAAGCAAGCTCACTCCGATTATGGGCTGCCAGTTTTTCCCTTTTCATTTTTACATCCTCACATAACTTGGCAGAATCCCGCGAATAAAGGACCCCCGTCACTCTTGAAAACGGTTTGGTTAGTTTTTCAGGTAGCTGGTACACTAGCCAATCATCCAATCCGTTATCCTGGTAATACTGAATTGCATTATGAATTGCTCTGGCATCGTTCTTAACTTGCTTCGATAGCTTCCACTGCCGGGTCCAATCATCTACAGAGAGCTCAGGAGAACAGTGGACAAAGAAACTGATGATTTCCGCAAAGTCAGCAAAAGGATAGGGAATTCTTTTCGCATCATTAGACAAGTCAGGGTAATGGCGGAAGATTGGAAAATACTGAAACAAACTGGCATCCTCGCAAATTTCGATCGCCTGGACAAGTTGATTGCCTTGAAACATTTTTTCAAATTCGATAGCTATCCGTTCTACAGCAATTTTTTCAAGCAGTGGGCCTTGTTTTTGAACCGCTGCTCTTGTCTCTTCCTCGATTGAATATCCTAATTGACTGACAAACCGGACAGCCCGCATGATGCGCAATGGATCTTCTTCAAAGCGTTCATAAGGATTTCCGACGGCTTGTATCTTTTTGCCTTGGATAGCTTGCTGGCCATGAAAAGGATCGATCAAATCCCCATTCTTATCTAAAGCAATCGCATTGATGGTAAAATCTCTCCTGGCCAGATCCTTTTTTATATCCGTAACAAATTCCACCTTATCCGGATGACGGTAGTCCTGATATTCTGACTCGGATCGAAATGTTGTAATCTCATATGATTCACCATCGTAGCGTACAATTACGGTCCCATGTTCCATTCCTACAGGGATTACCTTATCAAAGATATTCATAATTTCGACTGGAGTAGCAGAGCTTGCCAAGTCGACATCGCCGATTTCCCTGCCAATCAAGGCGTCGCGGACGGAACCCCCTACAAAAAAAGCCTGAAAGCCATGACTCTCAATCCTCTTAATGACTGACAAAGCTTTTTGAAAAGCCGGAATATGTTTTATGTTCAGATTCATGATTCCAACACCTTATCATAAAGAGCTTCATATTTTTTTAATATTCGTTGAGAATGAAATTCTTCCTTTACTCTTTCTTCACTTTTCCTTGAAAATCTTTCCCACAAGGCTTGATCCGTCAAAATCTCAATACTCTTTTCACTGATATCCTCCACATCACCAACTTCAGATATATAGCCGGTTTCACCATGTAAAATTACCTCAGGTATACCTCCAGCTTCTGTACCTATACACGGGACCCCACATGCCATCGCTTCAAGCAGCACCAGCCCAAAGCTCTCTTTCTCAGAAAGCAAAAGCTTCAGATCCGAAATAGACAACAACTCTGATACGTTTTCCTGTTTTCCTAAAAACAGTACATGATCTTGAAGGTTCAGATCCTTTACTAATTGATACGTGGTGGAAAATTCAGGTCCATCCCCGACGAGCATCAATTTAGCCGGTACTTCTTTCACAATTTTGCTGAAAGCATAAACGACATCCTGTACCCTTTTCACCTTACGGAAGTTGGAGATATGAATAATGACTTTCTCTTCATCCGCTATATGATATTGTTTTTTCAAATCTTGATCCGAGTGGCGGTAATACTCCCGTTCGTCTACAAAATTGTAGAGAACATCCATTTCCCTTTCAACGGAGAGCATCTCTTTGGTTTGCTCAGCGAGACTGCGGGAGACAGCAGTAACCCGATCTGATTGCTCAATACCGAATTTGATAATATTTTTCATACTAGGATCAATTCCGAGTACCGTTATATCTGTTCCGTGCAAAGTAGTGATGATTTTTACATCATGTTCAACCATTTGCTTAGCAAGGATGGCGCATATGGCATGGGGCATCGCATAATGGACATGAAGAATATCCAGCTTTTCTCTATTGATGACTTCTGCCATTTTATTTGCAAGTGCTAAATCATAAGGAGGATGGCTGAAAACCGGATAATTGGTCACCTCTACCTCATGATAGAATATATTCGAATAAATGCGGTTAAGCCGGAAAGGTACCTGGGAGGTTATGAAATGAATTTCATGTCCTTCTTCAGCTAAAAGTTTACCAAGTTCAGTAGCGATTACCCCGGACCCTCCCACGGTGGGATAACAAGTAATGCCTATTTTCTTCACACAATCACCCTTGCTTTTTTCTATCTTTTATAATTTCACGCCATTCAAGATCTCCCCGATCCAAAGCCCTGATTATAATCTCAGCTCCGGCCATATTCGTTGCCAGCGGAATCATATGTACATCACACAGGCGTAATAGAGCACTAATATCTGGTTCATGTGGCTGGGCTGTCAATGGATCTCGGAAGAAAATGATGATATCCATTTCATTTTCTGCTATTTTAGCTCCGATTTGCTGGTCGCCTCCCAACGGTCCCGATTGGAAGCGGACAACCTTTAAGGAAGTCGCTTCTGCAATCCGTTTACCCGTCGTTCCAGTTGCAAATAACGTATGTTTTTTTAAGATTTGCTCATAAGCGAACACGAACTGGAGCATCTCCGGCTTCTTTTCATCATGTGCAATCAAGGCTATATTCATTAGTCTCTCCCCTAATCCAATAAATTTTCCAAACCATACGCCAGGATGTCCATTTCCATGACACGCTCCACAGATAGTTTGACTCCTGTCATGAAGGAATCCCGGTTAATAGAATCATGTTTGATTGTCAATGTCTCACCTGAACCTCCAAACATGACCTCCTGATGTGCTACTAAGCCAGGAAGACGGACACTATGAATTTTCAACCCTTCACTATCAGCTCCCCGTGCGCCTTTCATCGTCTCTTTTTCATCCGGGTGCCCTTGATGTTTCGCTTCTCTTTCTTCCTGAATCAACTCAGCAGTTTTAACCGCGGTACCAGATGGAGCATCCAGCTTTTGATCATGATGTCGTTCAATGATTTCTACATCTGGAAAATGCTTTGCTGCCCATTTAGAGAATTGCATCATCAACACAGCTCCAATAGCAAAGTTCGGGGCAATTACTGCTCCAATTCTCTTATTTTCAGCCATCTCCGTCAATTCGTTTAATTGTTCTTTAGTAAAACCTGTAGTACCTACAACAGGCCTTACGCCATTTTCTAACGCCAGCTTCGTATGTTTATATCCGAATTCAGGAGTTGTCAGGTCGATGAGTACATCTGCTTCTACTTCATTTAAGCATACCTCAGGATCTTCATAGATTTTTGCTTCAAAGTCAGGCAGCCCATCCAAGTCTTTCACAATCTGGCCATCGAATTTACGGTCTATACACCCAACTAATTGCAAGTTATCTGATTGTTGGATCATACGCAAAGCTGCGGAGCCCATTTTCCCTCTTGGTCCTGCTACGATTACCTTAATTGGTTTCATCCTGATTGCTCCTTTCTGTTACTCTTGTCCATCTGTTTTTATCTCGCGTTTCAATTTTGCTCATTGAGCGATCGAAGGCTTCCGAAAGGTCGATATCCAACGAATTTGCAAAGCTTGTAAGGACGAATACTACATCTCCAAATTCCTCTTCCAGCGACTTTTCTTCTTCCGAACTTTTTTTAGGCTTCTCACCATAAAAATGATTGACTTCCCTGGCAAGCTCTCCAACTTCTTCCGACATCCTTGCCATCATGCTTAAAGGAGAAAAGTATCCTTCTTTGAACTGGGATATGTATCGATCGACGCGTTCTTGCATTTGTTTAGTCGTTAATGTATCACTCAAAACTCCTACCTCCCCTTTTATCATCTATCTCTCTAAATGTTAGCCAAAACTGGAGCCTTTGACAAATCATTTAATCGAACCTTCCCGGTTATTGTCGCTTTCCTGTTATTTGATTATAATGAAAGACATGCATATGAATTCAGGAAAGGAGGAAATCCCATTGATTTTCAGCTTAAAATATAAAAATATTTTCTTCATTCTGCTCGGTTCTGCTATCTTCTCCTTCGGTCTTGTCCATTTTAATATTCAAAACAACCTAGGGGAAGGTGGCTTTACGGGGATTACGCTTTTATTACTTTTCCTATTCAACTGGGACCCAGGATTGATGAATATCCTTTTAAATGTACCTGTATTGATTATTGGATGGAGAATTTTGGGCAGAAATACTTTCTTTTATTCTCTTATTGGAATTTTCGCTGTCTCCATTTTCATTTGGCTCTTTCAAATCTATACCATTCAAATCAACCTGCTAAATGATATGACATTAGCTGCCCTGTTTGCCGGTGTTTTTGTCGGTGTAGGTTTAGGGATTATTTTTAAGTTTGGGGGAACAACAGGAGGCGTAGATATCCTGGCCCGGCTGATCCATAAATATTGGGGTTGGTCGATGGGAAGAGCCATGTTTGTTTTTGACTCCGCTGTCATCTTTACTTCTATCATCACCTATTTGAATATGATTCAAGGAATGTATACCTTAGTTGCTGTCTACATAGCTGCCCGAGTCATCGACCTGATTCAGGAAGGTGCCTATGCGGCAAGAGGAGCTACTATCATTTCTTCTAAAAGTGAATCGATAGCAGAGAGAATCCTGAAAGAAATGGACCGTGGAGTGACTGTACTTGAAGGTCGTGGTTCGTTTACAGGAGAACGGCGGGATGTTTTATATTGCGTTGTTGGTAAAAATGAAATCGTCCGCTTAAAAAATGTAATCGATTCAATCGACCCACACGCATTCGTTGCAGTTACTTCAGTTCATGACGTGCTTGGGGAAGGATTCACTTTAGATGAAAACAAAAAACCGATAGAATACTAAAACCCGGTTCCAATACCCTTGGAACCGGGTTTAGTACTTCAATAGTTAAATCAGTCTTCATTCATAGCGAAAAACATCAGAAGGAAACGAATTAATTCTGCTAAAGCAACTAATGCTGCTGCCACATAAGTCAAGGCAGCTGCGTTCAAAACCTTCTTGGTAGGGCGTTCTTCATTATTTGTGATAACCCCTGTTGAAACCATCTGCGCCATGGCTCTGTTGGAAGCATCGAATTCAACTGGAAGCGTGATCAGCTGGAACAATACAGCTGCCGCAAAGAATACAATTCCTAATAACAACAGACCGCTCATATTTATTAAAATTCCACCAATAATCAAGAAGATGGATATATTTGAGCCGAAGCTTGCCACAGGCACCAACGCTGAACGCAACCGTAAAAAGGCATAGTCCTGAGCATCCTGTATGGCATGTCCAACCTCATGTGCTGCAACTGCCGAGGCAGCCATCGAATGGCCATGATAGTTATCAGAGGATAGACGAACCACTTTCTTACGTGGATCATAATGATCGGATAACATGCCCCTGGTCTCTTCGATTGTTACATCATAAAGTCCATTATCATCTAAAATCTTCCTGGCTACTTGTGCGCCTGTCATATAGGATGAAGTAGCAACTTTGGAATATTTTTTATACGTACTTTTCACTCGTGATTGTGCCCAAAGCGGAATTATCATCAAAAGGGCGACATAAATCAAATAGGATCCTAAACCCATTTCCATTCCTCCATCAAAGTTGTAATGTTTCTATAGGTTAATATTAGTCAATTGTCAGAAAAAGGTCAACTGTTTGGTTTTCTTTTATGAAGACGTGATGTTTTTTCTTTCTTCTCTGCTTGATACTTTCGAAAACCAACATAGGAAAGTGTCAGGATGATACAGCCACCAACGATAATTATAGTCCAAAGAAGAGCGTCCAGGCGAATTCCACCCTCATCCTGACTTGCCTGCATCATTTCTATAGAAAGGCTTAAGATACGTGCGATTTCTTCGGGATTTTCTGCTTGTGTCAAGAGCTTATAATGATGATTGAATTGTTGGAAAAAACCATCCTCGTATGTCAGTGCTGCTGCCGGCAGCACACTGTCCCAAAATTGCCTGATTTCAGACAGAGCCACCGGTGAATCCGGTTCGATACTGTTATGATAACGTTCGATCCTTTTTACCAACTCGTCCTTTTCCTTATTGAAGAAACGAGGATCAGGATGCACCAGTGCATCAAGCCATAAAACCAATTCCAGATGGCCATATAGTACCGAATCTATGTCAGCCTGACTTCCCAGGGCACTCTTTTTCATCTCATTGTATTGATCCATGCGATCTGGATGATTTTCCTTCATATAGTTTTCCAATCTTTCCTCATTATAGCGAAGTAAATTATGGGAAAGAGTCAAATCGCCCTTGTTGACCGCTTCATAATACTCGTCCAAAAATTCAGGAATGGTATTAGGGGCGGCAGCCTGCACTGGCGTAAAAAGAATACATGACAAAATGAATAACAGACCTACGGTCGACGACTTACGTAACATGATGCCCACCTCTTCTCTAGGTTCTCTAACCATTTTATGAGAAGGAGGACAAGATTAGACCTTCAATAATCGTAGCTTTTCTTTAACCTTGGGCGGACGGCTAGTACGTATGCTAAGCCAATACTGACAATACTCAGCCAGAAAGTGAAATATCCAATTGGATTGAGATAGTCCATCAAAGGTCCATATATAGGCATTTGCTCAAAAACATAATCAATGACATCATTATGTAGCGTCCATACTCCAGCTACAGCCAAATGCCTTAATTTCATCTGATAAAAGGGTGCGTATAGCAACCCTTGAAGGGCCATCGCTCCATGGGAAATTATAAGCATATACCCTGTCCAATGCAGAGAACCTTCTACCATTAAAGTAAGGATATTCATTACCACTGCCCATATCCCATATTTGAATAAGGTAACCATCGCGAGGCTTCCGACATACGGTGCTTTTTTCCCGAAAAACGTCAGTAATAAAAAAATAGTGAAAAACAGACTTGCGGTAGGACTATCCGGAACAAATATCAAATAGATCGGCTCTGTCTGTTCCAGTTGAAATCCATACCATATGTAACCATAAACAGAGCCGGCTAAATTAATTAAAAACAGCAACCATATAAAGGTTCGATTGGTTAATATGTTGTAAAACAAAGACGCCACCTCAGTCCTGATGGAAAAAATAATGTCCATGATATAAGATAAGCCGCGCTAACACATAGCGCGGCTTGTTTCTGTTTCTTTTAATGACCCGATCCACCTTCACTCTCGCCTTCTCCAGAGCCTTCTCCTTCGCCGGCATTAGCAATGAATTGAGCCAGTTGCTCTAATTCTTCATCAGAGCCATTGAACATACCAGCAGGCATATTGCCGATACCTTCCTGAGCAATCTTTTTTATCTCTTCTACAGATTTTTCCGTTTTGAGTAGAGATGGGTTACTTCCCTGTCCTTGTAATGCATCCCCGTGACAGCTCAAACAGTTCTGTTCATAGACAGCATAACCTGGATCTTCGGTATTAATTTCAGGGCCTTCTCCCTCTTCTTTAACGCCGTATTGTTCTGAACGTTGCTCATAATCGACGTGAGAGACAGACTCATAAGTAAGCCAGAATGTTGCAATAAAGCCTAGCAGCATCAGCCCAGTCGCAATCGGGCGTTTAGTCGGATGGCGGTCCGGCCCTTTGTCTAAGAACGGAGCCAGCAGTAATGCACCAAATGCCAGGCCAGGCATAACAATCGCACCAAGCACGATATAGTTACCACCTGCAAATTCATATTTCAAAAATTGATATAAGAATAAGAAATACCAGTCCGGCAACGGAATATAAGAAGCATTCGTCGGATCAGCCTGCTGTTCCAATGGTGATGGATGTGCAGCTGTTACAATAAGAAATCCGATTAAGAAAACTGCCCCAACTAACCATTCCTTTAAAAGGAAGTTAGGCCAAAAGGCTTCCGTACGGCCCGGATATTCAGAATAGTCTTTAGGTATGTTCGGTTTACGTTCCGCCGGAATACGAGAATCTCCGACGAACTTCATGCCTTTACCCCTATGCACAGCGTTCCCTCCTTTTCACAAAAGCTGTCATCTTATAGTGGTCCAGAAATACCTTGTTTACGGATCATGATAAAGTGAGCCCCCATCAAACCGAATAATGCGGCAGGTAGGAAAAACACGTGAATAGCGAAGAAACGCGTCAATGTCTGCGCTCCGACTATACTCGGATCACCTGCTAGCAGCGTACGGATCTGATCCCCAATGAATGGTGTGGCTGCAGCAATTTCTAAACCAACTTGTGTAGCGAAATAAGCTTTGTTGTCCCAAGGCAGCAGGTAACCTGTGAAACCTAGTCCCAGCATGACGAAGAATAACAATACTCCGACAATCCAGTTCAATTCACGAGGCTTCTTATAGGCTCCCTGGAAAAATACACGTAAGGTATGTAGGAACAACATTACGATTACTAAACTGGCGCCCCAATGGTGCATCCCACGGACAATTTGGCCGTGTGCCACTTCTTTTTGCAAATAGTAGACTGATTCCCATGCATTTTCAATGTCAGGGACATAATACATCGTCAAAAACATACCGGATAATACTTGGATGACTGTAACAAAAAATGTCAAACCGCCAAAACAATAAACAAATGCAGAGAAATGATGGGCGGGATTGACATGTTCAGGAACTTCATGGTCGGCGATATCACGCCATAAAGGGGTGATGTCCATCCTTTCGTCGACCCAATCATAAATCTTCTGTAACATGATTAAACCCCACTTCCTCTTGATTTGGCTTGGCCAAGATAAAGCATGCCTTCTTCCACTTTATGCTCATACAAAGGTAATGGAGCAGTCGGTGGAGTATTGGGGATGTTCACCCCGTTTTTCTTGTAACGGCCGCCGTGGCATGGACAATAGAATTCGTTTGGATATTCCTCGTTCGAACCCCAGTCCACGGTGCAGCCCAAGTGCGTACAAATGGGAGAAAGGGCTACGATTTCGCCGTTCTCATTTTTGTAAACCCAGGCACTTTTTTCGACTTCTGATTCATACCAACCATCTTTCTGATTGATTTTCCAGGTGAATCGCTTCGGTTCATTAGTAAGTTCGCTTTCTTCCGCAACAGCTTTGAATTTACCCGCAGCTGACGGTTTCAATACTGGATCGATAGCGAAACGAACCATTGGAGCAAGCATTCCTGCTGCCATAAATCCGCCTACTCCAGTCAATGAGTAGTTCAAGAATTGACGTCGGGATACTTGTTTTTTATCGCTCATTTTTTTCCCCCCTCTATGCTGTAATCCATACTTCATGGATATTTTACACACAGTTTACTAGGACATTACCATGATAGCGCAAACTAATAGTCCGGTCAATAAATTATCTTGTAAATGAAAAAAAATTGTAATCACCAATAAGACCTTATCATCTCTGCAATTTGGCTGACTTGTTCTTTGATGAACGATTGCACCTCTGAACTTTGCAGGTTACCGGATTGAAGTCCCGGCAGCCACACCACTTCCGCTTGTAGATCTTTACTTAACTTTCTCCAATTCATATCTAATGTAAATAAGAAAATGTGATTAAATGGTAAATTAGATATTTGCCTGACCCATTGATTGATACGGTCCACTTCTTCCTCGTGGCTGCCTGATATGTAATAATATTCCGGCGCCAGCAGAATACGGCCTTTATACTCCTTTTCTACTTCACTGGCAAATAGTTTTAATAATTCTTTTTGAAAAGCTTGTTTTTTCATGAGCTCGTCCTTTTGTACATCAAAAGGAATCAAAGGAATAATCATCGTGTCAATATATTCTTTGGATTCGGCATATAGAGAAATATCATCTTGATTCCATCGCATTATTAATCACTATCCTTTCCAATATGTCTTATTTTACTAAAAAAGAAGCAAATAAAAAACTGAATCTATAAAAAGATCCAGTTTTTATTTATCTGCTATTTCGGCTAATTCCTGTTTCACTTTTTGCAACAACGTGGATACCCGCTTGAATGTCTGTTTATCGCCATTGTCCAGTGCTTCATCAATATCACGTTCTAACTGCTGTTTCTGATGTTCGAGCAAACTTATATCCAATAGCCTCCCTGCAAGCTTTTTATCTTTGGCTGTCAGGTAGTGATTTAATGGCACATATGGATTTTCTTCTAATACTGCTGCGTATCTGGCAGATTGATTGGCTTGATCAAAGTTCAACTGGATATAGAGTGGGTCTTCCTGGTTAAGTCTGATATCATGGAATGATTTCTCCGCATCCGTCGTCATCACCTTGTCTTTATAGAATCGGAACGGGGGAGCTTTCACGCCTTGAGCGCTGATAAGAATCCCTCTTGGGCAAAACTCGACTTCATCGACAAAATGGGCATGCTGCAGTATCGCTTCATGGTTGATCAAATAATTCAAAATCCAGACACTTTCTCTTTTTTTCAATTGATAATGATTCAAAAACCACCGGACAAAATCTTTTTTATCTTGAACGGATATAGGTGTTTCCATTTACACCCCTCCCACATCGTATTACGTGATATCCTCTTCACGATTCTCCAAACGATGAACGAAATCCTCTATGTCACTGTCAGTAGGTTCAATTGTCAAATACTCCCTGAATACACGCCCGGCTTCTTGCGTCCTCCCTTCTTCGACTAAGAAATAGCCATATTCTTTCAAAAATGCACTATCTTCTTTAAAGGAATTATATGCGACTTCATAATGTTTTATAGCATCAGAATATTGTTCTTCTGTCTCATACGCTTTTGCAAGTTCCCAGTAGTAATTCGGGTCAACTTCGCCAAGGTCCAGCAAATGCTCTAAAAGATCGATGATAGCTTCATAATCTTCATCTTTTTTATAATTCTCAATTAAGAATAAAATCGCTTCCTTATAACCTGGATCTAAACTGACGGCTTCTTTCATGGATTGATAGGCTTCTTCTTTCTTTCCTTGTCTATGGGCAAGCGTGCCAGCTAAGTGATAAAGCTCTTTATTGAATTCATCTTTTGCAAGACCGCTTTGCGTCATCTGATAAGCTTCTTCTATCATCCCTTCACTTTCATACGCCTGAGCAAGCAAAGGGTAAACAGATTGATAATAAGGGTCTCTTTCCACAAGATCCTCCCAGACCTTTATGGCTATATCATTACGGTTCGCCTGAAAAGCGACAAATCCATACCTGAATTTGACATCGGCATTTTCTTCCTCGACTCTTTGAAAATGAGCGAGCGACTGTTCAAAATCACCAGTCGCCGCATAGGCTTCTGCCAGTCTTGCTGCTACTTCGACATCCCCGATGACGGGTTCGCGGTTAAAAGCATTCTCATAGAAAGGGATGCTTTTATTGTATTCCCCATTAGAAAAGGAAAGTTCTCCTAATGCGAAATCAATGACCGCTTCATTTGGAGCCGCTTGTTTAGCTGCCAGCAGCTTTTGTTCAGCTACTTCAAATAACCCTTGCGATTGATATAGATCAGCAAGCTGCATCAATGAGGGCAGGTAATCTTCATCTTCCGGTCCGAATTGATTTAAGAGATCAATCGCTTCCTCATCTTCTTCCAAATCAATATGAATTTCTGACAACATAATCTTCAATTCATTTTCTTTAGGATAACGCTGACTTAATTCCTTGAGAATCATCTTCGCTTCTTCCAACATCCCCCATTGGATATACAACTCTGCGATGGTAAAACGCTCTTCTTCATCTGCTTCAGGCAAATAGGATTGTAAGGTTTTCAATGCTTCATCAGTCCGGTTTGCTTCCATTAGCCGGACAGCTTGGTGTATTTCCTCCATATGGACATCCTTTCTCATCTATACAAAATGCATGGGTATTGAAACTTTTCTGTGCATTCCTGTTATCTTTTCATTTATGATCTGCTGATGTACCTGAACCACTTTCCCATCCTTGATAGTTATATCAGGAACAGACCCATGGTAACTGATTTCCGCTGGATCATCAATCAGTGTGGCTCCATTATGCAAATGCATGTTGAAATCCGCTTGTCCTCCAGGTACCAATTCTCCTTTATAAGGATAAATACCTGCTCTTCGGAGGTTTTGACTGGTTAATGGATGATCCGTTACAGGGTCATTCAAGGTAATCATATCACAATGCTCAACGATTTTATCCCACCCTGTATATATTTTATGATGATTATCCTGCTGTGGAGAAACAAGGGGTGCAATGGGAATCCTGGAGTAACTTTGAGCTTGAGCAAGCCATTCCCACGCCACATCCTCATATTCTTTATCATCTGTACCATCGAACAAAATAAACGGAACCTTTTCCATACCGAAGTATCGTACCATAGCGGGTGTCAACAAGCGAGGCGCAACGACAGGGGTAACCATATAATCCAGAGGCAGTCCAGCAAGCATACTGCAAAAAGATTCATATTTTTCCTTGAATAGATGAGAAGTTTTGATCGGCAGCTGTACAATCAGTAAAGTACAGCCTCGTTTTAGGTAATCAAAGCTGAGCGTCATTTTTTCTGCAGATGGATATAAAGGGGATGCCACATCTACCATGACATATCCTGGAGTAATGTGGAATGCATCAACATTCAACTCCATCGGACGTGATGCAGCAAGGAACTTCCTAACAAAGCGATCGTCTTCTACCAGTACTTCTTTATTCATCCATTCATCTCTATGCCAAGTCCGTTGATAAAAATAGTAAGCTCCCATACTTGTCCACCTCCGACAGGCTTTTTATAAGGTATGAGAGCTTGACCAGTTGTATGATTAACTATGTTATTTTTTCAGCGATTCCAAGTCTTTGAAAAATCCAGGATAGGATATATCGATGCATTGTCCGTTAGTCAAGACCGTTTTCCCTTCTGCTATCAATGATGCAATGGCAATCATCATACCGATCCGATGGTCCATATAGGAATCCACCACGGTACCTTTCAATGATGACTTACCCTGAATGATCAGCCCATCTTGTTTTTCTTCTACTTCGGCTCCGAAACTGGTAAGCACTTGTGCTACAGCAGCAATCCTGTCTGTTTCTTTAACACGTAATTCACCGGCATCCCCGATTATCGTTTTACCATTCGCTTGCGTAGCTACCAATGCAAGAATAGGTAGTTCATCAATCAAAGAAGGAATAAGCTCACCTTCAATATGAGCACCTGACAACTCTTTGTATTTTATTTCCACATTGCCGACAGGTTCTCCTCCTATTCTTCTCGTTTCTTTTACCAGGATATCTGCGCCCATCATTTCCAATGCCTTGATCAATCCAGTTCTTGTAGGATTTAATCCGACATCTTTGATAGTGATATGGCTATCAGGGACAATGGCAGCTGCCGCCAGGAAGAACGCAGCAGAGGAAATATCACCAGGCACAGTCAAGTCAGCCGGTACAGGCTCCTGCCCTCCCTGGATGGTCACTTTCCTGTCCTTTACCGTCAAATCGACCCCGAATTGGGGAAGCATCTGCTCGGTATGATCCCTTGTTTTCACTTGTTCGATAATGGTCGTTTCACCTGAACTGAGCATACCCGCAAGCAATATGGCTGATTTAACTTGTGCGCTTTTTACCGGCATATCATAGGTAATACCCTGTAGGCTTGTTCCATGGATCGCCAGAGGAAGATAGCTGCCTTCACATCTTCCGTCTATCTTTGCGCCCATTTGTTGCAATGGAAGTACAATACGATCCATCGGCCGCTTCGCTAAAGAGTCATCGCCATAACAAGTAGTAAATAAAGGAAGAGCAGCCAATACACCCGTCACAAGGCGAGCCGTAGTACCGGAATTCCCAAAATATACTGGTCGTTCCGCCTCTTTCAAAGAAGCTATACCTTCACTCTTTATGACCAGTTCTGTACTTGATTGTTCAATTTCCACTCCTAACTCCCGAAAAACCTGAATCGTTCGCATACAATCCTCACCTGCTAAAAAGTTAGAAACATGGGAGGTCCCTTTTGCTAAAGATGAAAAAATCACAGCACGATGGGAAATCGACTTGTCTCCAGGCACCGTCATTTTCGCAGCTATTGCGTGGTCAAGAGGGGATAATGTAATTTCATTCACGGCTATTTCCTCCTAATCTTCGATCGTTACCTCATAATTACGATCTTCTAATACACGTTTACTTTCTTTTTGTTCTTTACTACTTTGAAAGCTTATCCGGAGTACTCCGGTTATCCCTTCCCGTACTTCAAGGATTTCTATATTTTTGATTGATATGTCTTTGTCGGCCAGGTGTCCGATTACATGCAAAAGTGCACCGGGCTGATCATGAATATCCACATAGATATCATAAAATGACGGAATGGCTCCACGTTTTTTAACCGGCAAACCATCACGATATTGTTTCGCTTGCATCAGATATTCTTCTGTGGCTTCACCGTTGCTCTCATTTAACAAGGATTTAACCTGCTCCATTTCCCTGATCCAGTCTTCCAGCATGGAAATCAATATCGGTCTGTTTTGCAGAAAGATATCTTTCCATAATATAGGGTTGCTGGATGCAATCCTCGTAATGTCCCGGAAACCTCCAGCAGCTAGATCTTCTAAGTAAGGATGGGTCTCCTGCCAGTTACGCGCCTGATGGACGAGAGAAGAAGCAATCAGGTGAGGGAAATGGGAAATGACTGCTGTCATCTCATCATGCTCCTCCGTAGAAAAAACTAAAAACCTGGCCTTGGTAGGTGCTAGGACTTCCTTAAGCCTTTCTACATCTTCAAGCGCTGCATCCTCAGAGGGGGTGAGAACATAAATGGCATTTTCGAACAAGTGAGCTTTGGCTGCCTGTATCCCCTGTTTATGGGACCCCGCCATCGGATGCCCTCCAATGAAAGCGAGAGCCCGATTGGTGATTTCTGCTGACTGTTTCATCACATTACCTTTTACAGATGAAACATCCGTTACCACTAATTTTTTCCTTAAAGTCATGTCATTCAACTGCTTGATGTACTGCAGCGTAATGGGGATCGGAGTAGCAAGAATCAGTATATCCGCCTGCTCGACACCAGCAATGAAATCCGTACAAATTTCATCGACAGCACCTTTTTCCAACGCTAATTTATTCGTTTCTTCCTGAGTATCAAACCCAAGGACGTGAAATTGCTGGCGGGACTTGATACTCATAGCCAACGATCCGCCAATCAATCCGAGTCCCGCTACCATTACTTTCTCTTTCACTTTTTCACACCTGTTTTATTAGAAGATAAAAAATGGCTGATTTCCTGCTGGATTTGCTCCATTACTTCCTTGCTGCCAATTGTCAACCGGATACTGTTCGATATTCCCAGCGCTTCCCCAGAACGCACAATGAATCCCTTACTTAGTAAGTGCTCAAACAATTCGTCTCCACTTACCGGTAGATTAATTAACAAAAAGTTTGCCTGTGAATCAAAATAGCCTAATTCCTGTTCATCACAGAAATCCATCATCGCTTTTCGGTTATCTTTGTTACGTGTAATTGACTCATTCAAAAACTTCTTATCTTCTAAAGCGATGATCGCTGCAGCTTGAGCGATAGTAGAAGTATTAAAAGGTTCTCGCGCTGGATCAAGCTGGTGAATGACCTCTGTACGAGCTATTCCATAACCAATTCTCAGGCCGGCCAATCCGTAGGCTTTCGAGAACGTCCGTAAAACAATGAGGTTTGGGTGTTCTTCTACTCCTGCCACCGCATCATAATAATCGGAAGCATCCATGTACTCATAGTAAGCTTCATCAACTACTACTAAGACATCATCCGGACAATGTTCCAGAAATTTCTCCATATCAGGAGCTGCAATATGAGATCCTGTTGGATTATTTGGAGTACAGAGCCATACGACCCGGGTATGGTCATCGATGGCTTCCAGCATTCGATCTAAATCATGATAGCCATCGATTACAGGGACCTCACGAATTTCGGCTCCTTCTATCAATGCATTATGTTTGTATTGAGGAAAAGTAGGCGTAGCCATCACTGTATTCGTGCCTGCTTCTAAATACGTACGGCAAATGATCTGGACGATTTCATCTGATCCATTTCCAAATATCAGTTGCGTTTCATTTACGTCCAGCTTGTCGCTCAGAATTCTTCGCAGCTCTGCGGCATAGCCATCCGGATATTTTTCTAAGCCTGAAATCAGTCCAGGCAACTCCTTTTTCACCTGAGGAGAAAAGCCAAATGGGTTTTCATTGGAAGCTAACTTGACGATTTCTTTCAACCCATATTCTTTTTTTACTTCTTCAATTTGCTTCCCAGGTTTATATGGCTGCATCGTTTTCAAGATTTCTTTTGCTTTCATGACAATTCTCCTTTCGACTCTTGCAAATCAGGGCGTAATTTTTTCGCGCCGTAATGATAAATATGTTCTACTTGATCTTGATTACGCTCGGTTTGTACGGTTACCATAACTCTAATGCATTTAGGAAGCGCATCAGGGACTTCAATTTCCCTCATACACATCACAGGTACATAAGTCCACCCTTCGATCTGACGAAGCGATTTTGCCGGAAACGCTTGATTCAAATCGACAGTGGCAGAAAATAAAACTGAAACGACTGCTTCTGCTTCAACCTGGTTGGCAGAAATCAAATCGACCATCATTTCATAGGCACGCTCGATTATTTCTTCTTTATCATTGTTCTCTACTGTGGTTGCTCCTCTGATCCCCCTGATCATCAGCTCATCACCTCTTCTTGGAAATGATTTAATAAATCGTTCAACTCCTGGTCTTGGAACTCCATCATAGTCGGCTCCCCGAGTTTCTGTAATAACACCATATTCACAATTCCCGCTGATGATTTTTTATCTTTTTTCATACGGGCTATCAAATGACTGGAATTTAAGGACTTTAAAGCATCAAGCGGGTATCCATGTTGTTCCAGCCAGTCATATAACTCTGTGATTGGCATATCCGCCCCTAACTTTTCTCTACTCACATACATCGCAAACAATAAACCTATTGCCACTGCTTCGCCATGTGTCAACCTTCCATAACCTGCTTCTGATTCTATTGCATGACCAAGAGTATGGCCCAAATTCAAATATTTTCTGACACCTTTTTCCTTTTCATCCTGTTCTACGATTGCAGATTTGATTGCTATTCCTTGCAAGAGATGGTCTATTAATACCTCCTCTTGGATATCACTGGTAAGTTTTCTCGAAATTACATCTTTAAACAATCCCGGATTATCCAAACAGCCATGTTTGACTATTTCTGCATAACCTGAGCGTATTTCGTAAAAAGGTAATGTGCGCAGTGTCTCGATGTCATAAAGCACTTGCGTTGGACTATAAAAGCAGCCAATCATATTTTTACCTTGCTCATGATTAATGGCAACCTTGCCACCGACGCTGCTGTCATGGGCAAGTATCGTCGTAGGGACTTGGATATAATCAATTCCCCGCATATAAGTAGCAGCAACAAAGCCTGCCAGATCCCCCACTACACCGCCCCCGAGAGCAACGACCAGGGAATTGCGATCCAGACCATTTTCGATACATGCTGTCAGTAATTGTTCATACTGATGCATGCACTTGGATTGTTCACCCGCTGGGATAACAGCTGTATCTACTCTTCCTTCGGAGAATGACTGTTTGACATCCTCAAGATAAAGTGGAGCTACTTCACTGTCTGTAATGATAAGGATTTGAGGATAACTGCCTTTAATAAGGCTGCCAATCGAATGGCGCAGTCCGCTGCCGATATGAACTTTATATAGGTGATTGCTGGCCTGTATCGATAATTCCTTCATATTAAAATCTCCTTACCTCTTCTCTGTAAGCATCCACTGCTTGTTTCATACGAGGAAAGTAATCCCCTGGAAATTGTTCCATCATCGCACGTGCAAGCTCAAACGCTACGACATGTTCCATCACTACACCCGCTGCCGGAACAGCGCATGAATCTGATCGTTCGATACTGGCAGCAAAAGGCTCTTTGGTCTCAATGTCGACACTTTGAAGCGGTTTATATAAGGTAGGAATCGGCTTCATTACACCTTTAACAATTAAAGGCATACCAGTTGTCATGCCACCTTCAAATCCCCCAAGACGATTTGTCTTCCGGTAATAGCCTTGTGATTCTTCCCAGGCAATTTCATCATGTACCTCGCTGCCATTCCGTCTCGCTGCTTCAAAGCCAATGCCGAATTCCACCCCTTTGAAAGCATTGATGCTTACCACACTGCCGGCTATACGGCTGTCGAGTTTACGATCATATTGCACATAGGAGCCAACACCTGGAGGCATGCCTTCCACGTATACCTCTACTACTCCGCCTATAGAATCCCCTTCTTTTTTCGCCTGGTCGATCGCTTCCATCATTTCTTTCTCCGCTTTTTTATCTAACGTCCTTACCGGAGAAGCTTCTGCTATATCTACTCGTTCTTTTAATGACATGGATTCATCAAAGCTGCTCACAATACCTGCAATTTCACGAACATAAGCACCAACAGTGATGCCTAGTTCTTTAAGTAATACTTTAGCAACAGCCCCCGCCGCTACTCGGGCAGCTGTTTCACGCGCGGATGAACGTTCCAGTACATTACGCAGGTCTCTGTGTCCGTATTTCATTCCGCCATTCAGATCAGCATGACCTGGCCGTGGACGGGATATTGTCCGACGGACCTCTTCATCTTCTGGTATAGGGCTTTCCCCCATTATATTTCTCCAATGTTTGAAATCATCATTGTTGATGACGAGAGAGATAGGCGATCCCAGCGTATAGCCATGTCGGACACCTGCAGTTATTTCTACCAGATCTTTCTCAATTTGCATGCGACGCCCACGACCGTAGCCTCCCTGACGCCGCAATAGGGATTCATTTATTTGGTCATTCAATAATGGTAAATGAGAAGGTATTCCTTCAATTATTGTAGTAAGTTGTTTTCCGTGTGATTCTCCAGCAGTCAAATAGCGCATGGACGTCCCTCCATAGTATAAATTTTATGTTCTACTATATCATATCTTATCAAGCTTGTGTGCAATAAATTTTTTAATAGGTTAAAACATAAAAGCGTCAAAGCATTAAATAACTGTCATAGAGACAAAAATCCCGGTACATCTTTTGTACCGGGAAGGGAAACTGATTATGCTGGATAAACGAGCTTAAACTGAAAAATCAAACCTGAGATTTAACTGAGTCTTTGATAAAAGAATGAATCAAACGTATATAGCCCGTATTGTTTTGGGCTGAAGATCTGCTCGGTGCTTCCTACGAAAAAAAATCCTTGTACACAAAGCGAACTTCTTATTTTCTGGTAAATCATCCGTTTAGCATCCTCTGTAAAATAAATAAGTACATTTCGACAGACGATCAAATCAAAATTCTTAGCATAGGAATCCGATAGAAGGTTATGTTTTTTGAAGTGTACCGCCCGCTTAATAGAATCATCAATTTTATATAATCCATTTTCCAATTTAAAATGTTTTTGCAGGACGGTGTCAGGGACTTCTTTTAAGGCTCGCCCAGGGTATAGACCTGTCCTGGCTCTAATCAGGGCATTCTCATCTAAGTCGGTGGCAAGAATCTCCACTCGTTCTAACGGTAAGTATTTACTTAAAAGGATAGCCAGCGTATAAGGCTCTTCCCCTGTCGAACAGGCAGCACTCCAAACTTTAATACTCCGCTTTGTTTGCAGCAGTTGTGGAACGACCTTTTTCTCAAATACTTCCCAGCGGGCAGGATTACGAAAAAATTCGGACACATTGATGGTCATGCGGTCGAGGAATTCCTCCATTAAACCCTGATCCCTGGTCAGGACTTTAAAATAATCTTCAAAATCACTATATCCACGTTTGTTACGCAAAGAGATTAAACGGCGTTTCATCTGCGCTTCTTTATAAAGAGACAAATCGATTCCTGTTTTACTCTTGATTGCAGCAATGAATTTGCTATATTCCTCGCTCATGGCTTCTTCCCTTTCCCCGACTTTCATTCTAGGCTCTGTTAAACGATCTAGTTAATATTGTGTAAAAGGCTTATACCAAAATATGGCCGAAAAGTTGAAGACTTGATTTCGAGATATTGTAAGAGGGGAAGGGCGTTGGGGAACAACTCGCTTTCCGTGGGCGAGTGATGAGCCTCCTCGAGCTGACGCTCTGTGGGGTCTCATCTAACACGCATTTCCCACAGAAGTCTTGCAGTTCCCCTACGCCCCTTGCCACAAAAGGTTATCGAAATCGCCCTTGAATGTCCTTTTCTAATTTTTGAGTGAAATCCTATCACAATCACGGATTGATCGTACTTTCGGTTCAAAAGCCCACTATTCTTGATAGGCGTTTCGAGATTCTGACAATCATATGGTGGCTGGGAAAACGGTGAGACTCCTATGGGATCAACATGATAGGTGAGATCCCGCAAGGCGAAGCCTGAGGAAGCTCACCACATGCCCATGGAAAGCGATCCTTTTTCCCAGCCTCCATAATTGCTACCTAAAGTCTCGAAACTGAGTCTTCAATCAAAGGAAGCTTATATGTAAAATCAACCCGTATATTTTTCAGAGGGTCGTTCTCTAAAGAAAAAACCGTTCTCAAATCTAGAGAACGGTTCTGATAAGCAGATTAATAAACCCAGTTTTGATCGTTCTTGTCGTACGATAACACTTTATCTTCCTCGAAAAACAGTCCGATTTCACGCTCAGCACTTTCCGGAGAATCGGAACCATGTATGACGTTTTTACCGACAGTCACACCGAAGTCACCGCGAATTGTACCAGGAAGCGCATCTTGTGGTTTCGTGCTGCCCATCATTTGACGTGCAGTAGCAATCACATTTTCGCCTTCCCAAACCATTGCGAAAACTGGTCCGGAAGTTATGAAATCCACCAATTCACCAAAGAAAGGCTTGTCCTTATGTTCTCCATAATGCTTTTCTGCAAGCTCCGCAGGGATAATCATCAATTTTGCCCCAGCGAGCTTGAAACCTTTATTCTCGAAACGAGAAACGATTTCTCCTACTAGATTACGTTGTACTCCATCTGGTTTAACCATTAAAAAAGTTTTTTCCATAATAACACCTCATTGATTATGTATTTGTGTGTAAGCGCTTAAAAATAGTACCGAAGAAAATTTTAACAGATTCTCTCCCTGGTGGCAATCTGTTAAGACTTTCTTTTTCCGATATATTTTGCGATTCCACGTAAAGTCTGCTTCGCACGGCCTGGTGGAAGTACCTCTAGTGCCTGATAAGCTTTTTGTAAATAGCGTTCACTGATTTTTAAAGAACGATCAATGGCATCACTGGCTTTGATTTTCCTGATTACGGGAGCCAAGTCTTCAGGTGTCAAGTTCTCTGTATCACTCTGGAACAATTCATAGAGTTCAGAAGCAATCATGTTATCCTCCATGGCATAGAGCACTGGCAATGTGATGTTCCCTTGTAATAGATCACTTCCGGAGGGCTTACCTAATTCTTCTTCTGACGCAGTAAAATCCAGCACATCGTCGATGATCTGGTAGGACATCCCTACAAAATAACCGTACCTGTACAACGCTCGTTCATACTGAAGCGGGGCCTGGGAAGCGATTGCTCCAAGCTGACAGCTGGCAGCGATCAAGAGCGCCGTTTTCCGTTTGATCCTTAGCAGATAGGCACGCAAATTCTGTTCTAACCGGTATTTATCTTTAACCTGCTCTATTTCCCCAAGACATAATTCTACCATTGTCTTCGCAAGCACTTGATGTGCTCTTGGATCTTCCAGTGCAGACAGAGATTCCAACGATCTTGCAAATATGTAATCGCCTGTATACATGGCAATACGATTATCCCACTTCGCCTTTATCGTCGGCTGACCCCTTCTAAGCTCAGCGTTATCGACAACATCATCGTGTACCAGTGAGGCCATATGAATCAGCTCCAACGATACGGCTACTGCTTCCATGCGGTCCAGTTGATAGTTTCCAAACTTTCCGCCCAATAAAACAAAAACAGGACGGATCCGTTTCCCTCCTGCAGCTAATAATTGGGTGGATGCTTCACGTAAAACGGGATGCTGTGCTTGTATCGTATTATTGATAGAATCTTCGATTTTTGCTAAATCCTGTTTTAAAAAAGAATAGATCATAGCTAACTTCATGGTGGCCACCCTTATGTTATGATAATTTCTCTCCCATATGCATCGCAGCGACACCGCCGGTATATGACTTGACTTTGACATTACGCAAACCAGCCTTCTCAAACATCTGCTTCAATTCTTCTTTACCTGGAAAGTCTTTGGCAGATTCATGCAGCCAGCTATACTCCTGATAGCTTTTAGCAAATAATTTACCGAATGCAGGCATGATATATTTGAAGTAAGCATAATAACCTTGCCTGAATCCTGGCATAGTGGGCTGGGAGGTTTCAAGACAGATGACTTTACCGCCAGGTTTCACTACTCTAGTCATCTCTTTCAATACTTGAAGATAATCTGGTACATTCCGTAACCCGAAACCAATGGTTACATAATCGAAACTGTTATCTTCAAATGGGAGAGCCATTGCATTTCCATGCTCAAACTCCATTTGACTCAAACCAGATGACAATTTCTTTTTGATACCGACTGAAAGCATATTATGACTGAAGTCAAGGCCAATCACTTTGCCTTCCTGGCCTACTTCCTCCGCTAATGCTACTGTCCAGTCCCCTGTACCGCAGCAAACATCCAGCGCCTGGTCCCCAGACTTTACGTTGATTCTATTCATGACATCTTTACGCCAGGCTTTGTGCCGTTGAAAAGAAATAACTGAATTCATCACATCGTAACGCTGATAGATTTTTTCAAATACATGATGCACGCGTTCTTCCTTTGTCTGTTGCATCTATTATCCCTCTTCTGCAAATTGTTTCGTATATTGGTGATCGCTCAATGTCGTATGGACGTACGACTTCAACAGATTGAAATGTAATGGCAGCTGCGAAAGCGTCAATTCCAGACGATTGATATTTTTTTGTATCATATTCTCTACTGTGGTCATGATTTGTGCATAATTAGTGTTAGTCGTCGGACTTTTAAGCAGCAAGTCAAACAATGGAGAGAAACCATGCTGTTGGATGTTTTTCTTTTCATCTAATAATTTTTTAGTCAGCAGCCATTCTCCTGCAACATCATTGATGCCTGCCTGCTGTACGTAAGAAGCCACACGCTGAATCAGTAATGACTCTATATCTCTAAGACCATTCATGAATTCCTGAAAAGAATCCACATCTTTATAATACAATTCCATTTTCTGCTCGTTGATATCTTTGATCGCCGAGGCTAGTGTATGAATCATGGGTATATCATCTAATTGTGATAGCAGGTAATAATACATTCCGCTGTAATAATCCCCCGCCAATACGGTCAGCTGCCTGTTTCGTACAGTTTCCCGCTCCTCATCTTCGTCTGTCAACGTCACTAGGTCATGGGTATCGAGTGCGACTTGAACAAGCATGGTCGTGATGATATATTGTTCTTTTTTTACATCCGGCAAATTGGTGTCATCCATGATAGACGCCAACAGTACTAACTTGTCCTCATCGATGACAGGTTCTGGAATGAACTTCGTTAAAAAAGGATGGCGAACTTTAGCGATTATTTTTTGTTTTAATGTCTGCAGTTCAAGTTCTTCTTTACTCACCTGGATCACCTGAGTCCTTTCTGAAAGACGTTTACAACACAGTATTATAGCATATTTTATTTAGGATTGCCTGTGTTATGTATGAGCGACAGGAAACATCAATCGTTACTCTGTTTCGTTCGTTACTTCTCCATGACTGGTCTGGATTAGAGCTTTCCCTCTTATTTTAACCGCAGAGGTATGTTCCGTGAACTGGGCGATCATCACTTCATCCTTATCCAGCTTTTCTGAATGATGGAAACGGGTGTCTGTCCCTCTTGTTAAACCGATCACATTTACGCCGTCTTCCAATGCTTTAATGACAAAAAAATCGTTACCTTTCAGATCCATATCCATCCACTCCCCTTATTCTGTAAATTTAATATCGCTTACATTGCAAAGAATGTCAATCATGCCGTTTTGCAATAACTCGTACTATTGTGAGTCTTTTAAACATAATTAATACCATCCAAAGCGTATGGGCGCCTTGTTGTGACCTACCATGGTGCTTTTCACCATAGAGAGGGTTGACTCCCAAGACCCAGCAGGGATAGGCGCAGAGGCTGGAGGCAGCTCACTCGTACATATTCATATGTAACCATTTAATAATTTTTTATAAAATGAAAAAAAGGGTGCGCAAATGGCACCCTTTTCCACTTGCCCTATGTAGGAGATTACTTAACAGCATCCTTAAGGGCTTTACCTGGTTTAAATGCTGGGACTTTGCTGGCAGAAATTTCGATTTCTTCACCAGTTTGCGGGTTACGGCCTTTACGGGCAGCACGCTCGCGTACTTCAAAGTTCCCGAAACCAATCAATTGTACTTTGTCACCATCTTTAAGTGAATCCATGATTGATTCAAATACAGAATCAACTGCTTTTGTAGCATCTTTTTTAGAAAGATCAGCTTTTTCAGAAACAGTGTTGATTAGATCTGTCTTGTTCATGATATTCACCTCCTCTCGGGCGATAATCCATTCACAAGGCTTTCCACTTCGGAAGCCCTGGAACATTTAATTTGAACAAGCGGTCATCATTGATTTGATGACATGCCTTATATTAAACGAGATTTCAGTGAAATTCAATAGAGAGTTGCACTAAAACCGCTTAATACCGCAATTTCTGTCGGTTCTGCACCGTTACGGTACAAGAAGCGTACCATATTCAAAAACAGGATGCAAGAAACGCGCAACCATTGGTATGGCAAGGTTTATGCGGTTTTTAATAAAGGCTCTCTTCGGTATTACGACATATCGCTTCCTTTCTCCTGCAAAAATGAAAAAATATTTTAAAGCACATAAAAAAACGGCCCTTTCAAGAGCCGTTATAGTATGATTGCTATCATTCCGCCTGAACCTTCGTTGATGATTCTTTCCAATGTCTCTTTTAATTTGTATCTTGCATTTTCCGGCATCAAAGACAATTTCGCCTGGATTCCTTCTCGCACGATTGAGCTGAGTGACCGGCCAAAAATGTCGGAATTCCAAATCGACAATGGATCTTCCTCAAAGTCTTGCATCAAGTACCTAACCAGTTCTTCACTTTGTTTTTCGGTACCAATAATTGGAGAAAACTCAGAGTGCACATCGACTTTTACCATGTGTATCGATGGCGCGACTGCCTTCAGTCTCACACCGAACCGCGAACCTTGCCGGATAATTTCAGGTTCCTCAAGTGCCATATCATGTAATGTAGGAGCCGCAATTCCGTACCCGGTCTGTTTCACCATATTCAACGCTTCCGCTACTTGATCATATTCTCTTTTAGCGTGAGAAAAGTCCTGCATGATTTGCAGCAAATGATCCTTACCCCGAATCTCTTCACCAACAATCTCTTTTAATACTACATCATACAATTGATCAGGAGCCTGCAAGTCAATTTCAGCTACTCCTTCACCCAGCTCCATACCTGATAAATTCGCCCTCGAAATATATTCATAGTCATCGAAGTTTCCGACGACACGGCTGACATCACGGAGACGCTTAATATCTTGAACCGTTTCTTCAATCGCGGATTGGAAGTTGTTCCGAAGCCAGTGCCCTTCTTCCAAAACCATTACCCAGCTAGGGAGGTTGACGTTTACTTCGAGCACAGGGAATTCATAAAGTGCTTCCCTCAGGACGCTATTGACATCATCTTCCCGCATCCCTTCTACAGATAAAGCGAGTACTGGAATATCATATTTCTCACTCAGTTGATCTCGTAAGATTTCTGTGTCCTTATGATAAGGCTGGACTGAATTGACAATCATGATAAATGGTTTCCCGACTTCCTTCATTTCCTCGACGATCCGCTCTTCTGCTTCTACATAATCCCTTCGTTCAATTTCACCGATTGTTCCATCAGTGGTAACCACTACGCCGATTGTGGAATGATCCTGAATGACTTTTCTAGTTCCGATTTCAGCTGCCTCATGGAAAGGGATAGCCTCTTCATACCAAGGAGTATTGATCATTCGAGGTCCATTTTCATCCTCGTACCCCACCGCTCCGCTGACTGCATATCCGACGCAATCAACCAGCCTGACATTAACATCTAATCCTTCTTCTACTTCTACCGATACCGCCTGGTTAGGTACAAACTTCGGTTCTGTCGTCATGATGGTTTTTCCAGCTGCGCTTTGTGGGAGTTCATCCATTGCCCGCTCTCGATCGGCTTCATTAGCCATTTGTGGTAGAACCACCAATTCCATGAATTTCTTGATGAAGGTTGATTTACCTGTACGGACCGCCCCGACAACACCCAGATAAATATCTCCATTCGTCCGTTTGGAAATATCTTTGAAAATATCGACTTTTTCCAAAAGATCCCCTCCTGATCTGCCTCGACTCATAAAACTAATACGAGCTATGACATTATGATTCTATGTCGTTGTCCTAATAGAATATGACTGATTTTTTGCGTTTTTACATTGAGAGACAAAAAAAGCATAAGAAACTGGCAATATGAATCCTTCCAGTCTCTTATGCTTATGAAATGAACGTTTCCTCTATGCCTCCGACATGAAAATCGGTTCACCATTTTCTATGGTGTATGCAGGAGAATAAACAGGTACGAATGGAGAATGATTCACTAAAAGATAGCGGATATCATCCCCGCTTTCAAAAGAATGCTCTTCATTCTGCAAAAAGTTGTACAGATCTTTCCGATAATCAACAACCAGCTCCCCGTTTCCCTTGATATATACTGGCAAGGGTTCCTGACTATAGGGACTTGTAACCGTCAATGGAGAGTCTAACCCAAGTTTTTTATAATCCAAATCATATATACCTTGAGCTACCTGGGATTTGTATGGTGGGTACTGGTTATTCTGTAGATAACGATTGATATCGTAACGTAAAGAACGGAGTTGTTCCGTAATACGCAAGTCTATCAATTTCACCGTCGGATCTTCTTCGGGGTGTATTAATACATACTGGTAGACTCCCCCGTTTTCGAAAGCATTTCCTGGTATATCTGAAATCAGGCTTTTTTCTTTCAGCTTCTTGAAATCAATCACATATTTTTGAAAAATGGGAGTGTCTTCATTTTTTGTTTTGATTGGCAGCAAACCATTTTCTTGCTCTCGATAGCTATCA
Source organism: Thalassobacillus cyri (assembly GCF_900107755.1). Taxonomy (GTDB): domain Bacteria; phylum Bacillota; class Bacilli; order Bacillales; family Halobacillaceae; genus Thalassobacillus; species Thalassobacillus cyri. The sequence goes on along the minus strand of NZ_FNQR01000006.1, from coordinate 94,693 downwards.
ATTGCTCGTTGAACATTCTCAAGTTGCACTTCATTTGGTATATTGTTTTTTGATAAACGGTTCTCAGGATATAAACATCCTGTAAGCAGAAATAATACGGATAAACCAGCCAGCGCTATTTTAATCTTCATGTTTTAACCTCCCTTGCCAGATGTCATCCGGTAGGTCCACTGAAAACAATGTAAAATATTATAAGACCTGACAGGATCATGAATATGTAGGCAAATGCAGCGACAATCCCTGCCACAATTCCTTTCAATTTATAACGACTCAACATGATGAGTCCGATTGCTAGAAACATAAAAATTATTCCGGCAAAGGATATATACATATTCAACATAGATAGCGACATGCTTTTTCCCCCTATTGACAATCTCTGTTATTCACCTCAGGTATTATATCATAGTGCTTGTCCGAATCCAGTAAATACACATAAGAAAGGAGACTGTATCAAAGCGATGATGTGAAATTCTCTTTCTATACCGGTTTTTGATTGATCGACCAGTTCATTCCACATCATATACCTTGTTACAGCCCCGTGACTAAATAATCCCCAATGGCAGCTCAAATAGAATGGTTGCTGCGAGTTATCTTATGCAGTTGATGGTATGCCCGTATCCTCACGCGCCCAACCACAGTTTATTTTTTAAATAATTGATTCAAACTGTTCATATCAAGCGGCATATTTTGATTAATGATCGCCTTTACGATTTTATCCTCTTTCTCTTTCGAAACTGGTTTATTAGCCATCCTGGATAATTGTCTGACTAAATTACGGATCGTCTTTTCATCAGACAGGTCTGCATTCTTGACAGAATCCGCTACATTGAAGATTTCATCTGGCGATACATTCGATTTCTTTTGGATTTGATCGAATAGATTTCTCTGAAAATCACTCACTAAATGTCCCTCCTCGTGCATAACATTCAACATATCATATGCACAATAGAAAGGAGTGTGAGGCATTACAAAAAGGTTTATGAACGTTCGCCCAATAAATTGCTCAACTCTTCCATTTCATGGCGACGGCCTCTTGTCATCAACTGATCGACGACATCTTTGGGCTTTGCGCCTTCAAATAGGATTCTATAAAGTCCATTGGTAATTGGCATCTCAACAGATTGTTCCTTGGAAAACTGATAAGCTGCTTTAGTGGTTCTAACTCCTTCGACCACCATTCCCATCTTATCCAATACTTCGTCGAGATCATTCCCTTTCCCTAACAGGTTTCCAGCACGCCAGTTCCTGCTATGATGACTGGTACAGGTTACAATTAGATCTCCTACACCTGATAACCCTGCGAATGTCAACGGGTTAGCACCCATCGATGTGCCAAGCCTTGTGATTTCCGCCAACCCCCGGGTGATTAATGCAGCTTTAGCATTATCGCCATAACCAAGTCCATCAGAAATACCGGCACCTAGCGCAATAATGTTTTTAAGGGCACCGCCTAACTCCACACCTACCAGATCAGGCGAGGTATACACACGGAATTTTTCGTTGATGAACAAATCTTGGACAAGTTCTGCCTGTTCCAAATTTCCGGAGGATACAGTCACTGTTGTCGGTTGACGTAAGCTGACTTCCTCTGCGTGACTCGGCCCTGACAGGACTACAATCGCACTGTACAGCTCTTCCGGAAGTTCTTCTGCAATCACTTCCGAAACACGTTTATAAGTGGAAGGTTCAATACCTTTAGAGGCATGGGTGATGGTGACAGGATGATCGATTACCTGTTTCAGTTCCTGACAGACTTCACGCATAGCTTTTGTCGGTACCACCAGAATAATATGGGATACGTCCTGAACCGCTTCTTTCAGGTCATGAAAAGCTGTTATTGCTTTTGGCAGCGTTATCCCTTTCAAATACTTTTCATTCGTATGAGCATTGTTTATTTCTTCTGCCTGCTCCTGTCGGTGTGTCCACAATCTAACATCATGATTATTATCAGCCAGCACAAGCGCTAAGGCACTCCCCCAGCTTCCTGCACCTATTACAGCAATTTTTCCCATGTTACTACCCCTTTCTTAATTACGTTTTCTAGCAAATATTTTTATTGGGGTTCCTTCAAAACCAAAAGCTTCCCTGATTCGATTTTCTAAGAAACGCTCATAAGAGAAGTGCACCAATTCAGGTTCATTGACAAATACAACAAAGCTAGGTGGCTTCACAGATACCTGGGCAGCATAAAATACTTTCAGTCGCTGCCCTTTTACTGTAGGAGCAGGGTTCATTGCCAACGCATCCATAATCACTTCGTTCAATACATTGGTCTGGACACGTTTCGCATGATTTTCACTCGCCTTCAACACTTGAGGAAGGAGCGTATGAATACGTTTCTTTGTTTTTGCAGATAAGAATACAATCGGAGCGTAATCTAAATATTGAAAATGAGCACGTACCTTTTGTTCAAACTCTTTCATCGTTTTTTCATCTGTTTCTACCGTATCCCATTTGTTTACTACAATGATGACCGCTTTTCCTGCTTCATGTGCGTAACCGGCAATTTTTTTATCCTGCTCGATGATTCCTTCTTCTGCATCAATCAAGGCAAGTACTACATCCGAGCGTTCAATCGCTTTCAATGCCCGCAGGATACTATATTTCTCTGTCGTTTCATAAATTTTTCCTTTTTTCCTCATTCCAGCCGTATCGATAATGACAAAGTCCCTATCTTCTTTTTTAAACGGGGTATCAATAGCATCCCGAGTTGTACCGGCTATATCACTTACTATGACACGCTCTTGCCCAAGCAGCGCATTCACTAAAGATGATTTGCCGACATTCGGCCTTCCGATCAAACTGAAGCGTATCGTTAAATCATCTTCCTCTTCAAAACTTTTCTCAGGAAAATGACTTACAACTGCGTCCAGCATGTCTCCTAAGCCTAATCCGTGAGTCCCGGAGATCGGGAACGGCTCCCCAAATCCAAGGGAGTAAAACTCATATATATTTTCCCTCATTTCAGGATTATCGACTTTATTGACAGCAAGTACCACCGGCTTATTTGATTTGTAGAGAATCTTAGCTACTTCATCATCAGCACCGGTAATCCCATCACGGCCATTCACCATGAATATGATGACATCTGCCTCGTCAATAGCTACCTGAGCCTGTTCACGCATTTGCACCAGCAACGGCTCATCACCTATTTCAATTCCACCTGTATCGATGATATTGAAGGTAGTATTAAGCCACTCCCCTTGTGCATAGATACGATCGCGTGTCACCCCAGGGATATCTTCTACAATAGAAATTCTTTCTCCGACTAACCGGTTGAATATCGTTGATTTACCTACATTCGGTCTGCCTACAATGGCTACGACTGATTTTCTCATGAAAGGTACATCCTTTCTGCCCTAGCTGATTTAATATTATTCCATATAGTTGTGATGCCAGAAAAGTAAAAAAGCTGTCCAATCAGCCAGAATGCTTCCTTTTTCATTCTGCCTGCTGCCGAACAGCAGCTGTCACTTTTTAATTGCTGGTTATAAAGCATTAAAAAAAAGGGGGCTCATCAAGGGATGAACAACCACACTACTTCCTTGTTTGAAGTAAAGCATGGCGGAGTCATCCTTGTCTTTGAGTCAACCCCCCTGACTGACTTTTCATTTAACCATGGTATGTAAAGCACCGCTTTCCATACGTTATACGTAACTATTCTAGCAAACAAGTTGTCTAGAAACAATCTTTTTCAGTGTTTTACAATGATATAGAGGTCTTTACTGAGCGCATGAGCGATTCCATCAATAATTGCTTCCAAGTTAGCCGCTACCATTTCCAGCTCCTCACGGGTATCACAGTAGAAAATTGGCATACCGCCTCCAACCCTTTCTCTTGATTGGTCAGTTGTGATGGCAGCCAGGATAGATTTTTCCATTTTCATCGTTTCTTACCCTCCATTTCTGGACGCGACTCGGAAGGCATCCGAATAGCATTCTCTAAAACAGGGACAGCCCCGATTGTCTTTATCGCACGGTCGAGGTCATTATCCTGGGGAAGGATGAAAACACCAATCCTGCCATCATCCAAATCCCGCTTGATCAAAGGTACCAGCGCTGGCGTACCCGAATCCCTAAAAACCCCCAAAGTTACCGAGACATCATGAAGGATTGCCTGCCTTTGTCCGAGATTAGCTATGGTGGAACGGACATTAAAATTCTTAGGTTCTAAAATAAATCCCATTCCGTAGCGTAAGATTTCTTCCTGTCTTTCCGGTAAACCAATGTTCATGATATAAATATTATCGACATATAAACCAGCCCCTTCAAAATGCGGCTCGACATAGTTGATATGAACGATATCTTTTAAAGTTGATCCACTCATCAACTTCTTTGAAAGGAAATACAAGATGATGGCTGCAACGAGCGCCGCCCATATATTGAATGCTAAATAAGCCAGGGTTGATAACAGCGAGGTGATGATAACTATATAATTACGTCCCTCAAAAGCTACTGCAATTCCTTCAATATAAGTATTTCCTCTTGGTACTAACTCATATTCGTCTAATTCCGTCATGGTGTTCCGCTCCATATTCCTCACCTCGCGAAATTGAGACGCTGCAAGTGCAAGAAAAGTGACTGCGGTAAACTCTTTTTCCATTATAGAAGGCACAGCGAGTGTGCCAAGCGAAGCAGCAATAAACCCTAAAGAAATATGAATAATTTTCCCGTGCAAGTAGGTGGGATACTGACGATAATCAGTCCTGAGCATCATTAGCCTCAATCCTGTACCGACAATAATGCCGAATAAAATTGGATAGGTATATTCATTCATGGTTCAAATCGCTCCGTTCTCATCTTTATTTCGTTTGCTGCCAGTGCAATTTTTTTCTTAGTAACCTGCAAACCATAGATCAGAAGAAAAATGAACACGCCTTTCATTATGAAGATTAGTTCACTCGCACTGCCAATCACCTGGACAATTCCATATAGGTAAAGAATATAGGAACTAATAAAGCTCCCTGTGGAAGCAAAAAAGACAAACATAAATATCCGATTCCGCATCTGGCCGTCCAGTATCTTAAACATTAATACAGAAAGCATAACCAAAATGATTTCAGTCGGAAATAAAGACCAGACAGGATTCAGAAAGATGAATAACTGGATGCTCGCAAGCATGATACTGTATAAAAGCATATATACCATTTGCAAGGCGGTTACCCCGATCTTCATTAAGAACCACAAAGAGCCACACCACATTAGTATAAAAGCCCATGAAAAGGCTACATCATGGAGTATGGCATAGCTATCAGACAGAAAAATGAATCCTAGCAGGCCAATAGAAAAAATCGGTTTCCAATCATCATCATTATAAAAAAACACCACGCCTATCCAAGTTACCCAGCTGAACCAATAAAAAGCGGCCACATCCATTTATTTTACATCCCTTCTTTTTTACATTATGGATGACTGCGCCACTATTTAAACCTCATAGGGAAAATTAAAACCGGGAATACTAAGAGGCATGAGGAGGGATGAAAATGGGTAAAGATCGTCAGGAAAAGAAATTGCGGAAAGAAAGGCGTGTAGAATCTGATCGTGACGTCAGAACTCCCAAAAAAGGAACCACATCTATAGCATCTAAATAATAAAAAAGCTGTCCCAAAGAAAAAATCTTCCAGGGACAGCTTTTTTACAATGTTAATATTTTAATGGTAGCAATAACCAAACGCTAAATACGTTGTTCTATCCATTCTTTTGTTTTTCCTGTTAGTACATAAGCTTTTCCTTCTAATTCTTTGGGACTGCGAGCATTCAACATCATCATGGCAACTTTCAATTCATGATGAATCGCATTGATTCGCTCCACAACAGCTTCTTTTCCACGTTGAACCATTACTTGCAGTAAACCGCCTGCCATGCCAAACATATGCGCTCCTAATATCAAGGCTTTAGCTCCATCAATACCATTTCGAACCCCTCCAGAAGCGAATGTATGAGACTCCGGATATCGGTTTCGTACTTCCATTATAGAAATCGGGGTAGGAATTCCCCAATCCTCAAAAACCACCAGGGGATCCTCTCTTCTTTTGTTTTCGACCTTAGAGAAGTTTGTGCCCCCACGCCCGGCCACATCAATATAGCGGACTCCAATGTTCTTCAATTCTGACGCTGTTTCCATTGAAATACCGTATCCTACTTCTTTAACGATGACCGGTACAGGGAGACCTGATACTATCTGCTCGATATTATGTAATCGAGACCTAAAATCCCTGTCCCCTTCTGGCATGATCAATTCCTGGAGTGTATTCAAATGAATCTGCATAGCATCTGCTTCCAGCATTTCTACTGCTCGTTGAGCATGCTCAAGTGTTGCTTCACTGCCTAAATTAGCAAAAACGACCCCCTCAGGGTTCGCTTTCCGTACTACTTGATAACTCTTCTTTTCTTCGGGGTTTTTCAATGCAGACATCTGTGATCCCACTGCCATAGCGATACCTGTTTCAGCAGCAGCTTCTGCCAGTCCTCTGTTGATTTCTTCTGTCTTTTCTCCGCCGCCACCCGTCATGGCATTGACAAAAAGAGGCGAACTTAATAAAAGTTCGCCTGCTTCCGTGTTCAATTCCAATTCATTCCAGTCCAAAGAAGGTATACTTTGATGTACAATTTCTATATCATCAAAATGATTGATTTGTTCTCTGGAATGACTGAGTGCATGGCGGATATGATCGATTTTACGTTTTTCTCTCGACATATCCTTCTCACCAATCAGTTTTTATATTTATCCAGCTTATCTCCAATCATATCTCCTAATTGGAAACCAGAATGGTCGTCTTCCTTTTCATACTGCTTCAATTCCTGACGGTCTTCATCACGCTCAAGCTCTTTGATACTTAATGACAGACGCTTAGCTTGTTCATCGACATCAAGAACTTTCACTTTAACATCCTGCCCGACGTCGAGCACTTCATCCGGAGTGCCGATATGACGGCTTGCAATTTGAGAAATATGAACCAGGCCTTCCACTCCCGGGAACACTTCGACGAATGCTCCAAAGTTCACCAGGCGTTTGACAGTTCCTTCAAGAACTGCCCCACGCTCCACACGTTGTTCCAGATCATGCCAAGGTCCAGGCTGGGTTTCTTTATAAGAAAGGGAGATACGCTCGTTGTCTCTGTCCACAGAAAGAACCTTCACATTAATCTTTTGGCCTTCCTCTACCACATCAGAAGCCTTTTCCACATGTTCATGGGAAAGCTGGGAAATATGAACAAGTCCATCGATTCCACCAAGGTTTACGAATGCACCAAAATCAGTGATGCGCTGTACGGTACCTTCGATGACTTGGCCTTCTTCCAATGAATTTAGGACTTCCTGTTTCTTTGTAGACTCTTCTGCTTCCACCACGGCACGGTGGGACAAAATAACGCGGTTTTGTTCGCGATCAAGCTCTACTACTTTTAGTGTTAAAGGTTTTCCTTTATATTCATCAAAATTTTCAACATAATAAGTTTCAACCAAAGAAGCAGGAATGAAACCACGCAGGCCGACGTCTACTACAAGTCCGCCTTTGACGATGTCTTTTACTTCCGCTTCAAATACTTCTCCGCTCTCATATTTCTGTTCCAGCTCTTCCCATGCTTTGTCCGCATCAACCGCACGTTTGGAGAGCACGATTTCATCATCTTCTACTTTCTTGACTTGAAGCTTGATTTCATCGCCTTCACTAACTACATCTGATGCTTTCTCTACATGAAGGCTGGAGAGTTCACTAATTGGAACAATCCCCTCTACTTTATAGCCGACATCAACAAGAACTTGTTTTTCTTCCACTTTCACTACCTTTCCTGTCACGATGTCACCAGTAGAGAATCCTTGCATTCCTGTAACTTCTTGATTCATTTCATCCATACCAAGCTACCTCCTTCAAAATCCGACACTACTTCACTTCAGAATGTCCTTTTGTCTAACTTCTAATATTTATAAGAATTTGTCAAGTAATTAACCGTTCATTTTTGGGTTTTTTGCTAATTTTTCGATTTCTTTCATTATCATATCAGTAGTTTCCCGAGCTGTAGCTTTATTTTCACGATAACTGGACATATCAATTGGCTCACCATATACTACCCACAACCGTTTGAAGGGTTTATACGGACCAATAATGGCACATGGTATGATCCATGCTTCAGAACGAAGTGCAAAAAAACCTGCGCCTGCTAACCCCTGTCCTACCTCCCCAGTTTTACTCCTTGTCCCTTCTGGAAAAAGACCCAGGGTTTCATTTTCTTCGAGAATCTTCAATCCGCCTCTCAATGCATTCCGATCTTTCATACCACGCTTGACTGGAAATGCATGGACGTTTCTAAGTATTTTCCCGAAAAATTTGTTCTTGAAAAGTTCTTCTTTGGCCATGAAATGAATGTTCCTTCCGCTGGTTATGCCAACCACCGGCGGATCTAAATTCGATATATGATTGGAACAGATAATCACAGGACCTTCTTTTGGGATATTTTTTTTGCCAATGACCTTGATGCGGTAGAGCGGGTACAGAATAACTGTGAATAAAAACTTCCCCACCTTATAAAGATTCATATCACTTTCTCCTTAACCATTTTTTTTAACTACGGCAATGATTCGCTCGACCACTTCATCGATACTCAAGGAGGTTGTATCTATTTCCACTGCATCATCTGCTTTGAGAAGTGGGGCTACTTCCCGCTTTGAATCGATTTCATCGCGTCTTCTGATTTCATCCATCAACTCTTCTAAATTAGATGGAAAACCTTTTTTAAGGTTCTCTTTATGCCTTCTTTCCGCGCGCTCTTCCACGGATGCACTCATGAAGATCTTTACTTCAGCATCCGGGATTACATGCGTGCCAATATCTCTTCCATCCATTACGACCCCGCGTTTTTTTGCAAGCTTTTGCTGTCGCTGCACCATTTCTTCGCGGACTTTTCTATGTTTAGCGACGAGCGATACCTGATTCGTTACTTCTTGTGTGCGAATTGCCTGGGTAACATCTTCCTCGTTGACATATACACGCTGTCCGTCTTGTTCCATTTTCAAAAGAATGTCACATTCCATTAATAGATGATGTACCCCCGCTTCATCCTCCAGGTCGAGTTCTTTTTGTAACGCACACCATGTCAGTGCCCGGTACATCGCTCCAGTATCAATATATACATACCCTAGTTGATGAGCGACTTTTTTAGCAACAGTGCTCTTACCAGCAGCGGCAGGCCCATCTATGGCTATCGCTAATTGATTCTCCAAATCCATTCACCACTTTCCAACAGTTATGCTCTCTGGCTACAAGGAAAAAAGACGCCTTTCTGCTTTCAAGAAAGCGCGTCCCTCCTATCCATCTTCCTGCAACCTGTCTTTTAGTTGTTTTTTACGCTTCTCTATTAGTTAAACTATTTACTTTCTATCTCAAAATCATAACATATACGTTGCTTAAAAATCTATGAAATTTGTCTGCTCACTACTGGGGAATACACCTAAATAATCATGAACGGGTTGCCAGTTCCATACTATTTCCGTATGCAGCAACAGATATTGTGAAATAATAAGCAACCCCCCGTGCAGCAGAAGTAAGATCATGATAATTCTTTCCACTCGCTTCATCCTTTATCATTCCTTATTATGGCTTATGGGAAAAATCTATTGTATACCTCTATTCCGCATATATAACTGACGCTCGAAACAGAATTGGATAATGGTTTGCCTTTGGTTATCCGGGATAGTGCTGAATTCAATGGAAGCAATATCCCTCTCCATCTCTTTATGATTAAAAATACGAACCACTGTGCCTTTTGCTTCTATATATCGTATATCACCGGAATTCATAGGGAATACAAGCATCAAACCCAGATTCTCCTGATGCTTAAGCTGGTGGCTTTCTGGCAAAACGATGGCAGCGCCCCCACCGCTAATATCCATTGTAATCGTTGTGAAGGGTGGCACATCCAACTGATTGTTATATACAGCGACATCAACAGCTGTTTCAATCCGTACGTATTTTCTTCTTTGAATCCTTATGATCTCGTTGTCTCCTGGAAAATAGAATACCAGCACAGGAATTTTTAATTTCTTTCGGGCAATCACAGAGGTTTCAAACAGGTAAACGGACTGGTCTTTCCCGACAAAACTTATTTTTATTTGGGTGCCTTCAAGGAAAACTCCTGTCTTGCGTGTCTTTTCACCGACAGGATAAGCAAGAAAGAGGTAATTACCTTTTTTATCGACAATTTTACTTTTAAACGATTCTTGAGCACCATGATCTGTATGTATTAATTCAAGGGTGACAGGAGTTCCTATTTCTACCACGTAAACCCTTCTTTCTGACTAGTATTTTTGTCTATGGTAATTATCTCAAATTATTTAAAAAATGGAAAGGTGGAGTATCCACCTTTCCTGTTAAACTGCCCGTGAAAATTTGATTTCCGTAGCCTTCAACCGTTCTACTTTTTCTTCTGTTCCATCTTCAGCATTAATGAAAATTCGATAGGTATTATTACCTAAAGTTCCTAGGAATTCATACGTCAATACCTCTTCTGCCAAATCATTTTCAATGATCGCCATATGCTGCTCCTGAATCTTCACTTGCGGATTAACACTTGACCTGGCTTCTTCTTCCGAAATGGCAGGTTCTTTTATTTCCCGTTTCTGGTGATTCATGAAATAATCTTTCGCAGACATTCCCAACATATCCCCATTATCCAAAGCAATCTTCATCTGGATGGCATCCGGATAAATTCTTACCCCATCTTGAGTAGCGACAAATGAATAAACTCCTTCTTTCTCATATTGGCTGCTTTGAACCAGTTCATGATCTGGAAATTCAAAGGACTTTAAATATTCATTAGCCTTCAGAGCCCCTTCATGGAGACTGATTTTCGCCTCTTTTACAGGCCGTTCGACCATTACCGTTAATGGGTGACCACCTTTCTCAGAAAGGTCAGCATAGCCATTTTTATCGCCCTGTTGATAAGAAGCCATGTAGGTTTGGACATCTGCTCCTTTACCTGACTTTGTAATATTCAGATTCTGCTTTTCTTTAATATTGAAAATTTCTTTGGCTATTTTCGTTGCTTCCTGTTCGGTGATATCCTCACCTTCCAGACCTTTGAATTCATGATTCTCATCGGCTATCCCGATAATATTGCTGCCATTATTCTCTTCCCCAAAACCTGCAACGCTTTTTTCCACTGTCTTAAACCCATCAATAATCGTATTGTCACCCTGTGAATCATTTGTAGCTAATGCAAGCTGGACATCCATCCAACGTAGATTTTCTTCTAATACAGTATGTTGAACTTTACGAAGTTCATCTTTAATCGTCCCACTTTGTTTATAAAGGTTTTCTAACATTTTTACTTCTTCATCAGAAAGCGGTTCCTTATTCAAGTCACGAATTGCTGTCTTATAGCTGAAGTCACCAATATCATGTAAAAATTCTTCTGTTTTATTGAAAGGGAGCAACGTCAATGGCAGCTGTCCCACATCGGTCTGTGCTTCTGATGTCAACCTCCATATTTGAGCGAGCTCCGGTGAAAGGCGTTTTTGCGTATTCATGGCCAAAACATTTCCGATTTTATCATGAAGTAAATCTGTATGATAGGTTAAGTCATGAAATGCCCGCTGGTAACTGTTTTCTGCCTGGATCAATACTGCATTTTTATCCTGATGTTCTTTATAGCCCCATACCCCTGTTCCTACTACTCCAATAACTAATAATGTAATCAATATCCATCTTTTCATCTAATCTCACCACCTATTTCGCAAAAATATGTTTACCGATTTTTTTGATCTGAGGCCTGCTCCATATCCATCCAGAAGTGGCTGTATCCGGGTTGAAATAATAAATCGCTTCACTGGATGGATCCCATCCATTTATCGCATCCATGACTGCCCGCTTCGCCGTTTCATTGGGGGTAAGCCAAATTTGGCCATCAGCTACAGCTGTAAAAGCCCTCGGTTCAAAAATTACACCTGCTACTGTATTGGGGAAAGTTGAACTGTTGACACGATTTAAGATTACTGCCGCAACTGCTACCTGTCCGACGTAGGGTTCTCCTCGTGCTTCTCCATAGACAGCATTAGCCATCAATTGAATATCATTTTGGGAGAAACCATTTGGAACATTTACTGCAGTATTGCTAGGCCCTTCAGCTTGCTGCTGATTTCCCTGTTGCTTTTGCGGCTGTTTTTTTACTTGTTGCTCTTTAGGAACACCGCCATAATAAGAAAAATCTCTTCCTTTCCTAATTTGTTCTTTTACAAAGCCTTCATCATACTTGGTGGCATTCACTAGTTTTTGTTTTGTTGTCTGGCCTGCCAAGCCATCAATTTCCATACCGAACTCATATTGGAAGTTTCGCAGAGCCCAGTAGGTTCCCCAACCAAAAACACCATCAATCTCCCCATTGTAAAAACCTAGATACTGCAGCCTGGCTTGCAGCTCGATAACATCATCTCCCACAGCCCCCTGCTGGATCACTTGATTGGAAAAAGCATCTGCTGGTTCGCTTGGAAAGGCTATTACTAATCCTCCTGCCAACAATACCGATAAAGCTGTATAAAAAATCGACCGCTTTATGATCATTACTTATTCTCGCCTCCTGGACTCATTTATTCATTAATGCTATTGATATCTTTTGAATCTAGTCAGGATTTATGCATTAAAATAACGCCAGTGCTAACATCTTACATATCTGCCAGACAACCTGACGTTGGTGAAAATTAATTACGCTCTGTATATCATTTGTGTTTATTCTAATAAAAAAGACTCGATGCCTTGTTGCAGTCGGTTATAATCATGGAGAAAAAAACCATGCCGTTTAAGGCATGGTTTTCAGGAAGTTCTCTTTATTCAGCTTTAGTATGGACATTTGGATAATTATGATTAGCCAGATTGATCTTCCGTATCCCGATATACCAAAGAACTGCCATAAAAGGAATCATAAGATAAATCCAGACACTGGCAGTTGTGGTAAGGATCAGATCATATAGACCATGCAAACCTACCGGGATCAATAAAGCAAGCAAGAGCCACATTTTATTATGATATGTGTTAAACTTAGCTTTCCCAATATAGAAGCCCATTAATATGCCGAACAATGCATGAGAGGATACAGGGAATATCGCCCTCCCCCATGCATATTGAGCACCGTTCGCTAAGAGATAGATAACATTTTCCACCGTGGCGAAACCAAGGCTGATCGCAACCCCGTAGATGATGCCATCATAAGGATGATCGAATTCTCTATGCTGATAGACAGCAAATAAAAAAATGAACCATTTTAAAAATTCCTCTAGCAACCCTGCTAATATAAATGACTGGGAATAGGGAGATTGCAAGAGTCCTTCAACATTAAACGCATATTGTATGAACATGATCGGAAACACTAGAAGCGCTCCTAGAATGAAAGTACGAAATATCAATGGGAGCGGCTCTAATTCTATCCGTTTATTGAAATAAATGAACGTCATAATGGCTGCCACAGGGGCAAGGGCCAGTGTAAGAATGGATATCATCGATTGCTCCTCACTTTCCATCCAAGTGATTTAATCGTATCATGGAAAGGAAAGAAACGGAACATTAGAAAAGCAGGTGATCACTATGAAACGAATTATGATAATCCATACAGGCGGAACTATTTCGATGAAAGAAGATAAAGCGACAGGAGAAGTCAATACAGACGGCCGTCATCCCTTACAGGAACTCAATGATATGCTGGGTAATGTAGCGGAAATCGAGGACGAGGTGCTATTCTATATCCCCTCTCCCCATATGACTCCCATACACATGCTGCAACTTGGAAGAAGAATACATGAAAAACTTGCCTCTAAAAATATTGATGGGATTGTCGTGACCCACGGTACAGACACCTTAGAGGAAACAGCGTACTTTTTAGATCTGTTCCTGCAGACTAGGAGACCTGTTGTTATGACAGGAGCTATGCGCTCCAGTAATGAAATCGGCGCCGATGGACTTTATAACCTTTTGACTGCTATTCGTGTCGCCACCTGTGACGAGGCGCAGGACAAAGGTGTGCTCGTGGTTATGAACGATGAAATTCATACAGCGAAAAATGTCACCAAGACCTCTACCAGTAATGTAGCGACTTTCCAAAGTCCTCAATACGGTCCTATTGGTATAACCACAAAACGCGATGTCTTTTTCCATCATAAACTGAGTAGGCGTGATTCTTATCCTATTCAGCAAATAAGCAAAAATGTCGCTCTGGTCAAAGCCTACGCCGGTATGGATGGTTCGATGTTCGATGCTTTACGCGAGACGAATATTGACGGGCTGGTCATTGAAGCTCTCGGACAAGGAAACCTCCCCCCAGCCACAGTAGACTCTATTAAAAAACTATTGGCAATGAATATTCCGATTGTCCTTGTGTCCCGATGCTACCAGGGCATTGTCCAGGATACCTATGCCTATGAAGGCGGTGGAAGAAAATTAAGAGAAGCTGGTATCATTTTCGCTAACGGGTTAACTGGCCCTAAGGCAAGAATCAAACTTATGGTCGCTCTCGAAATGACGAATAACCCAACTGAACTGGCACCCATGTTTGATTACTGATTAAAGGCTTTTTAAGGTGCTGGTAAACGGTCACCGAAACGAAAAAAGAGGCTGGCTTTCATATAAAAAGCCAGCCTCTTCCTTTATTTTTTAGCTGCAATCGCTTCAGCTATCTGTTCCCCATGATGACGCCCGTTTTCAATAAAAATTTCATTGTTATTATAGCCGGCTGCAATAACACCTGCGATATAAATGCCAGGTACATTTGTTTCCATGGTTGTTTCATCGAACGTCGGTCTTCCTGTCTCCTCATCCATGTCGACGCCCATTTTGGTAAGGAAACTGTGATCCGGCTGGTACCCAGTCATTGCGAACACGAAATCGTTGGCAATTCTGTACTCCTCGCCTTCACAATAATAGATGACCTCTGTTTCTGTTATTTCTTTCACCTCAGCGCAGAACTCCATTGCTATAATTCCTTTATTAACCAACGCTTCGAACTCAGGGAGTATCCAAGGTTTTATGCTTTTGGAATAATCTTCGCCACGGTAAAGTACTGTCACATTCGCTCCTGCCTTTACAAGTTCAAGCGCAGCGTCGACAGCTGAATTTTTCCCGCCGATTACGACGACATCCTTTTCAAAATAAGGATGTGCTTCTTTAAAGTAATGCATCACTTTATCTAACTCTTCTCCGTCAATACCCATCATGTTAGGTTGGTCGTAATAACCGGTGGCAATGATGATATCTTTCGCCTTATATGTCACTTGTTCTCCCGAATTCTTTTTTGTATGAATGGTAAAAGCATCGCCTGTTTTTTTAACCTGGGACACTCTTTCATATGCGTTGACTCGCAACTGCTTGCGTTGGGCTACTGCTCTGTAATAAGCAAGGGCTTGATTCCTTACAGGTTTTTGTCGTTCTGTAATGAATGGTACTCCGCCAATTTCCAGCTTTTCACTGGAACTGAAAAAGGTCTGGTGAGTGGGATAATTGTAGATGGAATTGACGACATTCCCTTTTTCTATCAAAAGCGGTTCTATGCCTCTCTCTTTAAGTTCAATAGCAGCACTCATCCCACAGGGTCCTGCTCCGACTATGATCACTTCTTCTTGTTGCACGACTCTCTCACTCCTTCAAGCACTAAGAAAACTGAAGAGACTCTCAGCTCTCCAGCCATAGTTAAAACAATTTTAAATAAATATATACCTGGATCATTACTCCTTCAAGCACTTTACCACAATAAAATATCTCCTACCAATAACATGATAGGAGATATCGAACTCAGAATCAACTTATACCCATCCACGAAAACGGGAAGCTTCCGCCATCTTACGGACACCCACCATATAAGCGGCTAACCGCATATCGACACGTCTGGTCTGGGATGTGTTGTACACATTGTTAAAGCCTTTGATCATCACTTTGTAAAGTTTCTCTTCTACTTCTTCTTCTGTCCAGTAATAGCCTTGATTATTCTGCACCCATTCAAAGTAGGAAACAGTAACACCACCGGCTGAAGCTAGAACATCCGGTACTAAAAGAATTCCACGATCGGATAGAATTTTAGTGGCTTCTAATGTTGTCGGGCCGTTGGCAGCTTCTACAACAATTGGCGTTTTGATGTTATAAGCATTATCTTCGGTGATCTGATTCTCAATCGCTGCAGGGACAAGAATATCCCCTTCCAATTCCAACAATTCCCGATTGGTAATCGTATTTTTAAATAAGTTAGTAACAGTACCGAAGCTGTCGCGGCGATCCAATAAGTAGTCAATATCCAGTCCTTCCGGGTCATGCAGGGCGCCATATGCATCGGAAATGCCGATTACTTTCGCACCTTTGTCGTGCATGAACTTAGCCAGAAAGCTTCCTGCATTACCAAACCCTTGAACAATAACGCGGGCACCCTTCAGATCGATTCCTTTCTTTTTACATGCTTCTTCAATACAGATAGTTACACCTTTGGCGGTCGCGGATTCACGCCCGTGAGAGCCACCTAACACAATCGGTTTACCAGTAATGAAGCCCGGGTTGTTAAATTCATCGATCCGGCTGTATTCGTCCATCATCCAAGCCATAATTTGAGAGTTGGTGAATACATCTGGCGCTGGAATATCTTTTGTAGGGCCTACAATTTGGCTTATCGAACGGACATAACCTCTACTTACCCCTTCCAACTCCCGGAAAGACATCTCACGAGGGTCACATACGATTCCGCCTTTTCCCCCGCCATAAGGAAGATCCACAATTCCAGCTTTTAGACTCATCCAAATAGAGAGTGCTTTCACTTCTTTTTCACTGACATTCGGGTGGAAACGGACTCCACCTTTAGTCGGTCCTACAGCATCATTATGTTGAGATCTAAATCCGGTGAAAATCTTGATAGAACCATCATCCATCCTGACAGGGATTCGAACCGTCATCATCCGAACGGGTTCTTTCAATAATTCATACACTTCACCTGGGTACCCCAATTTATCTAAAGCTTTCCTAATTACAGACTGGGTGGATTTCAATACATCCAACTTATCATTTGCAGCATCTGCTGGCTTATCGGCTACCATCAGTTTACCTCCTATATCGATCCATTCACTGTCATTAACAACTATGCTTTCAGTGATTAGTATACACTTTCATTTCGAATATGCAAGCAACAAAATCAAGATAAAAATTGGCTTTCCAATTACTATGGAAGCGGTTACGACTCATGCTATCATTTCTTGATGGAAAGCTCAACAAATCGCTCTACCATCTCTTCATAACTCCAGCCGATTTTCTTAGCTGAGTCAGGAAAGAGGCTGGTTGGTGTCATACCTGGCAAGGTGTTCACTTCCAGTATAACTGCCTCATTTTCATTCGTTACAATAAAATCGACCCGGGAGTAGACATCACAGCCTAATAATTGATGAGCCAGGACAGCGTGCTTTTGCAGTTTATCAGTCATCTCTTCAGGTATTTGAGCAGGTACAATGTGTTCACTGCCACCCGGTTGATATTTGGATTCAAAATCATAATAATCACTTTTAGGGATGATTTCTATAACTGGAAGAGCCTTTTCCTCTCCTTGTTTACCCACGACTGGTACTGTCACTTCTCTCCCGCCAATATAATCTTCAACAAGTATCGTATCATCGGATTGACTTGCATTTTCCACACCTTCTTCAATTTGAGCGATGTCTTTCACGATCGTCAAACCTAATGTGGAGCCTTCTTGATTCGGCTTGATGACAAATGGCGGCTTGAAATCTTTCTTGATTGCTTCTGAAATTTCAGATGGATTATTGGATCTTACCTGATAGGTTTTACTTCGTGCCGTAGCAATCCCGTATTGACTGAAGATCTGTTTTGACTTGGCCTTATCCATTGCAAGAGCTGAAGCCAGTACCCCTGAACCTACATAAGGAATTTCCAGCATATCTAGTAAGCCTTGAATTTTTCCATCTTCCCCATATCGTCCATGAAGCCCGATAAATACTAAATCTACATTCAAATTAAGTATTTCATTCAATCGTTCCGGGTTAAAATCAATATCCATCACTTCATGTCCATTTTTTTTCAATGCATTTATAATTCCTTTACCGGTGGATAAAGATACTTCTCTTTCACCTGAAGTCCCACCATATAAAACAGCTATTTTCAACATATACACTCCCATCAACGGTTACCTTCTTAACATACATATTCCCTACAATATTAACATGTTCATTAGAAACGTTCTATTTATTCTTTTGTAAAAATGAAATGGTGAGAAAATTATACTTTTTCTAACCTGAATCGGTTGTTATAGCAATTACCAGGGAAAGATATCATCTATCTAAAATATCACCAGAATACTCAATAAAGTCAAAGAAAAAATGAACGGTAGTATTGAGCCGTTCATTTTATTCGGGTTTGTTTTTTATGAAATAATTATAAACTTGCTTTGCGGCTTGATTTTCCATTACGATTTTCCCATATTCGCACAGTCGGTGGGAAGTCACAATACTTGGTGTACCGAATTCAGACATCAATGCAATGATTTGCTCTCTGTTAAGCTCCTGAATGTCCTCTTCTTCTAATTTCATATAATAATAATCCTGATAATGTACAATGCTTCCACCATCTACACCTAAATTATACAAACGACGAGAGACTTGTATGATATCCTCAAACTCCAGGAATGAAAAAATCAATTCTTTACTTTCATCCAATGTAACTTTCATTTCGATATAGTCTTCATCCTCATCCTGATAATCACGGTCGGTCTGAGTCACTACGATGAACATACCTTGCGCTTGTAAAAGATAAACCTGTACAAGCAAAGTACCATCCAGTTCAAAACCCAGTTCATCACTGGCTTCATACATCATATCACTGAATAATTGGTGCACGCGGGGTAAATCATGCCACAAATCTTCCTTAGTCAGCCCTCTTTCAATTAAATCGTCGAAGGTAAGGAATATTTTGAATTTATCGTTGGACATTCTCTCCAAACGCATCCCATCGCCCCCTGAAAGCTATCGGTTTATCTTTATCCTATGCTATTATTCAACTTTTGGTGCCCTTTTATGCTGCTTTTGTACGTCCAACCTGCGGTACGTATCTTTCTATATTAAAGCCATGATACCTGCTTGCTTAATGTTGATCCAGCCAGTTCAACCAATCTTCTTTCGTGGTCCCGACTACATAACGACCTGCTTTTGTTCTTTCCTCTTGAGGCAATTGGTCAAAAGCATAACCACCAAGTCCTATTTTTAAATCAGGATAAGCTTCCTGTAAACTTTCCGCCATCCTAATGGAAGCAAGCACATTCTTTTTTAAGGTTGCTGATAGAAATAAATAAGCTGGATCCACATCTTCTATAATTCTACTCATATCCCCTTCAGCAATACTTTGGCCAAGATAGACGACTTCATAACCCTGTCGTTTCAAGAACAAAGCAAATATCAACAAACCAAGCTCATGCTTTTCATTGGGTCCGCATACCAGTACTGCTTTTGGCAGATAGGGAGCAGCTGGAATCGACAACAGCAACATACCAAGTCTGGATCTGAGAAAGTTGCTAGCAAAATGTTCATGAGCGCTTGTTATTTCATTTTCCTCCCACCGGATTCCTATTTTAATTAAAAGTGGACTGATGATATCAATAGCCACCATTTCCGGCGTATATAAGCTGAAAGCATGATCCATATGTTTCTGGGCATTTTTTTCATCAAAAGACAGCAAAGCATTTGATAATTGCTGTGTTATTTTTGATAATTCTGTATCATGAACATTTTCCTGTACATCATCAGAAATGTCGTGATGGTTATTTTCATATAAAGATACAGCTTGAGAAATTGTAAAGCCCTGATCCACTTTCGCAATTAACCATTTTAAAGTACGTACATGATGTTCTGTGTAAAGACGGTGTCCAGCATTATTCCGGACAGGACGTATGATTTGGTACCGTCGTTCCCACGCTCGTAAAGTACCGGGTTGTACACCGAGGATGTTAGATACAGCTTTTATGTTATATTTACCATTATCTGCTGACATGAGCCTACCTCCATCTACGCTGCTTTTTTCAATTATATCCGAGTGAGGAAGGCTGTGCAAAAATTGTATACTGACTTTATAACCTTTGCACAAAATGTCATTTACTGTTCACTATAATAATATGGCATTCAGCTCTTGTTCCTAACCTGAAAGGAATCAAGCGGGTGCCATATCCTTCACTTATAAAAACAGGGGTCTTGTCAATATTTTTCATACCACCGCGCTGCCTCAAACCGAAACCCATGAAACGGATTTGACCGCCGTGGGTATGACCACTAAGTACAAGGTCCACTTTCTCTTTCTGTTCCAAAGGTAAGTAATGGAACATAGCCGGATCATGAATGACTAATAGTTTGCACTCACTTCGTGCATCAATAAAGGCAAATTTACTATTCTCCTCATGATGTTGATAAGTATCGACACCGAGTAAGCTGAAAGTATCACCAGCATCGGACGTGAACTCAACAGCAGTGTTGCCAAGAACATGGACACCCTCGTCTAACAAAGTTGCATCTAAATCATGGTAATCCCCTTCATAATCATTATTTCCCCAAACAAAATAAATGGGAGCTTTCAACAATTTCAATCGCTTGATATTCGCTCGTACATTATCCATAGAGACCCCACGCTCAATCAAGTCTCCACCGATTACTACAAGGTCGACGGGGGTGGTGATAGCTTCCAGCGTATCTCTTTTAACAACCCTTTTGTGAAGGTCGGATATAAAGAAAATACGAACTCCATGGAAGGATGAAGGGAATCTGTCCAGTTGGATGATGCGTTCATCAAGGGAATCTGTATAAGCTTTCCGATACATATAAAAAAGTAAAGCTACAGCTGCTATCAGTAGAAGTAATCCGGTGTAAACGTATATCATCCTTAGCTTCACGCTCCTGTAAATTAATAGACAGCAAGATGCCTAAAATGGATGATACCATCATATCAATTAGAAGCGTATTGTACCATTTATGTATACCATAAAGAAAAAAATCCCCCTTCCTGACCAGATTATGTCGGGAAGAGGGAAAAAAGAAGAGCTAAACTTCTTTTATATCCAAAACTCTGAAGCCTGTTTTCTCAAGCTTTTTGGTGAACTTAGCGATATTATCGTTTGGGTCCACTTTCAGGACGATGCGCCTGGCCAGTTTATCTGTTTCGTCAAAGGTAGCTAAAGAAATTACATTTTCATGATATTGTCTTAGTATATCACCCAAGCGCTCGATTCTACCTTCCGATTCCTCAGAAGTAAACGCAATACGTATGCCTTTCCGTTTCACGCCAAAGGCACTTTCGAATTGCTCTAATACATCCGCGCGAGTCACCAGCCCCAGGAATTTCTTATCTTCACCTGCCACCGCAATGACAGAATAACCTGTAAACAATGGCAACGTTCTCTCAAACACTTCGTCTTCTTTTAACTAAAGATCTTCCTTCTCCACTAAATCGCCTGCTGAGAATTCCGAAAGATAAACATCCTTTGGTTGATTGCTCTCAAAGTATCTTTTATAAATAATTTCTTTAGATAACATTCCAATGAAAAAGCTACCATCCAGCACAGGTACAGCCTGAATATCATGATGCTCCAATATGGAAATAACTGATTTCAAGTCTTCTCCAATCTGGGCAGTTAAACATTCATGCGGGGGCTTCATAATACTTTTCACAAACATCATCATCACTCCAACATATAGATTGACTTTCATTATTAAGTATTCGATTTAGTAGGACAAATTTCCTTCTTTAATCTTGGTATAGGACAGACTACAGTGCTCATACAATTGCAATAGTCTTTGTTAAGGAAGGTGATAAGAATGTATACCCAGCAGAAATGCTATCGCCCATTTTATGGTCCGATGGATCCCTGTCCTCCACTCGAAGTGAAATGCTATTCTACCCCGCCTCATCTATATATGCCATTCCAGCCGCCGGGATTGCAGCAATTCGATCCGCGGGTTGCATTGAGAAAAGGAACGTTATGGCCGGCACTGTTTGATCCATATCCAAAGCCTAAACCGTATAGAGAGGAGGGGAAATGATGGCGACCATCCCTCCAGAATATTACCACCAAATGGAAGCCATCCAGGCTGTCGACTTTGTATTGGTGGAATTGACATTATATTTGGACACTCATCCCAACGACAGGGAAGCCATTGAACAATTCAACGCTTGTGCCAAAGAAAGCCGTAGATTAAAGAAAAATTTCGAACAACAATTCGGACCATTGATGCAATACGGAAAAAGTTATTCCGGTTATCCCTGGCAATGGGATGACACTCCTTGGCCATGGCAGGTATAAACAATCATAAGCGGAGGTGATTCTTTGTCATGTGGTATTACGAAAAGAAACTTCAATACCCGGTAAAGGTCAGCAGCTGTAACCCCCGGCTGGCAAAATTCCTGATTGAGCAATATGGAGGTGCTGACGGGGAATTGGCCGCTGCTTTACGTTATTTAAATCAACGCTACTCGATACCTGATAAGGTTATCGGTTTACTTACGGATATAGGGACGGAAGAGTTTGCTCATTTAGAAATGATTGCTACGATGGTTTATAAACTAACTAAAGACGCTACACCTGAACAGATGAAAGAAGCAGGCCTGGGAGCGCATTATGCCAACCATGATAACGCCTTGTTCTACCAAAATGCGGCTGGCGACGCTTGGACAGCAACCTATATACAAGCAAAAGGCGACCCGATCGCCGATCTTTATGAAGACATTGCCGCAGAAGAAAAAGCACGTGCTACTTACCAGTGGCTGATCAACATGTCAGATGATCCTGATATAAATGACAGTTTAGCATTCTTACGGGAACGTGAGATCGTCCACTCTTTGCGGTTTAGGGAAGCCGTTGAAATTCTCAAAGAGGAAAGAGATAAACAGAAATTCTTTTAACACACTTCGGTCCCACTCCAAAACATAAGAAGACCTGCTGGAAGCGCAGGTCTTTTCTTTAGTTGGTGATCGAAGAGGAATATCCTAGTAAAAATAGAAAGTTGGAATATAACTGCTTCATTGCCATACGCAGGTGGTATGAACTTTCGATTAACTATCCTTTTTGGGCTGAATTCCTTCACCTCATTTTATAGCGAATATAGAAAGCCAGTAATAAATCAATGATAAAATGAGCCGCCATGGTGGTCAGGAGATTACCAGTTATCTCATACATATAGCCAATAAAGAAACTGACAAATAACACCGATATTAACAATACAAATTTTTTTAAATAGCGTATATGCATCACAGCAAATATAATACTTGCGATGAAATAGCCGAATTCTGCATGCAGCACTCCCCGGAACAACATTTCTTCACTGATCGCTACAAGTAAGGTAATACCGATGATTCCAAGCAACGACCGGCTCTTGAATACCTTTGTGTTTATCCCGCCGTCATCATAATATTTTGCCGGGACAAACTTCATTAATATCAAGTCGATTGCCACCACGATCAAACCAGGAATTATGCCGTAAATAAGAATCTCCCTCACAGAAGGATGTAACTGAGTTATCCAGCCGTTCCAAAAAGAATCAAATAACAGCCAACTTCCAATAATGCTTAAACTTAAAATGATCAATTGGGTCAAAACGAGATGGAAGGTTACTTCTTTATCTGACATGGTGTTAATCAGGTCGGATTGCTTCGGTTTATTCATGTTTGTCCCCCTGCAAAAAAATCTCTCTCAACCGATCATGCCAATCTTGTTGGAAAATGACAGTTTCCTTCTGACCAAATGAAAAATTCCGCCAGTCGAAGCCACAATAATCACAACAGGGGACATCAGGTGTTTTTACAGAATTTTGGAAAGGTTGATACAGCCCTTTCCTCCGGCAGGCTTGACTATGAACCCAACGCATCAGCTCTGAAAATTTGGCCATTTTATATTTGTATCTGTTGTCCACTTGGTTTGTAAGAAATGTATAAAATTCTTTCCATTTATCCCGGTTAAAGACGATAGCTTGCTGATTAAGAAGATGGTGCTGGTGGCAATGGTATTTAATGAACCTCCATTGTGTTTCTGTCAATTCTAGTTCTTCTTGTACAAGTTCATCAGCTGGAAGCTTTGCTCCCGCCTGGTATAGATTAAATAAGTAATTCAATGTTTTCTGTATATCTCCTGCTTCGGGAAGTTCACTTTGTATCAGCTTTTTGGGAAGGAAGTCATCTGAAGGAGAATAATACACCACACTTATACTATGTGCTCCATCTCGGCCGGCTCTACCTACTTCTTGAATAAAAGATTCTGTTTGAGTCGGCAGATGAAAATGAATGACATACCGGATATTTTTTTTATTTATCCCCATTCCAAAAGCACTAGTACAACAAATGATATCCAGTTGATCATTCATGAATTGTTGTTGGATCAATAAGCGGTCAGACTGCTCCATTCCTCCATGGTAGAAAGCAACTCTTTTATCAGATAACTGTTTGGATAGCTCTCCAGATGCCCTTTCGGCCCATTGTCTGCTTGAAAAATAGATCATTGTTGGAGCATACTGGTCTTTTAACAGTTGTTCTATTTTCATCAACTTTTCATTCGGATGCTCCACATGCTCTATTGCAAAACTTATATTTTCCTTATCCATCGGGTAAATATGGGATTCCCTATGGATCATTCCCAGCTGGCTGATGATATCCTCTTGTACTTCTGGTGTAGCTGTTCCACTTAGAGCTAATACTGTAGGCTGATTGAATAGTTCTATGACCTTTGCCAGTTTCAAATAATCTGTCCGGAATTCATGGCCCCATTGTGAAATACAATGAGCTTCATCCACCACGAATAAGGAAATATGTAAAGCTTGTAACTGCTCTACTACTATATTGTTTTGTAACATTTCCGGAGATACGTAGATTAACTTGTAATGGGCAAGTTGACTTAACAGTTGCTTTTTCTGAACCGGTGATAGAAAACTGTTGATTGCCGTAACCCTTTTGAACCCTGTCGCCTTCAATGCTTTGACCTGATCTACCATCAAAGAAACCAACGGGGATACCACAACGGTCACCCCTTCAGACAATACCGCCGGCAATTGATAACAAATAGATTTACCAGAACCTGTTGGCAGAATGCCTAACACGTCTTTGCCATTCATAACATCTGTAATAATTTCCTTTTGACCTGTTTTAAAGGCATCGAAGCCAAAATAATGTTTCAATTCTTGTTCCAGCGATCGATTGTTCATACTTTTGCCTCGCTTTTCTGATGCTGCATTCTTGCTTGTACAAGCCTGATAAAGAAATAATCAAATTTACCTTGAAGGGCATCATAAATATTTTTTAATTTATTTGTTTGCAGTTCGTCAATCACTTGAGAAATTTCCTCTATTTCTTGCTCACTGACAAACAAGTAAACAGGAAAGTCTGATTGGACTAGAGCCATTTCCACAATGTGATCATGGATAGTACTCATTTTCAATCGGCGTCTTTCGCTAATTGTTTCCAGATCCATCCCCTGTTTAATAAGTAAATACGTTTTTTGTGCTGAGTTTGTAATCAAACGATTGGCTTTTGATTCTTCGATAAAAACAGACAGGGCAGGGTAGTTGCCTGGATTTTTTTCCACAGCTTGATATATCTGATGTAGTAGATGCTGCATAAGTAGATGGACATTATGCAAGGGAAGATGAAACATATCTGACAATTGCTGTTTACTTAGTCCAATCATACCGGCTCCCGTCAGGCGGTATGTGAACAGTGCTGCCTCTTTCTCGTTTACGGATATCAATAAACTGTATAACTCTTTATAAATGGCGTTGATATGATCCATTAGAGTCGCTTTATTTACGTTATAGCTCAATTTGACCCATTTTAATATATCCGGTCGGTCCGTGATCGGGATAAAATGCTTCTTGCCCTTTTTCATATTCGTAATGGTTTGAATATACAAATAAAATCGTTCTTCAAAGACGGTGACTTTTTCGTGGAGCTTGATTCCGTTAAAATATAGCGGTCCCCACTCATCTGAAAGTCTTTCCAATTGATCGCTTCCATAAGCCGTCAATCTAGGACGTTCATCTTCATCTGTGATGATAATTTTTCGTTCTTCTATCAATTGATTGATAACCTTCATCAAATCGGTGCGTTCCAACGATTTATAGATAGCAAAGAACTCAGTGAGTTGATAGGCATGTGCATCCTGGAGCGTTTGTGATGAACGCTTTCCCACGAGCAGATTATAGATCCCCGCTGTCGTCCGCTCTCCATTTATGTTATTAATACAGCGCAGTAAAATATATTCAAACACGCTCATCCCCCTTTTATCCTGAACCATATCCAACTTACTACATCCTGTTATATCTTAATAGTGATAAAAGTCACACCAAACCGCATAACAACAAGGTTTGCGAGCGATTTTATTGTTGAAAAATTTCTGAGATAGCAGTACAATACATTTAAGGCGAATGTTCCTAGAGAGAAAAAATTATTCACTTGTATAATTTATTTTTAGGGATCTGTATTATTTAGGAGGGAATGTGTTATGGCTAAATACACAATTGTTGATAAAGAAACATGTATTGCATGTGGAGCTTGTGGAGCAGCGGCTCCGGATATCTACGACTACGACGATGAAGGCATTGCCTATGTAGTGCTCGATGACAACGAAGGAATCGTTGAAATCCCGGAAGTTCTAGAAGAAGATATGGAAGATGCGTTTGAAGGTTGTCCTACAGACTCCATTAAAGTTGCCGATGAACCATTTGAAGGTGACCCGGTAAAGTTTGAATAAATAGTTACAAGCCCCTCTGAATGAGGGGCTTTTCATTTCCCTATCCCCAATTACACAAACACAAAAATTATCCCTCATTATTTATACTGCCATTTTACCATGA
The DNA here is from genome assembly GCF_900107755.1 of Thalassobacillus cyri. Taxonomy (GTDB): domain Bacteria; phylum Bacillota; class Bacilli; order Bacillales; family Halobacillaceae; genus Thalassobacillus; species Thalassobacillus cyri. The sequence continues at coordinate 67,862 of NZ_FNQR01000006.1, read as the reverse complement.
AAGCAAAGGCTGGTGAATCTAAACAAACTAACGTGCATTGCGGAAGAGCCGATTAACATAAACCAAACCTTCCCTAAGCAAAAAGAGCCTTGAATTGCATTCATTAAAAACAAACGTTCAGAGCTATTTCGCTCCGAACGTTTTTGCTAACTGGTATGTGATTTACCGTATCATTGGCTTGTATCTATGTGGTGAAGAGACATAGTATTTAGATTCTACACAAGTTTTTATTTGTTAAGGTTGATTGAATTAACTGCTTCAGGTGTTGCAATCGGCTCCGAAAGGTCATAGTGGCCGATGACCTCGAATGGTAACCCCTCAAATTGCACTTGATCATAGCCAAAACTGGCTGCTGTGGCCAGTATTGTTTCAATCATAATCATCGTTGTCTGGTTCGCTTGCAGCTGTTCCGTAGTACTTACGCGTATCAATAGTTCATGGTCCGAAATTTCATTCGCTGCCACTTCTACACCTTCCGGCAAAGGTGAACGAATATACTCTCCTCCCCCAGTGCTGGCCATAGTATCAAGCGCATCGTCCATAGAAGACTTTTCATTTAATTCAATCGGTACTAAATAGTCGGGGTCGGACTCCCTGTAACGGTAAATTTTATAACTTTTCTTTTGGATAGGTGATATTTTCATTGTTTCTATCGTTCCATAATTGCCCATTTCAAAGGAACGCCCATCTTCATAACCAAGCTTTACTTCTGATACCCCATACATACGGAATACTTGTTCAATACTTCTTTGGAGAATAATATCTGAGCTTGAACCACCTTGCGTTTGAAAGTCCTCCGGAAAAACAAGTTCTCCACGGTCCTCATTGATTACTATTTCTGCCCCATTAAGAGGAAAAACAGATACCCCTAGATCTGCTGCATTATTAGCTGCTGTCGATGTTACTTGTGTATAGTTAGCATTGCTATCCGCCACCTCAAAAGTAAGCGGTATAATGTGTTCCGCATTCATTCCTGCTGCCACTGAAAATATATAGTTTTTCCCTTCATCAACCTCGAACACTAAGTTACTTTGAAAATCGTTTATAGGAACATTTTGTTCTGCTTCTTTTCCGTCCTCCTGTGTATCAAACAACTCCGCTGACTCTTCACCCTTATCAGAAATTCCTGATTCTGTTGCCGCATCGTGGTTCTGAGACTCTGAAGAGTTTTGCATGGATTCGTCATTCGAACGGTTCATTAACATAGCAGGAGTGATGATGGCAGCCAAAAAGAGCACCGCAATGAAGGCAAAAACAGGCAAAAGATTAAACTTTTTCTTTTCAGGTTTACTTTCTTTCAAGTGGACGGCTATTTTATTATACAGTTCATCTTTCGTCTGCTGGTCACGGATGACAGGCATTTGATCCAATTGCTTTTGTAATTCGTTGTCATTCTTATTGTTATCTTGCTTCATTACGTCTCCCCTCCCCTCTTTGTTCTGCTGCCAAATTCTGCAGGAGTTTCAAACCACGATGCTGAGTGGTTTTAACTTTACTCACTGACCACCCTAAAATATCAGCGGTTTCCTGAATTGACATCGATTGTATGTATCGGAGTATAATCACACTTTTCTGATCGACTGATAGTTTCTCTAAGTATTGATATAGTAATTTAATATCCTCATTTTTTTCAGCTATTTCTTCAGGCAAAGGCTGGTTGTCAACTAACTGTTCTCCTTTCTTATCCCAGTCAAAAAACTCCAGCAGTCGCTTTTTCTTTCTAGTCTGTTTCCGAAAGAAGTCGATCGTTACATGACGGGCTATCGAAAACAACCATGTCTTTTCACTGCTGTCTCCTTTGAATTGCGTGTAGGATTTCAATACTTTTATATATACTTCCTGAACGAGATCTTCTGATTGTTCTCGATTTTTGACCATATAAAATATAAATTGAAAAAGATCCTGATGATATTTTTCATAAAGGGATTCATACACCGACCTCACTATTGCTTACCTCCCGTTCTCTGAATTAGTCGTTTTATGTAAAAGAAAAGTTACACTTTACATCATAAGCGTAAAAACAAAAAATACCAACCTGAAATCGGCTGGTATTCATACAGGAATCCATTGTTTATAATATCGTTCAAATAATCGGCTGAGCACAGGAGACAACAGCACAATGAAAATCGCATTACCTGCGGCGTGATAAATATCAAAGGGTAAGCCGGCTAAATAATATGCCAAGAATGAACCTGAGTACTTATACATCGTAACCGATAGGACAAACCCATAAAAGAGGCCGCTGAAGGCTCCGAATGCTGACAAGAAAAGTAATGGAATGTTAGACCAATACCTTCCGATCAGTCCGCTCATCAATCCGATGACTGCCCATGCAATCACTTGCCACACGGTCCAGATTCCCATCCCTAGGAAAACGTTGGATAAAAAGGTTGTCAATAAGGCTAATATAACGGCGAACAGGGGTCCCAGCCAAAAACCGGCAATAATTATTATCGCGGTTACTGGCTGTACGTTCGGTAAAAAGGCGAAAGCATACCTGCCGACCACGGCCAGGGATGCCAATAATGCAATCAGGGTAATCTTATAAGTGTTCATCTACATCATTCCCACTTATGAAAATCAAATTGGAAAGTGTCATCTGCTTCCACTTCATATTCGTTAGCTCCGACAGTGGCATTCTCCCCATTGATGGTAAAAAACCACGCCTTCTGCTCCCCTTCCTTTGCTTCGATCCCTTCTATCTTTGTAACAAAGCCATCTTTTTCTTCTACCTCTTCAAAGTTATCTTTAAGTATTTCCATAAGGGTTTTTCCCGCTTCTACTTTCAACTCTTTCTCTGCTACAATGTTTTCTCCATTTTCCTGGGAAATCGTTACTTTTACGGGAACTTCCTCCTGCTGCTCCTGTTGTTGAGCCTCAGTGGACCCACTGCCCGATTCTGCCTGGCATCCTACGAGTACGGCTGTGCTCATCAATGCTGCCAAAACCAATTGCATCATTCTACTCATTATCATCATCCCTCTCACATTTAGTAGGTTTCATCGCTTTTGGGGGTGTGAGAGTCAGATAGACAACCGCGGCTCTCCATACCATAAAAAAAGTCCATTCCTTCAACAGAATGGGCTAAGACTAACCAGTATGAACGTTTACTAAAAACTATATGATTCGACCGGTTGTCTCAAACAGCTCAATCCCCGAAGCTTTGAAACGATGAATTAAGGCAGGTCTACTGGCTTGTGCGTTTACCTACTACGGACCCTTCCCATACACTTTGTGTACAGTGGTCTGCCCGGTTCGTGGCACTTACAGTTGCGAGGACAGCTTTGGATTTTCACCAAATTCCCTTTTAATCCCACTCAGGAGAACCTTAACTCTAAAATATTAAATTCTAATGTAATATTACCATAAGCATCAAAAATGTAAAATAGTTGTTTCACAGGGAACAAGATTTTGTTACAAATCTTGTGCATCTTCGCTAATATCAGGCAAGCGGAATGAAAATGTCGTACCAGTACCTTCTTTACTATGGACAGCCACCGTGCCCTGATGGGCCTCGACGATATTCTTGGCAATAGCAAGGCCAAGTCCGGTGCCTGTCTTGCCTTTTTTTCTTTTACGTGATTTATCCGCTTTATAAAACCGTTCAAAAACAAATGGCAGATCTTCTTCCGGGATACCTGTCCCAGAATCTTGTACAGCAGCATAAAGACCTTCTTCCATATATTCCATATGGATATCGACAGTACCACCTTCGCGGGTATGGCGGATAGCATTATCTATCAAGTTTGTGAACACTTGTTCAATTCGATCCGGATCAAAGCATTTATCTCCAAGTTCATCTGCTGTATGGAGTCTTAAGTTAATCCCCTTTTCTTGAGCTAATCCTTGGAATTTTCTTGCGATTCTTTCTAAAAAGGGACGGACTTCAACCCTTTCTTTATTTAAGGTGATATGTCCTGCTTCCATTCTGGCAAGGTCTAATAACTCGTTGACAAGTCTACTCATACGCTGGGATTCTTCGTAGATGATTTGAGCAAGCTCATTTTTTTCTTCTTTACTTTCTGCAATATCATCCACGATTGCTTCGCTGTATCCTTGCATCATGGAAATCGGAGTACGCAGCTCATGAGAAACATTTGCAATGAAGTCTTGCCTTAGTTTATCAAGCCTTCTCTCTTCAGTCATGTCCCGGAGCACAGCGACAGCTCCACGTACATAATCCTTGTCATATAATGGAGTCATGATAATCACCCAGTTTCTCCCCTGGGTATCCATTTCGGTCATGACTTCTGTTTCCGTTTCAATCACCTGATTAAAAATGTCCTTCACTTTGTCCGGAAGGATGAGATGATCACCTTTATTGCCTATTTCTGAACTTCCCTCTTCATAGGCCCAAGCCTGAAGATACTGCTCAGCGGGCGGATTGGTAATCAAAATTTCACCTTGGCGGTTAATCGTGATTACTCCATCTGCCATTGAACTAAGAATCCCCGATAGTTGCTCTTTTTCCTGGTTCAAAGCATTTATATGAAATTTCAATTGCCGTCCCATCCGATTGAAAGCCATTGCCAGCTCCCCAATTTCATCGTGGGTCAGGATGGGGATCTTGGTATTGAATTCACCTTTCGCCAACTCCAGTGCACCCTCCCGCATCTTGATCAGAGGAGCAGTGATTCGTGTTGATAAAAAGAAAGCAAAAATAGTGGTTAGTATGATAGCGATACCTGCACCTAAAAATATGATTTTTGTCGTCTGCATGGTGGTTTCTTCAACAATATCAAGAGACTGATAGACAAAAACTCCCCCAGAGCTATTATTCAGAGGGGTTCCCACGACCATGACACCATTCTGAAGATTATCGATATCCGCAATTTTTTTAACTTGTTCTTTCCCCGATAACACAGAGGATAACTCATTATCTTCTTCAATCCATTTTCGATCTATTTGGGGTAAATCGCCTTCAGCAGATGAACTCCATATATCATTTTCACCAAAAATTATGACGACACGGCTGGACGGGTCTTTCACCCGGGAGGATGTATCTAAAATAAGTTCTCTGTCCTCATATTCCTGGACGATTTCTGATACTTTATCAGCTGTCTGAAGCAATTCCCTTTCCGCTTCTAATATATGATAATTCTCAAAAAATTCCAGTAGCAGGACGGTTAGAAGGAAAAGTACGAATGAAACTAATAATAAAATGGTGAACCAAAGTTTACCTACTACACTGCGCCAAAACATCAGTCACCACTTACCTCGAACTTATAGCCGACACCCCAGACGGTTACAATCATTTTAGACGCTTCTTTTGAAACCTTATTCAATTTTTCTCTTAAGCGCTTGACATGTGTATCCACAGTTCGTAAATCCCCGAAAAATTCATATTGCCAAACTTCCTTCAACAAGTGCTCTCGTTCAAATACCTTATCCGGAGCTTTTGCCAGGAAATGCAACAATTCATATTCCTTTGGTGTCAATGTGACTTCTTTGCCATCTGCCGTCACCCGATGGGCATCATTGTCAATCGTCAAATGGGGAAAGACTAGTATGTTTTTAGTAGATGTCTCTGTCTGTAAGAATTTAGTGGATGACGATCTTCTTAAAATAGCTTTGACACGCAATACAACTTCTCTCGGGCTGAATGGCTTCACGATATAATCATCCGCGCCTACTTCAAATCCCTGAACACGATTGCTTTCTTCCCCTTTTGCAGTAAGCATGAGAACTGGGGTAGCTTTTTTTTCACGCAAGTCTTTACAAACTTCGATCCCATCTTTACCCGGCATCATAATATCCAATAATATGACATCATAATCATTCGTCAATGCCTTCTCTAATGCTTCATCTCCATCTTCTGCTTCTTCCACATCAAAGTTCTCTCTTTCCAAATACATCCGAATTAACCGCCGAATCCTTTCCTCATCATCTACTACCAGCACTTTTGCCTCTTTATCCATTGAGATGCCCCCTATTCAAGTCCATGTCTTTTATTTTTATTATTCATTTCTATTAATTTTATCCAATTTCCTTTAAGCATAACAAAATATCATTATGTAAACGAGAGACCATCAGAGAAAAAGCCTTCTCTAATGGTCTTCTTTTTAAGCATAAGAGTGTAATCCGGCAATGACAAGGTTGACGGCAATCAGATTGAACATGATAATCGCAAATCCGCCGACAGCAAGCCAGGCCGACTTCGTGCCGTGCCAGCCTCTGGATAAACGGAGATGCAGAAAAAATGCATAGAACAACCATGTAATTAATGCCCATACTTCTTTTGGATCCCAACCCCAGAAACGATTCCATGCTTCCTGCGCCCAAATCATAGCAAAAATCAATGCGCCTAGAGTGAATACAGGAAATCCGATCGAAACGGCACGATAGGATACTTCATCAATCAAATCAGGGTTGAATTTCTTCAATTTAGGCTGCAGGGCAGCAGCAACACGCTTTCTCAAAATCAAACGTGCTATCCCATAAAGTACTAATCCGCTTAAAAATGACCAGATTAACGTATTCAATTTACGGGCAGCATCTTGCCCTCTCATCCATTCCGGTGCATCAAGTAAAGGCTGCATTACTCCATCTGTCTGAAGCTCGCCGGCATTTGGTCCGACGATTGCCGGCATCTGATATTCTACGTTGACTACCTGGCCTTCGACCGGTGCCTGAAATTGTGCTTGATAGTCCATGGCACCAAAAGCAGTAGTCATGATAATGAAACCGAGCGTTGAGAAAATCGAGTAAATTACAAATTCAAGCCAAAATGTATGCTTTGACTTTTTCGTTTGATCGATTTGGCGAATCAAAAAAATCAATCCAGCGACAAAGCTGATTGCCAAAATCGCTTCACCTACAGCAGCTGTAGTTACATGGATATATAGCCAATGAGATTTAAGCGAAGGCACCAATGGCGATATTTCTCTCGGAAACATACTGGCATACGCAATAATAAGTAAAGCGACAGGCAGAGCGAATAGTCCGATTACATCGAGCCGGTAAATGAAATAGATGATGATAAATGCCATCACTAGCATCATTCCAAAAAAAGTAGTGAACTCAAACAAATTACTTACTGGTGCATGCTGACTGGCTACCCACCTCGTAAAGAAATAGCCGAGCTGGGTAACGAAACCGGCAATAGTCAAGGAAATCCCAATCGTACTAGCTTTCCCCCTGTTGCCTGTTTTCTTTTCACGGATAGTACCTCCGAAGAAGAAGGTAGCAATCAAGTAAAAGAAAAACGAAGCATATAGTAAATTACTGCTGATCGTTACAAGATCTCCCATATTCATCCTCCTACACCCTTTTACAGCAAAGGGTTAACCTTTTAATTGCTGTTGGTCTTCCGGCATCTCGATTCGTGTATTCTGAATGGATTTCTCAATATCTCTTTTGAGACCGTACCAATTCTTATTTGTGTGCCCGGCAATCCATACTCCGTCTTCGGTTGGCTGCAGCCATATCCTTCGGTGGTTCCAATACATACCTTGTATGACACCGATCATGAAGATCAAACCGCCTACGGCCATAAACGGCAAAGTGTAATCTTTTTTCACAGCGAGACCTGTTACATCGCGAGTATCAAACCCTTTCAGGCTCAATTTATAATCATTTTCGTTGGTCGGATCGATGTTCATTCCGATTCCGGCAAAGCTGACCTCTGGCTCCCCGCCATCAGGTGGGTATACATAAAAGACGAAAGCCGGATTCTTTGGGAACTTAGATTTGGAACGAGGCTGATTTCCATCCATGTAATATTCAGGAAAATATTCATCGATGACTACTTTTGCCCCGCTATCCAGCTTATACTCCATTTTCGGTTGGGTAAGGTCTACAGTGAACTCACCCAATACAGCTGATTCATCACCTGTTTCATGCAGTGTAAATGACATGGAGGAAAATTCATCAAGCTGAAAACTTGATTGGTATAAAGCAAATCCGCCAAACTTCGCTGGTTCGTTTACAACAATTTTCTCTCTCGACAATTCTTGCAGTTCAGGTTCTGCGCCTACTACATCATTGTTCGTACGCTCATAAATTACTGCATTCGTCTGATAATTACTCGCAACTGGCACGTCCTGGTTCATAAGAGCTTCCTGGAACCGTTTATCTTTCTCAGGGTCATAATTTTCGAGAATAAAATCCTCATTTTTTACATAATATTGGCCACCTGTTGATGGAACGACTTCTGTCTCGCCTTCCCTTATCCATACAAAATCATCGATATACATTGATGGAAGGAATCTTAATAAAGCACCTAAAAGAAAAAGAATTAATCCAATGTGATTGACATAGGGACCCCATCTTGAAAAACGTCCTTTTTCTGCAAGAATATGCCCATCCTGCTCCCGAACTTTATAACGATGCTTTTGCAGGTTGCTTTTAAAAGCATCCATGTCCACATTCGCTTTTGTTTCTCCAAAAACCCGTTGCCGCTTCAAAAATGTATGATGGCGTTTCGGCTTTTGTTTTTTTAATGCTCTATGTAGGGGAACAACCCTATCAATACTGCAAATAACCAAAGATACACCTATTAAAGCAATCAACATCATAAACCAAAGAGAACTGTATAGATTATGAAAACCTAGTTGATAATATATTTTCCCGGCCAGTCCATACTGGTCCTCGTAAAAGGTAACCGGATCAGCTCCAGGAGGAATATACATTTCTTGCGGAAAAATAGTCCCTAATGAGGAAGCTACTAACGTGATAATGATTAGCCAGACTCCAACCTTGACTGAGGAGAAAAAGTTCCAAACTTTATCTACCATGCTCCGGTTATAGGTCTGTGAACGCCTTGCACTTCCTTCATAGCGCATATTCAGCAGGGAGTCTTTTATATTCCCATCAATATGCTGGTTACCTTCAATAGGCTTCCCGCAGGCTTCACATAAAACAGTACCTTCCGGGTTGACATGCCCGCATTCGCACTTGATTTTTTTCATAGTAAAACCTCTCTATATCTAAGACTTAAGCTTCTGGCTGAATCTCTTTCAAGTGTTCTTCCAGCTTTTCTAATGTCAATGGTCCAATCACTTTATCTACAATTTTTCCATTTTCATCTATAAAGAAAGTCGAAGGTATTGGACTTATTCCATACAAATCCATAACTTGCCCATTTTTATCATGAAGGTTTGGAAAAGTAAGGTCATACTTATCAATGAAACGATTGACTACCAGTTTCGTTGAATCAAGATTGACACCTATGATCTCTACCCCTTTTTCTTTGTATTCCGGGTACAATTCCTGCATATATGGCATTTCTTCTTCACATGGCTTGCAATAGGTAGCCCAGAAGTTAAGCATGACGCCTTTGCCTCTAAAATCCTCTAAAGATTTACGTTCTCCGTCTGTTCCGAACTGCTCGAGTTCAAAGTTAGGGGCCTGTTCTCCTTCTGCCACTACTGCATCATCTTGTGAGAGGTTGCCTATAATCGCAAATACCACTAATCCGACCAAGACAGCAAGAATCAGTGTCCGAAAAATCAACCGCCTGCGTTTTTTCTTGGTTTTATCCATATCGCATCACTCCTTTTGCGATTATAACATTAAACACTATTGTTAAATGTGAAAGTTATTTAACACTTTTTTCAGCTAAGTGTCTCAGCTGTTTCACTTCATGAGGGGTCAACTCACGTATTTCTCCGGCATTCATACCATGTAAATCAAGAAACCCATATCGTTCACGCTTCAACTTGTCCACCGGGTAGCCCAAAGCCTCGAACATCCGTCGTACTTGTCTATTTTTACCCTCATGCAGAGTCAATTGGATAATAGCAGTATTTTTCTTCTTGTCGACAGACTTGGTTTTGACGTGGGTGGCTCTTAAAAGCTCTCCATCTGATTTTATTCCTTTAGTCAGCTTTGCCAATTCTTCTTTCAGGGGAATTCCCTTTGTTTTTGCGATATAGACTTTATCTATCTCATGCTTGGGGTGCATCAATTGATTGGCAAAATCCCCATCGTTCGTCAACAATAGAATTCCAGATGTATCGTAATCCAAACGGCCAATCGGAAAGACACGTTCTTCTGTATCTTCCGGCAGGTAATCTGTAACCACCTTACGATTTTTATCATCTTTGACACTTGAAATTACACCACGGGGTTTATATAACAAAAAGTAAACCGGTTCCTCTTTTGTCAAAGGGACTCCTTCTACTTCTACTTTGTCATCCGGAGTAACTTTGGTACCAAGTTCAGTTACTACCTTACCATTTACGGCAACTTTTCCTTCGCTAATCATCTTTTCGGCTTTCCGTCTGGATGTTATTCCACTTTGTGCGATCACTTTCTGCAATCGTTCTAATGAGTTTGACATTTCAATCACCTACTTAATTATTGTTATAACATATATAGTCAGGGACAAACACCATCAATCTCCTCCTTAATCAAGTGATTGACTTAATCGCTTCATTCTATACCAGCATGCGACAGCCATACCATTCACTATTTTAGGATAGAAATGTTAAGATTTTATGAATAAAGAGAAAAAAGTGGTGTGCTGGTCAATAAGTTCATTGACCAACAGTAAGCCACGCTGAGGGCTCAGCGTGGCTTTATATACGGGGCTATCATCACCTATTTCAACTAAACAGGATAGTGACAACTATTATAGATGCTATTATACCAATCAAATCAGCAGCTAGTCCAACTTTAAGTGCGTCCCCCATCTTCTTTATTCCAACGGCACCAAAATAAACGGTAATAATATAAAAGGTAGTATCCGTGCTCCCTTGCATGACAGAAGCTAATTGTCCAATAAAGGAATCCGGACCAAAGGTTTTAATCAGTTCACTTGTCATTCCTAAAGCTGCTGTACCAGATAAGGGGCGAATGAGGGCTAGGGGGAGTATATCTTCCGGCATCCCGAGTAAGCTTGTCACTGGTTCTACAGCGGTTATGATTTCTTCCATTGCACCTGACGCCCGGAAGATAGCGATAGACACCATCATTCCAATTAAAAAAGGCAGGAGGGAGATAGCAATATCTATCCCTTCCTTACCACCTTCCACGAACTTTTCATAAGTTGGTACTCCCTTATAGGTGGCTATCAGCAGTATAAACAGTATAATCGCGGGGATAATCCAGATGCTGACACTCATACTTCCCCCCTCCTGGTCCTGCGCCAATGAAAATAGCGGTCAATCAGGAGAGCTCCTGTGGTAGATATACAAGTAGCGATGATAGTCGCTCCTACGATCGCTGTAGGATCTACAGATCCATATTTCATCCGAATAGCAATGACTGTAGTCGGTATCAAAGTGATAGAAGAAGTATTGATTGCAAGGAACGTAATCATTGACCGGCTTGCTGTATCAGCTTGATGAAGGCGTTTCAATTCTTTCATTGCTTTTAACCCCATAGGTGTTGCAGCATTGCCTAAACCAAACAAATTCGCTGTCATATTGGAGAGAATGTAACCCATTGCCGGATGCTCCTTAGGAATATCCGGGAATATGCGCTGAACAAAAGGTCGGAATAATACGCCTAACCCTCTGAGCAGACCCGCTTCTTCAGCAATCCGCATAAGTCCAAGCCAGAAAATCAATACCCCCATCATGGTTAATGTTATCATGATCGCATCATCAATGGTGCTGAAGATTGCTTTATTGACTTCTTCCATTCTGCCATTTACAGCCGCAAACACGATTCCAATAATTGCTAGCAAGGACCAGATGATATTTACCATGCCCTCAACCCCATCAAGTGGCTGGTCCTCTCTTTCCAATGCGACCAAAGCGATCGTGCCGTTGGACGATCAACCACAGCAGTGGACATAATAGGACGGTCCTCTAAATAAACGACATGCCTGCCAACCAGGAAATCATCTGCTTCATGATAAAGATTCAACCTGGAGCGCAACGCTTCTTTTTCTTTAACTGTTACTGGCCAGGTTACATCCCTGGTATAATACAAAGATTTTTGTCCACGTATATCCACCGGAACCTTCCCTTTTTCCTGAAGCGTTACATGATCATAGTTTTCAAAGCCCCATTCATACATTTGCTGGTGATCGTTCCAGTCATCTCCTGCATTCAATGTAACAGCAATCAATTCCATATCACCTTTTTTAGCAGCAGATACCAATGTTCTTCCAGCAGCTTTCGTAAAGCCCGTCTTTCCGCCAATACAATAATCATAATACTTTGTCAGCAGCTTATTTTTGTTGAACCAATAGTAATCCCGGTTATCGGATAAGTACCTTTCCGCACTTGTAACTTCTCTGAAAACGTCATTTTGCATCGCATTTCTCATCAATAATGCTAAGTCATACGCGGATGAGTAATGTGTTTCAGAATCCAATCCATGCGGATTATCAAAATGAGAGTTGTTCATTCCTAACCAGGCTGCTTTTTCATTCATCATATAGGCAAAGCCTTCTTCACTCCCCCCTAAATGCTCCGCAATAGCCATCGCAGCATCATTGCCTGAGCGGAGCATCAAGCCGTAGACCAGATCCTTCAAGGTCATCTTTTCACCTTCTTTCAGGTAAATGGAGGACCCTTCCGTATAGACTGCATTATTGCTTGCATTTACTTCTTCATCCAGTTTTCCTGATTCAACCGCTAATAAAGCGGTCATAATTTTAGTAGTACTAGCAATCAACTCCTCTTCGTAGGCTGCCTTTTCGTATAGTACCCTGCCTGACTGCATGTCCATTAACACAGCATTTCTGGCGGATACCGAAATCGCCGCTTCTACTTTAAATGGATGGATGAAACTAAACATGATGAAACTAAAGACCAGCCATTTTATCATCCGCTTCTTCAAAGCCGCTCCTCCTTCGAATACATTACTTATTAACTAATCTATGCCAGGATGACAAGCGTATGATAGGGGATAGCTGAAAAGAAGCTCTCCTTCATTAAACAAACAAAAAACCTCCCTGTTAGAGGAGGTTTTGTAAGCGAAGGTTTTTATAAAGCAGGACCTTCTTTTTAATTTTACTTTAAGAACGTTTAACTTTGTTAAAGGGATTAAAGTATAAGAAACACTTTGACTTTCGCCATATGGACTTGGCGATAAGCCAAGTTTTTCTATTGTTTCATTACTTCTTCATGGTAATCAGCTTCATAATAATCCAGTTCTTCACGTATTTCCTGAAAAGGTTTTTCTAATTTGAACATTAAGTCTTTTAGCGATTTTGGTGGCTCATAATGAAAGTTGATTGCATTCTTACCGGTGTAAGCAGCACGGCTGTCTTCATACCAGCTATCTCCTTTAGGCGAAAAGAACTCAGCTATACATTGATGGTATATCCCATAAAGTGTTCGTTCTGCGGCCGTTTTCCGGAAAACTTCTGATTGCAGTATAACCCCAATTGTGTCTTTTGCTTCATCACAGATCACTTCTAATCTGCGTAATGACTTCAATAAAGAACGATAGTATTCTATATCTTTACTTCCCTGTTCTTCAAGCAAACCAGCTAATCGATGATTATCCAAGTAGGTATCAACTTCCTTTACCACGTGATTTAAGAAGTCACCTACTTCGTTCATTTGTGCTCGAACAATCTGATTGCTCATTGCCAGCCTCCTAATTGTAAGTACACCTCTCTGTGGTCTTCAGGCATGAATAAATTCGAGTGTCGATTCCATATCAAAGCCTTTGCCATCGTTGATCTTCAAGAAGGCTTGTTTAACAGCTTCCCAATTAACACCTGAAAATAACTCTTTATATTCCTCATATTCATTAATATACATTTTTCTACGATGTTTATAACCTGGATTTTTTACAAGTGCTATGAACGCAACTAAATCCTTAAGCATGATTTCATTGTCCCCAAAAATCATAACTGGATTTTCCGTAAATGGTGTGAACTCATGTAATTTCTCATCAAAATAACGGAGATACAGCACAGAAAATTTTTGTTCTCTACCTTTATCCTCGTATACTAATTCGGAGCGATTGAAAAACTCCTCCGGTGAATTAGACTTATCTTTTACCAGTTCTACTCCTTTGGATGATTTGATTTCCATAAACTCCCCCCAAACTCATTAATATAAATATATGTTACCATAGCTGTACTGAAATATCTGAATATTATTCATGATCCTCTGTATTTTCGTGTCCCTGCGTACTAAACTCCTCAAAAAACAGGTCTGCTTCCGTTTCCATATCATCTTCATTTCCCTCTGGTAACGGGGGGAGGTCTTCTAAAGAATTGATTCCGAAGTAGGTCAAAAAGTCTTTCGTAGTACCATATAAAATCGGACGACCAATTCCCTCTTTTCTTCCGACTTCCTGAATTAAGGAGCGACTGGTAAGCGTCTGGATTGCACGCTCACTTTTAACCCCTCTTAGCTCTTCGATTTCCACCCTTGTAATGGGCTGCTGGTAAGCGATGATTGCTAATGTCTCAAGGGCAGCCTGAGATAATTTCGATGATTGGGGAGAATCCAATAGCTGCTTCAAGTATGGGGCATGTTCCACTTTAGTTGCCAAATAAATGGCCTCATCCGAAAACATCAAGGTAACGCCTCTCTGTTTTTCTTGATAGTCGACCATAAGCTCGTCTAAAAGTTCTTGAAGGGTATGTTGCTCTATTTCAAGTACATCTTTCAACTTTTGTTTTGTCAGTCCCTCTTCTCCTGCTGCGAAAAGAAGTCCTTCGACTGCTCCCTTGTATTCATTGATATTCATGATAGATTAGCCCTCCATTTTATACACAAGCAATTCATCAAAATGTTTCTCTTGCACACAATATATTTCATTTCCTTTCATCAACTCCAACAAAGCCATGAAAGTTACTACGATATGGCTGCGGGAAGGCTGTGGAAATAAATCATCGAATTTCACCGCGCTGCCGGACTTATCAATATGGTCCATGATTTCTGACATCCTTAATTGAATAGGAATCTCATCTCGCTGGACTTTCGTACCTGTACGTTTACTATTAGTGGCCCTGTGACCTTTCAATATTTTCGCCATAGCACCCAACATATCATAAATGGAACCTTCGCCTTTACGTATTACAGGTTGTTCTTCTTGATAAGCATCCAAATTGGATGGAGGTTTCGTATAAATTCGATCAGCCTTCTCTTCTTTTTCTTTTAGAAGCAAGGCCGCATCCTTATATCTCCGATACTCAATTAAGCGTCTCATCAGTTCTTCCCTTGGATCTTCTTCCATGTCCTCTTCATCATCCAATTCTATAGGTTGATTAGGAAGAAGCATTTGACTTTTCATTGCAAGCAGACTCGCCGCCATTACCAGGTATTCACTTGCGATATCAAGTTCCAGTTGCTGCATGGTGTGGATATAAGCCATATACTGCTCCGTGATGTCCGCAACCGGAATACCGTAAATATCAATCTCATACTGGTTGATCAAGTGTAAAAGAAGGTCAAGAGGCCCTTCGAACGCATCTATTTTTACTTGGTAACTTTGCTTCATATATTTTTCCTCCGCTTATTCATCTGCCAAACCAATGATATCAGCCCATACACATTTCACTTGGATACATATTTTATTATCGTAAGATGTATCTTACCAAAAAATCAGATTTACGTTAACAGCAAAAAGGAGGGATTAAGATGAGTAGAGGCTATGGAGGCGGCTTTGCCTTAATCGTCGTGTTGTTCATCTTATTGGTTATTGTAGGAGCAGCTTGGTACTAAAATAAATAATCGAATGACAAGGTTCTTCTTAAAAGAACCTTGTCATTCTTTATTTCTGCTCTGTTATGTTACACTATTGATAAACTTCAAGAATGAGCATGAAGGAGCAGTTTTTTATGTATTATCCAAAAGCTTATGTCGAATTTCTGGCACATTTCAACGGGACAAAAGATTTTTTTGAATGTCACGAAGTATTAGAAGCATATTGGAAAGAAACCGCCCCAGGTCAGCGGGATTCTATATGGGTATGGATGATCCAGCTTGCGGTAAGTCTGTATCACTACCGCCGAGGCAATTATAAAGGGGCGAGCAAATTGGTATCAAGGTTACAAAATAACTGGGCAGCCCATCAACATGAACTGGATACTCTTGGATTGGAACCAGAGTCCCTGTTCGATATCATTACACAATTAGATGCTGCACTGAAGCATCGAACACCCTATCAGAATATCAATCTTCCCATCAAAGATCCCGGATTGATTCTCTCGGTAAAGGACACTTGTTCTGAATGGCAGGTTCCCTATAACAGAGAGAAGGAACCCTGCGACTATTATTTAATCCACAAACATAAATTAAGAAACCAAAGTGGAAATAATCAAGAAAGATTGCATACCGAAAATGTTTATAAATAAATAATTAACGAAAATAAGCGCATGTCATGGACATGCGCTTATTTTTATCATGCTTCTGCGGATTTAGCATCGGCGTTGGTGGCACAACATTTTTCTAAAAAGGCGCTTGTCGCTTCATCAGCACATACATGATACTGATCTCGATAAAACCCTCTCACGCCTTGCACCATTTTTTTACCTATTCCCATATTGCGATGGGAAGGGTTGACGGTAACATGTTGAATCACCGCACGTTCGCCTTCTTCTAAACGAACACCGACTGCACCAAGGATATCTTCGTCCTTCCAAAGGAACAACTGCCAATCCTCATTAGTCTCATATTCTTTTATTGTCTGCTGGAGCTTCTTGACATCCTTCTCTTCCGGCATGAATGACAACAGCCCCATAGCAATTTTTTCAAATGTCTTTTTATAGCGAATTAGCATAGTAACCCCTCATTATAAAAATAACTTTCCTACTCCCATGAATAGGAATCAGGCTGCTGATTATCCAGCCAAAATAGTATTATTCCTCTATTCGTTGATATTCTCTCCAGCTAATCATGGGTAGCCGTAGTTGTTATTAATATGACTGTAATCTCAGTATGGTTCGCCTAAATTCAGTATGCTCCTTACATTACAATGAAAAACCAGTAGTATAATCCCCATAATATGCTGAACGTCAGCAAAACGATAAACAATATAATGTTTTTCTTTCTCACTTCAATTTCCCCCAGGTTGCTGACCTTGTTGAGCTTCAACGATTAGCATAAGCCAAACTCAAAAAATATTCAAGGTGTCTCTTCCGATTGTTTGTTTAATAATATCTGGAAAAAGCGATAACCATCTGAGTATTTGCCTTTCCAGCTGTATGGAATCAGATTGAATACAGCCAAGTATAAATTATATAACATGAAAATATGTAACCACTCAATTCGCAGAAATGAGTAGGATAATAAAAAAACAAACAGATTCAAGCAAGGTCCCCCTAAACTCACAACTCCCTTTTGCCACCTGTTAAAGCTTTCGTTACAGCAGCTCTCTGTATGTCCGCCAAGAAAAAATAAACGGTACACCCGCAGTTGAAATTTGCCCCACTTCGCCCGGATTACGACGGAACCGGTGCCGATGTGGAGAACCGCTTCCCCACGCCCCAGCAGGACCGCCGGTATTGCATGTCCTAATTCATGGATGAGTATACCTAATGGGGCAACCCAAATCATCACAGCCAAAAACTCCAGCAATGCCCCATCACCTCTCCTTCAGGTAAACCTGCCGAATGAAATGAAAATAGTGAGCCTCTAAAAGGGCCCACTATATCCATTACTTATTCCTCATCCCACACACGCACTTCTTTCATTGTGTCGCCTGGCTTAATGTTCAGTACCGTATCCATTCCGTCAATCACTTGACCAAATACAGTATGGACGCCATCCAAATGCGGCTGGGGTTCGTGTACCAAAAAGAATTGACTGCTTCCGGTATCTTTTCCAGCATGGGCCATGGATAAGGAGCCCGCGACATGTTTGTGGGGATTTCCTTCTGTTTCACATTTGATTGTTTTTCCGGAACCTCCGCGGCCGGTTCCTGTAGGATCTCCCCCTTGTGCTACAAAGCCTGGGATGACACGGTGGAAAATCACCCCATCATAGAAGCCGCTGTTCGCAAGCTCTTCAAAGTTAGCTACCGTGTTTGGTGCCTCGTTAGGATAAAATTCTAATACAATCTTTTCTCCTGTTTCAAATGTAATGCTGCCTTTTTTCATGTAAGACTCTCCTCTCCTTTTATATAAGAGCAATCCAGCCTGAGCAAATCTTCGTAGTTTTCCCGCTCTATAACCAGCTGATGTTCTCCATTCTCTACAAATACGACTGCTGGTCGTGGAAAACGATTGTAATTGTTAGACATCGAATAGCCATAGGCACCAGTGCTCATCACCGCAAGTATATCCTGGTGAGATACCTCCGGAAGCTCTACATCCCATATTAGCATATCTCCAGACTCACAGCACTTCCCTGCAACTGATACCTTTTCATGAACTGGTGCATCCATACGATTAGCGACTGCCGCTTCATACTTTGCATGATACAAAGCTGGACGCAGATTATCTGTCATTCCACCATCCACGGATATATATTTTCGAACTCCCGGTATCTCTTTAATAGCACCTATGGAATATAAAGTTACAGCAGCATCTCCTACGATGGCACGGCCGGGCTCTATCCAGATCTCAGGTATCGGGTAGTTTTTTTCGACTGCCTGTTCATTCACTTCATTGATTAGAGCATGAGCATAAGCATCTAATTCAAGCGGGTCATCCTCTTTGGTGTACCGGATACCGAATCCTCCTCCGAGGTTCAGCACTTCAGCGGTAAATCCGTATTTTCCTCTCCATTCATCCATGGAAGCAAAAAGTTTCTTGGTCGCCATTAAAAAACCACTGGTTTCAAATATTTGTGAACCGATATGGCAATGTAGTCCAATTAAATGAATTCTTTCCGAATTACTGATTCGTTGAAAAGCAAGGTCAGCCTGCCCACTCGATAAGTCGAATCCAAACTTGGAATCTTCCTGACCTGTAAGGATATAATCATGGGTATGTGCTTCAATTCCTGGAGTAACCCGTAGCAATACGTCCATTTCTTTTCCTTTTTCTTCAAGTATGGCTGCCAATAAATCGATTTCGTAGAAATTATCAACCACGATACATCCGATTTCCTGTTCAACTGCCATTTCTAATTCTTCAAGGCTTTTGTTGTTCCCATGCAAATGTATTTTTTCCACAGGAAAGCCCGCTTTCAATGCCGTATATAACTCTCCTTGAGAAACGACATCAAGGCTTAAATTTTCCTGCTTGGCTACCTGCAGTATCGCCACCGAGGAAAAAGCTTTGCTCGCATAAGCAACTTGCGCCTTCATCCCTCGTTCCTCAAATGTTTTTACAAACGCCCGGGCGTTTTTTCTGATCCGTTCTACATCATATACAAATAATGGAGTGCCATACGTTTCAGTCAATGACACTGCATCAATACCGCCTATCAGCAAATGACCTTGTTCATTATAAGGTAAACTCATGTAGTTCCTTCCTTCCTGTGCCATTTGATATCCGATCTATTATTTCCAGTCATTCATTTTGAGAAAAATAATTTCGCTTGCGACTGCTATTTCTCCGGTTCTTCCAAGAAGGGTATCGCAAATTCTCCCACTATCCAGGACTGAACCAATCAAAAAAGAATGCCTGTGTAATAATGATAAGACATTCTTTTCTAAATTATATTAAATTTATCATATGGTTTTAAAACCGGCAAATAACAATTTAAGGCTGACGTTTATTATTTTGTGGATGTACGATGCTCGGGCGTACTTTTGTCAAAGGCACAGACAATCGGAAAAGGATCTGCATTAATGCCTGTGCATTGAATGGAATTAGCGGCCAGAGATAAGGAGTATTCAATGATTTGGTATTTGCAAGAATAAGGGTATATAATGTAAAACCGATGACAAAACCTTTCACACCGAAAAAGGCAGTCAATAGTACCAGCACCATCCGGCTCATTTTATTAGCTACACTCAACTCATAACTAGGAGTGGAAAATGTCCCAATCGCTGCTACAGATACATAGAGAATGACTTCCGGTATAAACATTCCAACATCGATGGCTATCTGCCCAATTAATACAGCTGCAATCAAACCCATTGCTGTTGATAATGGTGTAGGAGTATGAATGGCGGCTACCCTTAAAAATTCAATTCCGATATCCGCTAACAAAATTTGAATGACCACTGGTATACTGCTCTCTTCATTGGGACCGACGAAAGCCAGAGCTTGAGGAAGCAGAGATGGCTCCATCACCATCAATAACCAGAATGGCAATAAAAATATCGATGCAAAGATCCCTATAAACCTTATCCATCTGATAAAAGTCCCGACAACCGGCGATTGGCGATATTCCTCCGCATGCTGTACATGGTGGAAATAAGTGGTGGGGGTTATGATCATACTAGGTGTAGTATCTACCATGATTAAAACATGACCCTCGAATAAGTGACTGGAAGCAACATCTGGCCGTTCGGTATATCGTACCATTGGAAAAGGGTTTCGCCCTTGTTTCACGATATATTCTTCCACCGTTTTATCTGCCATGGATAGTCCGTCAATTTCAATATTTTTCACTTCTTCTTTAACCACTTTTACTAACCCTGGGTCAGCTACATCTTTTAGGTAGGATATACATATATCCGTTTTGGACCTGGTGCCTGATTTGATTATTTCATGGCGTAAGCGCCCATCCCTGATTCTTCTCCGTGTCAATGCAGTATTTTCTATAATATTCTCTGTATATCCATCCCTTGAGCCCCGAACGACCTTCTCCGTATCTGGCTCTTCCGGTGATCGTCCCGGGTAAGATCTTACATCTATTATAAAAGCTTTTTTTTCCCCTTCGACAAAGATCACAGCTAACCCAGAAAGCAGCTGTGTGATACACTCGTCCATGGATTCTACAATTTCTACCTGCTGGTGTACAAGGTGTTCATAAATTCCTTCGAACACTTTTTTCGTCCTTGGCTGCTCTGCCTCCCACTCCATCAGTTCCTTCATCAATTCTATCACATAGGCAGTGTCGACAAGCCCTGTAACATAATACATATCGATTTTCTTCCCCATGATTGGAAACTGACGGAATCCGACATCAAATGATTCCTCGATACCCACTTGCTCATCCATGTATTTTTCCACATCATGAAGACGTGGCATCACGTTCGTTTCCTTTTGCTTTGCCATTACGCTCGCTCTCCTTTCTCTATCCCTCAAGCACTAGTTACTCTATTTACTTTTTCACCCCTTTGGTTTGAAAAAGACAGCGACTAAAAAGCCGAACAAAATTGCCGAAGCGATGCCAGCTGATGTCAGCTGGAATATCCCTGTAGCAATCCCAATAAAACCATGCTCTTTCGTCTGCTCCATCGCCCCGTGCAATAACGAATGCCCAAAGCTTGTAATCGGCACTGTCGCTCCAGCACCCGCAAATTCAATTAAATTATCGTATAAATCAAAAGCATCCAGCACAGCTCCCGCCACGACAAATGAAGACATAACGTGGGCTGGCGTAAGTTTTGCTATATCCAGCAACAACTGACCGATAATACATATCCCTCCACCGACAAGAAAAGCCCAGAGATAATCCATCACATACCCTCCTCTCGGACCAGGACTACTCCGTGAGCAATGGCCGGGATGGATTCTTTCTGCTGGACCATGGTAGGGCTCATCAACGCTCCGGTAGCTACTACCAATATCTTTTTATAACGGCCAGCT
Organism: Thalassobacillus cyri; assembly: GCF_900107755.1. Classification (GTDB taxonomy): domain Bacteria; phylum Bacillota; class Bacilli; order Bacillales; family Halobacillaceae; genus Thalassobacillus; species Thalassobacillus cyri. Next base: position 46,351 of record NZ_FNQR01000006.1, on the reverse strand, counting down.
ACCAGCTCATCCAGTAACTTTCCATAAGTGACAACAGCGGAACATGCACACCCACTTCCACCACTAAAAACAGGCTGATCACTATGATAGATCATGAGGCCGCAGTCATTATGCACTTCTTCGACATCAAACCCATCTTCCTTCAACATATCCCGGACGATCGGAGTGCCTACAGCGGATAAATCGCCGGTAGCAATCAAGTCATAATCTTGCGGAGAGCGTCCCATGTCCTGAAAATGCGTTTTGATTGTGTCATACGCAGCCGGTGCCATTGCAGACCCCATGTCAAAAGGGTCTTTCGTGCCATAGTCCATCACACGACCGATGGTGGCTGACTCGATACGGATGTTTGATTTTCTTTTTGAAAGGAGAGCTGCACCACTGCCAGTAACGGTGAAGGTTGCAGTTTTCGGCTTTTGACCCCCGTATTCCGTTGGATAACGGAACTGTCTTTCTGCCGTAGCATTGTGAGAACTTACAGCTGCAATTACCTGTTCTGCAAAACCTCCATCAATTAACGATGCTCCCGTGGCTAGTGTTTCCATCGAAGTCGAGCAGGCACCGAACATACATAAGAACGGAATGCCAAGCTCTTTCGCTACATAATTAGCAGTCACATTTTGATTAAGCAAATCACCAGCAAGGAACAAATCCATCTCTGAATGATCTTTTCCTGCCTTTTGCAGACAAGCATGGATCGCATCCTTCATCAATTGACGCTCAGCCAACTCCCAATTATCCTGGTTGCAATGCAGTTCATCATAAGTTTGATCAAAAAAGGAAGATAACGGACCGTCAGCTTCCATCGGGCCAACGGCTGTTCCAGATGCATTAATATAAATGGCATTGTTGTATAACCAAGATTGTTGTCCCATTTTAGCCATGATTGCTCCTCCTAGAAGAAATGTTGCCAAGCATATCTGATTATTCCGAGTACATAGGCGGCCACTACTCCAAAGACGATGACCGAACCCGCAAGCTTGAATAAGTTGGTGGCGACCCCTAAAACCAATCCTTCACTCTTGTGCTCAAGTGCAGCAGAAGTAATAGAATTTGCGAAACCTGTTACAGGTACTGCCGATCCTGCTCCCGCAAATTGTCCCAGTTTGTCATATACGCCAAAACCAGTCAGCAAAGCGGAAGCCAGTATTAATGTCGTAACAGTCGGATTGACAGCTTCCTTTTTTGAAAAGTCGAATACATTCACATAAAAATCAGTCAAAGCTTCGCCAATGACACAAATTAACCCGCCGATTACGAACGCTTTCAAGCAGTTTAAAAAATAATTAGGCTTAGGCTGGTAATTTTTAATTGTCTTATTATATTGATTTTGGACAAACTTATCGCTCATCGTCTTACCTCCAGCATTTATCTAACAAAGATGATCCAATGAAATAATGATCCGGTAATTTTCCCAAGCACGATAGCCATCATCAACAACAGCAGCTGCCCCTCCATTCCAATGCGTTTCGTCAGTAATGGGAAGACGTTCAAAACTTCGGTCAGCGCTGCTGCAAGCATGCCGATAAAGACACCATGCAACAGACCCCACACAGCTATAATCAGATCAGGGAGCAGGATTGCCTCATCACCAAACGAGAGATAGATACCTGCGAACGTCCCTAGAATAACAGCCGTTTCATATAGTCGGATTCTATCTGTGGAACGACTCAATTGCATCAACCTGGGAATAATACCTAATACGGTCAAAAAAGCGACAAACCCCGTCCCGACAGCCAGTCCTGCCGCCAAACCAATGAAGACTTCAAGTAGAATGTGGATCATCTTTGTTTTCCACCTTGTTTTCATTAATCGTTACATAATCATCCATGCTTTGTTGGTACTTAAACACTTCTACATCCAATGGACTTGGTTCTTCATTGATTTTTTTATTAAAAATATGGTTAAAAAATAGGATCATACCAAGACCAAGACCGATTGAATAAGGAATCTGAATCCAAAAAGGATGTTTCACTTCTTCTCCGGTCAACATGAAATGGAGCTTTTGTTGTACGACTTCCATGCTTACATCATAGTGAAAATTCATGATCGCCATAGCCGCACCGACGAATAACAATAACCATATACCGGCAACCATCCAAATAGCCGGTTTTCTTCTCTTCGTTGTGATAGTAATGATGGTTTGGGCTGGCCCTATTAATTGGACTTCAATTTCGGGAAATAGTTCTGCCATTTTTTCTATCACTAAAACACCATCGATAACAATGATGTTTTTGTCTTTGTTTGTAATATAATGCAGTGGGATGGTTTCTAATTTCTGCTTAAGGGGCAGAGAACAAGCAAGATAGGCAATGTCTTTCAACAAAACAGGCCGATAGCTTGTCATATCCACTTTTTTTCTCAGTCGAACATATACAATGTTTGACATAGACACCACCCTTTTTCTTCCACGCCTTTGCTTATTAGTATGGATGTTAAGCAAAAAAACATGCACCTGCTCTCCAGCTGAAGGCACATAAAAAGACGCATCAGGTACAATGCGTCCAAAGGTGGAGATTAATCAGGTTCCATTTGCTCTTTAATCTCCTTCAGTATTTTCTTTTCCAGCCTGGAAACTTGAACTTGGGAAATCCCCAATCGTTCAGCTACTTCCGTTTGGGTCTTATCTTTAAAATACCTTAAATAAATGATCAACCGTTCCCTTTTATCTAGCTTCCGGATGACATCCTGAAGCATCATCTTATCAAACCACTTGGTATCATCTTCAGCCATTTGATCCAGTAATGTAATAGGATCTCCGTCATTTTCATAAACAGTTTCATGAATGGACTGTGGAGCACGCCCGGCTTCTTCTGCCAGTACAACTTCTTCTGAAGACATTTCCAGGGCTTTCGCCATTTCATCAATGGTAGGGGATCTACCCAATTCTTTCGTCAATTCTTCTTTTTTACGGCGAATTTTATTGTTCATTTCTTTTAACGACCGGCTAACCTTTACACTGCCATCATCTCGGATAAAACGTTGAATTTCCCCAATAATCATAGGCACAGCGTAGGTAGAGAATTTTACCTCATAGTTTAAGTCGAATTTATCGACCGACTTCAATAGCCCAATGCAGCCAATCTGGAAGAGATCTTCCTGATCATAACCACGATGGATGTATCGTTGGACAACGGACCAAACCAACCGTACGTTCCTTTCCACTAACATGTCCCTTGCTTCCTGATCGCCTTCTTGACTCTTAGCAATCAGGGCCCTGACATCTTCGTCCTTCAACCGCTTCTGTTTTTGACTCACATCGACATTCATCGCGGGCCCCTAATTACAGTACGCTTTATTTGTAGTCATATGTTTGATCAGCCGGACAGTCGTGCCTTCCTCAGGGCTGGAAATGACATCGACTTTGTCCATGAAGTTTTCCATAATCGTAAAACCCATTCCAGACCGCTCCAGTTCAGGTTTTGAAGTGAATAGGGGCTCTCTGGCTTCATCAATGTCTGCTATACCTTCACCGTAGTCCTGAATCATCAGTTCCATTTCTCCATCATTAATCGTACAAGAAATATAAATCTTTCCGTCTGGACGTTCATGATATCCATGTATGATGGCATTGGTGACTGCTTCGGACACGACCGTCTTGATTTCTGTCAATTCTTCCATCGTCGGGTCGAGCTGACTTACAAAGGCAGCTACAGTCACACGGGCAAACGATTCATTTTGACTGACACTTAAAAACTCTAGATTCATACTATTTTTCATGAAGCCACCCCCAACATCTCTAAAGCGAATTCTTCATTATCTACAAGCTTCATGATTTTGAACATCCCTGATAAATCGAAAAGTCGTTTGACTTCTGGAGAAATCGAACAAATCACCATTTCTCCTCCTAAAGCGTTGATTTCTTTGTATCTTCCTAAAATCACACCAAGGCCTGAACTGTCCATAAAAGACAGTCCTTCTAAATTCAAAATCACATGACGTACCTGATGCTGATTAAGAATCGACTTCCATTCTTTCTTCAAATTTTCTGCTTCATGGTGATCCAGTTCACCGACTAATCTTACAAGAAGGACATCTTCTTTGCGGGCAAAATCGACACTAAGACTCACTATGTTTACCTCCTCTTTCTTTGCGTTAGTGAGTCTTTCTGTTTTGCATCCTCTTTTTCCTGCAAGGTGACAAAACTAGTGAGGATACGCTAAATCTTTTAACAAAATGACAGGATTATCACCGGTGTGCCATGTTGCCTAAGGTCCGTTTGAATAGTTGCCATACGTTGCCCTGTTTCACACTCTTTTCAGCTACTAATGGAACTTCCGTAAGCACCTTGGCTCCCTGCTTAACCTTTACTGTCCCTAATTGACTGCCTTCCTCGATTGGCAGCTGAATATTCTTGTCATACTCCATGGACGTTGCTAAATTATCCAGCTTTTGTCCTTTACGTTTCAGCAAGGTAACAGGAGTCTTCGTTACTACATTTAACTCTGGTTGATCGGCTCTCGCTAATTGCAAGGTGCTCATTTTGTGACCTTTATCATATAATTGTTCTGTTTCAAACTGACTGTAAGCAAAGTCAAGCATCTTAGCAACATTTGCATTTCGTTCTTTTGGGGTTTTCGCACCCATTACAACCGCGATCATACGCATCCCATTCTTTTCAGCTGTAGCTGTCAAACAGTATTTCGCTTCATTGGTATAACCAGTTTTCAAACCATCGACGCCTTTATAGTGCTTGACCAATTTGTTAGTATTCACAAGCCAGAATTCATTTTTTTGTCCTTTTCGCAAATAGTCTTCATAAACACTGGTATAATTTGTTATATTTTCATACTGTAATAACTTTTTAGCCATAACTGCCATATCGTGAGCCGTGCTATAATGGTCTTCTTCAGGAAGACCCGTCGTATTTTTAAAGTTAGTGTTCTTTAGACCAAGCTTTTTCGCTTTTTCATTCATTTTTTTGACGAATGCTTCTTCGCTTCCGGCAATTCTTTCCGCTAATGCCACGCTTGCATCATTACCCGAAGCAACAGCTACTCCTTTCAGCAGGTCTTCTACCTTCATTTCTTCCCCAGCCTCAAGAAATATTTGAGATCCTCCCATAGAAGCAGCACGCTCACTTACCCTGACGGTCTCATCCAACTTGATGATGTTATTATCTAAAGCTTCCATGATCAGTAGTAAGGTCATGATTTTTGTCATACTGGCGGGGGGTAATTGTTCATGGGCGTTCTTATCAAATAAAATTGTTCCACTGCTATTCTCCATTAAAACTGCTGATTTTGCCCCTTCAGCCAGTTCTATTTGATTGGACTCTTGCCCATAGGTTACAGGGAGACTTATTGTACTTACAAGCATGAAAACAGTGAAATAAATGGCTATTTTTTTCATTCACTTTCCCTCCATTCATAGTTATAGTTATATTTTCCAACTATCTACCGTTTTATTACGAAACACTAAGAAAATTATCAAATAGACGATATATTTATTATGTAAACTTAATGGAGTTGCTAGTGACCATCAACAAAGGGTTGGTTGAATTTGTTTGAATACAGTTACTTTTATGCTGACTACCAGACAAACTTCTTCGCTTTCTGTAGGGTATCTGTATCTATCCACTGTTTCTTTCGCAGGAGTGACGTAAATTCCCATACTTTCTCTATTTTGGGAGGATAAAGGTTGCAACTCCATAATAAAAACGTCCATAATCTTCTAAAAGATATGGACGTTCAACGTGTTGGTTAATTTATTACTTTATGAATTAAAGTAGGTACTGTCACTTTTTCTCTTGTGATCGTATATGCTTCTTTCACTTTCACAATCGAGTCTTCAGGGTTTTCTTCATCACTGTTCAAAATCACCAGCGGTTCCCCGGCTTTTACTTCATCCCCGATTTTTTTCTTTAACGTAATACCGACCGCATGATTTATTTCATCATCTTTTGTTGCACGTCCAGCCCCAAGATACATAGCAGCTACACCGATAGACTCAGCATCAATGGCTGATACATATCCATCCTGATCGGCTGTTACTTCTACTTTATATTTGGACTGTGGTAATTTATCCAAGTCATTGATCATGTCAATATTCCCGCCCTGAGCAGCAATAAAGTTACGGAATGCTTCGAACGCTTTTCCATTCTCCAAATTCTTTTCAAGCTCTGTGTATGCTTCCTCATAACTTGAAAACACCTCAGCAAGTACAGTCATATGAGAAGCGATTTCTAAGGAAAGTTTACGAAGGTCTTCCACGTTTTTGCCTTGCAGAATTTCCGCTGCTTCTTTTATTTCGTTAGCATTACCCACTTCAAAACCGAGCGGCTGGTTCATATCACTGATGACAGCGACTGTGTTTCTGCCAAGATTTTTACCGATATTGACCATCTCTCTGGCAAGAGCTTCTGACTCTTCAAGGGTCTTCATGAATGCTCCAGTACCTGTTTTGACATCCAGTACAATACTATCAGCACCAGAGGCGAGCTTCTTACTCATGATAGAACCGGCAATCAATGGAATAGAATCCACTGTAGCTGTTACGTCGCGTAAAGCATATAGTTTTTTATCAGCTGGTGCCAAGTTACCTGTCTGTCCGGCAACAGCAAGTTTATGTGTATTGACGTTATTGATGAACTCTTCTTTCGTCATTTCGATATGAAAGTCTTCAATCGCCTCGAGTTTATCCAGTGTGCCTCCTGTATGCCCAAGACCACGGCCTGACATTTTGGCAACTGGAACACCTGTAGAAGCCACCAATGGACCGACGATAAAGGTGACTTTATCGCCTACCCCACCGGTTGAGTGCTTATCGACAATATGTCCTTCAATGCCTGACAAGTCGATTGTCTCTCCAGAATCTACCATTGCCTGCGTCAAGGTTGCTGTCTCATTTTCAGTCATACCTTTGAAATAGATAGCCATGGTCAAAGCAGAGGCTTGATAATCTGGAATCTCACCTTTTGTATAACCCTCAACAAAAAACTTGATTTCTTCCTCATTAAGCTCCATACCATTACGTTTTTTCTGAATAACATCAACCATTCTCATTACGATCATCCTTCCCCTTTTATGATGCAGGCATAGACTTTAGAATTTCTTTCACAAATCCAAGAAAATCTTCACGTACTTGTGCTGTCGTTTCAATTACTTCGTCATGCGTTAATGGCTGATCTAAAATCCCTGCAGCCATATTGGAAATGCAAGAGATACCAAGGACTTTAATACCGGAATGGCTTGCAACGATAACTTCAGGAACGGTAGACATACCTACCGCATCGCCGCCAAGAATACGGAGCATCTTTACCTCGGCTGAGGTTTCATAAGCTGGCCCGGTATTCCCGACGTACACCCCATTACGGACTTTCAAACCAAGATTATCTGCACATTTTTGTGCGGTTTGAATCAAGTCTTTATTATATGCCTGGGACATATCAGGGAACCTTGGCCCCATTTCTTCATCATTCTTACCGATTAAAGGGCTGTCTCCCATGTTGTTGATGTGATCGGTTATTACCATTAAATCTCCTGGATCAAAATCTTCATTTACCCCACCTGCTGCATTCGTAACAAACATCGTTTCGATTCCAAGCTGCTTCATCACTCTGACCGGGAACGTCACCTGCTGCATGCTGTAGCCTTCATAATAATGGAAGCGCCCTTGCATAGCGATGACTTGATGTCCTTCCAGTTCACCAATCACCAATTGACCTTTATGACCGGATACAGTCGATTCCGGGAAATGAGGGATATCCCCATAAGGGATGATAACCGGTTCCTTAATTTCATCTGCTAACACTCCAAGCCCTGATCCTAAGATCAACCCGACTGTTGGTTTCTGAGATAGTTTATTTGAAATAAATGAAGCTGATTCTTTGATTTGTTCGATATTCATGCTTTCACCCTCCATCACTTGATCTCTTTCAAAAAGCTTTGTCCATATTCTGGCATCTTGATTTTGAAGTTGTCCGAGACAGTTGCTCCGATATCCGCAAATGTTTGACGTTGGTCCAACTGCTTCCCTTGATCGATTCCTTTATGGTAAGCAAGCAGCGGCACTAATTCACGCGTATGATCTGTACCGTGATGAATGGGATCGTTCCCGTGGTCAGCCGTAATTAAGAGCAGGTCGTCCTCTTTCAGTTTCTCTAATACCTGCGGCAGTCGGGCATCGAAGGCTTCCAGAGCCTCACCATACCCCTGAGGGTCACGACGGTGGCCAAACTTCGCATCAAAATCCACCAGGTTCAAGAAGTTGAGTCCCCGGAAATCCTTATCCATAGAAGCTACCAGCTGATCCATGCCGTCCATGTTGTCCGTGGTACGGATTGCTTCTGTAACACCCTCTCCATCATAAATATCGGAAATCTTACCTAAAGCAATGACATCCAGACCTTCATCTTTCATTTCATTCATCACTGTACGTCCAAACGGCTTAAGAGCATAGTCATGACGGTTCGGTGTGCGCTCGAAGGCCCCCGGGTTTCCGACGAACGGACGGGCGATGACGCGGCCGACCATATACTTTTCATCAAGCGTAAGTTCCCTGGCGATTTCACATATTTCATATAACTCTTCTAGCGGTACAACCTCTTCATGAGCAGCAATTTGCAAAACGGAATCAGCTGAGGTATAAACGATCAATGCCCCTGTTTCCATATGCTCTTCGCCTAATTCTTTGAGGATTTCTGTCCCGGAAGCAGGCTTATTGCCGATGATTTTACGACCGGTGCGTTGTACTAATTCATGCAGTAGCTCATCTGGAAAGCCATCCGGAAACGTGCGGAACGGTTTATCAATATACAAGCCCATGATTTCCCAGTGACCGGTCATGGTATCTTTGCCATTCGAGGCTTCCACCATGGTAGTATAATGTGCTTTTGGAGCCTTTGATTCCTCAATCCCCATAATGTTACGAATATTGCTTAAACCGAGCTCGCCCATATTCGGCATCTTCAGACCACCCATACGGTCAGCGATGTGGCCAAGGGTGTCTGCGCCTTTATCATTGAATTTAGCCGCATCAGGCGCCTCACCGATACCGACAGAATCCATTACTATTAAGAATACTCGCTTGAAATCATTCATTTCAGTTCCCTCCTGTAAATTACATTCCTTATCCTTACCAACATTACACAAATAATAGAGAGGTAGGATGTCAGACAACTATTTTTGTAAAAAAGAGTTTATGCCCGTGGATGGTACGAGCGATAAACATCTTTTAAACGTGTTTTGCTTACATGTGTATAAATCTGCGTAGTTGAAATATCGGCATGCCCGAGCATCTCCTGCACCGCTCGTAGATCTGCACCATTTTCTAATAAGTGAGTAGCGAACGAATGGCGCAGCGTGTGAGGGGTAATCGCTTTTTGGATGCCTACATCACGAGCAACCGCTTTCAATATCTTCCAAAAACCCTGTCTGGATAATGGATTTCCATGATGATTGACGAATAACTCTTCCGTCTGTTTTTTCTTGACTATGCCCGGTCTCGATTTACTTAAGTAATCTTCTACCGCTTCTTTAGCCATATCCCCAAGCGGAATGATCCGCTCCTTTGACCCCTTGCCGAAACATCTTACAAATCCCATTGTAAGATGAAGATCAGTAACCTTCAAAGACATCAGCTCAGAAACACGTAAGCCGGTGGCATACAGCATCTCAAGCATCGCACGGTTACGTAAAGTGAGGGGATCTCCTCCTGGCAGGTTCAATAGCTTGTCCACTTCTTCCGTGGAAAGCACCTTCGGCAGTTTCCGTTCTTTCTTAGGAGTCTCGATGTGGAGACTCGGGTCATGGTCACTCACCTTTTCCCTGACTAGAAATTGATGAAAAAGCCGGACGGAGGACAAGAGTCGCGCTACTGTTGCGGAAGAACGACCTTCATCATTCAAATGGTACATATATTTCATGATGTGCGTTCTCATCACATCATCCCAAGCTTTGATAGACAAATGGTTATCCAAAAAATCAGCATATTGTCTTAAATCACGCTGGTAGGATTTGATTGTATTTTCCGATAATCCCCGTTCCACAGTCAAATAGTGGAAAAAATCTTCCAGTGCATGCTTCAGCATACGTCTCTACTCTCCCAATTGAAAAAAAATCGATAATCGCTCTGGCCAACTGATATCTTCCTGATTGAACACCTTTACAGCCGCGCCCCTCGGCTCATCATAACGATGCATACGCTCATATTCCAGGTGGACCATTCGTAATGCCATATAAAAAAAGGAAGTACAGAGGACAAATACAATAAGAACCTTCAACGTATCCTTGAAGAACGACCATACGTGTTTCATCACCACGCCCCCTTGTCAATCTCATTAACAAGGTATGCCATCCCTCTAGGAAAATATACATAAAACAAAGATTCTAATCTACTTTAAAACTACAATAAATATAATAGAATGTAAAGAAGACCAGGCTGAAAGCAAAAGCCAGCTACTTTTTCCACTTCCATACTACCATACTATGTATATCAAAACAGGCGATAAAAGCAACAAAAAAGTGAACACGTTCTTCCGCATTCACTATTTTCATGCTATAAAATTATCAGGTTCCATCCAATCAGGATTTAACCGTTTCTTTTTGACAGACGCGGCAAATACCATGAAAGGTCAGGCGATGATCTTTCACTTGGAAACCCCATTGGTTTTCAACTAATTTTTCTACATCGCCAAGGAGATCTTCTTCTATTTCTTCCACTGCACCGCATTCAATACAAACGAGGTGGTGATGAAAATGTTCGGCACCTTCTTTTCTTAAGTCATAACGGGATACCCCGTCGCCAAAATTTATTTTATCGACAATTTTCAACTCAGATAATAATTCCAAGGTCCGGTACACCGTAGCAAGGCCGATTTCTGGCGCCTTCTCTTTGACGAGGAGGTAAACATCTTCTGCGCTTAAGTGATCCTCTTCATTCTCCAGCAATACTCGTACCGTCGCTTCCCGCTGCGGGGTCAACTTGTAACTTTGTGAATGTAACTGTTTTTTTATTCTTTCGATACGATGCTCCATGTAGCGTCCCCCTCCCTCGCAATTCCATTTTAATTATAAGCAGAGAAGGAACAGGTGTCAAATTACAATCATTACAATCTACTTCCAATAATCATTCTAATCTGATATTGACAATCATTATTTATAAAGCCATTTCACTACCCACTCTAACGTTTGATTGGAAAGAAAAGCTTCAATAAAGGCAGCAATCACCAGACATGCGATTAAAATGGCAAACAGAATTCCGTATTGAAGAAAAATAGTCATAATCGGCTGGTGGACCCGTTTGGAAAACAATTGCCTGAATAAAGTAATCGAAAAAATCATCGCTAATGCACCTGCTATCAAATAAATCGGGATGATCAACAGATTTTGCGGGGCAATTGAAACAGAAGAAATGAACAATCCATACCAGCCCATCTGGTTAACTAAAAAACCGACGGAAAAACCCACGACCAGACCTTTAATGAATAATAAGACCGTAATGACCGGCATACCGATCACAGAAATACCCAGTATAAAAATCAATAACATATATTTCAAGTGGTAAGCTAAACTATCCCAAAACAGCGTGGGCTTTGAAACAACATCGGTGTTGATCATCTGCTGAAAAAATTGATTCAAATAGAAATAAAGGTCCTGCTTTTGAATGAAATTCATACTATTTACGATAACTGCACCAAATATGATTCCGATTAAGAATAGCACGGATATGAAAATATAAATATTCATATAACTGGTAAAATGATTTCTCAAAACCCGTTGCTGTGCGTACATGCTTTCCTCCACCCCTTCTCAAGCTATCTATTACAACTCTATGAAGTGAAGAAAGAAAGTAGACCAACGATTCTATGAATTGCTCCGGACTTTTCCGTATTTCCCGCCCCCTCCGGCCTCGATTGTTACTTCTCCTTTTCTTAACGAAAGAATGCGAGCAGTCAGCTTTTCAGGTATGACTTCGTTCAACTCAGCCTCTCCTGCATGATGGATGACGTTCATTTCTGTCCCAAACCTTCCTAATAGAATCTCATAGGTTTTGGGCCCCAGGGAAGGTAAATATTCAAGAGGCACCTGATAGATATAGGGCGGACGCTTTGGGTATGAGTCAATGGAAGAAGCAAGTTCCCTGATTCTTTCCGCTACGCCTTTGACCACTTTCTTTGAATTACATGCAGGACAAGGAAGTTCATAAACTGCCAGCTTGGCTCCACAGCCGTTACAAACAGTTTCGTGATATTTCCCTAACATGGGGTTCATGCCATAGTTTGCTTCGATGCTCCTGCCTTCCTGCCCCCGGAATGCTAATCCTAACTCATGGAAAGAGGGGTTCTGCAGCTTTACCTTTTGATATTCCCTGCCGATCTTAGCCAACGAGTGCGCGTCAGAATTAGAGACAAATGTATATCTAGATAGTTCTTCTATCTGCTCTGCCATGGACGTATCCGAGCTTAAACCCAATTCGAATGCATTTATTTTTTTCGGATCAAGAACCTCAACTAATGAACGTTTAACTCCTTTGCCATATAAACTCTTAAATGGAGTGAAAACATGAGCAGGGATGAACCAGCCGCCCATACTGTGGACATAGGTTTGCAGTTCCCGGGCACTTCCATAATAACGTTGAGAGCTCAGATTGACATTTTTCATCCGTTCAGACAGCCAGGCGGTAAATTCCTTCATTAATGAAAAATAAGGGAAGTAACATAACACATGAATCGGTCCCTGGCAAAAATCATCATAGATTTCCACTTCCGCTCCTAATATTAGGGTGGTATTTTCAAATCGGACTCCGCCTTCTTCCAATTCCTCCGCATATCCCCTATCAATAAAATCCTCCAGTTCATCCTGGACAGCAGGAGCATGACTGTCAATCACACCAACCATGTCCATGCCTTTCCGCCTGCTTGCTTCTTTTAAAATATTAGTCAGTGTAAGCGATTTGCCACCACTGATTTTAACTGGTCGCCCGTTCCAATCCCGACCTATATGGATATGCAGATCGACATAATAGGAATGTAAAGCCATGTCATACTCTCCTGTTTTTCAAATAAAGCAATGCGTAGGCTGTCTTAGCATCGTGGATTCTTTGTTCAGCCATTAACCGTTCTGCTTCTTCCAAAGGGAGTTCATAAACTTCTACAAATTCATCTTCATCCCCTGCCACAGCGTCATCCAGGCGTTGTAATTGATCGGTAAAATACACATAGACCAGCTCATCAGCAAAACCAGGTGATGTATAGAAAGAAGTGACCATTTCCATATGCTCTGTCGTATATCCCGTTTCTTCTTCCAGTTCCCGTTTTGCTGTCACTTCAGGCGCTTCCCCTTCTTCCAGCTTCCCTGCTGGTATTTCCAGGATGCTTTTCTCCAAAGCTTTCCGGTATTGCTCAACAAAAACAATGTTATTTTCATCCGTCAATGCTATAATCGCTACAGCACCGGGATGCTTGATCAACTCTCGTTTAGATGTATTGCCATCGGGTAAAGTAACACTGTCTACTTGTAGTTTTATCACTTTACCATTAAATATCTTCTCCGTAGCAATCGTTTTTTCTTCAAATTTTTTCATGACCAAAACCCCTCTCTGCTACACTACCGCCATTCTAACACATTGCCATTCGACAAGGGGATGGTGGAGGTAATTTTGATAAAGAAAGGATGTTCCCAATGAACAAACGTCAACTCGGAAACTCCGACCTGCATGTATCGGAAATTAGCCTTGGGTGTATGAACCTTGGTAAAGAAGAGACAAAGGCGAAGGATATCATCGACCGCGCGCTTGATGCAGGCATCAATTATTTGGACACTGCTGATTTATATGATTTTGGAGAAAATGAAAAAATCGTCGGAAAGGCTATCCAGCACCGGCGACAGGATGTCATTCTCGGCACCAAAGTCGGCAACCATTTTGATAAAGAAAAAAAGGACTGGCATTGGGACCCTTCAAAGGAACATATCAAGAAGGGGATAAAAGACAGTCTTCAGCGGCTTCAGACCGATTATATCGACCTCTATCAGCTTCATGGTGGTACGATTGATGATAATATGGAAGAAACCATCGAGGCGTTTGAAGATTTGAAACAGGAGGGCCTAATTAGAGAATATGGTATTTCGTCGATTCGTCCGAATGTTATCCGTGAATATGTAGAACGCTCCAGCATTGTAAGTGTCATGATGCAATATAACGCTTTCGACCGCCGTCCGGAAGAGGAGATGCTTGACCTCCTCCACACCAATAACATCAGCGTACTGGCCCGGGGGCCGCTGGCAAAAGGCATGCTAAGCAATAAAGGCGCAAAAGTCGTGGAATCAAAGGCGAGAGACGGTTTCCTGGAATACAGTTATGAAGAAATGCTGGCACTGACAGAAAAACTTGAGGATTATGCGAATGAAGAACGTACCCTAAACGCCCTAGCCCTTCAATATGTGCTGCATCATCCAGCTGTAGCAACTGCCGTGTTCGGCGCCAGCTCTGTGGAACAACTGGAAGAAAACCTGGAGTTCCTGGAATCCGCTCCGTTGACGGAACAGATTTTCGGCGAAATCCAGGCCTTGACCAATCCAATCACTTACCAGAAACACCGGTAATAAAACAAGGAATAAAGTAAAGGCTGCCGGAGGGTTTCCCTCTATCGGCAGCCTTCTTAATTTCGTTAATGAAAAGGATATGTTTTCAAAAAAACTTATCGCAAAGGGGCGAAGGGAAACGGTGAAACTCGAGAGGAGAATCAGCACACGCCCACGGAAAGCGAACCGTTTCCCCGAGTCCCTTTAAACCATATGATTTATTATTTGAATTTCTTCCAGTCCATTTCACTTTCTTCCAACAGTTCTTCGAAACTTTTGTTGGCTTCTCTTTTCTTCCGTTCTTCTATTTTACGTTTCCGTTCTTTTTCCTGCTCTTTTTTTTCTTTTTGTTTCAGCTTCGTTTTTTTCGACTGCAATTGGCTGACGATGTCCCCGTTCAAGCGTTCACTCAACACACCTTTTTCAGTTGACCGCTTCTTGCTCATGCGCTGTCTCCTTTCATCACTTCCGCCCCAGAGATGACCGGGTTAAGTATTTCATTAGGGCTGCTCAGACGAAGCGCCCCATTGACTACCGCAAGCCGCAACTGCCTGGCGAAGAAAACAGCCTGCTGCTTATGGACGATCACATCAAATTCGTCATTTTTCACCTCTTGGTCCCACTCGGTCCGTACTTCCGTCCAACGGAGTGTCGGTACTCCATTGACTCCACAGCCACAGCCTTCTGTATCATAAAACAATCGTAAATAACGCTTATTCTCCGGGTTCAACGATTGCAACTTCGTTTTTGCTTCACTAGTCATCGTAAATTCCATAGCCATTCCTCCTGTCAGTTTCATCATAATGAAATTTTGATTCGCAGGCAAAAAAGAAGGTCAAATTCACAACGTGGATTTTAGCAGCCACTTTTCCCGTGGGATTCTCATGGATTCCGAACTGTCCATAGCTGGCATTCACTCTGCGAAATGTCCGCCGACAAGCTCGCTGCGATGAAGAGCCGTACCTGCTTCGGTATACGAAACCGCCCGAAGCAGCGAATCGCTGCCATACTTGTCCCGTATGGCATCCATCACATACCCCAGATCCCGCTTCCGATCCCGTCCGGTGTCGAACAAATCCAATTGAATGCTCGCATCCTCCGAGATATTCGATAAAGAAATAGAAATACTCCGCACTGTCTTTTCCTCATAAAATTCCTTGAATAACTGGAGGCAGGTATGATAAATATCCATCGTAATGTTGGTCGGCTGATCCAGACTGCGTGAACGATGGAAGCCTCCGCCTCCCTCGGTTTTACTATAGCCTATTCCGAGGCTGATGGTCCTCCCTGCTTTATCATTGCTCCGCGCCCGCTTGGCTACTTCTTCACACATTTCCAACATGACATGTTTCACGTGAGCGGGATCGTGATAATCGCGAAGAAGAATTTGACTCTTCCCATAGCTGATCTGCCCCTGGATGATCGGCGCCCCAAGCTCGGATAGGTCAACCCCATGTGCATGGTAGAACAGTTGATTGCCCATTACGCCGAACACTTTTTCCAACCGTTCCAGTGGATAATGAGCGAGCTGACCGACCGTGGTGATTCCCATCCGGTTCAATCGTCGTTCCAGCCGTGGACCGATTCCCCACATTTCACTAAGTGGAGAAACCGGCCAAAGCTTTTTCGGTACGTCGTCATACGTCCATTCGGCGATGCCCTTTTTCTTCGCTTCCAAATCAAGACAGAGCTTTGCCATCAGCATATTCGGGCCGATTCCAATTGCCGCCTTGAGATGGAAGGTATCTTCCAATTCTGTCAGGATCATCTCTGCTATTTCTTCCGCGTCACCGAACATCCGCTCACTACCAACCACTTCCAGAAAGCTTTCATCGACACTGTAGGTGTGAATCGCTTCTTTCGGCACGTATTTATGAAATAGACGCGTCACCTCAGTAGATATCTCTAAGTAAGTACTCATCTGCGCAGAAACAATAACAATATCCGGCTCATTGGGGATTTCGAACAACCGGCTCCCTGTACGAATTCCATAATCTTTTTTCATGGCGGGAGAGGCCGCTAAAACCACACTGCCCCTACGATTTGTATCAGCTACTACCGCCAAGTGACAGGTCATTGGGTCCAGCCCCCGTAAAATAGCTGCACAGCTGGCGTAAAAACTTTTCATGTCGATACAAAGCACTCGACGTTCCGGAAATAATTTGTAATCGATTGCTGGATTACTCATTTCCGTCACACCCCTTATTTTGTCTTACTTTATATTATGCGAATATACGTTCGTGTATGCAAGAGGGAATTAATGTAAAGACATTGAAGAGGTTTTATCGCATACAAAAAACCTGGCGATCAAGGCGCCAGGTTATTTTTTATTGAATTGTTTATGCAGCATCTTTTCCGTCAGACCAGGGAATTGGTAGTGCAATTTACTTCCTGCTTCCATCCAGGCAGGAAGGTTAATTTCCCGCTTGTCCTTGAATAATTGATTCACAATCCGCCTTGCTACCTGATTGGCATCCAGCATCCATGGCTCAACGGCGCGCTGGTAATCGCCAGATGGATCCGCCTGGGCAAAAAAGTTGGTGCGTACTGGACCAAGATTGACACCGGTCACACGGATGCCATGGTGTGCCATCTCCATACGCAAAGCATTCGTAAAGCCAAGCACGGCATGTTTTGTTGCAGCATATACGGCCGATTTAGGTGTTGCCATCTTTCCAGACTGGGAAGCGATGTTTACGATATGACCATTACCATGCGCTATCATATGCGGCACTACTTGATAAGTTGCTCGGAGCAAAGCAGTAATATTTACCTGGATCATCCGGTTGATGTCCTCCCATTTCGAATGAGCGAAATAATCGAAGACACCCAGCCCTGCATTGTTGACCAATGCATCGATACGATCATGCTCAGCGATAATACGATCACTGACAGCCTTCCATTCCTCTTCTTTGCTCAGGTCAGCCTGGTACCAGTGACAAGAAACATGGAATTTTTCCTCCAGGATGCTGGCAATCACCTTCAACTTATCGGCAGATCGAGCTATTAATATAGGTGTCCCTCCATTCATAGCAATATGAATAGCTATGAATTGGCCAATTCCTCCAGAAGCTCCGGTGACCAGCACTTTTTTATTTTTCACTAACGGATTCATCACGAGTCCTCCATGTTTTTATAGAAAGTCACACCATTATCGATTCTTGTCCCTACAGCATGAATGTCGGTTAGATAATCAAGCTGGCCGATTGTTTCAGACATGGTGAGACCGAACTGCTTCTCGAATTGCTTAGGGAACAAACGGGCACAAATTTCGAAAGTTGTCATTTCGTCTTTCCCGATAATCTCCTGGACTTTAGCCGCTCGCTTTTCCTGGCTTTCCAAACGGCGGTCAATCAAGTCATGTACATGGCTGAATATTTTCCCATGGCCAGGGTAGACATGATTAATATCGTAATGGAGCAATTTCTTCAAGGAGTTACGATATTGCAGCATTGGCATAGGTCTTTCTTTACTATTGTTATGTGGCGGCTCCAGCAAAGGATTGGGAGAAATATGCTCAAGCAAGTGATCGCCCCCCAGTAAAGCTCCATCTTGTTCTCGATAAAAGGACAAGTGGCTTTGGGCATGACCTGGTGTTGCAATTACACGCCACTCCTCATGGCCCGGAAGCAAATCTCCTTCAAGAATGGTGCTGGTAAGATTTCCTTTTGCTACATCGCCAAGAGGATTACGCAACTCCTTTAAAAAGCTAAGATAACGCTCAGGCACACCAGCCTGTTGGTATAAAGAATGAAAAAAGCTTTGATAATTTTGCAAAAAGCCTGGTTCTCGTTTGAGCCAGCTGTCTACCTGAGGATGGGCAGTCACTTCATTAAGACGTGGAAAATATTCAATAAAACCGATATGGTCAGGATGATGATGTGTCAAAATAACCTGCTCGATATCCTCGGGTCCATACCCTAGCTGTTTCAATTGGAAAACAAAAGCCTCCCAGGCCTCGTCAGTTTTAACTCCAGCATCAATGATAGATAGCTGGTCACCATTTATGATATAAACATGTACATCTCCTACCGCGTAGGGAGTAGGTACCGTTATTTGTTGAATTTTCTGCTTCACAATATTCATTCGTATTCCTCTCTCTTACTGAATAGTCATTCATTTGATTATACCATTGTAGCATGATTTTTCCATTCTCTCATCTTTTTACATCTATTAAAGCTCTCGATAGTTGAATAAGAAACCATCGCCATTAATAGAGTTTTTAAGATAAGACTCTGTTAAATCTCATGGTGCATTTTACAGTTAAGCTCCCTTTAATTGAAGACTCAGTTTCGAGATAAACTATTTCCGTTACGGTTTAGTATTTCTGGAGATCCGGGAAATCACCCGCTTTCCATGGGAGTACGGTGAGCTTCCTCGGTCTAAAGCCCTGCGGGATCTCACCATGTACTTTTTTCCCATAGGAGTCTCGCAATTTCCCGGACCTCTTTGCGTTAACTGAGCAAAACGGAAACACCGGCATGGAGCGTTTCAAAGAGCATTCATAAAAAGGGATTACTGCCACAATCCTTGATATACACAGGATGCAGCATAGGTAAAAACATTTTCATTCATTGTAAGGGTCTGTTTATCTCGAAAAGAATAGGGTGGCGGGGAAACGGTGAGACTCCCGTGGGAGAAGGGGCTAGGCGAGATCCCACAGGGCGTAGCCCGAGGAAGCTTGCCAGCTCCCCCACAGGAAAGCGAATCGTTTCCCAGCCGCCTTTACTCCTGACTCTGCAACAGACCCAAAGTATCTCGAAATCAAGTCTTCGACTTTTCGGCCCTTTAGTTGAATAAGCCTCTTGTAAAAATCAGCAATAAAGTTTACAGAGCCTAAGATAAAAGCTGACCCGAATCTTTACGGATCAGCCAGGCGTTCAATTATTGAACAGTTTATTCAATGTATAGTGCAACAGATCAGGTAAATACTCGAACGAATAATCCAGTTCCAGACGTTCGGTCCATTGGTGAGGGTCTTTCCCTAAAGGGCCAACATTAATGATAGGCATATTGAGCGTTTGCATCACATTTTCCGGAAGCTCGAAACCACGCCCTTGAATCGGCATCAAATCCAAAAGATCGTCCAGAGGGGACTCAGCAGAAACTGGTCCAATAAAACTTAGATCGGACAGGCCAGCAAAGTACTCGACATTTTTAAGGTCGACACCATAAGACTTCTTCGCATAGTTTTGACAGGCTTCTACAGTTGATTCAATGAGTGGGTCTTTTTTTGAAGACACCGATGGATAAAATGGAGGACTGTAAAACAGCACAATCATAGGCCCGATGTCTTTACACAAGGAGGCAAGGTCCTGTACCAGCAAAGTCGAAAAGTCCCTGTCTCCCTGATCCCTTTGTGAAGTCAACAAGTTCTGTCGCCTTTCCACCTCGCCTTTTCCGTAACGCTTTTCCGCCTCCTGGTACAATTGTTCATAAGAAAGCACGGTCACGTCCATATCAAGAAACGTCCGTTCATTTTCTGCAATATAATGTTCGGCTTTACTATTGTAATGCTGGAGGATTTTTTGTTTTGCCCTGCCAGCTGCAGCTAATAGCTTCTCATTGATTTCTGCTATCGTCTGTTCCATGTATAGGACGTTGTACATAGCTACTGCTGCCTGGGGTGTCTGTACGGAGTATTCCTCTTTTAAATCCCGCTGCATCAGACTGATAGGCGGCGGAGTCGTCTCTTCTCCAACCGTTTCAATAAAATCCTCACTCAATTCCAGTTCCTGTGCTAGATAGCTGATCATCAAATTGGCATTCAAGCCAGCAAACGGTTCTCCGACATGCGTTTCTTTTCCATAACAAAGGAACCCGGGCAGCACTTTACCAATTGACCCGGTATAGAGATAGTAAGCCGGGTCTCCTGGGTATTTACGAAACATCGGCTCTCCGTTCATCGTCGCTTTATAATTCAGCTCATGCCTATTCTTTAGTTCATCTAAAGCAGGCAGAGCGGTCAGCATACCGAGTGAATTGACTTCTTCATCAGGCACTGCCAGCAACAAAAGATTCCCATCGAATGTCCCATTCATTGCTTGTTCTAATATGGATAAATGAACCGTGAGACCTGCCTTCATATCCATGGTACCCCGCCCAAACAGCCATTTGCCGGACTGCAGATCCTCAGCAGCTTCCGCTGGTAATTCTTCCAGATGATTCATCAATTCATTCGTTAGTTCTTTGGGATGAAATGCTAAGTTCTGAAACGATCCATAATCATCTATCCCTACCACATCTATATGAGATAACAGCACAATGGTATCTTTCGCTTCCCCATTCTTAACTAAAGCCGTCAATAGCTGGCGGCCATCTTTCAAGGGGTGTACTTGCAGGTGATCCGGATTCTGTTTGAAATAAGCTTTCGTACCCAGTAGGTGCTGTAAGTATTCAATAATGGCTATTTCATCGTTACTTCCAGTAATACTTTGATAATTGACTAGTGAACATAAAAGATCAGTCAACTGTCCTTTCGTTTTCCACTGTACTTCCATCGACGACCCACTCCTTGTAAATTGACTTTTCTTATTAAATGTCACACAATCAAAAAGAGTAAATATCGAGAGGTGACACAATTGGGAACAATGATTTTCGCCCACCGAGGTGCAAGCAAGCTCGCACCTGAAAACACTATGCCAGCATTCGAGTTGGCCTATCATGCCGGTGCGGATGGCATTGAAACGGATGTCCAACTCACCAAAGATAGCATCCCTATCCTGATCCATGATGAGAACGTCCGCCGGACCACCAATGGAACCGGATTTGTCCAGGACTATACATACGAAGAAATAAAAAAGCTGGATGCCGGAACTTGGTTTTCTACTAAATTTTCAGATACTTCCATTGTAGCATTAGAAGAATTTTTAGACTGGGTTCATGATAAATCCATTATCCTGAATATTGAACTGAAAAACAATGTTATTGACTATAAGCAGCTCGAGCAAATTGTTTATGATCATCTCCAGAAATACCAGGTGCTTGAGAAAACAGTTATTTCCTCTTTCAACGCTGCCAGCATGGAACGAATGAAGAAAATCGATCCGAACGTCTCTACCGCCTTTTTAAGCTCAAAGAAGGTACCAGACCTGCCAAATCACTTAAAAAAAATTGGAGTTACAGGCTTTCACACCAAATACAGATTGTTAAATAGCAATCTGGCAAAAGCTTGTCGTCAGCATAATCTGGCACTCCGGATATATACGGTCAACCGGCCAATGCAGATGAAAAAGTGCTTTAAACTAAAATGTGATGGGATATTCACTGATGTTCCCCATCTGGCTAAGGAATATCGCAAATTATATAAATAACCTATTTACTGTCACGGAGGAGAATTTAGGATGAAACCGAAATTATTTACCACTTATACCATTAAAAACCTCAGCCTGAAAAACAGGGTTGTCATGTCCCCGATGTGCATGTATTCATCCACCACCCAGGATGGAACGGCAAATGCTTTTCACTTTGCACATTATGAAAGTCGTGCTGCAGGCCAAGTAGGTCTGGTCATGACTGAAGCCACTGCTGTCGTCCCTGAAGGACGGATTTCCCATGAAGACCTTGGAATTTGGAGCGACGATCATATCGAAGGTTTAAAGATTATCAATGAAGGCATACACCGTCATGGTGCAGCTTCTGCCATACAGCTTGCCCATGCAGGCAGAAAAGCGAACCTGAAAAATGATATTTATGCCCCAAGTGCACTCCGATTCAACGAACAATTACAAACTCCTCTTGAAATGAGCACGGATGATATTCACCATGTGGTCATGGCATTCAAGGAAGCTGCCAGAAGAGCAAAAGAAGCTGAGTTTGATACTATTGAACTCCATGGAGCCCATGGATACTTAATCAACCAATTCCTATCCCCTCTCACCAACCATCGGAACGACAATTATGGTGGGAATAAAGAGAACCGCTACCGCTTCTTAAGAGAAGTGATAACAGCTGTCCAGGAAGTATGGGAGGGGCCATTATTGGTAAGAATTTCAGCTGATGAATACCAGGAAGGCGGAAATACAATGCAAGATTTTCTCTATTATGCTGGAGAGATGAAAGAGCAGGGAGTCGATTTGATTGATGTAAGTTCCGGTGGTGTCGTGCCTGCCTCCATCAACCCTTTTCCAGGCTATCAACTAACTTATGCAGAAACAATCAAGCGCGAGACAGGCATCGCAACCGGAGCTGTAGGCTTGATCACGCATGGTCTCCAGGCAGAAGAACTTTTGCAAAATGAACGTGCTGATTTGGTTTTCATCGGTCGTGCACTCCTACGCAACCCGTACTGGTCAAAACAGGCAGCTGATGAGTTGGGCTTCTCTCTTGAAGGTCCGCGGCAATATGCCCGAGCATGGAAGTAACTCTATCAGGTAAAGATCCGTCCCTTCAGGCACGGGTCTTTCTTTTTACGTGTCACCAGTCTTTACCAATGGTAAGATAGCGATATAGGAGGAAAGATTATGGAATTATTTTTTCTCGGGACCGGCTCAGGGGTCCCTTCAAAAGAACGGAATGTCTCCGCGTTAGCTTTACAGATGCTTCAAGAACGACAGAGCACCTGGTTGTTCGACTGCGGAGAATCGACACAGCACCAAATTTTACGCACGAACATTCGTCCACGCAGGATTGAAAAAATATTCATCACCCACCTCCACGGCGATCACATTTACGGCCTGCCTGGATTATTGAGCAGCCGCTCATTTCAAGGTGGAGAAACACCTTGCACCATATACGGGCCAAAAGGGCTGAAAGAATATGTAGTAACGGCACTGCGTGTCAGCGGGACCAGACTCCCCTACCCACTGGAAATTATTGAAGTGGCTGAAGGCGTCATTTACGAGGATGAGGGACTACTAGTAGAGAGCATTCGACTTGAGCACGGACTGGAAAGCTTCGGTTATATTATTCAGGAAAAAGATCAACCTGGGGAACTCCTTCCTGAAAGACTGAAGGCAGCCGGCATTTCCCCTGGCCCTATTTATCAAAAGATCAAACAAAATGAAGCGACAGAACTTTCTGATGGTAGAGTCATTCAACGTGATGATTTCATCGGACCTTCCAAGCGTGGACGCAAATTAGCCATCCTTGGTGATACCCGTTACCTCGAAAGTTTGGCAGACGATTTGAAGCATGCTGACATCCTTGTTCATGAGGCTACTTTTGCTGGAGCAGACGAACAATTGGCATATGCCTACTTCCATTCGACCACCCGCCAGGCAGCACAACTTGCCAAACTCGCTGATGCGAAGCAATTGATCATCAGTCACATTTCCTCCAGATATCAAGGTGAGGAGGCGGAGGAATTGTTGCGGGAAGCTCGAGAGATTTTTCCCAACACCGTCATTGCCCATGACTTTTATGAACACCCAGTGCCAGCTAATAAGTAAGGAGGAATGATCCATGTCAATCATTCAAAAAGCGGTAGCGGACCAAAGAGAATTTTTCCGGCAAGGTCATACGAAACCCTACGAGTTCCGTATGAATCAGTTGAAGAAACTGAAAAAAATGTTGAAAAAGTGGGAGCCTGCCATCCTTGAAGCAGTCCATACCGACCTCAACAAATCGGAATATGAAGCTTTTGCGACTGAGGTGGGCTTCCTTTATAGTGAGCTTGATGATCATATCAAACATCTGGAAGAATGGATGGAACCGATCTATGTGAAAACTCCCATCACCCACAAGGGGTCTAAGAACTATATCATAAAAGAACCATATGGAAACGTGCTTGTCATCGCGCCGTGGAACTATCCGATCAACCTTGCGCTTGCTCCAATCATCGGTGCGATTGCAGCTGGCAATACGGTAATTCTGAAACCATCCGAGTTGACCCCGAACGTGTCTGCCCTGTTGGAGGAAATAATTGCAGAAACCTTCGAACCCGGTTTACTTACCGTGCTAGAAGGCGGGAAAGAAACCAGCCAGGAGCTGTTGGACCAGCGCTTTGATTATATCTTTTTTACAGGCAGCATACCGGTGGGAAAAATCGTCATGGAAAAAGCGAGCAGGCATCTCACTCCTGTCACCCTTGAACTTGGCGGGAAAAGCCCGGCAATCGTCCATAAAGATGCGAAACTCGACCTGGCAGCAAAGCGGATTGTCTGGGGCAAATTCACCAATGCAGGACAGACCTGCATAGCTCCTGATTACTTATTTGTCCACGAAGATGTAAAAGACAAACTGTTAGTGAAAATCAAAAAGCATATTCAGTCTATGTATGGAAAGGATCCGTTTGAGAATACCGATTTCACCAGTATAGTATCCAGCAGCCACTTTGATCGCTTGACCGGCTTTTTGGATAATGGCGAGATTGTCACCGGTGGACGTAGCAAAAGGGAGCGGTTGAGGATTGAACCGACTGTCATGGATGATATCGGTTGGGACGACCCTGTCATGGGAGAAGAAATTTTCGGACCAATCCTTCCTGTGCTTACTTACGAAAATCTATCCGATGCTGTGGAGACCCTGCAAGATCAAGAAAAGCCGCTGGCACTCTACTATTTCGGTAAAAACGAAAAGGATCAGAAATATGTGACCGAAACCCTTTCCTTCGGCGGCGGATGCATCAATGATACACTCTATCATATCGCAAACCCTCACCTTCCATTCGGCGGGGTCGGAAGCAGCGGCATGGGGGCCTATCACGGGAAAGCAAGCTTTAATACATTTACCCACCAAAAGAGCATCACCAGGCAAACGACCAAGTTTGACTACAGCTTCCGCTATCCAGGCTCGAAAGCAGGATTGAAAATAATCAAAAAGTTATTGAAATAAGAAAAAATAGAAGAGAAGACCTCCTGATCCAGGGTAACGATCAGAGGGGCTTCTCTTCTTCTGTATTTTAGGAAGTCGACAACGTGCTTCCCTTCTGACTCAGTCTCTTCTTTAAGGACATTCTGGCTCGATATGCTCTTGATTTTACAGCAGAAATGGAAATTTCCAGGCGCTCAGCTATGTCAACTTCTTTCATTCCGTGAAAGTATTTCATCATAAATACTGCATGCAGTTTCGGAGCGAGGTGTTTAAGTTCTTCCATCAGTTGATGGTGACTGATTAATTCCTCCACCTGTTTATCTACTCCATTACAACCGATGGCAGCTTTATGACTGCCATCGATCAAATCATCAAGTGGAACGATCAGCTTTCTTCTTTCTTTTCTCCATATATCAATCGCTGTCCTTGTGGCAATTTGGCCAAGCCAGGCTGCCAATTTATTGATATCCTCCAGTTTTTCTCTGTTGTTGTATGCTTTTATGAAAGCTTCCTGAGCAGCTTCTTCTGCAAGATAAGGGTTCTTGACTACACGTAATGCCGCACCATAAACTTTTTGATAATTAGTTGTATAAATTTCTTCATATGCCAGCCCTTCCATAAAAATCCCCTCTTTCTAACTTAATTGACCACCCTCGCTACTAAATCTTCGGATATCCGATAGATCAACGGCTCTCCACCTTTAGGATATATACCGACAAAATACCTGCCTTGTCCCTGGTATTCCTTACTGTTTAACAGCAATTTGATTTTTTGGTTGTCTTTCACTGTCCAGACATGTTCATTCGAGGCAGCAGCTGATTTGAATTCGTTGTAAATCGGACCACCCGGCTCATTTTGATGAACAATCACCGCCTTGGAGACATCTTCGTCTGTCAATACTGCTCCTTCATACAGCCCTTTTTGTTTAAGCCATTCATTCAGCTGACCGTAGGAACGTTTCATAGGGATATGCACTTCCATCCCACTATCTAGCAGGAAGCTGATATCTCCGCGATCTCCCAGGGAAGGTATCATATCTTCATAGGTTTCCGCCTGCAAATCTTGCTTTAATCGGGACATTAATGTTTCAATCTCCTCCGGTTCAGCGACCACCAGTTTATCTGAGCTGGCATAATCGGTGAAAAATCTGATCCGGTCGATATTTTCCGGTTCCACTTTCATAACAGGGTACTTCAATGCTTTATATTCAAGAGATTCATAGATCGGATCTAAGTAAGCCCGGTAGTCCTGTTCAGGAATCATGTATTCTCTTACCATTGTCTCACCGTTTTTCATCTCATAAGCAAGAAAGAGATTTCTCCTTCCGATTCGATACTCCTCTGAACCGGATGAAATAATTTGCTTGTGCAGTTTCGTTACAGCCTGGATATTTTCATTTTCATTCAAATAACCGGACTCATTATAGGGGTGATTATTCTGGTAGCTATAAGAGCCTTCCCCTATAAAGACACGATCGACTTTGGCCGCAGCAGGAACCCGCTGTTCAAACCCGGTAATATCCAACTGCAATAGTAAAAAGACTAGTCCTGCAGCTGCAGCATAACCGATGAACCCTTTCCAGGCGCTAAACACCCGCCATGTCTTTTGCAGAACCATTTCCGCAATCGCATAACCGCTCACCGCTCCGGCCATATACCCAAAAACTATCCACGTAGTATTAGGATGGTTTTGAAAATACAACCCGCCAACAAGCATCATACAAAGCGTAAGCCCATATTTAAAGATAGGCCTGAGCACTCCATATACGATAGCCTGCCCTGCCATCTCCATATTCCGATGCTGATAGATTTTCCATGCCAGTCCGTAAAACGCAGCCCCAATAGCCAGGTAGACGTACATACGGGAGGCCGGCAATGAGGCGTTATATAAATTCAATGAATCGACGAGAGGAGAAAGCTGATGCAGATTCTGATCCATATAGTAGTTTTCAGAAAATCCATATAAAAACTGGTTCATAGCAAAGTAAAGCAGTACAGTGATTCCAGCCGGGAATAGCAGCATGATATAGGTCAGGACGCCATGGACTGCAGTCAGACCTGTGACCATCCCGACAAAGACTGCAGCAAAAAATAATAGCAGCGTAACGCTGAGTGTTCCGCCAAGCCAGTACCAGATGTCCTCCAAGCTGTACACATAAGATAAATCAAAACTGATATAGAGAATAGTCATCACCGCCGCATTGATGATAATCGGCGCCACCAGAATGACCATCCCATTCCAAACGTTATTATGATAGAGTTCCGTACGCTTGAGCGGCAGACTATGTACAAAATCTGAGGTTTCTTTCACTTGCAAATAACGGAACAGGAAAATCCCAAGTAAGACAGGAATGATGATCATCATTACCTGCTGGATTTCAAAATTGATTTGGAATAATCCATTTTCATGTAAAAATTGAAATGGACGGTCGCTGGACAACTCCATCATTATTCGAAGCGGCATAGCAAAAAGCAATCCGATCAAGTAAATGATCCCGATCCAGCCAACGCTCCTGAAGTTCTGTTTTGTCACTTCCTTCTTAAACGAGGATGTTTTCCACATTATAACCGGCACCTCCCATTTCATAGACAAAAATTTCTTCTAATGTGAGCGGCAGCAAATCATAGACGATAGGCTGATAAGATTCGATTAACTTTGAAACTTCTGTTTCCGCTCCTCTGACAATCCACAGACGTACACTCCCACGCTTTTCTTCATGTAGAATAGACAAATCTTTTTTCAGGGCTGCCGGCACATGGTTCCTGAAAGCTACCTGTACTTTATGTATATCCGCTTTCAGTTCATCCAGATCCTTTTCCAGTAAAATGGAACCCTTATGCAATATGCCGACATAATCACAAATATCTTCCACCTCTCTCAGGTTATGAGAAGATATCAGTACGGTCATTTCCCGATCGGCGACATCCTGGATCAGCAGGTTCTTCACTTTCCTTCTTACTACCGGGTCCAATCCATCGAATGGCTCATCCAGTACGAGGATATCCGGCATGGCAGAAAAAGCGAGCCAAAAAGCTACCTGCCTGCGCATCCCTTTCGAAAATTGACTGACCTTTTTTTTAATATCAAGGCCGAACATCTCCCTGAGCTGCACAAATCGTTCCTGATCCCAGGAAGGGTAGATATTCTGATAGAAATTTGCCATTTGCTCAATGGTATAATGCGGGAAAAAATAAAGGCTGTCAGGAATGAAAATCATCCGTTTTTTCACGTCGGTGTTTTCGAACACCTTCTGTCCCTCGATCTGTACACTCCCCTTCTCCTGCTTTAAAATACCCACAATGATTTTCAGCAAAGTCGTCTTTCCGGCTCCGTTAGAGCCTAAAAGCCCGTAGATCGAACCGTCCTTGATTTGAAATGTTATATCATGAAGTACTTGTTGTTTATGGAAATTCTTATTTACTTCCTGAAGTTTTATCATCGATAATTCCTCCCCCTGTCGATTCATCTATTTCTTGAAGCAGCGATTCTATATCTGCGCGGGTCATCCCAAGGTAAAGGGCTTCTGAAACAGCTGCCTTCAACTTTTCTTTCACTTTGATAAGTTCTTCCTGGCTGGCCTTTTCAGAGAAGGCTTGCACAAAGCTTCCTTTCCCTTTCAACGAATAGATGTATCCTTGCGATTCTAATTCCCGGTAGGCTTTTTGAATGGTATTGGGATTGATCGTCATTTGCCGAGCCAATGTCCTGACCGAAGGAAGCTTTTCATCTGCCTGTATTACTTCTTTTATGATCAGTTCTTTGAACTTATCGACCAGTTGTTCATAGATCGGTTTTCTGCTTCGTAAATCCAAATCAAACATGGCTTTTTCCCTCCGATCTGAAACCGTATTAACTGTATTAGTATCCTTAGTACAGTTAAAGTATATAGCAATTTTTCTGATTTGAGAAGCACTTTTTTACTTTTTCTGAAATTATTTACCATCCTGAAGCGTAATAGTGGAGGAACCTTAAAAATTTTGATAGTTTAAACTTTCAACAAATTAGATTGGTTATGACTTATCAGTTTAGTAGATTTGACTATCCTAAAAATTCTGATAACATAAGAAACCATACGTCGACCATAAATGGTCGGCTCCATTAAGAAATTACAGGAAGGTGAAACCATGAGCACAACTAGACAATCCAATGATCATACTGTTCCCTTACGACGTGACGTAAGTGAACTGGGTAATATGCTAGGTGTTATTTTGATTCATCATGGCGGACAGGAGCTTTTCGATAAAGTAGAGACCATCCGTCAATATTCAAAAGAACTTAGAAGCAACCCAGAGGAAGCAACTTACCAAAAATTAAAGCAAGAAATCGAAGACCTCCATCCCCCGATGCGTTCCCAAGTTATCCGCGCATTTTCAATTTATTTCCATTTAGTCAACATTGCTGAGCAGAACCACCGTGTTCGCCGGCGTAGAGAGTACCAGCTTCGTGAAGACCATGGGGTTCAACCGTTTTCATTAGAAAGTGCAGTTGATGCGCTTCGCAAAAACGAAATATCCAGTTCAGTCATCCAGGAGGTCCTCGATCAATTATCTTTAGAACTGATTATTACTGCCCATCCGACTGAAGCGACAAAACGAACCGTTTTGGAAATTCAAAAACGTATCGCTACAATTTTGCAACAACTCGATAACCCACAACTTACCGCCCATGAACGGGAACAATTACAAGACAGTTTAATGAATGAAGTGACTGTCCTTTGGCAGACCGATGAACTGCGTGAGCGGAAACCGACTGTCATGGATGAAGTAAGAAATGGCCTTTATTATTTTGATGAAACGTTATTTGATGTGCTGCCTGATATTCACCAGGAACTGGAGGATCGCCTGGAAGAGAGCTACCCAGGGGAAGCATGGACAATCCCTAATTTCCTTCGTTTTGGATCCTGGATCGGCGGGGATCGCGATGGCAATCCAAATGTCACTCCAGAAATCACCTGGCAAACACTTAAAAAACAACGGGATTTAGTGTTAGATAAATATGAAGAAGTCCTGGTAGAGATGATGAAACGATTCAGTCACTCTACTAAAATAGTTTCTGTCACAGATGAATTGATAGCTTCAGTAGAAAAAGAGGAAACGATAATTCCAAGTAATAAAAAATGGCGCGTCGAAAAAGAAATTTATCGTCGTAAATTCGCTGTTATTTTAGAACGTCTTCGTAATGTTGGAAAATCAGAAATTGGGTATGATTCTTCTGAGCAATTATTAGATGACCTGTATATGATTCAAAGGAGCGTCAAGAGCCATCAGCCGAATCAGCGGGAACTGAAAATGCTCCGCAAACTTGTTCGCCAGGTGCAGTTATTCGGCTTTCATCTTGCCACATTGGATATCAGAAACCATAGTGGAGAGCATGAAGCAGCCATGACGGAAATTTTGCAGAAAGTGAATATCTGTGAAGACTACGCTTCCTTGAATGAACAGGAAAAGATTAAACTTTTGGAAGGTATTTTAGAGAACCCCCGTCCTATCACATTGCTTGATGAGGATTATTCTGAAGAGACACAGGAAATGCTGAAGGTGTTTAACTTGATCCGTGAAGCCCATCGTGAATTCGGGGATCGAGCAATCGAAGTATATCTGGTGAGTATGACAGAGGCAGCCAGTGATTTACTTGAAGTGCTGGTACTTGCTAAAGAGGCAGGTATTTATCGGCTTCATCCAGACGGAACAGTAGAAAGCAGCTTGAATGTCGCACCCTTGCTGGAAACCGTAGACGACTTGATTGCAGGACCGGATATATTAAAGACTTTGTTTGATATGGATGCCTATCACAAGCATCTTGACCAACGCAATTACCATCAGGAAGTCATGTTAGGATATTCTGATGGCAGTAAAGACGGTGGTACATTGACCGCCAACTGGAAACTTTATAAAGCACAACAGGAAATCCATGATATGGCTAAAGAATATAACATCGGTCTTAAATTCTTCCATGGGCGTGGTGGATCACTAGGCCGGGGCGGTGGCCCATTGAATCGAAGCATCCTATCCCAGCCTGCAGAAACGTTAGGGGATGGGGTGAAAATTACTGAGCAAGGTGAAGTATTATCTTCCCGCTACCTGATCCGGGACATCGCTTATCGCAGCCTGGAACAAGCAGCATCTACCCTGGTTGAAGGTGCAGCCCATGTATCAATGGAATCAGAATTAGGACATCACCGCGAAGAAACCTGGGAAAAGGCAATGGAAGAAATTTCAGAAGTCTCCCTCAGGAAGTATCAATCCCTTGTTTTCGGCGACAAAGACTTCCTAACCTACTTCAATGAGGCGACACCGCTGAAAGAAATCAGTGAGTTGAATATCGGTTCCAGACCGATGAAGCGGAAAGACAGTTCCAAATTTGAGAACTTGCGTGCGATTCCATGGGTATTCGCCTGGACACAGAACCGTCAACTGCTTCCTGCCTGGTATGCGGCAGGTTCCGGATTGACCAGCTATGCAGAGCAAGGGGACTCCTACCTTGCCACCTTGCAGCAGATGTATGAAAATTGGCCTTTCTTCCGATCAACCATTGATAACCTGCAAATGGCATTGATGAAAGCTGATATTCAAACTGCAGATCAATATAAATCTCTCGTCAATGATAAAGAACTTGGAGACCGGATCTATAATGATATCGTGGAAGAATACAATAAAACCAAGGATATTCTTCTAAAGATCAGTGGGGATCAAGAACTCCTGGATAAACAAATGACCATCCAGGATTCTGTGCGGCTGCGTAATCCTTATGTCGACCCATTGAACTTCTTACAGGTGGAATTGATTAAAGAGTTACGGGAAACAGAAAGCAGAGAAGAAAGTCTGCTTACCGAAGTACTCCTTACCATTAGCGGTATTGCGGCAGGCCTTCGGAACACAGGTTGATAACATATGTAAAGCAGTCGGTTTATTTACCGACTGCTTTTTATATCGAGGTTTATATTGACTTCTTTATCGATTACGCTTTTTCACTTCAATTAACCCCTTGAGTTGCTACGTATAATTTTGGCAAGCAATCAGCCTTAAGTATCCTTCCTCTTCATTTAAACTGGATATCAATTGTTAAAATCCTGATAAAGACCGATTCGATTTCCGAAAGGATCACTGAAAGTACACCAGGCAGCCGGGACACCTTCACGGGTCTGAACCGTTTCTATATCTATCCCAAACACAGATATCAGCCGTTCCCGTTCTGCTTCGATATTTTCCACCCCGATCCGGAACGGTCCACTTCCTACTGTAGGCGTCCCCTTCGCTACCTGTAGCCATGTATCTTTAATGACTTCCCACTCGACGAATTCTTCGTGAGGAACAAAGTCCGGTCCACGATTGAATAACGTTTGATACCAATTCACTCCTTCTTCATAATCCGATACTCTTACCTGGAAGGTAACCCCAGTATTTTTCAATCAAGCCCTCTCCTTATAAAAAGTTTTTAAATATCAAAATATAACGGATAATGGTTGCTGCATTTTTCATTGAAACGATGCTGGCATTCCGGGCATTCAGAAACTGACATATATTCATTGATTGTCAATTCGCGGCTGCAATTTCCGCATAGGATCGCTTGTTCCTCCCATTGGTCCCGGGGCCACTTTGTCTCACGATGATCTGCTTTCTCTTTATGACAATAGTAGCAAGCATAATATTCCTTACAGCAATGAAACTTGATAGCAATGATATCGACTTCACTATGATAATGACGACAACGGGTAGAAGCATCTACTTCCACCCCATTTACTTCTATACGGTTTCTTGTCACCCAATTCCCCCTTTATCTTCATTTCGAAAGTCAATTCTTTTTTTATTTTTATCTCAAGTTGCATAATTCGATTCTGTTCTACAAAATTCCTGCAATAATCTCTACTTACTGCTGAAAGTCTGGCTGGAAGCATTTTCTTCCATCTTTTGATAGACTAGCTCTAGGTTCTATAAACTGAAGGAGGATTTAAATTGGAGGCATTTTTTGAAAGTATAAGTGAGATGCAGCAAGCGATGACCAATGGCCAAACGAGTTCAAAAGACATCGTGATAACGCTTCTTGAGCGCATTTCCCGGTATGACCAAAGCGGAATACATATCAATTCAATATTGAAAATCAATCCAGAAGCCTTACCTATTGCAGAAGCACTGGATACCGAAAGAGATCAGCAAGGCACAAGAGGCCCCCTCCACGGCATTCCGATTATCATAAAAGATAATATTGATACTAACGATAAAATGCATACAAGCGCTGGTTCGGTGGCTCTGAAAGACCACTACGCCTCACAGGAGGCGTTTGTTGTAAAACAGTTTCGCCAGGCTGGCGCTATCATTTTGGGAAAAGCTAATTTAACGGAGTGGGCAAACTTTATGACAGAGGGGATGCCGAATGGATATAGCTCACGAGGCGGGCAAGTCCTCAATCCATATGGACCGGGCGCTTTCGATGTCGGCGGATCAAGTTCAGGTTCAGCAGCTGCCGTTGCTTCGCAATTTGCTGCTGGAGGAATTGGAACAGAAACGAGCGGATCGATTCTTAGCCCAGCTAGCAGTAATGCTGTTGTGGGTTTAAAACCTACTGTCGGGTTGATAAGTCGTACAGGCATCATTCCGATTGCTCACAGCCAGGACACCGCTGGCCCAATCACAAGGACCGTTCATGATGCAGCTTTGTTACTAGAAGTCCTTACCGGGATAGACGAAAGTGATCCAGCAACTAAAATAGCCGAGACAAAACTTCCTCAAGATTACACTTCATCGCTCCATTCTAACGCGCTGGAAGACGCGCGAATAGGGATCGATCGGAGCTATCTGGAAAGCTTAAGTGAAGAAGAAAATAAGGTTATTGACCAGGCCATGCAGGATATCATTCAACAAGGAGGAGAAATAATAGATGTTAACATCCGTGAAAAAACAAGAGACTCCAGCGTTCTCTTCCATGAATTTAAAAATGGACTGAACGCCTATTTAGCTGACTGCTCATCCCACCTACCTGTCCATTCACTGCAAGAATTAATCGAGTTCAATAACTCACACGCTGATCTTACTCTAAAGTACGGTCAAACCCTGCTGACGGCTTCTGAAGAAAAAAGCGGACATTTAACTGAACTGGAATATATACGTGACCGCTTAGATGATATCAAGTACTCACAAGAAGAGGGAATCGATCGTGTTGTAAAGGAACATAACTTAGATGCTCTCTTATTTGCAAATAATCTTGGCGCAGGTATCGCAGCAATGGCGGGTTATCCATCTATAACGGTACCCGCAGGCTTCACGGCACCGGAAGGAAAACCGGTTGGATTGACACTGACTAGCACAGCTTTTCAAGAATCAAAGCTACTGTCACTTGCATATGCTTATGAGCAAGCCAGAGGGACAACAATTCACCCGCCGAGATTATCTGGATATGTAGAATAAAAGCAGGAACATCTAATGATAGTATTGATCTTCCCGAGTGCATTCAGAAATATAATCCCAAATGATGACTCTTTAAAACGATAAAGGAATACCCAGGATAAGGAGGATGATAAGATGATAACCGTGAAAGAAATTTCAGCCGAAGATACTTATAGGCTCCGGCACAAGTCCCTGAGTCAAAACCAAAGCATGCGAGAATATCACTATCAAGGAGATCATCTGGACACCACTTTTCATTTAGGCGCATTTGAAAATCAGAAAATAGCAGGGATCGCATCCTTCTACATGGAAACAACGAATGCCATTCACTCCCATAAACAATTTCGCCTTAGAGGGTTGGAAATACCTGATCAAGACCAAAGTCTACGAATTGCTACAACGCTATTGCACAAAGCAAATCGTATCTTATATCACGGCAATGTCGAATACATCTGGTGTATTGTAAAAACGGCAGCACGGCCCTTCTATGAGAGAATGGGATTTTCTCCAGCTGGGGAAACATTTGAAATTGATCCGAGCGGGTCCCAGGTGATTTTGTATAAAGAAGTCGAGAAACCTTAAGAGGACAATACATCGTTTTTGTATGACCTCTATATAAATAGGATTCAAGTGCCATAGTACAGGCAGGATAAATGGAACTATTGCCCTTATATGAAGTATTAAACTTAAAATTATTGGTTGTGTTCTCAGATAGCTTAAATAACTCCATTATTAAATATAGCGGCTAATGTTGCCATTGCTAAGAAAAATATTAGTTTCATGGAGTCATTATTTCTTATAATCATCTAAAAAGTCTTTTTGAAAACTGGTGCTGACTTTGTGAGTGTCATCCGTCGTGCTGGATAGATTCCGGAACGGGTTCTTGCCATAACGCTCGGCCAAATCATCAATCGTTTTATAGAGATTTTCCTTTTCTGCATATTGTTCATAATTAAAAATATCGAGCTGCTGAGTCACTTCTCTCTGTTCTGCCAAATCTCCTGCAGTGATGCCAAGCAGCCGGACAGGTTCCTGGTTCCAATGATCATCGAACAGTCTCGAAGCAATATGAAAAATATCGTCCGAGGTATGAATATAATCATTTAACTGTCTGCTCCTTGTGATGTTCTTCCAATCATGGTAGCGGATCATTAATTGAATGTTTCTCCCTAGCACTTTCTTGCCGTTCATTCGGGCAGCTACTTTATTCGCAAGCCTTCTCAGCACCTGACGGATTTCCATATCATCGGTCGTATCTTGTGCCAGGGTAGTTGATGTTCCGATACTTTTGAATTCATGAACAGCATCCGGGTCAACCGGCCGGTTATCCTGTCCGTTGGCCCGATTTTTCAATCGTTCTCCGTTAATGCCCAGCAGTTGTTTGAGTTTGAAGACATCATAATTAGCCAGGTCACCAATCGTTTCTATCTTATAACTTCGAAGCTTTTCTGCAGTTTTTTCTCCTACACCGTACATGTCTTCTATTGGCAATGGCCATAATTTTTCAGACAGGTCCCGCTTCCTAAGCACCGTGATGCCCATCGGCTTTTTCATGTCAGAAGCCATTTTGGCAAGGAACTTATTGGGCGCAACCCCGATACTGCAAGGCAGGTCCAGTTCTTCAGCAATTCTCTCCTGTATCCGGTCGGCTATTTCAAGCGGAGACCCGAGACTTTCACAGGCGGTAATATCCATATAGCCTTCGTCAATCGATACTGGCTGGATCACTTCTGTTACATCTGCTAAGATTTTGAACATTTCTTTGGAAGCCGTACGATATCTATCAAAATTCGGCCGCATGACGATCAGGTCTGGACAATGCCGTTTCGCTTCCCACAGTGGCATTGTCGTTTTTACTCCGTGTTTTCTTGCTTCATAACTGCTCGTTACGACAATGCCCTTCCGCTCTTCGGGATTACCCGCAATCGCTAACGGTTTCCCTTTCAAACTAGGGTCGAATGCCATCTCAACAGAGGCATAGAAGCTATTCATATCCACATGAAAAATGACCCTGCCATTTTTCGGGTACCATTTTGACATGGCAATCCTTCCTTTACGAACTTTTGTTCTTCCATTATATCATGAGAAAGCAAATAACTTCGACTCCTATCCCAGGACCTCCATAATCTGGAGGTCCTGGGTAAAAGACTCAAAAAAATCGACCATGCTGTGTCTGCATGATCGATTTGTTCCATTATGCTTTTGCTGCTTCCTGAATGATTGCTGTAACAAGCTCTGCCACTTTCTCCAGCTCAGCGACTGGCATGCGTTCATTAGTCGTATGGATTTCTTCATATCCTACTGCCAGGTTAACTGTCGGGATGCCATGACCAGCGATGATATTCGCATCACTGCCGCCACCACTCTGAAGCAGTTCACTGTCCCGTCCAATGTTATTGGCAGCGCTTCGAGCCACTTCCACTACCTTATCCCCTGCTTGGTGTTTAAAGCCAGGATACATAACGGTCACGTCAACGTCTACTTCGCCGCCCATTTCTTTGGCTGTATCATGGAAAGCCTGTTTCATTTTTTCCACTTGAGCTTCCATTTTTTCAGGAACAAGGGAACGGGCTTCTGCTAAAATTTCCACATGGTCACATACGATGTTCGTCTGCTTTCCACCTTCAAAACGTCCGATATTAGCGGTTGTTTCATCATCGATTCGTCCAAGTGGCATTTTTGCTATTGCCTTAGCAGCAAGTGTAATCGCAGATACGCCTTTTTCCGGCGCCACACCCGCGTGAGCTGTCTTCCCTTTTACGATAGCATTCACTTTTGCCTGGGTCGGAGCGGCTACAATAATATTACCGACCTGCCCATCACTATCAATCGCATAACCATATTTTGCTTTCAACAAGGAAGCATCAAGCGCTTTGGCACCGACAAGACCGCTTTCTTCGCCTACTGTAATGACAAACTGGATGTCCCCATGTTTAATGTCATTTTCTTTCAAGGCACGGATAGCTTCAAGCATGGCTGCAAGTCCTGCTTTATCATCTGCTCCAAGAATCGTAGTACCATCTGTTACGATGTAGCCATCTTCAATGGAAGGTTTGACACCGTTACCCGGAACTACGGTGTCCATATGGGAGGTGAAATAAATCGTATCGACGCCGTCCTTGGTTCCTTTAAGGTTACAGATCAGGTTGTTGGCATCGTGATCGGTTTGGTTACGAGCATCATCCTCTAGCACTTCCAAACCAAGGTCAGTAAATTTCTTTTTCAGTACTTTAGCGATTTTCGCTTCATCTTTTGTCTCGGAGTCGACCTGGACCAATTCCAGGAACTCTTCAAGAAGACGTTCTTTATTTATAGTTACCATTCGTATGTCCTCCTTTATGTACGCTCCAATTAGTACGTTAGCGAAACAGCCTGAAACTGTCAACGGAAGCAGTTTCAGGCTGCCATACCTTTACAGTGGAATATTGCCGTGTTTCTTCTTCGGCCGTTCTTCCTTTTTATTTTTGAGCATATCAAGCGCCTGGATCAAGGTAGTACGGGTTTCACGAGGATCGATCACATCATCGACCATACCAAGCGATGCAGCGACATAAGGGTTGGCGAAACGCTCCCGGTATTCACTGATCTTTTTCTGTCTTGTTTCTTCCGGATTTTCACTTTCCTTAATTTCTTTCGCAAAGATGATATTCGCTGCACCTTCAGGTCCCATAACCGCAATTTCCGCGTTTGGCCATGCATACACTAAATCCGCACCGATCGACTTACTGTTCAAAGCGACATAAGCACCACCGTATGCTTTCCGTGTAATCACCGTAAGTTTAGGTACAGTCGCTTCTGAATAGGCGTATAAAATCTTCGCTCCGTGTCGTATGATGCCGCCATGCTCCTGTTTGATTCCCGGGAAGAATCCGGTTACATCTTCGAAAGTTATCAGTGGAATATTGAATGAGTCACAGAAACGGATGAATCGTGCTGCTTTGTCACTGGAATCGATATCGAGCCCTCCAGCCATATACTTCGGCTGATTACACACGAGGCCTACAGTCTGTCCTTTCAATCTGGCGAAACCGACCACGATATTTTTGGCAAAATCTTTATGTATCTCAAAGAAAGAGTCAGGGTCAACAACTTCATCAATCACTACACGGACATCATAGGGACGGATCGGGTCGAATGGTATTTTATCGGTGATATCCGGACGGTAATCGTCTTTTTCCTCTAATTCCAGTACAGGTGGCTTTTGTTCATTATTGGAAGGCAGGTAGCTGACCAGCTGACGTACAGCATCGAGTGCTGTTTCTTCGTCATGCGTTTTTAAATGCGCATTACCACTTTTTGAGTTATGGACATACGCTCCCCCAAGGTCTTCTGAAGATATTTGCTCTCCGGTAACGGTTTCAATCACCTTTGGTCCTGTAATGAACATTTGAGATGTTTCTTCTACCATAATGACAAAGTCAGTAATAGCTGGAGAATAGACAGCACCGCCAGCACATGGTCCCATAATGACAGAAATCTGTGGTATGACACCAGAATATATGGAGTTTCTATAAAAAACATGTCCGTAACCATCCAAGGAAGAAACCCCCTCCTGGATACGAGCTCCACCGGAATCGTTCAAGCCTATGAAAGGCGTACCATTTTTCACTGCCAAATCCATAACTGCAGCAATCTTTTTGGCGTGCATTTCACCAAGTGCTCCCCCAAAGACGGTAAAGTCCTGGGCGAACAAATAAACGTCCCTTCCATCAATCTTACCAAAGCCGGTCACCACTCCTTCTCCAGGTGCAGGCTGGCCATTCATCCCAAAGCTGTCACCGCGATGCTCCATGAATGGATTCAATTCAATGAAAGTACCTTCATCAAGCATATAATCGATACGCTCTCGTGCTGTCATTTTCCCTTTCGCATGCTGTTTTTCTATCCGTTCATCCCCGCCCCCAAGTTCTGTCTGTCTGCGTTTATCATAAAGTTCACTGATTTTATCATAAATATCCATCGATGCTTCACTCCTTTTCGCTGTGCTGACATAACTCATATAAGACGCCGTGTCCGGCTTTCGGGTGAAGGAACGCAATTTGGCTATCATGCGCACCTGTTTTCGGGGTATCATGTATCAATGCTACACCGCTCTCCTTATATTGATTTAAGCGTTCGGAAATATCATCGACTTCCAATGCCAGATGATGGATTCCTTCTCCCCGCTTTTCAATATGCTGATGTATCGGAGAATCCTCGCTTAACGGTTCGAGCAGCTCAAGTCTTGTTTCGCCAATCTTAAGAAAAGCAACCCGAACCTGTTCTGAGGTTACCTCTTCTACATTTTCAAGTTTCAATCCAAGCACATCCTGGTAAAACGGAAGTGCCGCTTCTAATTGCTTGACTGCAATTCCTATGTGAGCGATTTTTTTCGGTGCAGCAACCAGGCTCGACTCCGGATCGACCATTTTTTCGATATATTTAGCGATTTCTTCTGTCGGCGTACCACTAGTAAATATCTTAGCTACTCCCTGGTCCTCTAAATAAGGTATATCCTCAGCAGGAATGACTCCGCCTCCAATGACAGGTATATCTTCCGCACCTTTATCCTTCAATGCTTGCACAACCTTTGGAAACAATGATTTATGCGCCCCTGATAAGGAAGATAAACCGACGACGTCGACATCTTCCTGAATGGCTGCCTGGGCAATCTGAACCGGCGATTGCCTTAATCCAGTATAGATTACCTCCATTCCCTGGTCTCTCAATGCCTGAGCAATGATCAATGCACCACGATCGTGACCGTCTAACCCTGGTTTAGCAATTAGTGCACGTATTTGTTTTTTCATGTCAGTACTCCCCCTTTTACATCCCCGTATACTCACCGAATTCTTCTCTTAGTACGTTGGCAATTTCTCCAACGGTGGCATAAGCTTTGACAGCTTCTAGAATATACGGCATCAAATTTTCCTTCTCCTGCCTGGCTGCTTCTTTCAGGTTATCCAAGCAGTTATCTACCAGCTGCTGGTTCCTTGATTCTCTAATATTTTTAGTCTGTTCGATTTGTTGCGCTTCCAGAGCTTCATCTACCCGGAGCAAATCAGGATTAATTTCTTCCTCGATTCGGAATTCATTCATACCCACGATGATTTCTTCGCCTGATTCTATCCGTTTTTGGGCTTCATATGCAGATTGGTGTATTTCCCGCTGCATATAGCCATCTTCCACGGCTTGGACTGCTCCTCCTAATTTCTCGATTCGTTCCAGGTAGTCATTGACTTCTTCCTCGATCTTATCGGTCAATGATTCCACATAATAGGAGCCTCCCAGCGGGTCAATCGTATCAGCGACACCGCTTTCATTAGCAATGATCTGTTGGGTTCTTAGCGCTATACGAGCTGAATCTTCTGTTGGGAGAGCTAATGCTTCATCACGAGAATTGGTATGTAGACTCTGAGTTCCTCCCATGACAGCTGCAAGCGCTTGCAAGGTAACACGTACTATATTGTTATCCGGCTGCTGGGCAGTGAGGGTTGAACCACCAGTCTGGGTATGGAAACGCAGCTTCCAGCTCTTTGGATTTTCTGCTTGATAATGTTCTTTCATGATTTTTGCCCAGATGCGCCGTGCTGCTCTGAATTTCGCCACTTCTTCGAAAAATTGGTTATGGGCATTGAAGAAGAAAGCGAGTCTTGGCGCAAACTGGTCCACTTCAAGTCCGGACTCGATAGCGGCATCAACATACGCCATACCATTGGCAATCGTAAATGCGACTTCCTGGACTGCTGTAGAACCAGCTTCCCTTATATGATAACCAGAAATACTGATGGTATTGAATTTCGGCACGTTCGTCTGGCAATATCCGAAAATATTGGTAATCAAACGCATCGATGGTTTTGGCGGGTAAATATATGTCCCTCTCGCA
The DNA here is from genome assembly GCF_900107755.1 of Thalassobacillus cyri. Classification (GTDB taxonomy): domain Bacteria; phylum Bacillota; class Bacilli; order Bacillales; family Halobacillaceae; genus Thalassobacillus; species Thalassobacillus cyri. The sequence goes on along the minus strand of NZ_FNQR01000006.1, from coordinate 4,832 downwards.
ATATACTCTTTGAGGATATCGTTCTGAATCGTCCCTGTGAGCTTCTCCATCGGTACGCCTTGCTTTTCTCCCACAGCTATGTACATACAAAGCAAAATAGAAGCAGGTGCATTGATGGTCATAGATGTACTGACTTTATCCAGGGGAATCTGATCAAACAGCTGTTCCATGTCTTTCAAACTGTCGATGGCTACTCCGACTTTTCCGACTTCCCCTTCCGCCATCGGATCATCGGAATCATATCCGATTTGAGTAGGAAGATCGAATGCGACGGATAACCCCGTCTGCCCTTGTTCTAATAAATATCTGAATCGTTTATTGGTTTCTTCAGCAGAGCCGAACCCTGCATACTGCCGCATTGTCCAGTACCTGCTTCGATACATGGTAGGTTGTATGCCGCGAGTATACGGATATTGACCAGGGAACCCTAATTTGTCTTCGTAAGTTCCAGAAGAAGCCTCCTCCGGTGTATACAGACGATCTATAGATATTTCTGAACTTGTGACAAAATCATCTTTTCGTTCCGGAAACCGCTTGGACGTTTTCTCTACGTCCGTTTCCCACTGCTGCTTTTGTTGATGGTATTTTGATTGATCACTCATTAAATGACCTCCTTCTCCCTAACTACTATCTTCCATACTAGCTTATCAAATAATTAAACAATTTTTCAGCAAAAAACCAAAAAGTGCTCCATAATTTTTCAAATTTTTGCAAGGATTCATAATTCTATTTTGAAATACTTTCCCGCTCTTGTCCAATTTATCATTTACATGTAAAATACAGTTAACGCATGTCCGAATTCTTCCGGACATCCTCAGGACGCATAAAGGAGGTAACAACCTTGGCACGAAAGCAATCAAAGCGTGAACGACGCATGAAAATTATCATTTACATCATGATTTTATCCATGGTACTTTCATCTCTATTAGCCGGAGCAGGCATGTTTCTATAAGAAAGGTCTAAGCAAAAAACTTATCCCTATAACGAAAGCGCTAAAACAAAAGCGGAGCTTTGCCAAAATGAGGCAGCTCCGCTTTTTCTATTGCAATCGATGCTTGATGTTCTTCTTTACATACTTCTCATATACACTTAAAAAGTCTTGGTTATCCTCCACAATCAATATTTTTGCCCCGATCGGAACCCGTTCATACAGCTCTGCCACTTGATTATTATAGGAACGGATACATCCTTGGGAGACATCTTTTCCTATCGAGGAAGGCTGATTGGTACCATGTATCCCATAGATACGGCCATCTGTACCTTTAGCATCAAACCCGATCCATCTGGAACCTAATGGATTTTTCGGATCTCCGCCTGGTATATTCTTTTTCCGGTAATAGGGATCTTTCGCTTTTACAGTTATAGTAAATAAACCGGTTGGTGTAAGTTCATCCGTTGCTCCGGTTGCCACAGGATAAACTTCCTCCAGCTCTCCCTCATCAAAAAATGCAAGCTGATTAGTCGCTTTGTTTACAATCACAAAGGGATCGGCTATTTCCGGAGTATAAGGGGGAGAAACAGATAAGGTAAGAAACAATAGAAAAAATTTCATTTTGATTGCTCCTTTTTGTTTAGCTTCCCCTCTCTGCTCAACCTTCTATACATCACTTTTTTTAAAGGAACGTTTAATGATTAAATACTGTTCGATTTCATTCAACAAATTGAATAAGCTGGCTCTTACTTCAAATTCTTCACGTGATTCCGGTAAATTGTCTTCCCGGAATTCTTTTCTCAATGCCTGAATCTGTCGCAAGTAAATGACAGCAGTATTTCCAGGGTGTACGGCATCTGCCAGTTCCTCAAAGAATTCAGCGATTTTAACTGCATGTTTATAAGGCCCGGAAATACGGCTGACCAGCGGCAGCATCCTTTCAAGCAGCTCGAACTGTTTCAGGCGCATATTAAAGTAATGATAATGTTGATTATGGGAACGAAGCAAGTGGTTCTCTACATCACGGAACGCCATCGTTTTGGACTCTTCCAGCAGGTCAGCCGTCTCGGCCAATTCCGTCCCTGACCAGTCATTATCACCTTCACGCAAATAAGTGGCAAGTTCTTTTAAAATGACAGTGAAGTTATGTTCAATCTTTTCCTGGTAGTCATACAATTTTTTATCCATACTTGGCATATAAAGATTCAATAACAAAGCTGTCCCAATCCCTACGATAATCAACAATAACTCGTTCGTTACGACTCCTGCGTCAATCCCCTTTGAACCATATAAGTGAAGAATAATGACGGAGCTAGTTACAATCCCTGGAGAAATCTTCAGCTTCACGGTAGTCGGAATAAATAAGAATAGCATGAGTCCGATCGAGATTGGGTTATATCCGAGGGTTTCGAAAAATAAAAATGAAAAAATCATTGCCACTATACATGCGGCAAAACGATGCCATGCAGACAAAATAGATCGTTTTCTGGTCACTTGAATACATAAAATGGTCAGGATACCAGCAGATGCGAAGTTTTCCAAACTCATCAGCTGGGCAATCCATATAGCGATTGGTGTGCCTATTGCTGTTTTTATCGTGCGATATCCGATTTTCACGATAGGTGACTCCTCTTCCTTGGTGTTCTGAAACATTAATGCATGATATCATGTCAATACTTGTCTGAAAACACCGATTTTAAAGATCAACACCTTTTTCCGCCGCTTCTTTATAACGTTCATGATAGGCAGGTACATTATTAAGCAGCAATAATTCGGTGTATAAATAACTCTTCATATTAAAATCATTAAAATCGATATTGGTAATCTCCAGGATTTGTTTAATCCGGTAATTGAGAGTATTGGGATGAATGTATAAATCGCTTGCGGTCTGCTTTCCTTTTCCATTGTTGGCGAGATATACTTCAAGTGTCCGCAGTAAATCTGTCTGGCGTTCCATATCCTTTTTCATCAGCCGAAGCAAATCCTCACTGAAATAATCTTCTGAACTATTTTTTTCATACAAAGTCGCCAGGTAACGATATACCCCTAACTTAGAAAATTCCCTTGGCATCGATTCCGGCCGAGGGGTAATGAAGTTTGCTGTTTCAATTACTTCCAGCGCTTCGAGAAAGCTTTTTCTCATATGAATCAAAGAAGTATATTCTTTTCCCACCCCGATTAAAAATCGATAAAAAACATCCGTACCAGCAACATCCTTCACTTCTTCAATAAACTTTCGTGCTAAATCACGGGAAGAAAATTCTTGTTCCGCTTCTCCATGTATAATCAGTATCATTTGATAATCGGATTTCAAAAGCTGTACTTTCCGCCTTAGATAAAAACTCTCGACCACTTTTTCCAAATAGTCTAATCGAAATTTATCCTGTGGGTCAGAGATCGAAAAGACCATTACGGAATATCTCTGAGGTAACGTTAACTTTAATAAACCCGCTTCATGCCGGAATTGATTTTCACTCCCGTATTCATGCTGAAGCACCTTCCATAATAATCCCTCTCGACGTCCCTCTTTCGCATTCACTTTGGCATAAGTATCATAAATCAACTTGCCAAGATGTGGGGTGATTTCTTGTAAAAAGTTCAACTCTTCTTCATTAAGAAGCGTATCAGACTCTTGCACCCACACGTAGCCCATCGTGTGGCCGAGATGTTTAGCTGAAATGACAATCCTTTGATAAAAACCCAATTCTTCCATCGGCTGAACCCGGATTGGTGTCGGCTGCTTCTGGAGACTTTGGACAATACCCTCTTTTTTTAAACGATCGATGATAAAAATCGGGCATTTTTTAGAAAGAATAGTCTTCTGTTGCGTTTGATCAAACTGGTCGACAGAGGCGCTATAGGATACAAGCTCAAAGTTTTTATTTTCAATAATTACAGGCTTATTCAATTTTGAGCTGATCAATTCGGTAACCCTATGAATATCTTCTGTTTCAAAAATAAGTTCTTTTATATTCAAGGTATCTTCAAACCTTCCCCATGCTATGCGTGTAGTGTAAGTTATTGCCTATTATAGCGATTTTATCGGGAAATCGAAAGAAGAATCCTTTATACTGTTTCTGGATGAAATCCTAATCAAAAAATGACTTCCTGGGATAGTGTCTCATTAGAAAATCATTTCTCTAATAGAGCACACTATTTTCAACAGGAAAGACATGTTTAAAATTAAGGGCTCTGTTAAACATTGTGGTTGTTTTTCATAAGAGCCTTATTCAATTATAGGGCCGAAGAAGACTCAGTTTCAAGATAGAAGGGCTTCTTTAACAAAATAGTGTCAGGGATGGCTTGGAAACTACTCGCTTTCCAGCTTCATCGCCTAGACACTCGCGACATAAGCAGTCCATCAACGGGAAGAAAGAACCCTTCCCTTTTGCTGTTCTGCTTATGCGTGTCGTATCTCCCAAGGCGATTACGCATTCATTTCTTTCCTGTGGGGGAACTGGCAAGCCTCCTCAGACTTCGTCTTCCGGGGTCTTGCCTAGCTCCTTCTCCCACGGGAGTCTCGATGTTTCCCAACCACCCCATCCGAAGGATGAGAGAAACGATCCCCTGCCATAGATGAAGATGCCTTCCACAAATCATATGGAACTATGATGCACGTAATAAGCACGTTTTTATGTTTTTATGAGTAGCTCTTCTTATGTTGGAGGACTGCATAAAGATGTTTCCGTGTGCCTTACCAACGCAAGGAGGTCCGGGAAATAGCGAGACTCCAATGGGAGGATAGTACATGGTGAGATCCCGCAGGGCTTGAAACGCACCCCTATCATTGGACACCTCTCTAATACATAGGAGGTGCGTGTATGAAAAGATTTACTCGAGAAGAAAAACACCAAGCCGTTAAAAGATATTACACAGAGCGCATAAGCTACCGTGAATTAGG
>NZ_FNQR01000020.1 GCF_900107755.1 Thalassobacillus cyri | reverse complement strand
CGTTTAATAATGTGTAGTTTTTCTTCGGGGGTATACTGGCTCATAAGAGCACCTCCTATTGTCAGATGAGTGTCCAACAATAGGGGTGCACTGCAGCGAAGCCTGAGGAAGCTCACCACATGCCCATAGAAAGCGAGTGATTTCCCGGACCTCCAAACGCTCACACCATAACGGAAACAGTTTCTCTCGAAACTGAGTCTTCAGCAAAAGGAAGCTTATCGGTAAAATCAGAGCCTATACAAAAAAGTGCTATCCTTACTTAAAAGGATAGCACTTCCTATCAGGTTCTTATAGAAATAGTCCAGCAATTGTTGCAGATAGAACAGAACCAAGCGTAGCACCAATCAATAGTTTCATACCGAAACCGGAAACTCTTCCACCTTTTTCTGAGTCGATCCCCTGCACCGTACCAGCAATGATACCGATGGAAGAGAAATTAGCGAAACTAGTCAGGAACACGGTGACAACACCAACCGTTTTTTCAGAAACTTGATCCAGCATGTTCTGGAATTCAAGCATAGCTACGAATTCGTTTGTTACAATCTTAGTACCCATGATGGCACCAGCATCGATAACTTCAGCAGCCGGAATGCCCATCAATAGACCGATTGGAGCAATGACATAACCTAAAGCTTCCTGCAAGGTGAATCCATTGAAGATTCCTGCAAATGCCCAGTTCACTAATTCTAAGGATGCAATGAAAGCAATCAGCATGGTTGCAACGATCAAAGCGATACGTCCACCATCAAGGGCACCGTTACCCATCGCTTCGAAAAAGCTCTTCGCATTGGAAACATCCTGGATTTCCACTGTGTCTTCTTTCTTGTCCACTTTGACAGGCGCAATGATAGAAGCTACGATCAAAGCACTGAACATGTTCAATGGCAGAGCTACCAGTACATATTGGGCCGGAAGCATTCCCAGGTAAGCCCCTACGATGGAAGCAGAAACAGACCCCATTGCAGATGCGCTGACAATATAAAGACGGTTGTCATTCAATTGATGGAATTGAGATTTGATTGCAATCAAAGCTTCGGACTGACCGAAGAAAATACTGTTGACCGCGTTAAAGGACTCGATTTTTGGAAGTCCTGTGATATATGACAATGCCTGTCCCAGATATTTAATGATGAAAGGCAAGATTTTCAAATAAGTCAATACCGATAAGATAGTAGCAAAGAAGATAATCAATAACAGTACGTTGAAAAAGAATACGCCTCCGCCGCCTTCTTCGACAGCAATTCCCCCAAGTACAAAGTTGACACCTTCTGAACCAAACTCAATCAATTTATTGAAACCAGCAGAAATTGCTCCGATGATTGCTTGTCCGACATCTGTATTGAACATGAACCATGTAGTAAACAGCTGCAAAGCAAGCATGATTCCAATTCCACGAAGGTTGATATTCTTTTTGTCATTGGACATCAAAAATGCAATACCCAGCACGACGACAATGGCCAAAAGACCTAATAAAATTCCCATATTTTCTTCCTCCCTCAAAGTTGTCCGTCCCATAATGAAAATGCTTACATAGGATCATTTCATATTGGATTCTATCAGGTTGTCAGACGTCATGCAAGTGTAATTTTAAGTCATAAAACTGAAATCCTTGTCATATCAACGTTTACAATTTTTGAAAGTCTTGTGAACGGTCGATCTTTTTTACTATTTTCCTAAGGACTTTATTCACCTTAACAAAATTATTAGGAGACGTCATCACGGTTATGTCCGTTGCTGTTATTTTTGAATGAAAAATTGTACATAGTATCCCTTTCCGTTCTTTCCTTCTGCATACCCTGCTCCACTATGTGTCATCCTGGTGTTTAATATATTTTTTCGGTGACCAGGGTGCCCCAGCCATTGGGAAACAACTTCCTCGGGATAATACGGTGCGACCGCTATATTTTCAGCTGCACGTTCGAAGTCTATTCGGAAATCACGAAGCATCATAAAGGGAGAACCATACGTAGGTGATTGGTGACTGAAGTAGCTATTTTCAGCCATATCTTCAGCTTTCGCAGCTGCGACACGTTCCAACGCCTCATCCATATGCAACGGTTTGATCCCTTTTTGTATTCGTGCTTGGTTGGTAAGCTCAACTACTGTTTCTGTAATTTCTCCGGAAGGAATCCGCAGCCGGTCTCCTGGATAAATCACCTCCGGATTCTCGATATGATCATTGCTCTCTATAAATTCACTCAAAGAAAGATCATAACGGAGAGAGATTTTCCACATCGTATCCCCTGGTTTCACATGATAGGTCATTGTTTTTGCATCTACCTGATTTTCTATTCCTGTGATCAGCAAGAAAATGAACACAAACAAACATACGAACCATTTTCCCACGTTTTTTCTCTCCTTTACGAAGATATCTGACTTAGTTTCTTCTACTTTATAAGTTTTCATGTACACTAGTAAGACATGACTCATCACCAATTCCCAGGTATTTTCTTATCCTTTAATCATTAAAGTAAAATGAAAACGCCAGACCATTGAATCATGATCTGGCGTACTATTAAAAATGGAATGAGCGTGCTACATCAAGTAAATCTGATTTTTCCACGTCGTTATTGTTGTCTGCAAAGTTACTCGGACGATAAGTCATCTTGTAGGTGACCCCGTCTTTCTGCCATGTCACTGATTTAGCAAATGAATTATCAACGTACTGGCCGGAAAGGGAATCAGTAATGGCCACTTGTTCTGGTGAAAACAAGTCTGGTTCGACGTTCCCCTCAATAAACTGGAGGGTCAATAAATCATTTTCATCGGTGTAAAAGCTGAGATCCAGCGCCTCAGCACCATCGATTGTATATATATCTGACACCATCATCACCATCTCAAACGGAATGAACTCCGGCAGATCCAAATCAAAATCTAATTGGTTTGCTGCCTGTTGTGCCTGATTCTGGTCATAATCAAAATAGCCGTGCGGTACCGCTTTGGTCGTCTGGCATCCAATCATCAATACGATAAGGAACAATATTCCGGCATAAACAACCACTGATTTACCTTTCATGTAAGCTCCCCCTGCTTCAAAATTTTCTCTACCATTGTAGACGGTTTCAATAAGCAGAAAGTTTCACAATTTGACAAAATTCTTCCTTAATTGATGATGCCATGATTTTCAATGGTAACCTTCACTTTCGGGGTGATTTCGATATTTGGGTATTCTTTTTTCCAATCGATTTTTTTCCATGTCTTGTAATGATAGGCTTCTAACCTTCTTCCGATACCGAATACATCCGATTCTGCTTCCTTTAACTTTGCTATAATTCCTTCAGCATCCTTCGTGAGAAGTTCCGATAACTTTTTCTCCAGCTTCTTTACTTCTTCCTTTTTTTCCAGCTTGTCATGTGGATATTCTACAATATTCATACGCAAATCAAGAGTAAGGTCTACTTTTACTTCTCCTCCAGATGTATTTATATTCAACTTACGTTTCTTTCCCTTCACTTCGGTGGTTATATAATTCATTATTCGAAATTCTTCTTTGTCACTGACTTTTTTAGTGATCTGGGCTGTATCCCCTAAATAGTCCATCATCAGCAAAAGCAATGTTGCGTGTTCCAGAGGGATTTCATCTTTATAGGAGCGTTCCTGTATCAATCCCAGGCCTCTGAATTCGATTACCCCACTCTTTTCATCCATAGATAAATGGGGCAAAACAAAGTCCTGCCCAGGCTCGAACATTTCGGCACATATCAGTTGCAGGTTTTCCCCCGTCGTATGCGTGGCATGTTCCATCGCCTGTAATAAACCTACGATGTGTTTACTGATACTTGTCTCTTGCTCGGTGTTAACTTTAACGACTTCCGCTGCTTCCTCTTCCACAATGGCTACTAATGCATTCAAATTACTCCTGGGATCTCGATAGTAGGAGTCTAATATTGAATAGATATCCTTTTTAGCCAGTTCTTCTCCTATCAAAATAACCTGCATCTTAGCTGGGTCATATATATTAGACAATTTTTCATCAATTTTATGCCTTACATCTCTTGAGTTTTCACCAACTGCTGTCAGGATTTCCACCAGTTGTTGGCTAGGGCCTTCTGCTTGTCTTGTTACGGTGGGGATAAAGACTGTACCTTTAATGCGTCCATCATCCCTTAAGTCGTATGCAACAGCTAAGACCAATTTCACCTCTTTGAAGCTGCGCTCGTCCCAACAGCCGGTCAGTAACGTCACACAGATTAAAACCAATACTAACTTTTTAATCATTTGGTATCACTTCCCTGTGTCCTTTTTCTACGCAGTAAAGCAACGATAAATAGAAGGAAAGGCAGGATACCAGAAAATAGATACCCGAACTTTAAAATCATACTGCCGAATTTCTCTACATCTTCCTTGCCTTCGCCCGGGATATAGGTCACAGCCAGTATCAAAACAGCGGACCAAATAAAAAAATGCTTGCTACTCTTTGCATTAAGGATACGGGTAAAAGTTGTACCAGCCATAAACAGATAGGCCGTGAATGAAGTCGATACTGAAACTACCCAAATAGATAAAAAGAACATATCCAGGCGGCTTACAATACTGAATTCAAATGCTTTCAAACTATAAAGTACAGGAGAAGGCACAAGCTTTATCTCCTCCGGACCAAAGAATCCAAAAGTGACAAACAACGTATACAGATAAAAAACAAGCACAAACCAATGAGAGAAAAATATTGTTTTTAATTTTTGTTTATCGTTCCCTTGCACAAAAGGATAGATAAATAAAATAATGATGAATCCCAGAAAAGATAATACTCCAGCATTAATGCCGTTAAGTATGTTTGTCCACCCTGCCTTACCTATTGGTAATAAATAAACGATCTGAATCTCTGTAAGAACATACAGGAGCGCAATAAACAACATCACCAAGAGCCCGGATAGGAGGGTGTAAATTCTTGCCATGACGGTAACACTGCAGCAGACCATATATATACCTGCCATGATCATAAGAAAAACAACAACAAATTTTGGTGTCTCAGGGAGTATCCATAACTTTAAAATCCTTGAATATAAAACTAAAACTAAAGCAGCCACTGCAATAAAATAAATACTAAAGAATAAATTAGTTACTTTCCCTGCCCATTTCCCGAGAATTTTTTCTGTATATTGAGGCAGGTCTTTATCAGGGAACCTCTTTGCAAGCAGCCAAAAGAACAACAGAACAATTTGAAGGAGAAGACTGGCAAGCAATAACGATATCCAGCCATCATGGCCAGCTGCCTTTTGAAGGTCATAAGGCAAGGTCAATACGCCGACCCCTATCTGTGTCTGGACAATCAGAAAGAAGAATTGCCGAAGAGATATCTTTTGTCTCTTTTGCTGGGATTGGGTCCCTGAGGTATTACTTGGATTTGCCACGGTTCTTCCACTCCCTTGATTTACCCATCGATTTCATCTTTTGAGGCCTGGCATCCTTCGGTCTGGTGTTTAAAAGGTATAATGGTAACCGAACGAATGTATCCTTTAGATCTTTCAAGCGCAACGGTGACACCGGAGCGAAATAAGGCACGCCGAATGACTCTAATTTGCTTAGGTGGATGATGATGAACATCATGCCAAAAACGATGCCAACGAACCCCAATGTCCCTGCCATAATGATTAACGGAAATGTTAATATACGCAGTGACGTACTTAGTTCATGAGATGGTACGACATAGGAGGCAATCGCAGTCAAAGCAACTACGATAACCATGAGATTTGATACGAGTCCAGCCCGTACGATCGCATCCCCAATAACTAAACCACCGACGATACCAATTGTTTGACCGACAGGCGCCGGCAGCCTTAACACGGATTCACGTATCAATTCCAACAGTACTACCATGATCAATGCCTCAATTAGCGGAGGATAAGCAATATCATTAATCGAACTTTTGACCGGAATAATAAGATCAAATGGCAGCACTTCATAGTGAAAAGCGATAATAGCAATATAAAAGGCTGGCAAACCGATAGCAATTACAAAACTCATCAACCGGATCAACCGAATGAAAGTTCCAGAAAACCAGCGGGAATTATAATCATCCGGAGATTGATAAAACATAAAAAAAGTGGCAGGGAGTATAAGAACAGTCGGACTTCCTTCAGCTATCAAAGCGACTCTTCCTTCCATGATATTTGCCACAACACGGTCCGGACGTTCGGTACTCAAGACTTGAGGAAAAGGAGAAAATGTAGAATCCTCAATGAATTCTTCCATATAACCAGGACTTAAGATTTCATCTGCTGTTACAGTTTCAATCCGCCTGACCACTTCATCAATTAATTTCGGATCAGCTATACCATCCATATAAGCAATAGCTATATTGGTGTTTGTTTTCTTTCCTACTTTAAAATATCTCATTATTAAATCACGGTGTTGGATGCGCTTCCGAATCAGGTTGATATTGATCATCAGATTTTCAACAAAACCTTCATGGGAACCACGCACGACTTTTTCGTTATCCGGTTCTTCCACACTTCGGTTGAATACAGATGTAACACTGAATTGGGTAAGTTTTTTATTCCCATCTTCTATAAAGACAGCATGACCTTGTAGAAGATTCTTGAGGGATTCCTCCAGGTCTTCTGTATGGCTGCCATGAGGCAATTCAGAAATAGATCCCCATTTCCCTTGTTCTATCGGATTGAAAATCTGCTCTTGCATTTGTTCATTATCAGCAAGCGACTCGAAAAACAGGATTGCAGCTGTGCCATCCTGTAAAATTCTTACCTTTAAATCGCTCGATAACATTAGGGCTTGAGTGAGATAATCGATATTATCGGAAAGCTTCGAAAAACTTGGTTGTTTCGGTTCTTTTTTATTTGTACTGCCTGTTAGATCATCCAGATTTTTGTTTTGCTCTGACCTGCGTCTGCGATATCCCATCCCACTCACCACCTAAATCAATACATAATTGTTCTTAGTATGAACGATAATGGTATCTTTAGTCATTTATGGATAGAGTCAAAAAAAAACCATCCAGCTTTTTGGATGGCTTCTCGTTCTATATTAATGTGCAGGGAAGAATATCATTTGGAGAATGAAAATTATTCCAAAGGTATATAAAATCCAGTGGACTTCTTTCCCTTTCCCACTGGCCAGCTTCAATAAGGGATAGGTAATAAATCCTATCGAAATTCCAGTTGCTATGCTTGATGTAAGCGGCATAGTCAAAATAATTGCAAAAGCAGGAAAAGCTTCATCAAATGTTCTCCAATCGACGCGTGCGAGCCCTTCCATCATAAAACAGCCCACGATAATCAACACTGGGGCTGTAATTGCTGGCAAATTGGAAATGGCAGCTACGATCGGAGATAAGAAAATAGATAGGAAAAACAGCATCGCCACGACTAAAGAGGTCAAACCTGTCCGTCCGCCGGCTGCTACTCCGGAAGTAGATTCGATATAGGCAGTTGACGGACTTGTACCAAACATGGACCCGGTAGTAGTAGCTATTGCATCAGCCATCAAAGCGGATTTCGCCCGAGGCAGACTGCCATCTTCTTTTATAAAACCAGCCTGCTCGGCAACCCCGATCATGGTACCAGTGGTATCAAAAATGGTCACCAGCAAAAACGCAAAAATCACTGTATATAATCCATTAGCGAAAACACCGCTGATATCAATATCAAAAAACACGGGAACTGGAGGTGCCGAAATGAACCCTTCAAATTGAAGCTGGCCGGTGAAATAACCGATGACTCCGGTAATCACCATGCCAAGAAAGAGCGCACCCTTTACTTTCCTCGCCATCAAGGCCAATGTAATGAATAAACCAGTAAGAGTCAGCAAAGTCACCGGCTGGTGCAAATCCCCAAAGGTCACCATTGTCGCTTCGCTTGGAACGACTATTCCTGACATTTTCAGTCCGAGAAAAGCGATAAAGAGACCGATTCCAGAAGTGATTCCGTATTTTAATGAAGCAGGTATTGCCATAATCAACGTCTCTCTCAACTTGGTCAAGCTTAATAAAATAAATAAGAGGCCAGCTATAAAGACCGTTCCGAATACTATTTGATAAGATACCCCTTGAGAAGCAACCACACTGGCAAAATAGGCATTCAACCCCATTCCAGGTGCTATTGCTATCGGGTAATTAGCTGCAAAAGCCATAATCAATGTACCCACTAAAGCAGAAATGACCGTTGCCATAAATACTTGTTCAAAAGGAACTCCTGCTGAAGAAAGAATAGCAGGATTTACAACCACGATATATACCATAGTTAGAAATGTAGTTATTCCTGCCATCACTTCTGTCCGTGGGTTCGTATTATTTTCTTGGAGGCGAAAAACTTTAGACATACAAACACCTGACTTTCCGAATAATAGTAACAACATTTAATATATTATTCGTTTTTAGCAGGTTATGCAACCCCTTCTCATATAATAGATCATAAAAAAAGCCGATTAACGGCTTCTTTCATTTCTTGCTTTCTGATAAGTATTTAGCTCTTTTTGTACAGGCGTCCATTGCAGATTGAACTGCCCCCCTGAAACCGGCACTTTCAAGGGCTGTTACCGCTTCAATCGTAGACCCACCAGGGGTACAGACATCGTCCTTCAGCTTCCCTGGATGTTCTCCAGTCTCAAGTACCATCTTGGCCGCTCCAAGCACAGCCTGAGCGGCCAACTTGTATGCCTGGGTTCTCGGAATCCCTTGCTGCACTGCTCCATCCGCCATCGACTCAATGAACATATAAGCATAGGCTGGTGCTGATCCACTGACTGCCGGAATGGCATCCATAAGTTTCTCCGGCATCACTTCAGCTTTTCCAAAGCTTTCAAAAATATCTCTAACTTCGTTCAGCTCTTCCATAGTGATATACTCATTCGGGCACAATACACTCATTCCTTCTCCAACAAGTGAAGGGGTATTCGGCATCGTCCTCACCACTTTGACCTGATGGTCGAAGGAATTTTCAATATCGGAAACCGTAATGCCTGCAGCAATCGTTATGATGATAGCATCTTTTCTTACAAAAGATTTAATCTCTTCAATCACTTCTTTGTAAATATACGGTTTGACAGCAAGGAATAAAATGTCACTTTCACTGGCTAATCGTTTATTATTATTCGATGTATCAATATCGAAGCGGAAGGCAGCCCCTTCGATCGTTTCATCTGTAATTGCTGTAGCGGAAACTTGCTCTTTATGGACAACCCCCGCTTTCAACATCCCCTGGATCATCGCCTGGGCCATATTCCCACAGCCGATAAATCCTATCTGCTTCTCCATTCTTTTCTCTCCTTTCAGCACAAACCGTTTTTAATTGTAGGATAATTATATTCAAAAAACAATTTATTAAAGATGATTGTTTCGACAATAATCGATATAACAATTCTTTCTGTTATATTCCCCATGAAAACCTAAAATACCTTCCTTTGACAAGATTCTTTGACTGTAAAACATGAAAATGGTATAAATTTCTGAGAAAGGGTTTACAAATAGATTACACTTTCTTATAATTAATCATGTAATATATATCATAACGATTCAAAAAAAATATCATAGCTGCTACGAGAAAAGCCGAGCTGAAATCAGCTCGGCTTTTCTCGTGACATATAAAACACTTACTTTTACTATTCTTCCTTTTCTACTCCCTCTTTAACATCACTCAAAACTTGTTGCACTTGTTTTTTCACATGTTTCGAAACGGTCACATACAGCGTGTCACCGGCTAATATCTTCGTCTGCCCATACGGAGTGATAATGTCACCATTCCGAATGATCGCATTAATCAATGCCTTATCTGGAAACTGTAAATCTTCCAGCTTTTCACCGGTAATTCGATTATTTTCAGAAACGTCGAATTCAATAATTTCCACGTTAGCCTTCCCGACTGATATCAGCTCCAGTGAATGAATAGGATTGCTGAGCTTATCAGAAACGAGGGACAGCTTTTCTGCCAGCCAGGTAATCGACGCCCCTTGTATCAGGGCAGATGTCAATACAATGAAAAAGACAACATTGAAAATCATCTGATTGTTTTCTACCTCTGCCAGCATTGGAAATATGGATAGAACAATCGGAACAGCCCCGCGCAGTCCTGCCCATGAGAGCAGAAGTTTTTCTTTATTTGTAAAACGGAAAAATGCGAGTACCAGATAAACAGCAGCAGGCCGTGCGACGAACATTAAAATCAAGGAGATTAATATTCCCCTCACCATGATATCTGAAGTGAAAACCTCTGAAGGGAAAACAAACAAACCTAAAATGACGAACATCAAGATTTGTGCCATCCAGCCAAACCCTTCGTTGAAACGTAAGATAGAGTAGCGATAAGCAAGCTCGGCATTACCAATGACAACTGCTGTTAGATACACAGCTAACAGACCGCTGGCTTGTGCAAGCGAGCTGATGCTGTAAGAGAGTAAAGCGAAAGCAATAGCAAAAAGCGGGTAAAGTCCGCTTGAGTCCAGGTTGATCCGGTTCAGTGAGTAACTGGCTATGTACCCTAGTAAAAGTCCGACTATGGCCCCGACTCCCATCTGCCAGAAGAACAGACCAATCAAACCAATGATGCTGGAAGAATCTTCAGTCAATAACTGAATGAAGGTGATCGTAAGAAAGACTGCCATAGGGTCGTTAGTACCCGACTCCACTTCCAATGTGTCTTCAAGTTTATTACGAATATTCTTCCCTTTCAGTACAGCAAACACAGCTGCAGCATCTGTGGAACCTACAATTGAACCGACCAGGAATGCTTCAAGCCAGGAAGCCCCAAGGATGTATTTAACAAACATAGCTACAATACTAGTTGTGAGTACAACACCGAGAGTTGCTAACGTAATCGAGGGGGCCAGGACTTTCTTCATACCTACCCACTTCGTCTGCAACCCCCCTTCAAATAAAATGATCACTAAAGAAATTACCCCGATAATTTGTGCCAATTCAGGATCATTAAAGTAGATGATATTCAATCCATCTGACCCTACCAGCATGCCGACTAGTATGAACAGAACCAGTGACGGCACGCCAAGACGCGATGAAAACTTTGTGACGACGACACTTGTGACCAATAATAAAGCGATTAAAAGTATGATTTGATTATACTGCAGTACCTCTTGAATCATTTTGCTGGAACACCTCAACTGAAAGCTTGTAATTATACTATTATAGACTTTTTTACTTATGGGTAAAAACATTCCACTCCTTACATGGACTAAAACCTAAACAAAAAAAGAACCAGCTCAATGAGCTGGTCAAACGGTCATTTCTTCTTCTTTTTCACTTAAGAACTTTTGCATGGCATAAAGGACATCGGCTTTTTTCCGTAATACATAATAACTGAACTTCGGGTGTTCTATCTTTTTATAGACCTGCATTAAACTGGAATGGCGATTATATTGGTTTACTTCCCCATATCCAAAAAGACTTGATACCTTCAAAAGCTCCTCGATAAGCTGAATACAACGTTTATTGTCTGATGTTAGATTATCTCCGTCTGAAAAGTGAAAAGGATAAATATTATACCTGTCTGGAGCATATTTTTCGTCGATAAGCTCAAGTGCTTTCCGGTAAGCCGAAGAACAAATCGTTCCTCCACTTTCCCCCTTGGAGAAGAAATCATCTTCACTGACTACTTTCGCTTCTGTATGATGGGCGATAAACTCGATATCCACCGTTTCATATTTTGATTTCAAAAAGCGGTTCATCCAAAAGAAGAAGCTTCTTGCCATATATTTTTCCCATAATCCCATCGAACCTGACGTATCCATCATCGCTATGACTACCGCTTTCGACTCTGGTTTTACCACGTCATTCCATGTCTTGTAACGGACATCCTCGGGGTAAATCGGAGCAAATGAAGAAGTACCTTTCATGGCATTACGTTTGAAAGCTTCCAGCATGGTACGTCTCTTATCGATATTTCCAGTCAGCCCTGTTTTCCTGACATCACTGAATTCGATATCCGTGGTAACAATATTATCTTTCTCTTTTTCCTCCAGATTCGGCAGTTCTAATTCTTTAAATAATGCTTCTTCCAACTCAGCAAGACTGATTTCCGCTTCATAGTAGTCTTCTCCGGCCTGATCTCCGGCTCCTTCACCTTTTCCTGCTTTCTTGTCTCCAGATCCATCTCTTGCTACTACATCGCCTACCTGGCTGTCTCCATCCCCCTGACCAACATGTTTATTCTTATCATGATTGTAACGAATCTTATATTCATCCAGTGATCTAATTGGTATCTTAACAACATGTTTGCCTTTAGACATGATGATATTTTCTTCGGTGATCAAATCTGGGAGTTGATTCTTCATGGCCTCCTGAACTTTTTCTTGATGGCGCTTCTGGTCGTCATGTCCTTTTCGGTGGAGGGACCAATTTTCTTCTGCAATCACAAAATTCTTCTCTTCAGCCAACGTCATCCCCTCCTGCTATAGTATTATTCTATTCTATGCAGGTTTGTCGATTTTGATTAAATATTCAGACTATTAATTTAAAAAAATACCAATCATATTCAAAATATAGGCTTTAAAAAGCTTGATTTGACAATGATTCAGTCAGCCCGTACTCTATTCTATTAAATTTAACGGATACCCCAAGAAAAAGAGAGCAATTGCTTTCCATGCTAAAATTTGTCCAGGAGACAGTGATATCCTCCCCTAACTGGGTGACGTTCTTACTTAATGCATTCAAATTCCGGTTTCTCTCCATCTTATTCTTCCTTACAGCAACATTTACCCCAAAGAACAAAAAACGCAAGCGCCTTGCTCACCCCCGACAAGCTTAAGCCAAGCCTCGTCGTGACGTTTTTTGTCACAGAGAGGCTTGACTTAAGACCTCGAGGGGGTAGGCGCTGAAGCTAGATTCAGCCTACTTCAAAATGTAATCCACAATCATTATATTTTATAATTTCCTAGATAATAAAAAAACACCTCATGGCAACGATCCATGAGATGTATACTGGTATTATTAATCCTCTTCATTTTCTTCGTTATTCTCGGCTTTCATTTGTGCAAGGAGTTCTTCACTCGCTTTTTCTGCTGAGGTTACTTCTGTCAGACCCATAAAAGACCAGCCTCTTGATTCAACCCAGTCCATGAACTCATTCAAAAATTCATCATGGGTGAGATCAACATCATAAATTGCTCCATTTATGGAGATCGTTTTTTTCGGGTATAAAATCATGTTGAAAGAACGCGGTGTCTTCATATGATCCCACCTTTCCTGTTAGTACTTACAATGTATCAGAAAAAACGAATCCCCGCCACATTCGATGACGAGGATTCACAAAGTTTTAACCTTCCAGTAATAGATCGTACGGATCTTCGATTAATTCTTTCACACGTACCAGGAATTGGACTGCTTCCTTACCATCGACGATACGATGGTCATAAGAAAGGGCAATATACATCATTGGGCGGACCTCAATGCTGTCATCCGGCATAACCATGGCACGCTTTTGAATGTTGTGCAAACCAAGAATTCCTACTTGCGGCGCATTCAAAATCGGTGTGGAAAGCATCGAACCGAAAGTACCTCCGTTTGTAATCGTGAACGAACCGCCTTGCAGTTCATCCAACTGCAATTCTTTGTTGATCGCTTTCTTGGCAAGACGGGAAATATCTTTTTCAACGCCTGCAAAGCCTAAGCGGTCTGCATCACGGATTACTGGTACGACAAGACCTTCATCAGTGGATACAGCCATCCCGATATCATAGAATTTCTTCTTCACAATTTCATTTCCTTGAATTTCTGCATTCAATAGTGGGAATTCTTTCAAGGCACCGATAACAGCCTTCGTGAAGAAGGACATGAAGCCCAGTTTGATATCATGTTTCTTTTGGAAGTCTTCTTTACGTTCTTTGCGCAGCTGCATGACGGCCGACATGTCTACTTCATTGAACGTTGTCAGCATCGCAGAGTTTTGTTGCGCTTCAACCAGGCGCTTTGCAATTGTCTGACGACGGCGAGACATTTTCACGCGCTCCACCGGCTTATCGAATTCTGTTTTTTCATTATTTTTCTCTGCTTTTTTCTCTTTTTTAGGAGCTTCCTGCTTCGTTTCTTTTTCCTGAGACCCACTGGCAGCAGCATCTACATCTTCAGGGCGGATACGGCCTAATGGATCGCGGGCACTAATCTCACTAAGCTCGATACCCAGTTCACGGGCACGTTTTCTCGCAGCAGGAGTTGCTACGACATCGCCTTTTCCGCTTTCTTTCTCGGCAGCTTTTTCTTCTTTTTCTTTTGGTTTTTCTTTCTTTTCTTGATTAGCTTCTCCTTTAGGCTCTTCTTTCTTCTCTTCTTTTGGCTCTTCTTTTTGATCGGAGGAGTCATCAGAAGATCCGCCAGCTTCACCATTTTCATCTACTTTGGCAATAACATCGCCAACTTCGACGTCATCTCCGGCATCTTTTACGATTTCCGTCAAAACTCCGCTGGCATCAGCATTTACTTCGACGTTAACCTTATCTGTTTCAAGTTCCAGAATCGGATCGCCTTTTGATACCTTGTCTCCTTTTTTGACAAGCCACTCGGCAATCGTTCCTTCTGTAATAGACTCAGCTAACTCAGGGACCTTAATTTCTTTCACTTGAATCTCCTCCTTTAGACATCATAAGTGCTTCATTGATGATACGTTTTTGTTCTGTCTTGTGGATATTCGGTTCACCGACTGACGGAGAAGCACGATGAGGACGTCCGACATAACGGTGGATTTGGCCTTTATTTAGTAATCGATGGAGGATACCCTCGACGAAGTACCAGCTCCCCATATTCTGCGGTTCTTCCTGTACCCATACCAACTCTTCTAAATTGGGATATTCATCCATGATTTCTTTCAAGCGCTGATCAGGGAATGGATAAATTTGTTCCACCCTGACACCAGCAATCGAGTCAAAGTTTTGGCCTTCTGCCTTTTCGGTAGCGTCTTCTATCTCGACCATGATTTTACCGCTTCCGATCAGTAAAGTTTTTACTTTTTCTTTATTTTCACTTAAACCAGGCTGACGTGTGATGGTGTTGAATTTCCCTTCACTGAAACGTTCACCTGGATCAGCTATACGCTGGTTCCGTAATAGACTCTTAGGAGTCATTAACACCAATGGACGAGCTTCTTCTTTACCGCTGATGGCAGCTTGTCTGCGCAATAAGTGGAAATATTGAGCAGCTGACGTAACATTCGCTACCGTCCAGTTGTTTTCTGCTGCGAGCTGTAAAAAACGTTCCAAACGGGCGCTGGAATGTTCCGGTCCCTGACCTTCATAACCATGAGGCAGTAAGAAGACCATGCTTGTCTTCTCTCCCCATTTCGCTCGACCAGCTGCTACGAATTGGTCAAAAATAACTTGCCCGGCATTGGCAAAGTCACCAAACTGAGCTTCCCACAATACAAGTGAATCGGGTGCCTGGACACTATATCCATATTCAAACCCTAACACACCTGCTTCGGAAAGTGGGCTATTGTGAATAGCGAACGATGCATTCGCCTGCTCCAAGCCGTGCAACGGATTGTATGTTTCCCCTGTTTCGACATCGTGAAGGACCATATGACGGTGAGCGAATGTACCACGTTCACTATCCTGGCCGGTAAGTCGGATTGGCAGGCCATCTTCTAAAATAGAAGCAAATGCTAATGCTTCCGCTGTGGCCCAGTCTACTTTACCTCCATCATCCAGCATCTTGCTTCTACGCTGCAGGATTTTCTCCAGCTTCTTAAAACCATTGAAGCCTTCCGGACGCTTCAGCATGCCTTCATTAAGAGCCTTCAGACGCTTAAAATCAACAGCTGTTTCAATCTCTTCCAACGTGTTTTCAACCGCTTTTGGAAGCTTCTGAGCCTCTGGTTCAGCTGTTTCATTTTCCTTCATGTTCTGATAAAGCTCACGAAGTTTGTTTTCACCTTTTACTTTCATCTCTTTGAAGTCTTCTTCTTTGATGACACCTTCCTGCTGCAGTCTTTCCTGATAAATAGTTGCAGCGGTAGAATGTTCATCAATTTCCTTATATAGGTGCGGCTGTGTCGCACGCGGTTCATCCATTTCATTGTGACCGTAGCGGCGGTACCCCACCAGGTCGATCAAGAAATCTTTATGGAATTTGATACGATATTCATAGGCAAGTGCTGCCGCGGATAAACAAGCGATCGGGTCATCAGCATTAACGTGCACGACAGGGATTTCAAAACCTTTTGCCAGATCACTCGCATAGCGCGTAGACCGGCCATGTTCACGGTCTGTGGTAAACCCGACAAGGTTATTGGCAATCACATGAATTGTACCGCCAGCGCGATAGCCGGGCAGATCACTCATGTTCAAAGTTTCTGCGACTACACCTTCACCGATGAAAGCTGCATCACCGTGGATCGTGATACCGAAAGCCCGATCTGGATGATGCTGAGGCAAACCGGCTTGAGAGCGGTCATCCTGAGCAGCCCGCGTGAACCCTTGAACTACCGGATTGACAAACTCCAAGTGGGACGGGTTATGTGCAAGCGTCACACGTGTAGAATGCTGTTCACCTTTTTTGATTTCACGGCGTGCACCAAAGTGATATTTAACATCCCCGGTCCATCCATAGTTGATTCCCATCGACCCCTCAGATGGAACCAGTTCCTTATCCGGAGAATGATGGAATTCAGAAAAGATCTTATCATATGGCTTGCCGAGAATATGAGCAAGTACATTCAAACGTCCACGGTGGGCCATGCCCATCATGATATGTTCCGTTTCGTCGGAATAAGAAGACTGGATGATATGTTCAAGCATCGGAACCATGATGTCCAAACCTTCAATCGAGAAACGTTTTTGCCCGACAAAAGTTTTAGCGAGGAAATTCTCGAAACCTTCAACATCCAATAATCGGTTCAACAGCTGTTTTTTTTCTTCGTTGCTCAAAGAAACGATGAAGGAACCAGTGTCGACCTTATCTTGCAGCCATTGCCGCTCTTCTTCATTATTTACATGGTCGTATTCGAAAGAAATTGTACCTGCATAACGTTCTTTCAACGTTTTGACCACTTGAAGAGCATTTTTCAAGTTAACTGGGGAATCTGGCCACACCCAGTTTGCCGGAATGGCTTCTAAATCTTGTTCAGTCAAATTGTAGGTAGCCGGATCAAGAAGCTCTGAATACCGTTCTTTCCCCCCAACGGCATAAATGTCCGCTTCTAAGTGTCCATGACGACGAATAGCCTCAACAAGTTTATATGCTGAGGTCACCTTTGCAATATCCTGTTCTGATGGTGCAGCTACGCCATTGCTTGTAGTGCGTTCGGCTCCAGCTTCCATCCAGACAGGCGCCCCATGCTCATCGAACATTTCCTTTAAAGAAGGATCGACGGCATCAGGGTCTTCTGTATAAAGTTCATATTGTTCTTCGATGTACCCCGTGTTGGGGCCGTGAAAGTTTTCCCAAAAGCTTTCCTGTGACCCATTGTTTGACAAGTTGATTACCCCCATGTAGATTTGTCTATCGTTGTGATTGACGTAAACGTTTGCAAACCCAAATAACATTATAGGCTCGAGTGATTTGTTCTTCAAGAATTATAACCTAATTATTCGACTGAAAACAACAAATTCATTATAACAAGAAAGACGCACCAGTGGGTACGTCTTTTACAACTTTTCAACAATGTTAAACATGTAAAGCCTGGAAGAATGATGTCAATGTGAAAAATACTTGGAATTTAAGTTGTATGGTTTATTTTTCGTGCTGTTTGGGATCAGGATCCTGGCCTTTATCTTTCACTTCTTCATTCGTATTCATACGCTCCATTACTCTTCCTTGATACTTCATTTCTTTCATATCTTTTGCCATCGAACTGTTATTAGGCTTATTCTTCTCCATTCTTTTATCACCCATACGCACACCACCTTTTAAATTCACTATACCCTATCATTCTTCTGGAAAAACCTGAAAGTTATGAAGATCAGTTACCAGAGTACACCTATTGAAATAAAGCGTATTAAACAGCAAAAAAAAGCATGTGAAAGATTCTCCTTCCACATGCTTTTTAGTGCTTATCTGTTTAATAGACTTCCTACATAACGGAGCAGTTCATTTGCCGAGCTGGAATTATAACCATACTCATCTACCAATGTAGCAATCACTTCATTCATTTTCTTCAGTTGCTGCTCATCAGGCGTTTTCGTAGATGTGGTAATCTTAACGATATCTTTGAGATCAGCAAACAATTTTTTCTGGATCGCTTCCCGCAGTCGCTCATGGGAGTGATAATCGAACTTTTTCCCTTTACGGGCATAAGCACTGATGCGGATAAGAATTTCTTCACGGAATGCTTTTTTGGCATTTTCTGAAATTCCAATCTGTTCTTCAATCGAACGCATCAACTTTTCATCTGGATTCATTTCATCACCTGTCAGCGGATCTCTTATTTTAGCCTTGTTGCAATAAGCCTCTACATTATCCAGGTAATTGTCCAGCAGTGTGACTGCCGATTCTTCATAGGAATATACGAATGCCTTCTGGACTTCTTTCTTCGCCAATTCATCGTATTCTTTACGCGCGACGGAGATGAAATTCAAATAACGTTCTTTATCTTCT
Organism: Thalassobacillus cyri; assembly: GCF_900107755.1. GTDB lineage: Bacteria > Bacillota > Bacilli > Bacillales > Halobacillaceae > Thalassobacillus > Thalassobacillus cyri. The sequence goes on along the minus strand of NZ_FNQR01000020.1, from coordinate 53,177 downwards.
TTAGATATAGACGCGTGACTATCCAGCCCATCCTTCAATGACCGCAGTACATCAAGTGCATTAATTGAAGTCATCTCTTTCTTAATAATTGTAGAAGAGATTCGGTTGATGACATACCGTGGGTCAATGCCGCTCATTCCTTCATCCGGATGCTCTTTTTGCAATTCTTCGACATCCACATCACTGAAGCCTTCTACATTCTCTCCATTATAAAGCCTCATTTTCTTCAATAAATCCACCTGGCCACGGGTAGAATCTTTAAGCCGCGTCAGAATCGTGAACATGGCAGCAATTTTCAGCGTATGCGGGGCGATATGGACGTCCTTGATATCACTCTGACGAATCATTTTTTCATAAATCCGCTCTTCCTGACTGACTTTCAAATTGTAAGGTACAGGCATCACAATCATCCGTGAGTGAAGCGCTTCATTCTTTTTATTAGCAATAAAGGAACGATATTCTGCTTCGTTGGTATGAGCAACAATCAGCTCATCTGCCGAAATTAACGCAAACCTTCCTGCTTTGAAATTCCCTTCCTGGGTCAGGGACAATAAATGCCATAGGAATTTCTCGTCACACTTCAACATCTCCTGGAATTCCATCATCCCACGGTTCGCTTTATTCAGTTCACCATCAAAGCGGTAGGCACGCGGATCAGACTCAGAGCCATATTCTGCAATCGTCGAGAAGTCGATCGAACCAGTAAGATCAGCAATATCCTGTGACTTCGGATCAGATGGACTAAAGGTACCGATACCGCAGCGTTTATCCTCTGAGAAGAAGATGCGTTCCACCTGCACATCCTCAATTCTTCCGCCATATTCTTCTTCGACGCGCATCATATTGAGAGGCGAAAGGTTGCCTTCAATCCGGATGCCGTATTGTTCTTCAAAATCAGGTCGTAAGTGATGCGGAATCAAATGCAGTGGATCTTCATGCATTGGACAGCCTTTGATAGCAAAAACCGCTCCCTTATCTGTATGGGAATACTTCTCTAACCCCCGTTTCAAGATATTGACCAGAGTAGATTTACCTCCACTGACTGGTCCCATCAATAACAAAATCCGCTTCCGGACATCCAGCCGCTTGGCTGCCGGGTGGAAATATTCCTCGACCAGCTTCTCCATCGCATCTTCCAGTCCATAAATCTCATGTTCAAAGAATTTGTACTTATGATGCCCCTGTTCTTCTTCAATCCCTGCGTCTTTAATCATATTATAAACACGCGAATGTGCAGATTGAGCTAAATAAGGCCTTTCTTTCAGCAACTCTAAATAATCAGAAAAGGTTCCTTCCCATTTCAGCTTCTCCTCTTCTTCCCGGTAACTTTGAATCTTTTTTAAAATATCCAATGTACTACCTCCCCTGTAGATAATGGGCAAAAGCTGATTAATAAAGTCTATGTAGCAAATGTATAGGTGATGAATAGATAATGAGAAGAAGTAAGAAAAACTTGTCCCTTGTTCAAAAGCAATAGTGTTCTGGACATATTTGGCGGTACAGGCTTGCTTAAAATTTTGCGAGTCAGCGTTTTCGTGGACAAGTTATTTTTCCGTGCTTGATCCCCTAGGGAGTTCATTTCCAATCCAATTTGCCCCGCGACTCCTTTCCAGAAATCGATCTGGAGGACAAAGGCGCAGGTGCCTTGCTCACCCCCGACAAGCTTAAGTCAAGCCTCATCGTAACGTTTTTTGTACTATAATACAGACTAACTTTATTAAAGGATCAAAGTATAAGAAAAACTAAGGCTTTCGCCATTAGGATGCGGCGATAAGCCTAGTTTTTCTAATCACAGAAAGGATTGACTTAAGACCTCGAGGGGGTATTCGCTGGAGCTGGATGTGGCCCATTGCAAAATATTATCCACAACCATCATTTTTTATAATTTCCTAGACTATAAAAAAAAGACTGCCCCGATACAGGGTCAGTCATCATCATCCATATACTGTTTTTCAAATTGATACTGCTTTCGTCTCCTGAGCCCTAAAACCAGGAATACAATAAATAAAATGATGTTCAATATTCTAAAATCAGGGTAAATAAATGCTAAAATGGCCCAAATCACTGAACTTACTAAAAACAGTACACTCGAATAAAGAGTTTGGCTCACCAGGGACTCCTCCCTTACGTGGTATTGGCTGGCCTTTTGTCCATTTTCCTGCTTATCCCATATCCTATCGTCAATTTCACATATTGACAATACAAAAGGAGGGTTATAGAACCTAAGCTGACGCAACTTTTCCTATTTAATCTCTTTTGACACATAAATGACTACCTTGTTAAACTTAGTTTGTGCATTTTACTTAATTAAAGTATGAAATATTCTTACAGAGAAGAGGATCATAATGAGTGAGACTTGGTATTATGTCGACACTGGCCATGCAACTCCGGCCTTCAACATGGCAATGGACGAGTTGTTGCTTAATTGGCATAGTGAAGGAAAAATCCCTCCTGTACTCCGTTTTTACGGCTGGGAACCCGCCGGACTATCGGTAGGCTACTTCCAAAAGGTCCAAGGAAAAATCGACCTGGAAGGCGTCAAACGTCACGGCTTTGAACTAGTACGTCGGCAAACAGGCGGCCGTGCGGTACTCCATGACCAGGAATTGACGTATAGTGTTATTGTATCAGAAGAGCACCCGGATATGCCTAAATCCGTGAAAGAAGCCTATTTAGTCATCTCTAAGGGACTGCTGCATGGGTTCCGGAACCTTGGTGTCCAGGCTGATTTCGCTATTCCAGAAGGAAAGCTGGAAACGACCGGTTCTGCGGTCTGTTTTGAAGAACCTTCATGGTATGAACTTATCGTAGAAGGTAAAAAAGCTGCAGGCAGCGCCCAGACAAGAAAAAAAGGAATCATCCTTCAACACGGATCGATTCCCATTGAAGTGGATGACGGAAAGTTATTCGATCTGTTCATTTATCCCAATGAACGAGTAAAAGAAAGGGCCCGTAAAGCATTCGGCGATAAAGCAGTAGCAATCAATCAAATCGTGCCAGAACCAATCACTTTCGATAAAACGAAAGAAGCATTCAAGCAAGGATTTGAAACAGGCCTGAATATCAGTCTAGAGCCTTTTCAGCTGAATGAGGAACAATTACAGGCTGTCCATCAATTAGCAGAACAACGATACCGCAATGATAAATGGAATTATGCTCGATAATCTTTACTAAAGGAGTGTCATCACACATGGCTAAAAAAGAAGAGTACATACGGAAACCGGAATGGCTGAAAATCAAAATTAACACGAATAAATCTTACAACCGATTAAAAAAACTGATGCGCGACAAGAAACTCAATACCGTCTGCGAAGAAGCCCGCTGCCCGAACATCCACGAATGCTGGAGTGAACGAAAAACGGCAACTTTCATGATTCTTGGTGATACATGTACGCGAGGCTGCCGCTTCTGCGCGGTCAAAACCGGCCTGCCGAATGAACTGGACTGGGGAGAGCCGGAGCGTGTCGCAGAATCCGTAGAAATCATGGGACTGAAGCACGTGGTTGTCACTGCGGTTGCTCGTGACGATCTGAAAGATGGCGGTGCAGCAGTTTTTGCCGAAACAGTCAAAGCTATTCGCCGCCGTGTACCTGGCTGTACAGTAGAAATCTTACCTTCTGATATGAAAGGTGACTATGAAAGCCTCCACACATTAATGGAAGGAAAGCCGGACATTTTCAACCATAATATCGAAACGGTCCGCCGATTGACCAAGCGTGTCCGTGCCCGTGCCATGTACGATCAATCCCTAACCCTTTTGAAACGGGTAAAAGAAATCGCTCCCGACACACCTACAAAATCAAGCATCATGGTTGGCCTTGGTGAAACGAAAGAAGAAATCATTGAAGCGATGGATGACTTGCTGGCTCATAACGTCGACATCATGACAATCGGACAGTATTTGCAGCCGACCAAGAAACACTTGAATGTAGAACGTTACTATCATCCTGATGAATTCGAGGAATTGAAGCAGATTGCTCTGGAAAAAGGCTTTAGACACTGTGAAGCGGGGCCAATGGTTCGTTCTTCCTATCACGCTGACGAACAAGTCAATTCCACATCAGCTCAGCGTCGTATTAAATATATGCAGGGCTATGAATCCCAAGGAGAAAAATTAGATAACGTGAATTTTTAATTAAAGGCTCTGTTTAATCTCAGTTTTGATTTTACAGTTAAGCTCCCCTTACATGAAGACCCAGCTTCGAGATAGTGAGGTCCGTTACCATGAGAGGAACGGGATGGTCTGGGAAACAATATCTTGGAATCAAGCTTTCGACTTACTGCTCTTTTGTTGGATAAGCCTTTTATGAAAATCAACAACAACGTTTAACAGATTCAATTAAAAAAAGCCATCCTGACTTTAGGATGGCTTTTTTTAATGGATTAATAATACGGATAATAGTATGGTGGATAATAAGGTGGGTAGTAGTAATACGGTGAATAATATGGATAAGGATATAAAGCGCTCCCTAACAATCCGCCCAGCACCCCGCCAAAAAATGGAGATCCATAAAATCCCCCATAGCCCCCGTAGCCCCCATAATACGGCCTTCTCGGTCGTCTTCCAGGACGTGGGCGCTGTCTTTCATCCTCAATCTCCATCATAGCTTCAGGCAAGTAATCATAGTCCATTTTCTTCCTCCCCTTTCTGTACAGCGTAACCTATGCTTCACTGTATGTGGGGACATACCCAGATGTATGGGCAGGAGTTTATAGACTTTTGTACGATTAGTAATTCACATCTTAGGACAATTTAGTTATAATAAGGGTTAGTTGATATTGTAGAGAATAAAGGAGGCGCCATTGTATGAAACTAGCGTTGATCATCGGAGTATGTGTGACATTCCTGACATCTATTTTCGCTGCTGGATATGACGAAAAGCCAGGTACCCCGCAAAAATAAACTAAGGTCGAACAAAACCCGCATCCAATCAGATGCGGGTTTTTATATGAATTCCAGTCCTCTTTTTTTCACGTAAGGCCGGGGAAATCTTGCTGGCGCAGCGCTTCATAAATCAAGATTGCTGCTGTATTGGATAAGTTAAGAGAACGGACTTTGTCTGTCATATGAATACGCAGACATCGGTCTTCTTTCCCTTCCAGCAAATCCAGCGGGATTCCATCTGTTTCTCTTCCGAATACAAAAAATAAATCTTTTTCAGGCTCATTGAAATTGTAGTCCGTATAATGTTTCGTCCCGAAATTCTCGATGTAATAAAATTCTCCTTGTGGATAAACTTTATATAATTCGCTCAGACTGTCATGATAGTGGATATCGACATCATGCCAATAATCAAGACCGGCACGGCGCAGCATTTTATCATCAGTTGAAAAACCGAGCGGACGGATTAAATGTAGTGTAGAACTGGTAGCGATGCAGGTCCTTGCAATATTTCCCGTATTAGCAGGTATTTCTGGTTGGTACAAAACGACATGAATAGGCATCTTCTTCACCTCTGGTTGCTTAATGACCCGCTTATTATAACATACTCACTCTCCGATTCGGAAAAACTTATATTCGATGTTCGGCGTATAAGCGGTGGAGTCTTCATAGGACCAGTACCGCATTCTGCTGTTAGAAGTATGGGCATTTACAAGTGGCATACCGTCGGCGTCTTTACTAACGACAATCGTATTATGATTCCATCTTCCATCCCCTTCAAAATCATAGCAGATGACATCCCCTGGAATCAGTTCCTTCGGTGAATCGATTTCCTTACCAGTAAGTCCTTGCCGGGAACCGCTCAAATACCAGCGGAAGGAATGAGCTACTGCCCAGCTGTAGCTCCATGATTTTCCCGAATACCACCAGCCTTTTCCACGGTTCGGAGCCCCCCACATCGGAGCTCCTCCCGCCCGCATGCATTGTGAAATGAAATTCGTACAATCATCTGTGAATGTACGATAGGCAGGGTTATAACTGTTCCACCAGCGTTCCGCGTAACGCACAGCGCTTCGGCGATCATAATTGAAACGAAGGTCCCGTACTTCTCCCATCGGAATCGGTTCATATTTTTTATCATCTTCCACAGGTCCATTCTTTTCTTCTGTGAATTCATGGCGTAAAATTTCTTTGTGTTTCATCTGTACCCGGCAGTCCATTTCTAATTCTTCCACGTAGAAATCGTTCTTCTTTTTGAGGACAAAATTAGTTTTCAACATATAACGCAGATCTGTCCTGCTATCAGAATCCTCTATCCGCTGATAAGGAGTGACAGCTCCAAAAACACGGGCTATCCGGTATCCCCGTTCTCTATGGAGCTCCCATTTCCTCTTCAGCCATGGAACGGTGTCCATATCCCGCTGGCTCGTCAATACCTCATTCCAGAAATCTGTAAGTATATTACCATTCACCATCTGTGCTCCTCCCTCCCCTATCATTTTATGAAAGGAACAGGGTTTAACAACAAAAAAAGCCGTGAGTATATCACGGCTTTCATTTTAAAAGTTGAAAAGCATCTGTGGCATTTCTAATTCTAATAACTTTCTTTTCTTTTCTAATCCACCATTGTAACCCACTAATTTTCCGTTCGTGCCGATCACTCGGTGACATGGAACGATAATCGATAAAGGATTGCGGTTTACTGCACCGCCTACAGCACGTATCGCTTTAGGCGCCTGGATCGCTTTTGCGATATCTTTGTACGACCTTGTTTCTCCATAAGGAATTTCTTCGCACAACGCCTTCCACACCTTTTGCTGAAAAGGGGTTCCATACAGTTGATAGTCAAAGGTGAATGCATGCCTTGCTCCTTGAAAGTACTCATGGAACTCCTGCATGGCTGATTCTAACAACTCATCATCCTGCACAAACTTCGGACAAAGGAAATACTGTCTCGCCCAATTATTATGATGCGTTGCCAGCTCTTGATAGCTACCATAGTCGATCCGGCAGACACCGTCCTTATCTGCGACGAATGTTATCGGACCGAGTGGAGTTTCCAATTCATCATAATAAAGAAAGGAACGTTTAGCCATAAACAACCCCTTCTTTTTTTAAAAAGTTTGTTTTATTATACTAGAGAAATGCAAAGATGGGAAGAAGTTTTCTGTTAATTCAGCTGAAACCCAAGCCCTTTTTCCATTTCAAACAACACTTGCTCATCCGACTCCTTCTCCATTGCGGCTTCAATTGCTTCGTATGCCCCAGGAGAACCAATTTTACCCAGCGACCAGGCAGCGGTTCCCCGGATGACTGGTCGGGGGTCTTCCTTCATCAAACGAATTAAGTCGTCCACTGCAGTCTCATCTTTGTAGTGGCCCAATGCCAGGATAGCATTACGTTGAATCGGCTTTTTGCCACGCCAGGATCCGGCAATCGGACCAAATTGCTCTTTAAACTCCCTGTTCGAAATCGAAAGGAGCGGCTTCAATCTCGGCTTGGTCACTTCTGGATCTGGCTCAAATTCTTCATGCAGATGGAAATCCTTTTTCTTATTCTTCGGACATACGGTCTGACAAGTGTCACAACCATAAAGTCTGTTGCCGATCTTTACACGATATTCATCAGCAAGAAAGTCCTTCGTCTGCGTCAAAAATGCGATGCACTTATTAGCATCCAGCTGGCCGCCCTGGACAAGGGCTCCAGTCGGGCAGGCATCGACACAAATATTGCAATCGCCGCAACTGTCCTCGACAGGTTCATCGGCTTCGAAGGGAATATTCGTAACCATTTCTCCCAGATATACATAGGAACCAAATTCAGGCGTGATGATGGCGCAATTTTTCCCACTGAAACCGATACCCGCGCGTTCAGCTACTGCCCGGTCAGCCAGCTCTCCTGTATCGACCATTGACTTGATGCTAACCTCAGGAAACTTCTCTGTTAAGAATTCCCCCAGCTTCTGTAGTCGATCCCGGAGCACATCGTGGTAATCCTGTCCCCAGGAAGCACGGCAGAAGATACCGCGTCTGTCACCTTTTTTACTTTTTGGTGCATCTTTCATTTTAGAGGGATAAGCTAAAGCAATCGAAATAATCGACTGTGCTTCAGGCAAGAGGCGGCTTGGTTCTGTCCGTTCCTCAACCGTTCCTTTTTCAAAACCCGATTGGTACGACAGCTCTTCCTGTCGTTTAAGCCGGGCTTTCAGTTCCCCGAACACATCTACGGAAGCAAATCCGATTTTGTCGATTCCAATTTCCTTACTATAGGCAATGACTTCTTCTTTCAATTGCTTGTAATCCATTCTTACCCCTCCTTTCCATTTTAACTAATAAGGCCATATTAATGGTAAGGCGGATTTTGCGCCCTTACCTAATTTTAAAGTTTATCGTTTAATTATAAAGGATTTACTTTGGCTGTTCGGATCCTGTTTAATGTCGCTGCGATTTCAAACCGTCTAGGACGGGCCAGTTCGCCAGGATGCTGGTTTTGGAATGGCGCGAAGGAAGCCAACCCTTGCTCATCCAGTTGATCTTCCACGGCATCAAGTAATTCTTCCATAGACCTGTTTTTTTCCAGCCAGCCTTTTTTATCTAAATGAAGCAGCATATCTGCAATCATCCGGGTTTGGGATGGATCTACAAGCTGCTCGACATAATGCAAGGATATTTCCGTGTTCCCTTTTAAAATCAAGGTTTTACTTTTTGCTTGTACTTTAGCTTTTTTTCCTTTTTGGGTCTGCAGGCTGTTTGGGAGAAATCTACGCTTGGTAATCTCCCCAAAGCTGTGTTCCTTATCAATTTTACGCTGGTGCGGGTATCTATCTGCAATCTCTTTCGCTTTATTCGTAACGTTATAAGGGAGGTACTGATCCATCATGATGACGCTATCGGCAGCGTCAAAATAGTCCCCGGATCCCCCCATGACTAGGATTGTAGAGACATCTAATTCATCACGAAGCTGTTTGATTTTATCGATGAAAGGAGTAATCGGTTCTTTCTCCTTCACCACCAGCTCCTGCATCCGTTCATCCCGTATCATAAAGTTCGTTGCGCTGGTATCTTCATCAATCAGCAGCGTGCCAGCGCCTGCCTCAAGAGACTCCACTACATTGGCAGCCTGCGACGTACTGCCACTTGCATTTTCCGTCGTAAACGTTGTTGTATCTGTACTATGTGGCAGATTTTTAATAAACGGCGAAATATTTACGGTTGTGACTTTTCTTCCGTCCTCTGCCCGGACTTTCACTGCTGCCGGATCAGTCAGCACATACTCACGGCCATCACCTTTAATATGAGGATACACCCCTCGTTCCATTGCATTCAATAGGGTACTTTTACCATGGTACCCGCCTCCGACAATCAACGTTATCCCTTTTTTCAATACCATACCTGTCAATGGCTCATTGCGGTGGGGCAGTTCTATAGTGACCCGGTTCTGCTCAGGACTTTCAAACGGCACCGCGCCTTCCATCGGCCGTTCACTGACGCCACTTTTCCGAGGTAAAACTGCACCATCCGCTACGAATGCAACCCAGTCATTCGCCTCCATTTCCCTGCGGATCGCTACATGCTGGTCAGCCAGTTGCACTGCTTCCTCAATTTCCCCATTGTTGATACGAAAGACAGATTTATCAATCAGCTCAGGGAGTACCTGTAAGAACAGTTTCTCTGCTTGCTTTCCATTAATGCGTCTACCATTGGCCGGTAAGCCTATACTTAAGCAGATAATCATATGGTCACTATTCAAATCAACAGCTGTGCGTTCTAATATTTCCTGGCCTGGGCGATCGATAGCCACCATTCCGCTTTTCCCTGATCCCTTCACGTTAGGATTAAGCTTCATCAGTGTGTGGGCAATATCTCTCGTAATCGTATCTTCCGCATAAATTCGACGATTCCTGTCTTCCCGCCATTCGGCTCTGATCGGGCGTTTGTCGTACGGCACTTGAATCCTTATTTTAGAAGGAGCCGCAAACGGATCCCCTTGTACGTAATCAATCCATAGCCGGTAGCGTTCAAACTGATAGCTACCCTGTAATTGTTTGTAACCTTTATAACTTTTCCCATCCATTTGCTGAAATTGCTGTTGAAGCTTCTTCATAACGAATCATCTCCAATCCAATTATCTATTTTGGTTATTACCAATGTTGCCATCTTTACAACATAAAAAACGCAATGCTTCGTTGTCACCTAGAACGAAACACTGCGTTGGTTAACTTGATTGGGGAAAATAATTACTCTTGCCGGATAAAGCCGGCAATAAGAGCGGGTGATGGGAATCGAACCCACATCATCAGCTTGGAAGGCTGAGGTTTTACCACTAAACTACACCCGCATGTTAAATAGATAACTTCTTTAATTCAGATTCACGAACAATCATGTCTCTTCCTCTGCCAGATGATTCAAGGATGTTATATCCGTCGAGACAACTCGTAGTTTATTCGGTGGATGCTTCGCTCGTGGCTGAGGTTTTACCACTAAACTACACCCGCATGTTAAATAGATAACTTCTTTAATTCAGATTCACGAACAATCATGTCTCTTCCTCTGCCAGATGATTCAAGGATGTTATATCCGTCGAGACAACTCGTAGTTTATTCGGTGGATGCTTCGCTCGTGGCTGAGGTTTTACCACTAAACTACACCCGCATGTTAAATAGATAACTTCTTTAATTCAGATTCACGAACAATCATGTCTCTTCCTCTGCCAGATGATTCAAGGATGTTATATCCGTCGAGACAACTCGTAGTTTATTCGGTGGATGCTTTGCTCGTGGCTGAGGTTTTACCACTAAACTACACCCGCATAGTGAAAATGCCTTTTTGAAATGACATATATAATTATAACAAGGGTAGTTTAGTGGTGCAATGGAATTTTTAAATTTTTTGTCGAAAACAACAAAAATTAATCGATTATTTTTTTGGGATCGAATGTTTTCTCCAAACTGAAATAGTCGTCAAGCCTGGCATAGTTTGGTCCACTGATCCTTGCCAGTGGTTTCAGCTTTTCTACATTGATTTTGAAATTACCAGAATAATACTCATCTTTAATATGAAAATGCACTACCCTTCCAAGTACCATATGGGAATGATCACCGACAGGGATGACATTCTCTAATTCACACTCTAATTGGATAGGAGACTCTTCAACTCCCATGCAATCTACCCTTCGAGCAGGTACAGCTGTCAGCCCTACTTCCTTGAACTCATCTACCTCTGACTTGAAACTTGCCGAAGAATCGTTCATTGGCACTGCTATCTTTTCTGTTACCACATTGATCACAAACTCTTTCTGGCTTTCGATATTATTCAGGGTATCTTTCTTGGTACCGCCCCTCTCTCCGATCGCAAACATAATGATCGGAGGTGAACTGGTTATAGCGGTATAAAAGCTAAAAGGTGCTAAATTATGTATGCCATTTTTATCCTTGGATGAAACAAAAGCTATCGGTCTTGGCACTACTATCCCGGTTAATAGTTTATAAGCTTCCTTGGATTTACAGTCTTCTGCTCTAATATCCATTTTTCTTCCACCACCTTATGTCTATTGTTATAATCATACAATATTTAAGAGGTTGACCCTAATAATAGAAGCCAACCTCTATTTCAAGTTACAATTATTCTCCTACTTTGATGGGTACAATTTCTCCTTCTTCTATAGCTGCGACACTTCTGTCAGCCTTAAAACCTCCATCTTTACCAACTTCATCGATAACATAGACTTGTTTTTCCTTAGGGAGCTGATCCAATCCATCCTGGATATGGGCACGGATCGCTTCTGAATCATCTACTGTACCAGCTGCTTTCATAGCTTCTACAAATACATATAGTGATATATAGTGGAAGCCCGCTTCCGAACCAGGGTCGTTCTCATATTTTTCTTGATAATTTTCTACGAATTGTGGTGTCCCGGGATAATCCGCATTAACTAATGGCATAACACCGATCGATCCTTCAAAGAGTTCATAGGAATCAGCTTTAGTTACCTTCTTCATCTCATCGAGCTTTGCCTGATCCATGATGATGAATCCACCTTCGAATCCTAATTCCCTCGCTTGTTTAACGAGTTTTGCCGTAGGTTCAGAGGGGCCACCGATAAATAATACATCAGGGTCTTCTTTCAAAGCATTAGTTACCAGGGTGAAAAAGTCCGTTTCCTTAGAAAAATCAATAGAAGAATCATAGATTACCTCTCCCCCTTGCTCTTTCCAGTAAGGGAGCAAAGTTTCAGACCAATCTTTTCCGTACTGAGTGGATGTCGGCAAGGCAGCGAGTTTTTTGCCAAAACGCTCCATTGTATAGTTTGTAAAAGGCTCAATATAATTATCATATCGAGGAGGGATCCGGACAGTCAGGGAATTTCCTGCTTCCGTTACGTCCGGTTCACTGGTATAAGCACCAATCAAGAATTTTTCCTGTTCATTGAATACCTGCATGGCCTTGACTCCCCCGCTGTGAGGCGTGTAGACGATCGGAGTCTGGTGTTCCTGTACCAGCCTTTTGGCGTTTGCTGCAGCTTCATTTGGCAAGTATTTATCATCAAGAGAAACCAAATTAATTTTATAGGTCTGTCCATCTACTTCGAAACCACCATTTTTATTAATTTCTTCGGCTGCCATCTCCAATCCGCTGAATGACCTTTCCCCATAATAAGCAGCCGGCCCACTGAGAGGACCACTGAAACCGATATTGACGAGTTTTTCTCCTCCTTCAGTAGATGGAGTTTCCGTTTCCTTTTCAGTTCCTTCGCCAGAAGCTTCATCGGACGGATTTTCTATACATCCTGCTAATACAAATACAATGGACAACACAGACAGGAAAACGATTACCCGGAATTTATTCATTAAATTGCCTCCTTCATAAATTTCTGCCAGACCAAAATTGAAATGGTATCCACCCTCATGCTCCGATGTAAGCCTTACGTACAGAATCGTCGGACAACAATTCTTCTGAAGTTCCCTGAACCACTATGGAACCGCTTTCAAAAACGTAGCCTTTACTTGCGATACCTAGTGCAGCATTGGCATTTTGCTCTGCCAGTAGAATGGTAGTCCCTTCTTCATTAATTTGCTGTATGACTTCAAACATTTGTTCCACAATTAATGGGGCCAGCCCTATGGATGGTTCATCCAGAAGCATCAATTTCGGTTTTGCCATCAAGGCCCGTCCAATAGCAAGCATTTGCTGCTGTCCACCACTTAAAGACCCTGCCGCATTTTCTTTTTTCTCATATAGGATCGGAAATAATTCATAGACATGCTTGATTGAATGTTTAATAGCTTTTTTATTTTTACGGTGAACATAAGCCCCCATGATCAGATTTTCACTGACACTCATTTTTGGAAAAAGCTTTCGGCCTTCTGCACATTGAACAATTCCTGACTCTACAATCCGTCCAGGAGACCTGCCACCGATTGACTTCCCTTCGAAGAGGATTTCACCCTGCCGAGGTTTTTCCAACCCGCTTATTGCTTTAAATGTAGTACTCTTCCCTGCTCCATTGGAGCCCAGTAGTACGACAATTTCTCCCTTTTGAACAAGGACATCTATACTCTCTATCGCTGTAAAGCTTCCATAGGCAACAGAAAGACCTTTTAACTCAAGCACTGGCGCTCCCTCCTAAATATGCTTCTATGACCATTTGATTGTTCATAATCTCTTCAGGAGTACCTTCAGCAATTTTTTCTCCATAGTTGAGCACCATTATCTTATCAGCCAGCTTCATGATCATCTGCATTTTATGCTCAATCAGACAAACGGTAATCCCTCTATCCACCATCTTCTTCATCAGTTCTGCCAAGCCTTCCGTTTCATCTGGATTGATGCCTGCTGCCGGTTCATCCAGAAAAACAACTTCAGGGTCCGTAGCGAGAGCGAGTGCAAAGGCAACACGCTTTTTTTCTTCTTGTGTGATATTGGAAGCCAGCTGATCACTCACAGCTGTCAAACCGACAAAATCCAATACTTCTATCGCTTTTTCTTTGCATTTGCTTTCCTCTCTCTTAAACCTTTTTGTCCTAAGCACAGCATCCAGCAACGTTGAATTTGTACGAAGACGATGTCCCACGATTACGTTATCCAGCACGGTCGATTGTTCAAAAAGATTGGTAGTTTGAAAGGTTCTTGCTATTCCCAACTCTGCAATTTTATTAGGCGGGAGTTTCGTTATATTCTGGTCTTTGAATATTACTTGACCCGAAGTTGGTGAGTGTGATCCGCTCACAAGGTTAAAAAAAGTTGATTTCCCAGCTCCATTTGGACCTATGATGGCATTAATTTTACCTTTTTCCAGTGAAAAGCTCACATCATTTACGGCAATGAGACCACCGAATTGCTTCGTCAATGCTTTCGTTTCCAGGAACAATGGTCACCCCTCCTTGACCTTTTTGTCGGGAACGGAATTGGCATCTGAAAATTCCGCATCCTTATGTTTCTTTATTAAAGCTCTCATTCGCTTTTTTTCTTGCCGCTTTATCTTCCATTCATAAAAGGCCCCTATAATACCTCTGGGGTAAAAAATAATTAGTAAAGTGAGAAGCGGACCAAAGATCAGCATTCGAAAGTCTTGTAAAAATTGCAGGGATTGAGATACCCATACAATCAGTATGGTGCCCACAATCGGACCAGCTAATGTCCCGATGCCGCCTACTAACAGATACATCAGCAGATCAAAAGTTATCGTAATGTATCCTATATCAGGACCAATGAATCGTATGAACGATGCATACAATACACCAGCTAATCCGGCAAACAATGTAGAGAGCACAAAAACCATCAGCTTATTTTTCATGGTGGCGATCCCTAAGGTCTTTGCCAGCTCCTCGCTATTACGGATAGCAATGAATGTCCGCCCTGACAAAGAATGAACAATTCGATATACCATAAGTACGGTAAGCAGGAGAAAAAATAAAATCAGATAGTACTGAGATTGCGGCTCCTCAAATGAAAGCGGACCGACACCAGCCGGGACCGGAATGCCAATGAGACCACGCACTCCCCCTGTCAAACCGTCCCATTTATCGATGACCAGATAAATGATATAGCCTACACACAAGGTATAGATCGCAAAGAAATGTTCTTTTGTCCTTAAGGCTATTAAGCCGATTAATAAGCCTAAAATACAAGTGATTATCAGAGAGGATAGAAAAGCCAGCCAATAATTCATGCCAACTTTTACTGTCAGTATTCCTAAAGAGTAGGCTCCTATAGCAAAAAAACCAGCATGGGCGAGTGAAAGATATCCGGTATAACCAGCCAGCAAATTCAGTCCATAGACAGCAATCATCCATATAAATGCCAGCGTCAATATATGGAGCACATAACTGTTTTTAGTCAGGAAAGGAAAAACGAGTGCCAAAAGAATGAAGCCTGAGATGACGGTCCTTCTGTTTACTAAAGCAGCCATTAAAATCCCTCCCTGGCAAACAACCCTTTAGGTCTGAATGATAGTATGATTACTAAAAGCAAAAACGCAATGATATCTTTGTAATCGTTAGAAAGATAAGTAGCTCCAAGACTTTCACTGAATCCAAGAATATATCCTCCAAGGATAGCCCCCGGTATGCTGCCCATTCCACCCAGAATAATAATGACGAAAGCTTTCAGTATCACTAAGTGGCCCATTCCTGGAAAGACAAGGTTGATCGGCGCAGCAAGTGATGCAGCAATAGCGGCCAGGCCACCTGAAATCAGGAAGGTCAGCATAGCTACTTTATTCGTATTGATTCCCACTAAATGTGCTCCCTCGCGATTTTGCGCCATTGCTATAATCGTAGAGCCGACCATTGTTTTCTTTAAGAATAGGTATAGCAGCAGCATAACCACTACCGCACCCACATTGATGAGGACACGTTGCATCGTTACTGTCAAGCCGAAGAGATTGATTACTTCCCCATAAGGTGTACCCATAGAACGATAGTCTGCTCCCCAGATCAATTGCGCCAGAGCTTCAAGAAATAGTAAAATACCGATTGCTGCTATTTTGTCATGAATCGGCGGTGCATTCCTTAAAGGATGAAAAACCAGCCTTTCCATCAGAACACTCAGCAAGCCGACAACCAACACGGATACAGCCATAGCCAGCCAATAGTGGATACCCCACAGAAGCATCATCGTCAAAGTTACATAAGCACCCAGCATATACATAGCACCATGGGCAAAGTTTGGTATATGCAATATCCCGTAAACCAACGTCAGACCTAGAGCAACCAGACTATATACACTTCCTATCGTAAGCCCATTAAATAACTGCTGCGATAATATATCCATATAACTACCCCTTTAGTGGATAATTTTTAAATCCCCAAATGCTGACACTCTCCTTTTCTCCTATCTATTAACCCTCTCCACCTTTTCCTTTTCTTCTTCCTGAAGCTTCCTCCATAAAATTTTTCCGCTGTTCGTTGTCGGGAATTCCTGCTTGAACTCCACTTGCCGAGGATATTTATAAGCAGCCATATGCTTCCTGGCCCATTCTACAATCTCTTCTTCGGTTACTTTTCCTTGATAATCCTCATTTAAAATTACAAAGGCCTTAATATCTTCCCCTTTGCGTGGATGAGGCACACCGACTACACACGCTTGTTGGATTGCTTCATGATTATATAGGTGAGACTCAACTTCGGTTGGCCAGACGTTATAGCCAGAAGCATTGATCATCCGTTTTACCCGATCCACGATGAAGAAATAGCCCTCATCATCACGTCGGGCAATATCTCCTGTCCGGAAAAAAGACTTGCCGTCGATATCAATAAAAGCATTCCTGTTTTCATCTTCTCTATTGAAATAGCCGGCCATCACCTGGGGCCCATTTACCACAATTTCTCCTATTTCTCCAGACTCCACCTCCTCATTAGTAACCGGATCGATAATTCTAGCATCAACGTCAAAAGCGGGGATTCCTAAACATTGCCTTTTCGGACGGTCCGGTGGATTAAAATGCGTTTGAGCAATCGTCTCCGATAGTCCATACCCTTCTACAAATTCTAATCCTGTCAACTGGTAAAGCTTTTCTCCGACAGCTTTCGGAACCGCTGCTCCTCCCCCGGAAATGGAAATCAGGGAAGTAAGTTCTTCTGGTTTTAAATCGGGGTTTGCAAGAAAATCGATCAGCATGGTACTAATCGTTACCCAATGGGTGCATTGCTGTTCTTTAATCAGCTTCTGTGCAGTTTCCCGATTCCATCTGGTCATGATCACCATAGTACTGCCTGCAAATATCGGCATATGCATGCTGTGGATCATCCCGGTAACATGAAACAAAGGAAGGGTCATCAAATTTCTGGAGTTTGTCGTAGTACGTGACCAATAATTAGCGCCTATTGTATTCGCCTGAACTGTACGATTGGTATGCATACAGCCCTTCGGCAGGCCAGTTGTCCCTGACGTATAAGGGATAACTGCCAAATCATCGACCGTACTCCCCCTTTCCTCAGGAGGATATCCTGACTGGATCGCATCCTCCCATAGATAATAACCAGTTTCCGTAAAGGCTTTCCGCGGAGTACTCACTTCTTCTGGAACCACACCGCCAAAATTGTCTCCTTTATAGTCAGAATAAGCCGCAATGACTAGGTTCTGAAGCGGAGTGGATGTCAGTGTGGGCTGTACTTCTTCCATTAATTCCTGACCAATGATTCCATTTTGAATATCACAGTCTTTTATATAAAACTCTAATTCACTAGCCTTCAACATCGGATTAATAGGTACTACCACAGCATCCGCTCGTAATATCGCATAATAAGCGATCACAAACTGAGGAGAATTTTGCATAAACAATAATACTTTGTTCCCTTTGGAAACCCCCAGTTTGTGTTGCAAATAACCTGCTAAGGCTTCCACTTCGTCCATAAGCTGACGATAGGTCATCGAGTTACCATAATAATAGATAGCCTCATGGGCAGGAAACCGCATAGCAGAAACAATCAAATTATCAACAAGCGTCGTTTCAGGAACAGTAAGCGATTTGGTCAACTTCGGCCAATAAGCAAAGTGATCAGTCCGGGTCACATTATTCTCTCCTTTCAAAAACACCTTTGTAAGCGTTGTCATTTTGTGGATAGTGTTTATTAAATATAATAAATTTTCAGTTAATTACGCTGGCAGATAGATGCTTATTTTCCTTGGAAGTCAGGATGACGCTTTTCTTTAAAAGCTTTTACTCCTTCACGATGATCTTCGGTGGTAATCACTGTGGCCTGTGTAATTCTTTCTGCTTCGAGGATTTCGTCTAAACTGGAGGAAAGAGAACGGTCAGTTAATTTTTTAATGAACCCATAGGCTCTTGATGGTCCGGAAGCCAGCTTTTCCGCATAGCGCTCGACATCGATTTTAAAGGTATCAGTCGGATAAATCTGATTGACGATACCAAGGGATTTTGCTTCCGTGGCATTGATAGGAGAGGCATGGAACATTAACTCTTTCGCTCGATGTACTCCAATCAATCTAGGCAGGAAATATGACCCGCCTCCATCTGAAATCAGGCCTACTTTGGAAAAGCTTAAGACAAAATCACTATTTTCTGCCGCCAATATGATGTCACAGGCTAGTGCCAAATTAAAACCTGCCCCAGCTGCAAAACCATGAACCGCAGCAATCACCGGCTTTTCAAGATCCTTTATCGCTAAAATCAGTTCGTTGAGCTTGCCGATATGTTCATAAGCGTCAATCGGTTCGCTCGTTCCCATTGTCTTGACATCACCCCCAGCACTGAATGAGCGTCCGGCACCAGTGAGTATTACTACCCGTATATTCTCATCCTGTTTCGCCTGGTTGATTGATTTCTTTAAATCAGCAATCATCGCTGGACTGAATGAGTTTAATGATTCCGGACGATTCAACGTCAAGTTCATGACAGACCCTTCTACTTGGACAAGCAAATCTTTCGTATCTGCTTTTTGCAAAGTGATTCCTCCTTTGGGTACTCTTTTTTACTTCACCAGCCATCCGCCGTCTACCAATAAATCTGAACCTGTCATATAAGATGCCTCTTCAGAAGCTGCGAAAGCTATAACATTAGCAATTTCATCGGGATTCCCCACTCTGCCTAAGGCAGTGTTTCTCTTGACCGCATCTTCAAATCGCTTATTTTGCAAACCACTTTCTGTCAATGGGGTTTCTGTAAATCCAGGTGATACGGAATTGACACGGATCCCGTAGGGTGCAAACTCCGCAGCCAGCGCCTTGGTGAAATTGATTACTGCCGCTTTAGAAGAGCTGTAATGAGGAATTTGAGCCCCTGCTTTATGGCCCGATAATGAAGCGACATTGACAATCGAACGATCACTGAATGTTTCCTCGTCCACATCTTGGCTGCTGTCTATCATCAGTTTGCCAAGTATTTTAGATACGAGAAAAACGCTCTTTAAATTCGTGGCTTGTATCCGGTCCCATTCTTCAGCTTCTAAATTGAGAATAGTAGATTTTCCAGAAACTCCAGCATTATTTACCAATACATGAATGGTTCCATATTTTTGCTGAATGAATTTCTTTAATTCTTCCATTTCGTCTTCCTTGGTTACATCGGCGGAAAATACCGCTGTATCTGCTCCTTTCAAAGAGCTCTTGATTCTTTCAGCAGTATTTTCAAGCTTAGAGGAAGTACGTCCAACCAGAATCACCTTGGCCCCTTCACCAGCTAATCGTGCAGCCGTTTCTTCCCCAATGCCGCTGCCTGCTCCTGTCACTACCGCTACTTTCCCCTTGAATCTACTCATGTAGCCAACACATCCTTTGTCATCACTGTTATTTTTTTATTTCTACATGCTGGTGATTAATGATTCTCCCGTTATCGGCCAACTTGGGTATCACTTGAAACAAGTTGCTACTCGCAACGAAATCTACTTCTCTTTCAAATCCGTGGGTGATCAGCATCTGGCCAATACGAGAGTCCTTAAGGAGTTCAGGTCCTTTTTGCATGTTGCCTTTGTAAAAATGGAAAGCCGCATTTGCCGCATCCGTTAAATCGATTTCTTCTTTCACATTTGCCATTAAACAGTCAATAAAATAACCTGCACCATAAAAGTCTTCTATATTGAACTCTCCAGACGACCCTGCACAAACGAGCACAATCGTTTCATTTGAAAATCGTTTCCTTATATCTTCTGCGACTGTCTTGCTGTTCAATAATGACGCAGCATAGATTATTTTTGCCGGGAAAGAATTTTTCAGTGCGACAGTTCCATTAGTGGTTGACAAAATAACGCTCTTCCCCTGAACTTTTTCTTTCAAGTCCAAAGGGTTAGGAGCTAAAAAACCTTCAATTGTTGCCCCTTCATATTCACCAACAAGGACATAACTCCCGTCAGCTCTCCCGCTTGCTTCCTTTTGAGCATCAGGACCATTCAGTACCGGAACGACTTCTTTAGCTCCAAACGCTAACGCTGCAGTTATGGTAGATGTAGCAAGCAGTATATCAAATACCACTGTAACCTTTTCCTGCATCTTCTCTGGATCGATTTCTTCCTTCTTTAACAGAAGGTGAATTTTCATTGTTTTACACCTCAAGTCAGGAATCAGATTTATTTTTCCGCATTATAAACTGCGTATTGAATCAGGTTGTCAACAAAATGATTCAGTTCAGCGAACCGGTCATCCTGTGTTTGTCCTTTTTTCCAGCGGTAGTAGATTTGTTGGCAAATGACAGCTAATTTAAAATAAGCGAATGTCATATAGAAGTTTATTTCCGAAAGATCTCTGCCACTTTTTCTGGCATAGGCTTCCAGGAATTCATCCCTTGTCATAAAACCGGGTAATGTGGTGATCGGCTCTTCCCCTAACCCTCGTTTTAACAAGTCGGAATCGTCAGCTTCGATCCAATAGCTCATTGCTACTCCCAAGTCTGCTAACGGGTCGCCAACTGTTGTCATTTCCCAGTCGAACAACCCATTCATCCCACTTAAATCATCATGGAACATGGCATTGTTCAATTTGTAATCATAATGGATGATTGTCGGTTTCTGAGATTTTGGAAGATGATTGACCAGCCAGTTTTTCAGGGAAGAAATGCCTGAAATATCATCAGTCTGTGACCGCTCATAGCGTTTGATCCAACCATGGACCTGTCTTTCCATAAACCCGTCAGGCTTTGTCATTTCTTTCAACTTGGTCTTAGTAAAATCAATGCTATGTAGAGAAACGAGTGAATCAACCATGATTTCTGAGATGTCCTTACATAACTGATCGGTCACCTCTACACCTTCCGGAAACTTTGTATCTAATACGACTCCGTGCTTTCTTTCCATGATAATGAACGGACTGCCAATCACTCTTTCATCAGCAAATAAATAAGGCTCAGGTGCCTGTGGAAAATAAGGGTGAATTTCCTGCAGGATTTTAAACTCCCTTTCCATATCATGAGCCTTGGGAGCGACAGGCCCTAACGGCGGCCGTCTTAATACTGCTTCCCATCCGTCACCCATATTCAATTGATAGGTCAGGTTGGATCGTCCGGCACTGAATTGTTTGATGGTCAACGCTTGATCC
This sequence comes from Thalassobacillus cyri, assembly GCF_900107755.1. Classification (GTDB taxonomy): domain Bacteria; phylum Bacillota; class Bacilli; order Bacillales; family Halobacillaceae; genus Thalassobacillus; species Thalassobacillus cyri. The sequence goes on along the minus strand of NZ_FNQR01000020.1, from coordinate 31,811 downwards.
GGCAAATTCTTGAATTGGCTTCTTAAGTAGGCTTCAATGGCAGGAAGGTCCAACTCTTCCCCTTTCCGAACTGGTATCGTCTGTGAACTCATTGGATTCACTCCTTACTTAAGATAGTTGCTAATTCATGACAAGATATCCTTCAAGCACTTCTCTCAGTGTAGATGGAATTTCTTCCGTTTTTTGTTTCTCATAATTGAAACAAACGATAGTGGCTTCCGCAGTAGCGACCAATTCACTAGTTTCAGCTGCCTTGATCGCATGATGGAAGCTGAAACTCTTCGATCCGATTCTTGAGATGGATGTTGAAATAATCAACCGTTGTTTGAAATAAGCTTGGCTCACAAAATCACATTTCGTGGAAGCGATGATAAACCCCTCAAAAACTTCTGATCGATTTGGCTGAATCGCTTCAAAAAATTTCCCACGCGCTTCCTCCAGATAAATAAAGTAACTGGTGTTGTTGACGTGCCCTGCTGCATCTGTCTCACAAAACCTTACCCACACCTCTGTTTCATGGCTCATTATTAGACCTCCTGCACCTGGATAACAATCTATCTACCAACTAGTCAGTATGTGAGTGTCATAGAAGGGCATGCCCCTTGCTATCCGTTACTCTTTTTTATTGATTCCATTGAAAATCATATTGGTATACATGTCTGTAAGTTCATCGACAGAGACGTCTCCTTCAGGATTGAACCAGTAATAACTCCAGTTCGTGATTCCAAGAATACCACGAGTTATCATGTCTGCATTCAAATTTTCTTCGAAGTCGCCTTCACGGATTCCTTCTTCGATGACTTTTTGGACATTTTCACGAAAAAGATCCCTTTGTTGCATGTTCTGCGCCAGGTATTCCTGCTGTAGATTGCGCATCTCGCGGAAAAAGATTCTGGCACTTCTTCTTCGTTCCTGAATACTTTGGATAATCATATAAATAATCTCTCTGATTTTCGTTCTGCTGTCTTTGTCAGCATCATTGATGATTTCCTCTTGCTGCTTCACTAAATATTCAATGTAATAAAGATGAATATCTCTTAATAATTCCTGCTTACTTTTATAGTAATAATAGAAAGTACCCTTCGTAACGTTGAGTCCCTCGACGATATCCTGGACAGATGTTTCGGTGAACCCTTTTTCATCAAATAATTGGATGCTGTAATCAATAATTTTTTGTTTCATATTCCATTTCCTCTCGCTTAGATATGATAGGAAAATTATATCATACCTAACCTTTCTCGAAGCTTTCCCTTATTGAAAACAGCCAGTTGTCATACGCGCTCGAGGATTGTTGCTATACCCTGTCCCCCGCCTATGCAGGCCGTAATGAGTGCATATTTCCCATTTGACCGCTGCAACTCATATATAGCTTTTGTAGTCAATATCGCTCCAGTCGCTCCAAGCGGATGCCCATGAGCTATCGCCCCGCCATTTACATTTACTTTTTCCAAGTCCATCTCCAGTTCTCGGTTACAAGCAAGGACCTGTGCGGCAAAAGCTTCATTGATTTCAATGACGTCCATATCTTTAAGATTAAGTCCAGCTTTTTGTAATACCTTTTTCGTTGCAGGCACCGGGCCGATTCCCATGATATTTGGATCAACGCCTGCTACGGATTGGGCACGCACTACTGCCAGAGGATTCACATCAAGTTCGTCCGCTTTTTCGCCAGACATTACGACAAGAGCTGAAGCCGCATCATTCAAACCTGAACTATTCCCGGCTGTTACGGTCCCATTTTCAAGGAAAGCCGGGCGTAACTTCGAGAGCGCATCGATTGTGGTTTGCGGACGGGGATGTTCATCAATCTTAAAATCTATCGAATCCTTTTTCCGTACCGGAACTTCGAAAGGAACTATTTGCTCATCAAACCTTCCCTCTTCCATTGCTCTCGCCATCTTGCGTTGACTGCTTAAGGCGAACTCATCCTGTTCCTCCCGGCTGATTTCATATTTTTCCGCGAGGTTTTCAGCAGTGATCCCCATCGGAGGATCTCCTATTTCTTTTGGGGATAACTGAGATTTCCTGAATTTAGGAGGAACCGGACTATAAGGCCTTTCCGGGCGATCCATCAGATAAGGAGCACGACTCATACTTTCAGTCCCACCAGCGATATAAACATCTCCATCCCCGGCTCGAATTGCTTGTGCTGCCAGATTCACCGCGTTTAATCCTGAGCCGCATTGGCGATCTACTGTCAATCCTGGCAGGCTGATAGATAAACCTGTTTCGAGTGCTGTTAACCTGGCAATATTTCCTCCTCCACTTAATACGTTGCCAAAAATAACATCCTCAATCTGTTCGGGCTGGACACCGGCACGCTGAACAGCTGATTTGATGACCTCCGCTCCTAACACATGAGCTGGAACCGTAGCTAACGTTCCTCCTTGCCGCCCGATCGCTGTTCGGACAGCTGAAACGATAACAGCTTCTCTATTCGCCATCACCTTCACTCCCTTCACATAGCATGAGATCCACCATCTACAACTAACGTTTCTCCTGTTACATAGTTTGATGCAGCAGATGCCAGGAATACTGCCGCTCCTTTCAGATCATCTTCCGTACCAAACTTTCTTAACGGCGTTCCATTAAGGAAAGCATCTTCTCCTTGTTCAATCAGGACTTTGGACATTTTCGTCGGGAAAAATCCAGGAGCGATGGCATTGACATGAATACCTTTCGGTCCCCATTTGACAGCAAGATCTTTCGTGAACGTAATCACAGCCCCTTTGCTGGAATTATAGCCGATTGTATCCATATATTTCGGGTCTGACCCTTTCAGCCCCGCAACAGAAGCGATATTAATGATTTTCCCTGTTGTTTGTTCCAGCATCACTTTACCTACGGCCTGTGACATCATAAACGTTCCGGTGACATTGACATTAATTACTTTCTGCCATGCTTCAAGCGGCATCTCTTCGACTGGAGCTCCCCAAGTCGCGCCACTGTTATTTACCAGAATGTCTATTGTCCCGAACCGCTCCATGGTCTGCTCGACTACGTTTTGAATGTCGTCCGGATTGGTAATATCACATTTCAAAGCAAAAGACTCAACACCCATCTTTTTCAAGCTTTCACTTACTTCTTCACAGGCTTCTACTTTTCTTGAGCAAACGACTACATTTGCTCCAGACTCTGCAAACCCTTCCGCAATCTGTTTCCCTAATCCTCTGCCGCCGCCAGTTACGATGGCGGTCTTTCCTGTTAAATCAAACAGCTCTTTGACATGCATGGATGTCCCTCCCAGATTCAGTGATTTTTTCTTAATTCATATTTGGCAATGGCTCTCCGGTGGACTTCATCAGGTCCATCAGCCAGGCGCAGCGTCCGTATATTTGCCCACTTCGCGGCTAGAGAGTAATCATCACTGACACCGGCTGCTCCAAATGCCTGTACTGCCCGGTCAATAACTTTCAGTGCCATATTAGGTGCTACTACTTTAATCATCGCAATTTCAGCTTTGGCCTCTTTGTTTCCTACCGTATCCATCATATAGGCAGCTTTCAATGTTAATAGGCGAGCCTGCTCAATCTCTATTCGAGAATCGGCAATCCACTCTTGGATAACACCTTGATCAGAAAGCCTCTTTCCGAAAGCCTCCCGTTCTTTGACACGCGTACACATATCCTCAAGCGCTCTTTCGGCTGCACCGATCGTCCGCATGCAATGGTGGATTCTTCCTGGCCCCAGCCTGCCTTGTGCAATCGCAAACCCTTTTCCTTCTCCCCAGATTAGGTTCGATGCAGGGACACGGACATTATCGTATTCTATTTCTGCATGACCGTGCGGCGCATGGTCATAACCATAGACAGGCAGTACCCGCTTGATATGCACCCCAGGAGTGTCTAGAGGAACAAGGATCATCGACTGCTGTTCGTGTTTAGGTGCTTCCGGATCGTTCTTCCCCATCACGATTGCTATTTTACAGCGTGGATCTCCCGCACCTGAAGACCACCATTTCGTTCCATTGATGACATACTCATCGCCATCCCTTACAATACTGGTCCTGATGTTAGTAGCATCAGAAGAAGCTACATCCGGCTCTGTCATAGAAAAACAGGAGCGGATTTCTCCATCTAATAACGGTTTCAGCCATTTTTCTTTTTGTTCATCTGTCCCATAACGCTCCAATACCTCCATGTTCCCCGTATCAGGAGCTGCACAATTGAAAATTTCTGGTGCTATATGGGACCGCCCCATAATTTCACATAACGGCGCATACTCCATGTTTGTCAATCCCGCACCATACTCGCTCTCAGGCAAAAACAAATTCCATAACCCTTTTTCCTTTGCTTTCTGCTTCAACTCTTCCATGATAGGCGGGACAGTTGAAAACCGATCTTCCTTATTCAACTGCTCCTCATACATGGATTCATTCGGATAAATATATTCCTCCATGAAAGCTTCCAATCTATGCTGCAACTCCTGAACTTTTTCCGTATATTCAAAGTTCATAAGCCATCTCCTTTATTCATACTGACTAAAAACCACTGTTCCTTTGATAACATGCTTGCCCTCTTGATTAGCGGCAGCAACATCGAAATGCAAGTGCTGATCTGTTTTATCAGCTAAGGTCGCCTGTAAGGTGATGACATCATCGAGTCGGACCATACCTTGGAATCTTATTTTATAATCCTGGATAAATCCTTCTTCATAATAAGGAGTGAACAATTTAGCGAGATTGCCCATCGTCCACATGCCATGTGCGATAATCCCAGGGAGTCCGGCTCTTTCGGCTTCTTCATCAATCGTGTGGATCGGATTGTAATCACCTGATGCTCCTGCATATTTGATCAGGTCCATCCGCGAAACCGGGGATAGTGTGACGTTCTCCAGTGATTCCCCCGCTTCTAACACATTTAATCTATTCATACCATCATCTCCTTCCGAACCGCTTCTGTGATGATGACTACTTGCTCCTCTGTGAAAATCAGCTGGCCATCCAGATCTTCCCCATATCTTTTTAATAGCAAAAAGCCCATTTCCCCACTTTTTCCTTTTCTTTCATAGTAATCTTTTACTTCCGCATAGCAGTTGATTTCTTCTCCCACTATCAAAGGCCTTTCATAATGAAACGTCTCTTCGCCGTGAATCAACCCTTTTGCAGGTAACTCCAATTCCTCAATTGTGCCGTACTCAAAGACTCTCGGAAAAGTCGGGGGAGCGATGTTGTTGTTATACCTGGACTGTTTTCCGGTCTCCTCACATACGAAAATCGGGTGCAAGTCACCGATAGCTTCTGCAAACTTTTTGACTGCTCCTCTTTCCACGGCATTCTTAACGGGGTTCGATTTCTTTCCAATAACATGTGACAGCATGAATGAGCCCTCCTTGATTAGTCTTTTGGTCCGCCAGCTACGTATAGTACCTGCCCATTGACGAAGGATGATTGTTCATCTGCATAAAAAGCAACAGCATTTGCAATATCCTCTGGTTTGCCGCTTCTTCCTACAGGAATATTGGAGACACTAGCTTCCACTAATTCTTCGAAGGAAATACCGATTCTTGCCGCTGTCTGCTTAGTCATATCAGTCTCAATGAACCCGGGAGCGACCGCATTTGCTGTTATACCGAAGCGGCCAAGCTCGATCGCCAATGTCTTTGTAAAACCCTGCAGTCCGGCTTTAGCTGTTGCATAGTTTGCCTGGCCACGATTACCCAAGGCGGAAGTCGATGATATGTTGATGATACGGCCGTATTTATTCTCGACCATATATTTTTGCGCTGCCCGCGCGGCGTTGAAAGACCCTTTCAGATGAACTCCCATCACAGTATCCCAATCGGAATCACTCATTTTGAAAAGCATATTATCCTTGATTACACCGGCATTGTTGACAAGGATGTCCACTGAACCATATTTCTCATACACTTCTTTCATGGCATTCTCTACCTGTTCAGCTTCCATCACATTGGCAACCTTCGTAAATACTTCATAACCTCTTTCGTTGAACTCATTTGCTGCTTCTGTAAGCGCCTCTTCGTTGATATCAATGATAGCTACTTTCGCTCCCTCTTCCGCGAATCTTTGAACAATTCCTTTTCCAATTCCGCGGCTTCCACCTGTGACGAATGCTACTTTTCCATCAAATCTACCTGACATAATCGATTCCTCCAATATTAAAATCTTGAATCTCGACGTCCCTGCTCACTACCAGTTATTTACGACCGTGACACCAATATTTTGAAAATCACTCATTTGTTCAAATACTTCTGGCACCTCTTCCACGGATACCGTATCCGTGATCAATGCCCCTGGATCCAACTTTCCATTCTCCACCATGTTCAGCATATAAGGGTATTGGGAAGGCGGCATTGCTATCGACCCTGCTATTTGTATTTCTGATTGGACAATCAAGTCAATCGGTACAGGTATCATTCCTGCTTCTTCTTTCGTAGTGAATCCCAGCTGAAGGTGCCTGCCGCGTTTTCTTAAGCTAAGCAGCGAAGCCTGGCAGGTCTGGGTAATCCCTAAAGCATCTATAGACACATGGGCACCGCCTTTTGTTATTTCTTTGAGAACTTTAGCCGGGTTATCTTTTCTGGCGTTGATGGTAGCAACAGCCCCTAACTTTTGGGCAAAAGTCAATTTTTTATCATCAATATCAACCGCTATCACATTCGCACCTAGGGCTGTAGCAATTTGGACAGCTGATAACCCAAGCCCGCCGCAGCCATGGATAGCTACCCACTCTCCCGGACGGACAGCTGCCTGATCCGTTATCCCATGGAAGGCTGTCATAAAACGGCAGCCCATGCCTGCGCCGACTCTAAAATCAATGGATTCAGGAAGCTTAGTGAGATTAATATCGGCGTTGGGAACATGAGCATATTGGCCATAGCCGCCCCAGGAAGTAAAACCAGGCATTTGAACATTCTCACATACATTATGATGGCCGCTTAGACAATGGGTACAGGTACCATCACCATTTGTGAAAGGAACAATCACGCGGTCCCCTCTTTTAAAGCGTTTGACGTGCTTGCCGGTCTCCTCTATCACTCCAGAAAACTCATGTCCGAGCACATGGGGGAAAGAAGTTTCCCACCAATCCCAATCACCCATCCAGGCATGCCAGTCACTTCGGCATACCCCGTTAGCCTCAACGCGAATGACAACCCCTTCCTCACTGCATTCAGGATCCGGCATTTCACGTATTACCATCGGTTTCTTGAGCTCTTCCAATACAAGCGCTTTCATTTCACTCCACCTTCTTTAATCAATTCAGATTTTCTACCATGCGAAGATTACTAGATTAAGAGTTATCCTACCTTCACATGACCTTTTAATAGGTTCCTGGAAATAATCAAACGCTGTATTTCATCGGTTCCATCATAGATTCTCCATAGCCTTGCCTCGCGGTACCACCGTTCAATAGGAAGTTCTCTGGTATACCCCATACCGCCGTGGATTTGAAGGACACGGTCGACTACACGATTTCCCATATTCGAGCCATACAACTTTGCCATCGAGGCAGCATGACGGTTGTCCTCTCCCTGATCCAACGTGAAAGCGGCATTAAGGACAAGCCATTTAGCTGCCTCAATTTCCACGGCTGAATCTGCAATCTGCCATTGGATCGCTTGTCGAGTACCAATCGGCTTTCCGAACGTTTCCCGTTCATTGGCGTAATCAATTGCCATTTTTAATAACCGCTCAGCTGAACCGACTGCACGTGCTCCGACAACCCATCTGGCAAACCCGATCCATTCCAGTCCCAAGTCATAGCCTCCATCCACTTCACCTAACACGTTTTCATCCGGTACACGGACATTTTCAAAAATCAAACTGGCCGGGCCCCATTCTCCCATTGTATCGATATATTCGGATTTCCATCCCATCGAACGGTCCGCGATGAAACAAGTGACACCTTTACGGCCGCCGGAGGATTGATGGAGTTCTTTATCGGTGATGGCAATAACCATGACAAAATCCGCTTCGTTGCCACCTGTAATGAACGTCTTTTCCCCGTTCAATACCCATTCATCGCCATCTTTCACAGCAGTCATGCGAATATTCCTGGTATCAGAACCGGCGCCCGGCTCGGTCATGGCAAAGCAGGATTTTTTATCGCCATTGATTGTCGGCATTAGATATTTTTCCTTCTGTTTTTCATTTCCGTAATATAGGATGTTATCAGCAGAACCTCCGAATTGAAACGGAACAAATGTCTTAGCCACTTCTATCTGGACGATTGCCAGCATCATTTGTCCTAAGTCTGCCCCTCCATATTCCTCCGGTGTATTGATTCCCCAAAAGCCAGCTTCTTTAGCTTTCATCTGAAGTTCGTGCATTTTTTCAGCAGAAAGACTCGGTTTGCCCTCCCGTTCATTACGCAACACATCGTTTTCTAGTGGCATGAGCTCTTTTTCTACAAACTTCCGAATCGTTTTCTGTACCATTTGCTGCTCATCAGTAAGACGTAAATGCATATCACTATCCCCAATCCTCTAAGTAATTTAAAAGATATCCTACGCCCTAAACATACCAACTGGTTAGTAGGTTATATTTCTATCTTATTTTGAAATTTCAGAAAAAACAACCCTTTATGGAAAACTTTTGCTAGAAAGGTGACTTACATCCGGTCTAACAACATTGCCATTCCCTGGCCTCCACCTACACAAAGTGTGGCTAAACCGGTCTTTTCCCCACTCCGCTTCATTTCATGAACCAGTGTGGTTAACAACCTGGCTCCAGTCGCGCCCAGAGGATGACCAAGAGCAATTGCACCTCCATTGACGTTGACTTTTTTCGGATCAAGTCCAAGTTCACGTATAACAGCAAGCGACTGGGAAGCAAAAGCCTCATTTAATTCAATCCGTCCAATATCATCCAGTTTTCGGTCCGTGCGTTCCAGTAATTTGTGGACTGCAGGAACAGGACCAACACCCATCACTTCAGGTGAAACACCCGTAGCCGTCCAATCGGTTATTCTGGCAAGCGGCTTTAGGTTCAATTCTTTCGCTTTTTCTTCCTTCATTATCACTAAAGCTGCCGCTCCATCGTTACGACCGCAGGCATTTCCTGCAGTTACAGAGCCTCCCTCCTTAAAGACGGGTTTGAGTTGATTAAGCTTTTCAAGTGTTGTCTGCGGTCTCGGATGTTCGTCTTTATCAAAAGTTTTCGTTTGTTTTTTCTGTCTAACTTCAACCGGAGCGATCTCTTCCTGGAATGCATTTTTTTCGATGGCTTCAGCGGCTTTACGCTGACTATCTAATGCAAAGGCATCCTGGTCTTCTCTTGAAATAGAATACCTCTCTGCGACATTTTCAGCAGTCATTCCCATACCAAGATTTTTACCATACATTTCAACTGGCTGCTGACCTGCTTCAAGATTTGAATCAACAAGCTTGGTACGGTCACCGCCAAACCGGCTGTTACGCAAATATATAGGTGCATTGCTCAGGCTTTCTGTTCCGCCTGCAATAACTACTTCTGCCTGGTCGGAAATGATCTGCTGGACACCGGAAGCTACTGCCTGCATTCCTGATGCACAAAGCCGGTTGATTGTGAATGCGGGAGATGATTCCGGTACACCAGCTCTTAAAGCGGCTACCCTTGCGACATTGGATGACTCTGTTGTCTGCCTTACCTCTCCTAGAATCACTTCATCAATTAGTTCAGGCGAGAGCCCTGTCCTTGACAGTGCAGCCTCAATTACTATGGAAGCCAGTTCACCAGAGTTAATATCTTTTAATATTCCTCCATACCGTCCTACTGGCGTTCGCACAGCTTCCACAATTACAATGCTTTCTTTCATTTTCATTCCTCCTTCAGCTGTATTCTTTACGGAGCTGTCCGGCAATGATATTTTTTTGAATTTCTGATGTACCTTCATAAATCCGGGTAATTCGGGCATCCCGGAAATATCTCTCAATCGGATAATCGGAAATATATCCGACACCACCATGAATTTGCAGTGCTTTATCAGCAACACGGTTGTATACTTCAGAGCCATATAGTTTTAACATCGCTGCTTCTTTAATTAATTTCTCACCCTGATCAACCATCCAGGCGACACGATAGGTGAAGGATCTTAGTGCCTCTGTCTCTACTCCTATTTCTGCAATCATATGGGCAACTGCCTGGTGTTCAATGATCGGTACACCAAACTGTTTTCTTTCCTGTGCATATTCCATACTCATATCAAGCAGTTTTTGACACGATCCTAAATTCCTGGCAGCCAGCCCTGCACGTCCATTCGTTAATATTTTCAAGGCATTAACGTATCCCTTACCAACTTCACCCAGGACATTCTCTTCAGGTACTTCACAATCTTCTAAAATCAGCTCAGCGGAATGGGAGCCTTTCAGCCCCATTTTCTCCTCGATTGCCCCAACTTGAAAACCTGGAAAATCCTTTTCCACAATAAACGACGTGATGCCTTTCGCTCCCTTTGAGGAATCCGTAACCGCCATAACAGTGAATACATCCGCTTCCGTTGCATTAGTAATATAATGCTTTGTTCCATTCAGAGTGTACTTATCACCGTTTTTTACAGCAGTCGTTTTGAGATTAGCTGCATTGGAACCTGCCTCCGGTTCAGTCAATGCAAATGCCCCGATTTTTTTACCGCTCGCCATGTCAGGCAGGTATTTTTGTTTTTGTTCTTCGTTTCCAAGCTCTACGATTCCTACTGTACCGATTCCAGTATGAGCACCAATTAATGTTGTAAATCCATTATGGGTTTTACCAAGTTCTTCATATAACGCACATTTTCCGACCATGCCGATCCCTAGGCCGCCATATTCTTCTGGAATACTCAATCCGAATAATCCCATCTCTTTAGCCATTTCAATCGTGCGCTCCGGTATTTTATCTTCTTTTTCAATTTGCATGGCTACTTTTTCCACTTCGTTTTCTACAAAGTTGCGTATATTGTTTTTTAAAAATTGAATATCTTCATCGAGTTGAAAATCCAAAGTGAATCCTCCTGTCAGTAATAATGTGATCGATTTATATAAGTATTACAGCTAAATCAGACTCCAACCTTCATGTGTCTGATTTCCTCTGTCAACAACGGTACAACTTCAAACAGATCGCCTACGATGCCATAATCAGCCACATTAAAAATATTTGCTTCCGGATCTTTGTTGATAGCAACAATCACTTTGGAGTTGGACATTCCGGCTAAGTGCTGGATTGCCCCTGAAATTCCACAAGCTATATATAATTCTGGTGTGACGACCTTCCCGGTTTGACCAATCTGCAGGGAATAGTCACAATACTCTGCATCACAGGCGCCTCGGGAGGCACCAACAGTTCCACCTAATTCTTCTGCAAGCTCTTCCAGCGGCTTAAAACCTTCTGAGCTTCTCACACCTCTGCCTCCAGCCACAATCACTTTAGCTTCAGATAGATCCACACCAGAAGCTGTCTTTTTCACAATATCTTTTAAAATGGTTCGCAAATCAGTTATAGTAACTTGTTCAAATTCAACCTGACCTGTTCTTGCGTTGTCCTTATCAAGTGAAGCGATGTTATTCGGGCGGATTGTTGCAAAAATAGTTCCTGATTTCACCCGTTTTTTTTCAAAAGCTTTTCCTGAATAAATAGGCCTTGTGAAAATCACCTCACCCTCTTCCACCTCAAAATCTGTGACATCAGAAATAAGTCCCAGGTTCAGCCTGGCTGCCAATCGGGGAGACAAATCTTTGCCAAGTGAAGTGTGTCCTAACAAAATCACATCCGGACTTACGGAATCAACTACCTGTAAATAAGCTTGAAAATAACCGTCATTGGTGTAATCGGATAGTACTTCATGTTCAGCAGAGATGACCCTATCCGCCCCATAATGAAAAAGTTCTTCAGCCAGATGGTGGTTGTCCGCTCCGACGATTGCGCCAATTACTTCTCCGCCATTTGCAATTTCTCTTGCTGCACCAAGTGCTTCAAAAGATACATTTCTCAATTCATCGTCTCGTGCTTCAGCAAATACAAGTACATTTTTACTCATCCATTGTCCCTCCTATATTACTTTTGTTTCCTTATGCAGACAGGTGACCAGCTCTTTGACTTGATCAGCTGCTTCCCCCTGCAGGATCTTTCCAGCCTGCTTTTCCGGTGGTAAAAAAACTGTTACGGTTTCCGTTAAGGACTCGATATCATCTTCGTCGATACCCAGTTCGTCATAGTCGATTTCTTCAAGAGGCTTTCTCTTCGCCTTCATGATTCCAGGAAGCGACGGGTAGCGCGGCTCATTCAAACCTTGTTGTGCTGTAGCCAGCAGAGGAATGCTGGTCTTCAGAATTTCTGTATCCCCTTCTGCATCACGCACCACTGTCACCATATCTCCTTCTATTTCAATATCGGTTATTGTCGTTACACAAGGAATATTTAATTGCTCAGCCAATCTAGGTCCCACCTGGCCGGTGCTGTTATCGTTTGAGACATTTCCTCCGAGAATCAAATCGTACGCTTTGTCCTCAAAAAATGCAGCAAGGATTGAAGCAGTGGTATGTTGATCTTTTTCTTCCACTTCCTCATTATTAATAAGGATCGCATTGTCAGCACCCATAGCAAGAGCAGTACGGAGTTCTTTTTCATTATCCTCATCTCCGACACTGACTACGGTGACTTCCCCGCCATGCTTATCCCGGAGCAGAATCGCTTCCTCGACAGCAAACTCATCATAAGGATTGATGATAAATTCAGCACCATCATCACTGATTTTTCCATTTTGTATGACAATTTTCTCTTCTGTATCAAACGTGCGCTTTAAAATCACATAAATAATCATTAAAATCCGCTCCCCCTCTAACAAGTCATCCTTCTTTAATCACTTTAAAAGTTCCATAACCTTTGGCCAGAAGATTTCCTTCATAATCAAACACTTCTGCATCTCCCATTTTTATTTTTCTTCCATTCCCATAGACATTTGCTCTGGCGGAGATCGTACCGTCACTTACAGGTGCAATGTATTGAGTATGAAGATCAATAGTTATTACCGGCTGACCGAAAACCGCTCTCATTTTCATACCGATAATATTGTCGATGATTGTTGCATACGCGCCACCGTGAAGATTTCCATACGTGTTATACAGTTTCTTTTCTATAGGCAGTTCCAAAAGTACGTCATCCTCACTTACCTCTATCAAATTGAATCCCAACAACTGAAAAAATGGACTGGTTTCAAAATCAAAACGGATCTGCTCATGCCATCCTTCTAATTTCGCTTCCATAACAATTGTTCACCTCGCTTCCGTGTTTCTGTACTGTTCTTCTTTAACAAGGTGACGCTTCAGCAGTTTACCTACGGAATTACGAGGAAGTGAATCACGTATTTCAATTTCCTTGGGCACTTTGTAGCGGGTCAGTCTTTCCTGACAAAAATTCGTCAATTCTCCACTTGTTGTTTTTGCTCCTTCATTGAGCACAACATACGCTTTGACACGTTCCCCGCTATAATCATCAGGAATACCGATGGCAGCAGCTTCCTTTACCTCCGGATGTTCATAAAGAACACCTTCAATTTCCTGAGGATATACATTGAACCCGCCAGAGATGATTAGCTCTTTTTTTCGTCCCACTATATAAAAATAACCATCCTCATCCATCGTGGCTAAATCACCAGTATGAATCCACCCATTTTTAAGAGACTTTGCTGTTTCTTCAGGATTTTTCCAATATCCCTTCATCACCTGAGGGCCATGTATAATCAGTTCTCCGACACTACCTGGCGGCAACTCACTTCCTTCCACATCGACTACCTTGCTATCAGTTCCTGGAAAAGGAATACCGATGCTGCCTATCTTCCTTACTCCTTGAGTAGGATTACGATGTGTAGATGGGGAAGTTTCCGACATGCCATATCCTTCCCCTATGGTCGCTCCAGTTACCTTTTCAAACCGATGGATGACATCTATAGGGAGCGGAGCAGATCCACTCGAACAGAACTTCAAACAGTTTAAACCATAGGATTCTACGTCTGGATGATTAATGAACGCATTGTACATTGTTGGAACCCCGGGGAAGAAAGTAGGTCTGTATGTTTGAATTAGCTCCAACACTCTATCAACCTGGAATTTTGGCACAAGAATGTTACTTGCTCCTAAATAGATACTGAGATTCATACCACTGGTCATGGCATATACGTGGTAAAGGGGTGTACATGTCAACGTGACCTCTTTCCCTTTTTTCATTTCCTCGCCGTACATGAGGTAACTTTGGATTACATTGGCAACAAGGTTATAATGAGTGAGCATTGCCCCTTTCATTTTTCCCGTGGTGCCACCAGTGAACTGAATCACGGCTATATCTTCTTTTGGGGTGATAACAGTAGGTTCCAATTGCTTCCTTTGTTGAGACTGAATTAGTGAAGGGATGGATTGCACATCGAAATTTTGCCTTTTCTCGTCATCAATAACAAAAACATGCTTAAAAGGGTTTGTTTCAGCTACCTGAGCTACCTTTTCCAAATACTTGCTTTCCGTAACTAAATACCTGGTATCTACGGTGTTAGTGATATATTCCATTTCTCTGGGTGTATACATTGGATTCATTTGAACAACAATGGCTCCAAGCTTTTGAGCGGCATAAAAAGCGTACACATAGGATGGACAGTTAGAAACCATTAAACCTATCCTGTCGCCTTTGCCGATCTCCAGCTCGTCCCAAACATTTGCCAAACGATCCACTTTGTCCTTCATGGTTTGATAGGATATCTGTTCTCCCTGATATATAAGTGCTGTTTGTTCACCAAAAATTTCCACACTATTTTCAAGCATTTGGTATAGAGAACATTCAGGAAAATCTAAATGACGCTCTATTCCATCGGGATAAGCACTGTACCAGGGATGTTCAATCAGATTTTCCAAGCAAATCATCCCTTTCTATCGATTTTTTAACGGAATCTATTAAATTTAAATCGCAGACTTTTATTTATCTAGTACACCTTCTTCTTTGTAAAACTTCTTCGCTCCAGGATGCAGGGTATCCGGGTTTATACCGTCAAGTACTGTATCTAGTGTGAAATTCTTTGCTCTTTGTGGTATTTGGGATTCAAAAGCACCTTGGTTCTCCCAGAATATTTTTGTCAAATTATAAACATAACTTTCTTCGAGATCTTTTCTGACACTGAACATGGCTACAAGCGTATAAGTAGGAATCTCCTTATCCAATCCTTCATATGTTCCTCCAGGAAGGTTATCATATGAAATCCCAAGGTCCTTTTCGCTTATACTTTTCAATTTTTCCTCATCCAACGGAATCACTTTAATAGGTTTTGTAACTTCTATTTCCTGTAAAGAAGTGACTTGTGGTGCCCCGCCTCCGACAAAAACATCTACCACACCATCTTTCAGCATAGAAGCCCCATCATTGTAATTACCGTAAGAGACTTCTCCTCCAGCTTCTTCAATCGTCTGAGCATCAATTCCGTATTCCTCCATCATTCTCCAAAATGCAACAGGTCCACCGCCGCCTTTAGGTCCAAGAAAGATATGCTTGTCCACTATATCTTCTACACGATTAATCTCATCATTTTCTGCTAACGTAGCAATCGTCTGGTAGACAGGATATAAAGATCCAAGAGCGGCTACCTGATCCATCTTTTTGTCGAAGCTTCCCGTTCCTTTTAGGGCATCTGCATAATCAGAAGTGTAATGGATCCCATATTGAATATCACCAATTTGCAGTGCCTTCAGATTGGATGCCGACCCACCTTCAACTTGAGAAACATTTAGGCCTGCGAATTCATCCATATAAACTTCAGACAAAGCAGTTGTGATGGGATACCATCCAGATCCCATCGGGCCAGATCCTATCTTCAAAAACTTATCTGGAGCTTCTAATCCGTCACCGGATGCACCACTACTGCCACATGCAGTAACAATTAGCAATAAAATCAAGAGTACCCCGCTGATAAATAACTTCTTCATAAAATTCCTCCTTTTACGCTCGTGTCTTCTGTATTACTTACTCCCTGTGAACGCTGTAACATGAAGACAAACAGCAGCAAGCCGACTCCAACTATATCTCCGGTTACTCCGGGAACGACAAGCAAGACTGCACCAGCAAATAGTAAAATACGCTTAAGCCTTGTTAACTCCCCAAACCAATAACCCTCTATTGCTCCAGCAAACAACACACAGCTGATAATAGCACTGATTAATGTCAGCACAATCGCAGCTATATCATCCCCTTGTAAAAGAAGCTCGGGATTATAAACAAAGAT
Organism: Thalassobacillus cyri; assembly: GCF_900107755.1. Classification (GTDB taxonomy): domain Bacteria; phylum Bacillota; class Bacilli; order Bacillales; family Halobacillaceae; genus Thalassobacillus; species Thalassobacillus cyri. The sequence continues at coordinate 15,642 of NZ_FNQR01000020.1, read as the reverse complement.
AAACGGAATGAAAAAGCCTCCGAGCGCGATCCTGATTGCGTAAAGGGCAGTTGCAGAAGGATTTGATCCTGCTATACCTGCTGTAGTATAAGCCGTGATTGCCACAGGAGGCGTTAAACCGGACATGACACCGAAGTAGAATACAAACATATGGGCAGCAACCAAATTCACATTCATTTCCACTAATGCTGGTACTCCAAGCACTGCAAGAATCACATATGCGGACACAGTCGGCATCCCCATGCCGAGGATAATAGAAGCAACAGCCAGCATGATAAGCAGGATGAAGAGGTTCCCACCCGCGACATCAATCATAAATCTCGAAAAAGTAAGACCTAGACCGGTAAGTGAAACTGCTCCGACGATTATTCCAGCAGTTGCACAAGCAGCTATTACAGTAAGAGCGCTTTTAGCCCCATTTTCAAGAGATGCAAGAATATCAAGCAGGTTCATTCTCGTCATCTTCCGTATCCAACTTAAAATGACTGTAGCGATAATTCCGTAGAATCCTGCCTTCATCGGACTATAGCCGTCGATCATGAGATAGATGATTAATAGAATTGGTAAAAATAAATATCCTTGTTTTAATAGCACCATTTTGGTATCCGGCAATTGCTCTTTTGGGATTCCCTCAAGCTGTAACTTTCGGGAATGATAGTAAACAATGAATCCAGCAATCAGAAAATAAATGGTTGCGGGTATCAATGCATATAAAGCAAGGGTAATGTAAGGAATTCCGGTGGTTTCTGCCATAATAAAGACAGATGCCCCCATAATCGGCGGCATAATCTGCCCGCCTTGTGAAGCTACCGCTTCTACCGCTGCTGCAAATCGTTTACTATATCCCAGCTTTTTCATTAAAGGGATGGTAAATGACCCAGTTACCGCTGCATTTGCAGCTCCATTTCCAGTAATCGTCGCCACCATGGCACTAGTCCCAACAGCCGACAGAGCTGGTCCGCCTGCACGATGACCTAGCGCCCCAAAAGCGAAATTAGTGAAAAACTGTCCCCCACCGGACCTCATTAAAAAGGAGCCAAAAATTACAAAGAGGATCAATACCGTTGAACTGATATAAATCGGTGCGCTGAAAATACCAAGCGTTCCGTTAAACATCTGATCAACCATTTTCCCGTATCGGACACCCGGATGCGCAAGGGCTCCTGGAAAGTAGGGCCCAAGGAAAATATAGGCAAGGAAGAATAAGCCAATACCCGCCATTAAAATACCGTTGGTTCTCCTTGTCCCTTCAAGGACCAGCGCAATGAATATTGTTCCTACAATATAATCTGTCATATTCGGGTTCCCCTGGCGACTCTGAATAGCTTCCCCCTGGAATAAAATGAACCAGACCTCCACTAGGGTGACTAAAACTAAAAACACATCAACCAAGCCGAACTTTTTCCCTTTTTTGAAAGGGAATATCAGAAAAATGAGTAGTAACGCCCACACAACGTGAATACTTCTTTGCTGCCAGGAAGACAATGTACCAAAGCCAGCGGTGTATATGTGGAAAATAGAAAGTCCTATTGCAAGAAGAGAAGTGAGTAATATAATAAATCTGGAAAGGTTCCATTTTTCTTTTTTAGCTACCCAAAGTTCTTCTATCAAAGCAGGTCTTTCTTTTATGTTTGTATCAATTTTCTTCACGTTTGCTGCACTTTCATTCTTTTTCAACTTTTCAACTCCTTCCCTTTCCTTGTGACAACGCTTTCATTTTGGGTGATAACTTACGAAAAGTATTTTATTTCTATCCCCACTCACATCAAGTCAGTTCTCGTCTAAAATATGACGTGAAATCAACATTCTTTGAACCTCACTTGTACCCTCATAAATTTTCGTAATTCTTGCATCACGGTAAAAACGTTCTACCGGATAATCAGCTACATATCCCATTCCCCCGTGAATCTGGACGGCTTTATCGGCAACTCGATTAAACACTTCTGATGCAAAAAGTTTTGCCATGGAAGCTTCTTTAATGACTTTTTTTCCTTCATCAATTTTTTTAGCTGCACTAATTGTCAAAGTTTTGGCTGCTTCCGTATCTGTAGCCATATCTGCAAGCATCCATTGAATTGCTTGATTTGAAGCGATCGGTTTACCAAATTGGACCCTTTCTTTAGCATAACTTGCTGACATTTCAATTAATTTTTCACACGAACCAACTGCTCTTGCGGCCAGCCCCACTCTTCCTTCACCAAGGATTTTCAGGGCAGAAACATACCCCATACCGACTTCCCCAATAACGTTTTCCTCTGGTACCACACAATCTTCAAAAATAATTTGACTGGTGTATGAACCTTTAAGCCCCATTTTCTTATCGCGTTTACCAACCACAAGGCCCGGAAAGTCTTTTTCTACCAAAAAAGCTGTTATGCCACCTTTCGCGCCTTTTGATTTATCTGTCGAGGCAATAACAGTAAACACATCAGCCACAGGACCATTGGTAATAAAATGCTTCATCCCATTTAATATCCACTTATTTCCAGACTTGACCGCATTTGTTGAAAGATTAGTGGCATCCGATCCAGCACCCGGTTCGGATAAGGCGAATGCAGCAACTAAGTCCCCGGCTGCCATATCAGGTAAATACTTTTCCTTCAGACGTTCAGAACCCAATTTTACAAGTCCAGTGCTTCCAATCCCTGTATGAGCACTTATTAATGAGACATAACCGTTATGGGTTCTTCCCAACTGCTCCAACACTACCGCCTTTCCAACTGCGTTCAATCCGATGCCTCCATATTCTTCGGGTATACTTATCCCGAACAGCCCTAGTTCTTTTGCTTTTTCGATAAGATGTAGCGGAATCATATCTTCCTCTTCAATTTGTTGAGCATATGGTTCTACTTCATTTTCTACAAAATTACGAATCATTGTTTTCATTTGATCTAATTCTGTCAACATAGCTTCTGGCATCGTTTATTTTCCTCCTTTGTTGTTTCAACTATATACATTGCAATTACCATGCCAAAATTTATAATATTAAGAAAAATCAGCATAAAAAACGATCACCAAAGTAATTCATAATTATGAGCAGGTGACTTTTCATACAAATAATTGTGTTGATTCCTTATTTTTTGATACAAAATCGTATTATTCGATTCATTTTTGTATCATTTTAATAACGTACAGGCTAGATGGTTTTTTTGATTTTTATCTCGCTTCTTGATTCAGAAATGAATCTATTATCTTTCAATTGAGCTTATGTAATTCTCCTGTATGTTTTGTTGATCCATAAAAGTTAAAATGCCATAAAGAGATCGTAAAACAGGAGTTTCTACATTCTCCCGTTCACCTTCTTTAACCAAATACCCGCATAACGATTCAACTTCCATCCTTTTACCTTTTATACGGTCCTGCAACATAGAAGTCTTGTGATGACGAGCTCTCTCAGATTTTTGGAAGATCTCGTCTATAAGTTTTTCTTCCAATGAAATACTTTTTGCCCTTGCAACTAAGCAAGCCTCCTTTGCAACATTCCGGGCTGTCTTTTTTAGTAATGGATTCTCAAGTATTTCCCCGACAGTTGCTTCCGTAATGGCAGAAAGGGGATTGAAAGTAACATTCCACAACAGTTTCTTCCATTTGGTAAGTAGGATATCTTTAGAAAACCACGCACGTACACCGGCTTGGTTAAACATATCTACAATAAATTCCGCTTTGCATTCATCATTTTCATCAAGAGATCCTATTGCCAATCTTGGTTTACCAGACTGACTAACTCTGCCTGGTTCACTTATACTAGCTGCAATATAAGTGGCGGCAGACAGAATGCGTCCTTTTCCAAATATTTTTTTTAAAACTTCTTCATTATCTACGCCATTTTGCATGATGAGAATACTTGCTGAATCTGACAATATTCTTTTTAATTGCTGAGCGGTTTCCCATGTATCAACGGATTTCACACAAAATAACACCAATTCCACATCTTTAAACAAATGAATTTCATCTGTGAATATACCTTTCACCGTCAAACGCTCACGTGGTGTTTCGATGTCTAATCCACTTCTTTTCATTTTATTTAAATGATCTCCTCTGGCAAGATAGATAACTTCATGGCCTGCTAAGTCCAACATTCCACCAAAGTAACCCCCTACTGCACCGGCTCCTGCAACTCCTATTTTCATTGCCTTACCTCCTTTTGCTTTTTACTATTGGATGCAATTTTCATACCAAAATAAAAGAGGACTGCTACCAAGTCAGTCCTCAAATTAGTACTTATTTGATTTCTATCCTATATTTTTTCATCTTTCGTACAATTGTCGGTTGACTCGTTTGAAGAGCCTCTGCAATTTGGTAGGTAGATTTATACCGCTGAGCTGCTAGCGATATCACTTGCTTTTCGGCAAGTTCTGCAGCTTGATTTAATGGGATAATGTCAGTTATCTTCATATCTTGTTCATCATTACGATATTCTGGGGGTAAATGTTCGATAGAAATTTTTGAAGATGATGTGGTCAATACTAGCCGCTCCATCAAATTAGCCATTTCTCTCACATTGCCCTCCCACTCCCAATCATATAGAAATCTTTTCAATTCATCGGTTAATACTTTATTCAAACCATATTTATTATTGGTCTTATCTAGAAAAAACTGAAGCAACGCTAATATATCATCTCTTCTTTCCCGCAGGGGCGGGATTGTGAAGGGAATGACATTCAAGCGATAAAACAAATCTTCGCGAAAGGTTCCTTCTTTTATCATTTCTCGTAGATTTCTATTAGTAGCAGCAATAATCCTTACGTCTACTTTCTTGGATTTTGTTGCTCCTACTCGCTGTAACATTCCATCCTGTATGACCTGTAACAATTTCACCTGCATCTTTAATGGCAGTTCCCCTACTTCATCGAGAAAGATTACTCCATTATCAGCTAATTCGAACATACCAGGCTTACCTTTTTTGTTTGCCCCGGTAAAGGCTCCCCCTTCATATCCGAATAGTTCAGATTCTAATAACTCAGGAGGTATTGCCCCGCAGTTTACTTTTATGAATTCGCCTTTTTCTGACCTTAGGCCAGACCGGTAGATATAACGTGCCAGCACGTCTTTACCTACACCCGTTTCTCCCAGTATAAGTACTGTGGCATCAAAGTCGGCGATTCTTTCAGCCATCTCATATAATTCAGTCATTGTTTGACTTTCAACGATGATACCTTGATCTGAAAAACCTTTTAACTTTTTCAATTCTCTTTCATATTCATCACTTCGTTTTTGGACTTCATTCAATTCATCAAGCAAGCTATTCAACTCAGATAAATCGCGGATATTAGTAATTACTTTTTCAATATCTCCTTTTTCATTCATGACCGGGCTGCCAGTGATTAGTGTCTCTTTGTTTTGATAATTATTTTGGACTACAGACACTGTCCGCCTTTGTTTTAATACTTTAGGTGTTACTGAGTTCTTAAGAATGCCCCTTTTCATCAGCTTGTCCACGGTCTTGCCAATATAATATTCTTTCGGTATCCCCGTTATACGCTCAATAGCATCATTGGTTTTTAAAGTGACACCTTTGTTATCTGTAATATATATTCCGTCATAGGAGCTGTTGATGATCGAATCAAGCTCCCGGTTAAGTCTCTCCAGTTCGATTACTTTTTGATTAAGCTCCTGAAGAAAAGCTGTTTCCTTTCCGATATATAAGAAATTATCATTGATTTTTTGACGAAGAAATAAAAATTGCCGCTCTTCTAAAACAGCTGACATGAAAGCTCCTTCTTCATACATATCAATATGATCAAAAAACTGGTTAATGTGCTTATTTCCTACTGTCTTTATTGTTTTTGAGAATTGGCTGTTTAATTTAATAATTACATTATCATCTCTTGTTATAAAAGCCGGAACTGGAAAATAATCAATTGAGGCTCCTAGTGATATCAATAAATCCACCTCGTCAGTTTAAGTATCGTTACCTCTCTGTTTCTACTTACATCAATCCATATCCTGCTTTTTTCTACAAAATACGCATAACCACCCAATAAAAAAAGAGGCTTTTATAGCCTCTGGTTACCAATTATCTATAATGTGCAATTTTGAACGCCGCAATGATCACACATCAATAAGGAGCGGAAATATTCGATATCATTAATGAAGAATTTTTTTGCTTCATTGTCAATGAGTCCTTGGTCTTTCCACTTACTGATCACTCTACTGGCGGTTTCCCTGGTAATCCCCACGTACTTCGCAATATCCTGGACAACGATCGGTTCTGTAATTTCCACCCCTCTCGGAGTTTCTTTACCATACATATGACTTAACCGGATAAAGATTGATGCGACTGCACCTTCCGATCCGAACACTAAATAGTCTCGCAGTTTGGCTTTACTGGCTTCGAGTGACTCTGCCAGCCATTTCGTAATGCCTAAAGCTAATCGGCCATTTTGCGCCATCAAGGTTTCCATATCATTTTTGGATATATATAACAAAGAAGCGTCTGTCAAAGCAACCGCAGAACAAGAATAAATTTCTCCTGAAAAGATTCCTATTTCACCGAATGAATCATTATTCTTACGTAAAAATATGGTTACTTCTTTATTCTGCTTCATCTGCTTATGGACGCGAATCGTACCGATTAGGATAAAGTATAAATGAGAAGCTTCCGAGCCTTCCTCAAATACTACCTCTCCGCGTTTGACCAGTGTTTCTTTTGAGTTAGCGAGCAATAAATCTTTTTCATTCTGGTCCAATCTATCGAGTAAAGGCCTCATCATGCCTACCTCCTGTATGATGAATATACCTTAATGATAAACGTCTATATCCTGAAAGTCTGTGATATTTATCACGTTTTCACTATTATTATATTAAAATCAAAAAGAGACACTGCCTACAGTGCCTCGCAATTATGTATCATTCATTGGCTTTTGTTTCTTCCTCGTCCAATAAAAATTCCTTTTTACGTAAGCGAATATTGATATGATGCAGCTGCTGAACGACTTCCGCAAATCCTAAAGCAAGGATGAATGATATGACTGCGCAGATCACCATCCAGAAAAAGCCCAGGAACTCTTCATTAATAAGAAAAAACAAGCCCACTAAGAATCCTGTCACTAAAAACACATACCCGACTAATTTCAACAAGGCAGCAACCCGGTTATTAGGTTCAAAATAAATGGTAGCTGTACTGGCCGAATCTATTTGCGATTCGTTCGTTTCCCAACGGTGGACTAGGATAGGCTCGTCTTCTGTATTACTGTTAGCAAAGTACCCTAATATACCGATCAAAAGTGTAACCCCGATAACCGTTATAAAAACAACCATATTACCCCTCCCCTTTAAATAATGACCACAACATTCATTGTAATATAGCCAGGGAAGTTTTTACACACTAGCTTTCCAAATATAAGAAGTAAAATAAGATGAAAATCAGAATAACAATCATTAAGGAAGATACTAACGTTACAGAAGTATTAGAAGGATTGAATGTTTCGTCATTCATGATCTGTTTCTTTTTATTGAAATAAGCGACGGTTGCTAAAACTATGATAATAAAGCCAAGAACAACCGCAAATACACCTAAAGAAAGGCTGATCATATCGATCGTACTGTTACGCTGGACCCCTATCGTGAAATGAAGGCTGGTATTCAAAAATCCAATTCCAACAATAGCGATGACCGTACGAACCCATGCCAGGTAGGTTCTTTCATTAGCCAGGTGTTGCTGCGCATATTTTAACTGGTTTTTCTCTTCCTTTTTCATAACATCACTCGCTTATCTTCCAATATGGTTTAGGTTGTCTTACTTTATCTTAATCATACGATTACAACCAGAAAAAAGCCAATGCCCTGATTGATTAAAGCATTGGGTTTTGTAATGAAAATAGATGCTGAAAACGGTTTATTATTGGTTTAATTTTTCAGAATAATTTGGTAATATTCTTAAGTATACAGAAAGGAGAATGACATGTGGAAGTTATTTCAGCAGAAGAAATCAAACAAAAATTTTCCATGAAAGAAACAATGGAAGCTATTGAGAATTTTTACAAAGAAAAAGAAGGAGACTACATTTCGCCTGATCGTATGCATATGGAAGATGGAGACAATACCGCTCTGCTAATGCCAGCGTTTTACGGTAATTATTATGCAACGAAGTTAGTGGGAGTAGCTCCGAATAACACGAACCTGGACAAAGACACGATTCATGGGTTAATGATTTTATATGATCGTAAAACCATGGAACCATTATTCATGTGTGACGCCATCGCCATTACTTCGTTACGCACAGGTGCTCTTGGAGGCCTAGGCATGAAGTATTTGGCGAAAAAAGATGCGAAAACTTTAGGAATCATTGGGACAGGGACACAGGGATGGAGTCATTTGCAATCAGGACTCGTAGCACGGGATATTAAAGAAGTACATATCTTTAACCGTACCGAAGAGAAAGCACTTGCTTATAAAAAACAGGCAGAAGAAGCATTTCCGCACATCACCTTTTATGTGTCTTCCGTAGAGGAACTGGCGAAGAAGTCAGATATCATCGTTACGACCACCACCTCTTCTAAGCCGGTATTACCGGAACTGGAACCATCCGAATGGAAAGGAAAGCAAATTGTCGGCGTAGGTTCCTTTCGACCGGCAATGCAAGAACTTTCCGATCAGGTATTGCGAGATGCCGATGAAATCTATGTGGATGCTTTAAGTGCTTTACGGGAGTCAGGGGATATGATTCGAGCTAAGGAGTTACGTAAAGATTTAGAGAATACGTGGGACCTTGAAAAAATAATTCGAGAAAACCATCACCCTTCTGATGCCCCAGATAAAACGATTATTTTCAAGTCTGTAGGTGCCTCTATTTTTGATTTAGTAACTGTCAAATCAGTATATGAAACGTATTACAAATAGAAAGGTGGCAGAACGATGCGAAAACTGACAAGGAAAAAGTGGAAAGACCCAGGAATCGTCATGGTAATTATTTTATCTATCATATCTTTGATCGTTTGGATATGGTGGCCGGCAGACACTTTTGTAGGTGGAATTTCCTTAGCAGGATGGGCCATGTTTGTCTGCTTTTTCATATGGTTAGCGTTAACAGTCACCTATGTCGTTTGGATGGAGAGACTGGAAAAGAAAGAAATGCAGTAAAGGAGTGAGTAATCATGCAAGTAATGGAAACAATCATTTTAGCTATTTATTTAATCATTATGACTGTTATAGGAATTTGGTTCGCAAAGCGGGCTCACTCATCTGAAGGTGATTACTGGACAGCTGGCGGGCAGATTAATAGTTTTGTTGGATCATTCGCATTTTTTGCAGCGGTAGCAAGTTCCAGCTCACTGATGGGGGCTGTAGGTTCTGGTGTAGCGTTAGGGGTTCCTTTTCTATTAGCCTACGGCTTTGGCGCAGTAGCTATCCCGTCATTTGCGATGTTTTTAATCGCTGGACAAATTAGAAGAACAGGGGTAAAAACGCTGCCTGAATTTTTCAAACACAGGTACGGAAAATCTGTACAGATCGTTTCTGCTATTTTAGTCGTACTGAGTATGACTTTCTATATGATCCCCCAGTTGACAGCATCAGGGCTAATTGGTTCTTATGTGTTAGGTATTGATTATGTAACTGCTGTCATCATATTAGGGTTAGGATTCACACTTTATGCCGCACTAGGTGGAATGTGGGCGATTACATACACGGACTTGATTCAGGGTGCTGTCATGGTCATCGGAATGTTCATCCTCGCTATTATTATTCTAATGGATCATGGGGGAGTTAGTTCGCTTGTTCAAGACGCGTTAGCAGTCGATCCTCAATTCGGTTCTATCACTCAGCCATGGATGTCTTACTTCGGCCTATTTGTTGCTTTTCTTTGGTTCGGAGTAGTATCACCGTCCGCTGTTATGAGGAACTTTGCTGCACGTGATGCAAAAACAGCACGTCGCTCAGCTCTAGGGGCTTGTTTTTTGTATGTTACCGTATTCCTATTCGGATTTGTCATTGCTTCGGCAGGTGCCAGCCTGGGGATTGCAGAATCACTCGACAACCAGGATATGATTTTTATTTCAGTAATTGAGCATTACATGCCTGCCTTACTTGCCGGAGTTATGCTCGCAGGATTGTTAGCCGCAATCATGTCTTCAGCAGACGCGATGCTTCTGGCCGTATCTGCAGGAATCGCCCATGATATTTACAAAGAGCATATTAATAAAAAAGCATCTGAAAAAAGAGTCACTCGTCTTGGGCTAATTGTTATGATATTAGCTAGTGTGGTCGGGATTATTTTTGCAATCGATCCTCCTCAATTGATCGCTGTCATGGTAGGTTGGGTAAGTGGCGCAATGCTTTCCGCTTTTGGTTTCCCACTAGTGTTAGGCCTTTGGTGGAAGCGTACAAATACAGCAGGAGCTTTAGCTGGAATGATTGGAGGAACGGTAGTTTTCATCATCATGGCATTACTACCGTTTGCCCTTGTCTCCGAGCACTTAGTCTCTGCCCCTGTTTCAGCAATTCTTACGATTGTAGTAAGTTTAATGACAGCCCCACCATCCGAAAAGATACAACAAGAAGTAGATAGCTATCACATGGAAGCATAAGCAGGTGAAGAAATGAAACTGAACATCTTAGGAGAAAATTCTATCCAGGAACACGAGCTTCCCAAGTATATGTATAAAGGCTTGAAGCCTTCGTTGAAACTGAATAAGAAACTCGATGAGAATGTAATTAAAAAGGGGATCGTAACAAGCGAAAAAGTTTATCAGCCAATGTGGATAGTGAAGATGCTAGTCATTGCTGATAGAAAACCGTTCCCGCCTAAAATTAAGCCGAACATGGTTTTTGTTGATGCCATTTCAGGTTACCGGGGGTTATTTCCGAATGTGCCTCCTGTCACTCAGCAGGAAGTAGCTTCATCAAAAGTTAAAAATGCTACAATAACAAAGCAAGAACTACTAGAAAAATACTTGATAAATCTCCAGGAAAAGCAAATCAATCGAAATTATGTGTTAAAAAAACCAAGATATGAGGTAAAAGAAGCAGAGGTAGTTTACTTGCCTTTGTGGCTAATAGAGGTAGACACTGATTTCTTCACAAAAACTTTCCTGATCAATGGTAATACCGGTGAGTCAGAGGATTTATTAAAGAATCTATGGAAATCAAACGAATGGAAATTATGAAAAAGGTGCTTGCAATTTAGCAAGCACCTTTTGTATATAAACTTGATTTTAAAAAATCTCATCAATATTGTTGAGGATTAATCTTACTTCTAGATTCTAATATCGGGGGCCGGGGTCTAACCGGCAGAGAAAAACTCACACGTTTTTGAGTCGTCGCGTCTGCCAATTACGCCACACCGGCATGTTGTAACAGGGGTTAACCTATGTATCATCAATGCTAATTATTAATTGTCCATACGATTACTGAATACCTATAAATTCATTGAATTATAATTTTGGATTGCGAACAACATTATTGAGTTATTTGATGTTAACGGAGATAGTGAAATTTTGTTCTTCCATGTAGATACATACAAAAAAACTCACTCCAGTTCTAACAACTGGGCTTATGTTAGTAAGAGTTTGATCTTGTAGGTTTACACCCCGATAATATAGGTGTTTTTTCTTATTTATCACTCATAAGTTTATTTGCTATCGAATATATTTTATTGATTACCTCTAAGAATAACACGAAGGAGGAAAATAAATGAAAATGCTACTATATCCAGACCCGAGTCTGAATTACTGTTATTTTAATGTTAATAATAGACTGGATAAATCACTACGTATTATATGGACTGGTGATATACAAGGTGGCACAAGGATACAGGATTTAGCACCTAATACTGGTGGAACAGTAAACTCCAGAAATATTGGGCGTGGTGGTGCAGATACTGTATATCGTGCAAGAATTTCAAGAATACGAAATGATGGTACATTACATTATATTAATACTTTGATATTGTATATTAGTACACCCCCACTTGCTAATTGTGGTGCAACGAATATTTTTCTATATGGATGTTATGAAAGCCCTAGTACTTTTTGCTTTATGGCTTATTCTTATAAAGACGACACTACAAATCAATGTATTAAAAAATTAGCATCTATACATTATATTGATTGGCTATGCGAAAGACAAGAAGATTGTCCTGAAATTAGATAATTATTGTGTTTTTAAAGAAAGTAGCTAATCACTTGGAATTAACTCCTACTTGCGGGCAATATCAGTACAGGGACCCACTAGCCTCTAACCTGTAAACCATCCCCATAAAAAACAAGCTACCTGCTAAAGGAAGCTTATTTACTATCTACTCCAGTATTTTTTTTCTCAGAGTTTTATATAATGTAGCTTTTGATACGTTAGTCATCTCCTCAATTTCCTTAACCGTATATTGCTCTTTATTCTTAAAGCTTTCTCAGTTTGTCTATCATCTTTCTTTGATCTTCCGCCTTTTCGTCCTTTTGCTCTAGCGCTTTCCAAGCAGTTGAGCTTTTTACCCCATAATGAGCCACTCTATTTTGAACCTGTCTCTGTGTAAGAGGTGTGCCATCAATAGTGACAAATAGCTCGTACACTCCTCAATCCCTATGATTGATACATATTTTTGAAGTTGCTCCCTCATTGTCTTCTGAATTTGCATAATAATCTCCCTATGTGTTTTGGAATTTCGGATAATAATTATACCTTCCTTGAGCTTTATGTCTTCAAGCTGAATTCCTACAATTTCATTTATTATCTAGTTGTTCAGCTGAAAAAGTTTGCACTACTTGTTTTCTATCCTTTAATATCTTCAACCCTTCAACTGGGTTATTGCGAATGTATTTATTTTCATTAAGAAAGTTGAAATATGAACGAATAGCACTATTAACAGTTTTCAAGCTTAGATCTTTCATGTGCATTATAAAGTGTTTTCAAGCACCTGATGAATAACCCTTGAGAGAGCTGTCTCCATTCCTTGCTCAATAATATACCATTCATAAACCTTCAACTCATTAAGGTAATAGCTGATTGTGTGCTCTCAGGTTTCTCAATTTGCAATCTCTGGTGAATAATTCAATTGAATTTTGGAAATCAAGTTCACACGTCTGGGAATTTTAGTGTAGCTTGAATAGTTCTGAGGTGGAAAAATAATTGTTACGTCTTCCTATGTGTGTACCCCCTTTCTACTGTGGAGGTAATACGATATGAGGAATACAATTGTAGGAGAAAAAATCGTACGTTATGAGAATGCAAAAAAGCTCCTCACTAGGTGAGAAGCTCTGAGTTTATCTATGTATATTCAGTACCGGTGGTCGGGTTCGAACCGACACTACGTGATAAACACGATTTTGAGTCGTGCGCGTCTGCCAATTTCACCACACCGGCATATAAAAATGGCGGAGAAGGTGAGATTCGAACTCACGCGACGGTTACCCGCCCTAGCGCATTTCGAGTGCGCCCCCTTACAGCCACTTGGGTACTTCTCCATCCAGGCGATGCGGATGAAGGGATTCGAACCCCCACGGTGTTGCCACCACTAGACCCTGAATCTAGCGCGTCTGCCAGTTCCGCCACATCCGCAAAGTATTAAATAGTACGAGGCCTTAAAACTGTGTAATAATAAGAAAAAAGACCCTTTCAATAAGAAAGAAGTCAATTCTCTAACAAATAAATTGTTAAGTAGTACCGGTGGCCGGGGTCGAACCGGCACTCCCGAAGGAACACGATTTTGAGTCGTGCGCGTCTGCCAATTCCGCCACACCGGCATATTGTTTATGGAGGCGGCAACCGGATTTGAACCGGTGATAAAGGTTTTGCAGACCTCTGCCTTACCACTTGGCTATGCCGCCTTGTGATACCCTGAAAATTAAATATGGAGCGAGAGACGGGATTCGAACCCGCGACCCCCACCTTGGCAAGGTGGTGTTCTACCACTGAACTACTCTCGCAATTAAAATGGCTGGCCCAGCTGGATTCGAACCAGCGCATGACGGAATCAAAATCCGCTGCCTTACCGCTTGGCTATGGGCCAACAGGCAAAGTAATGATGGGGCGACCGATGGGAATCGAACCCACGAATGCCGGAGCCACAATCCGGTGCGTTAACCCCTTCGCCACGGCCGCCATAATGGCAGGGGTAGTAGGAATCGAACCCACATCAAAGGTTTTGGAGACCTTCGTTTTACCATTAAACTATACCCCTATATATGGTGGAGGGAGTAGGACTCGAACCTACGAACCCGATGGGAGCGGATTTACAGTCCGCCGCGTTTGGCCAACTTCGCTATCCCTCCATTGTTATGAAGAAAACTTTCAATAATAGTGCACTTTCAGTACTACTATCGTTCCCTATCTTAGAAGATGATTCAATGTAGTCAGGGAACTATTTAATGGTGCCGGCCAGAGGACTTGAACCCCCAACCTACTGATTACAAGTCAGTTGCTCTACCAATTGAGCTAGACCGGCTAATCAGAAATGGTGGCTTGGGACGGAATCGAACCGCCGACACACGGATTTTCAGTCCGTTGCTCTACCGACTGAGCTACCAAGCCTAAGTATTTAAAGAATTATGAAACTATGTAAAAGTAATAATGGCGGTCCGGACGGGACTCGAACCCGCGACCTCCTGCGTGACAGGCAGGCATTCTAACCAACTGAACTACCGGACCATAAATTGGTTGCACATTACAGCACTACTATCTTTCACTGGCAATGATGATTGATCGACGATGCAAATGAAAAATAATTTGGTTGCGGGGGCAAGATTTGAACTTGCGACCTTCGGGTTATGAGCCCGACGAGCTACCAGACTGCTCCACCCCGCGATAATGTAAGACATTATATCTTACGATATTGACTTAGAAATGTGAATGAAATGGTGGAGGATGCAGGGTTCGAACCTGCGACCCCTTGCTTGTAAGGCAAGTGCTCTCCCAGCTGAGCTAATCCTCCTATGTAAGTGGTGACCCGTACGGGATTCGAACCCGTGTTACCGCCGTGAAAGGGCGGTGTCTTAACCACTTGACCAACGGGCCAATATGATATGGCGGAGAGCGAGGGATTCGAACCCTCGAGACCGCGGTAACGGTCTACACGAATTCCAATCGTGCTCCTTCGGCCAACTCGGACAGCTCTCCATGGCTCCACCGGTAGGATTCGAACCTACGACCGATCGGTTAACAGCCGATTGCTCTACCACTGAGCTACGGTGGAATAATGTGAAAGTGTGTATCATTGAACTTCAACCTAAGTTATATGCTCGTCGTTCAACCCTTTAGTTCAACTTTCTGGCTACATAAACAGTGTTGAACTCCTTGCAAAGCTTACTTCGAAGTTTACTCGAAGAGGTTAGCTTCGCTACGGTGGAATAATGTGAATGTGTAGATCATTGATGGATTAAAATCAGGCTTGGCAGCGTCCTACTCTCACGGGGATAAACCCGACTACCATCGGCGCTGGAGAGCTTAACTGCTGTGTTCGGCATGGGAACAGGTGTGACCTCTCCGCTTTCGCCACCAAACCTTTTTTATTAGCGACAAGATTAATTATATTAACTTTCCGCTAAAAATGCAAGAGTTTTTTTATAAACCCTCAAAACTAGATAAGCAACATTCAACGACTAACGTCGTTCACGAATTATATTAGTTAAGTCCTCGATCGATTAGTATCCGTCAGCTCCACGTGTCACCACGCTTCCACCTCGGACCTATCTACCTCATCGTCTCTGAGGGATC
>NZ_FNQR01000008.1 GCF_900107755.1 Thalassobacillus cyri | reverse complement strand
ACGTGCTCAGCGAAAACTAAACCGCCTGACTCCTGTCGAATACAGAAATCAGGCGGTTGCATAACCCCGGTGTTTTTTCAATGTCTACAGTTTTGTGGGCTTGACTAATCCAGATAATGGATATATTGGATGTCCCGGGGTGTAGTCTAGTCTTACAATCTTACTAATATAATTTTTTAAGTGATTCCTTATCAAAAGGCAATAAATCATCTACTCTGCCGTCACGCACTTTTTTCACCCACGCAGGGTCCATTAATAGTGAACGCCCGATGGCTACAAGGTCAAACTCTTCCTTATCAAGCTTTTCCAGAAGACCATCGAGGCTGGTAGTTTCGGCACCCTGAAAGCTCGTGAATTCCCCATCCAGTCCGACGGAGCCCACAGAAATAACCGGCTTCCCAGTCAATTTCTTTGTCCAGCCTGCTAAATTTAGGTTTGAGCCTTCAAATTCCGGCTCCCAGAAACGGCGGGTGGAGCAATGAAAAATGTCTACTCCTGCTTCAACAAGAGGCAGTAGGAAATCTTCCAGCTCCTCCGGTGACTTAGCAAGTTTGGCTTGAAAATCATTCATTTTCCATTGGGAAAAACGGAAAATGATTGGGAAGTCAGGGCCAACTTCTCGCCTGCACGCTTCAATTATCTCGACTGCAAAACGTGTACGCGCAACTAAATCGCCGCCATAACGGTCGGTACGCTGATTTGTTTGTTCCCAGAAGAATTGATCAATTAAGTAGCCATGTGCTCCGTGTAATTCGATTCCATCAAAACCAATGCGTTTGGCATCCGCTGCCGCTTGGGCATAAGCTTCTACCAGATCAGTAATCTCCTTTTCAGTTAGCGGCTCCGTTACTTTATCACCGTCTAGGTTTAAGCCGGAAGGCCCTACAGGATTTGCTTCTTCATTAGGAAGGTCTCCCTTTTTACGGGTCATTCCGACGTGCCAAAGCTGAGGCACGATTTTCCACCAGCTTCATGAACCTCCTTCACCACCTGTGCCCAGCCGTTCAAGGCAGCTTCTCCATAAAAAACAGGAATACTTGCACCTGAAACAGAAGCAGGGTGATTGATTCCAGTTCCTTCAGTAACAATTAAACCAACCTCATTTTCCGCTCGACGCCGGTAATAGGCAGCCACATCTTCTCCTGGCACCCTACCAGGTGAAAAACCTCGTGTCATTGGGGCCATTACCGTACGGTTGGGCAGGTTTAGTTTTTCGCTTATGAATGGTCGAATTATTGCTTCGGTAGTTATGTTTGTATGACTCAAATCATTTCCTCCTCTATCTTAAACACACTATGTATTATTTCAAATTGGATAAATGAAGGAAAATCATCTGTTTGAAAAAGCAGTTTCTCCTACAAGAAAATAACCCAAAGGCACCGATCTAAAATTCTCCGTCTTGCCATGAACATTACAGGACTTTCCTCTCAGAAAACTACTCTGTAAGCCTCTGATAAATGATAGTTTTGTTTGTTACAATACCAATAAGAAGACAGCATTAACCAGACCTCCCCCTACACTGGCCGCTGTCTTCTTATTTTTCTAACTAATGCACCATCTAATCGACCTGGGACGAGTATTGATTATTCCTCGAGATGCCCGTTGCTCTCCTTAATTATTAACCTGACCCGATCGTAATCTTCTTCACTCACATCCGCAGTCAGCACTTGCCGTTCATGATTACTGCCCTCTTCTCTCGGAGAGAAAACACCCTGTAAAACATCTGTCATTTCATGGTTGTCCTCAGGAATTGGTTCTACTAAAACATTATCAGCTCTTAACGCCTGCAGCTTCGCCCGTACACCTTCCGCCTGGTCCTCATTTTGAAAATAAGCCTGGATTCTTTTCATCATCAATAGCCTCCTGTCTTTGTTATAATACCTATCTTCCCCATTCTTGCTACTCCTAACACTCACAATATGCCATTATCTGGAGGTCCTGGGGTGTAACAAAGAGTACCCCGGAGCCCTCCATATTCTGGATGGCCCGGGGTGAGGACTTTAAATCAACTATTGATTTCGTGCCAGGTGCGGACAAGGCCGTTTACCATCTTATCTATTACTTCATAATCTTCATCGTATTTCTGGTGTGATAAGGGATTCCAACTTGTGAATACCCCGCCGGCATTAACCTGAATGTCTGCCGTAACTACTTCATTGTATTGTTCATTGAGGTTTTTCAACGGGTAAGCGAGGATATCATCTTTATCATAAAAATTAAGCCATTCTCCCTTCACCCCTTGGTAATGACGATCCATAGAAGGCGCAGGCACCTGAATCGGCAAGCCAAACCCTCCGAAGCGGAGCGACCACAAAGCCATAGGGCTTCCGAGTGTATAAAAGTTAGCCAGGGTCTCCCCGTTTTCCAGTGGCGTATTTTTAATGCGACGCCATGTCCGGGTACCAATATTCGACTGTTTCAATTGGAGATCGTAAAAGTAGTTGCTGGCGATAACCGACCCCAGACTATGGCTGATGACACATAACGGCGCGTCCCTTCCAGCCTTTTCTTCTAAATTGCTCAAGGTTTCTGCTAGCAGTTCATGAACTTTATCATAATTATTATCATCCACAGATGCAGGCTGATAGGCAATCGCATCGGCAAGGAATTCGACTGTAAATCGCCGTAGCCGCTGGTAATCCAGGTCCGTATCAACGTGCACCCGCTCCCATAATCGCTCTTGTTCCGATGCGAATATTTTCGACCACCACACCGGCTCAAACACCAATGCGTCATCGTCCGTTTGCCCTCCTATTCTTTTCTTAAATCGTTCCCTTATATGTTCAATGATTTCCTCAGCAAAATTATCATTCGGTGTGCCGGCTCCGTGCAGAATCATTACAGCGATTTTCTTTGTCATGGCCTTGCCTCCTTTTGGTATGACAATTATCGATTGGTATGTAAGAATTGTATCCATACTCACATAATGTATAAGCTAATTTTACCTTATTTCCTCATTAAAGGAAAAAATCATACCTATTTCATTTTGGAATATAAAAAAGCAAGCAGAATAACTCTACTTGCTTCATTAATATTATTTTCCGTCCTCTAATTTGTAAAAAGTATTGACCTAGTCAAATTTTTTCCGGGAAGCATTCAGGACTTGCTGTACAAATTCTTTATGGTTCTTTTTCAAATCATTCAAGTAAACGAGCCATCCAAGTTGGATTGTTACTAATAGCCCTATTAAAAGTAATACAGGAACATCCATCCTGTCTTTCCCCTTTCTAAAAACCTGTAAAATTCACCTAAATTACAAATCTTGTACTACTGTTTATATCGACAACTGTTTCATAAGTTTAATAAAAAACTCCTATAGAGCTTACACTCTACAGGAGTTTAGATGTTAAATAGCATATTATTGATCCAATTCATTCAGGTTACTGTTTCACACCTTCCGGCCAATGTAAATCATGTTCCTCAACCGAGGTGATTTCGTTCTCTCCATCTACGAAAACCACCCTTGGGCGAAGTGTCTCGATTTCCTCATCCGTCATTTGCGCCAAACTCAAAATAATAACAATGTCCCCAGGCGAAAATAAATGAGCTGGTGGACCATTTAAACAAATTCTTCCGGAACCTTCCGGAGCAGGTATCGCATACGTTTTCCATCTGGTTGCATTCTTCAAGCTTGTTACTTGTACCATTTCGTATGGCTTGATATCGGCTTCTTTCATCAATTTTTGATCGATTGTAATACTTCCTACATAATCAAGTTCAGCTTCTGTTACGGTTGCACGGTGTATCTTCCCCTTGCACATCAATCGTTGCATAACATAGTCCTCCTTTTTGCTATTGTCATCTTACAAAAAAATATTTAAATAATCAAAAATTTCACTTGAAATGTCCCTCACTAGTGGATAATTGGAGAACCAGGAGTTTTGCAGCTAGTCGACAAACTCCCACAGGGAGACCAGGCCATAATGTCGTTCGCCATGTCGGGGTGTGGAGATTAAATAAAGAAAGGATTAATCAGTAAGCGGAATAAAACTAGAGCTGCCCTCTCTCAATAGGACAGCTCTTTCTTCAGATATATGTAATCACATTATAGAGATTAATCAATAATACAATCAGAACTGTTACATTAAAAATGATGGCAATCACTTTATCGGAAACCCGGAACAAGAGATTGCTTCCAATAAAACCTCCAACAATCCCTCCGATAATCATATACCACAGCATGGATAGATCCATCCCATCAAACCCTGTGGTGAATGTCACTAACAGCAAAGCAGCCAGCTGGGAGAAAAAGATGATGAAAGTGGAATTGATAACGGACTCTCTCCCACTCATGGAAAACAGCAATGCAAGTACTGCCACATTTAGCGGCCCTCCACCGATTCCAAGGAATGCGGAGAGAAATCCTAACACCAAACCGGCAGTTAAAATGACAGCTGATTTTTTTATAATGTAATTCTTGAAAAGACCGCTCCATCTGAAATAAATCAGAATCGCTAACAAGACCAGTGCCAGCATGGATGATTGAATGACGCCGATAATATTATTTAATTGCAAATTGACTACAAAAAAATTGAAGACACCTTTCCCGAAGAACCCGCCGATAATAGAACCGACTGCAATCAGCGAGCTTACTTTTATATCTATATTCACTTCCATCGTTCTTGCTTTTACCAGGGATACTGACGACATAGCAAAAACGGTGGATGCGGATAGAACGCCGATAGTCGCCAAGTCATAATGTCCAGCAAAATCCAGCACCGGCTTAATGATGACTCCTCCACCCACCCCTGCCATGGCTCCTATTAAGGAAGAAATAAATCCGATTAGAAAGTATAGAATAACGATTATGACCATCTCCAGTTGATAGATGCTAAACCACATTTATCATACAGAAAATACCCATGCAAGTAAATGTATTGCTGGTACCACTTATTCCCGACGCACAATAGTGACAAGGCGTCCCAATTCTTCATGAATAGGTTCGTCAAGTGTGACAAAAGGCCGTTCATTAATATAAACCAAACCAAGGAACAGAGCGGTCAGAACAATACCATATAGTACAAATAGCTTCAACTTACCTCTTTGTTGGACTATATACCAAAGGAGCAAAGGTACTACTAAACCAACGGTCACGCCAAGCATATTTGCTATGGCGTCCAAAATCTCCGTGCTTCTATCAGGAACCATAAATTGGCGATATTCTTCCAGTATCCCAACAGTCACCAGGGACATCCAGATATAGCTAACATTCCGTTTTACATTGTCTTTCTGGGATATAAGGAGAACCATTATCCCTAATAGTATGGAAACTACCATATAACTGAAAAAATGCATTTGCTTATCGACGCCGAACATCAACTGATAATCCAGATACATCTCCATCACCCCCTCTACTCACATCCTAACCATCAAAGACGATAAATAGACAAAACGAAAAAGGTAGCTGGCATTATCTGGTTCTCCAGGGGAAGAAATGAGATCGCCCCGGGACATCCATATATTGTTTATCCCGGGGCGATGCTATTTTACTAGGAGATTTAACTTTTTTCTGATTCAACTAAGTAGACAAATTAACGAAACACTTCATTTTACTGTTACCAGTTCTGGATTAGGGGGTAAAAGTAGATATGATGCAAATAAGAGAGGTCGCTTTTCATGGAGGGAAACTTGAAAAAAGTAAAATCTATTATACTAGTTACAGTTGTAGCAGGAGTTATAGGAATCATAGGAATTCCTGTCACCATTGCCATTCTGGGTCCAGAATCACTGATTATTGAAAGTAAACCTGAACGGTCGGATGCAATTATTGTACTAAGTGGAAATAAAAAAAGACTCGGGCACGCAGCCGGACTTTATCATGATAACTACGCGGATTATGTCATTCTCTCTAACTCCAAAGCAACAGACACAACAAAAGAGGCTGCTATCCAAAAGGGTATTCCGGAGGATGCAATTATCGAGGAACGAAAGGCAAGCAGTACATTTGAAAATGCACAATTCACGGAAGAGATTATGAAGAACAACAATTTGCAGTCCGCAATTGTGGTTACGAGTGACTACCATTCCCGCAGGAGTAAAATCACGTTCGAAAGAATTTATGATGACGATATCACATTAAGTTATTCTGTCGCTCCTTCCAATTTTAATCCTGACGACGGAGTCTCAGATTGGGAACACCTGACTTTCGTCGGTGAATATGTGAAGTTACTCGGGTACTCTATTAAATTTTTACTTAGCTGAGGTCAGCCAATGAAGGCTATAAAAACGCTCGGATTAGATAAACCCGAGCGTTTTTATAGCCTTATAGAATTAAAGAATCGGTACGTTAATTATCCAATCCGTGATATTCTTTATAAAAACTAGCATACATCCCAAAGGTGCTTATGTAACGGACACGAAGATTATGGAATTGCGTATTTAGTGTACTTCTTGAGCTAGTCTTTTCGGTCTTTATATCAATGATAAGTTCCTCTAGGGATTGTAAATTTTCTAAACTATAAACTACATCGCGTCTTTGATCCTTAGTATAATCCTCTTCAACAAGTAAGTGCATGAGTGTACTCTTATTTTCCTTTACTTCAAATAACATATTATCTAAATCTCTTTCACCCATATTTACGGAATCTTTATTGATTAACCAATTTTGTTCAAACATCGGTAGTATGTATTGTGTATCCTTTGTTGTTCTAGTTGCTGAATCCTTTTTTATATCTTGCTCGTAGGATTTTTTAAAGTCATTAAAATCTTCAACATATTGATCGACGACAACCGGGTCAGGTTTGTGAGTATATTTTTTATATATACTGAAAAAGAATACGGGTAAAACCAAGTCATTATCAGAACAAGCATTGCAGTCAGACCTAAGAAACTCCATAAAAAGCGTTTTGGTATTTTATTCAAATGATTATCCTCCCACCTATTTTTACATTCTCTTGCCTCGCAGTTTCGCCACCGCCATAATTATTTTAACATTAATTTACATTTATTCCTTATAAAATCAAAACAGAAAGAGACCAAATCATTATACGATTTGGTCTGCTGATTAATGTGTTATTTATTTTCCTATTGTTAATTGTTTATCTTTGTCCTCTCTGAATGCAGTATCTTCCGGGGGCTTACTATCCGTTAATACGAATAAATTCGTATAAAAGAGGAAATTGTTATTATTTGAATTTGTCTAAACAGCAATAGATTTTTCTAGTATTTCCGCAATATCCATTGTACCGACAGATTCCTCCACTTCCTTCGCTTTGGTGCCATCAGAAAGCATGGTCAGACAATAAGGACAGCCACTGGAAATCATCGTCGGACTGGCTTCTAGTGCCTGTTCTGTACGTCCAACATTTACGCGGTTGCCCGCTTTTTCTTCCATCCACATCATACCGCCGCCGGCTCCACAGCACATACCGTTTTCGCGGTTACGCTTCATTTCTACCAGCGTGACGCCTGGAATCATTTCCAAAACTTCCCTAGGAGGCTGGTAGACCTCGTTGTAGCGGCCGAGATAGCAGCTGTCATGATAGGTGATCGTTTCATTCACTTCATTTACTGGCTTCAACCGACCATCCTTCAGCCATTCGGCAAGCATCTCGGTATGATGGTAGACCTCTGCTTCAAAACCGAAGTCTGGGTATTCATTTTTAAATGTGTTATAGGCATGCGGGTCGATCGTAATGATCTTCTTGACATCATTCTTTTCGAATTCTTTAATATTCTTTTCAACAAGCTCCTGATACAAGAACTCGTTACCCATCCGGCGAGCGGTGTCCCCGGAATTACGTTCTTTATTGCCGAGAATGGCGAATTTGATCCCCGCTTCATTCATTAGCTTAGCAAAAGCAAGCGCTATTTTTTGACTGCGGTTATCATAGGCACCCATAGAACTAACCCAGAATAGATATTCAAAATCCTCGCCTTCTTTTTTCAATTCTTTGACAGTCGGAATGCGTACCTCCGGCTCCTGATCGCGCCAGTCTTCACGCTCTTTCTTTGATAAACCCCAAGGATTGCCCTGACGTTCGATATTCGTCATCGCACGCTGTGCATCCGGATCCATTTTTCCTTCCGTCAATACAAGATAACGGCGAAGGTCAATGATTTTATCGACGTGTTCATTCATGACCGGGCACTGATCTTCACAGTTACGGCAAGTGGTACATGCCCACAGCTCTTCCTCTGTAATGACGTCGCCTATCAAGTTATGGTTCTGGGCAGCCTCTACGGAAGCAGCCGCTTCGTCACTTCCTTGCGTTTGCGACATTTTTGCTAGCTGGTTGCCCTGCGTGTTAGAAAAAGCATATGCTGGCACCCAAGGCGATTTCCCAGTGACTGCAGCTCCTTTTTCCGTCAACTGATCACGCAGTTTGATGATCAAATCCATCGGGGAAAGCATTTTCCCTGTACCTGTTGCCGGGCAGACATTGGTACAACGGCCGCATTCAACACATGCATAAAAGTCGATCATTTGCAGCTGGTTGAAGTCTTCGATTTTGCCGACACCAAAGGAAACATCTTCTTCATTAGTCTCTTCTTCGACATCAAAATCAATCTTAGAAAGCTTTCCTGGTGGTGTTCGGCGAGTCAAGAAAACATTGACCGGAGCCGCCAGCAGATGGGCGTGCTTGGATTGTGGCACATAGACCAGGAAGCTTAATAACACCAATAGATGGATCCACCACATGACGAAAAACATAGTACCGGCAGCGGTAGGACTCATCCAACCGAAAGCACTCGCTGTCAAGGACGCAACAGGCTCTGTCCATGCTCCCTCATGACCGTGCCATATCAAGCTCATCCCATTCCCAATTAACACCGTAAGCATCAATGCTCCAATGAAGAGAAGTACAAGCCCCGCTTTAAAGCCCTGCTTCAAGCGAACAAGCTTTTCTACATAACGCCGATGGAACGCCCATACGACAGCAACTAAAATCATCAGTGTGACAAGCTCCTGGAAGAATGTGAAGCCTGGATAAAAAGGTCCTAATGGAAGGTGACTGTCTGGCGCAAGACCCTTCCAGATGAAATCAATGGCACCGAACTGTACCAAGATAAAACCGTAGAACATCATCACGTGAATGATTCCGGACTTTTTATCTTTCAATAATTTTTTTTGACCAAAAACGTAAACCAAAATCAGCTTCAGTCGTTTTTTAATTTCACCATCAAAATCTGCTTTTTGTCCCAATCGTATATAGGCTATACGTGTACTAACGACTCGAACAAACAAATATATACCATAAATAGTGGTTCCTAGAAACAACATCCAGTTTACCACCAGAAAGGGTTCCATGTTTTAAACCTCCTTTTATATAGATACAAGTAACACGGTTTTTAATGTATTGACAGAAAGTCTGTTGGTTCGTACAATAATTGTACAAACGTCTATTATTCGTACAAATTGTAAACACTTTAATAAGGAGCGATATGATTTGTCAGAAAGAAATGCAGAAGACTTAAACTCTAACCAAGTCAATATAAAGCCAGGGGACTATCTTAAAACACTTGAACGAGGTTTGGAAGTTATTAAGGCATTTAAGAAAAAACCTCACTTAACCATTACTGAATCTTCCAAAATCACAGGATTACCCCGGCCAGTCACGAGACGTGCACTGCTTACGTTAGAACATCTCGGCTACGCGAATTTTAAAGATGGGCGATACTCCCTTACATCGAAAGTTCTTTCTTTGGGATATTCGTATATTTCTTCTCAAAATATCTGGGAAATTGCAACGCCATATCTTGAAGAATTATCAGAAAAAGTTCAAGAGTCAAGTTCTCTTGCTATACTGGATGATACAGACATTGTTTATATAGCCCGTGTTCCAGTAAACAAGATTATGAAACATTCATTAGGTGTGGGAGCTCGTCTTCCTGCCCATGCGTCTTCCGTAGGAAAAATGCTTCTTGCTTACCTTTCACCCAATAAACTTGATCACTATTTCCAGCATGCAGATCTGCGTGCTTATACTGAAAAAACAATTACTTCTGAGGAAAAAATAAGAGATGACCTAAAAAAAGTTCGTGAGCAGGGATGGTCTCTCAGCCGGGACCAATTAGAAATAGGATTATTAAGTGTCGCCGCCCCCATAAGAGACGTTAGGGGAAAAGTGGTAGCTGCAATAAACACCGCTACACACACCGGACGGACTGATAAAGAGACCTTATTGAATAAGCATTTACCAATATTGTTAGAAACAGCTGAGCAAATTAGTAATCGTATTGACTTTGAGATAATCAATTGATATTCAGAGCGGGGATATTACCGTTACTTATTACTTAACTTAAAAGCAGGGGAAACAGCACTAAGAGCAGTACACCTGTATAAATGCTCACAGATTTGTCATTTGGCATCTTCATTGCTAAGACGCCCCTGCTTCCTGGTTAGTAAGTATTCATACATAACAAGCTTGTATGGCTTAGACCTTTACTTTCAACATTTCTTCCTTCAGTTTAGGAACAACTTCAAATAAATCTCCCACAATGCCATAATCTGCCACATTGAAAATATTAGCTTCAGGATCTTTATTGATTGCCACTATCACTTTAGAGTTGGACATACCAGCCAAGTGCTGAATAGCACCCGAAATCCCCGCAGCAATATATAAATCCGGTGTAACTACTTTCCCAGTCTGGCCAATTTGAAGGGAGTAATCGCAATATCCTGCATCACAAGCTCCACGTGATGCACCAATAGCTCCGCCTAACACATCTGCCAATTCTTCCAGCGGCTCGAATCCTTCTGCGCTCTTAACTCCGCGCCCGCCTGCTACGATTACTTTTGATTCGGATAAGTCGACACACTCAGATCCCTTTCTGATGATGTCTTTAATAATCGGACGGAGATCTGCGATATCCACGTCTTTAGTGGTCACTTCCCCTGAGCGGGACTCGTCACGCTCAAGTGATGCGATATTATTCGGACGGATCGTTGCGAAAATAAGTCCCTCTGTAATGATTTTCTTTTCGAATGCTTTACCAGAATAAATCGGACGTGTGAAGATGATATTTCCGCCTTCACTGCTTACTTCTGTGACATCTGAAATTAAGCCTGTTTCCAGCTTGCTGGCAAGCTTAGGTGTCAAATCCTTCCCTACTGCTGTGTGACCCATCACGATGCCTTCCGGACTTTCATCTTCAATCACTGCTTTAACCGCTTGTCCATACCCTTCAGACGTATACGTTTTCAATTTTTCGTCTGAGACAGTGATTACACGGTCTGCCCCGTAATAAACCATTTCGTTTCCTTGTTCCGTCAAATCGCCTTCACCACATAAGATGCCTACCACTTCTCCGTCCGAACTAATTTGTTTGGCAGCCGCAATGGCTTCAAACGTTACATTACGTAATACGCCCTCACGAGATTCCCCGATCACTAGCATTTTTTTACCCATACCGATTCTCCTTTCACAATAAATACCGCGCTTATAATACCTTCGCTTCGTTTCTTAACAAAGCTACAAGTTCTGTAACTTGATCGTCTACTTCACCTTCAAGGACTTTTCCAGCTTCCTTTTCTGGCGGTAAGAAAATATCCACGGTTTTGGTTTTAGCTTCCACATCATCTTCTTCTAAATCCAAATCATCAAGCTCTAATTCTTCTAAGGGTTTTTTCTTCGCTTTCATGATACCTGGCAATGACGGATACCGCGGTTCATTCAGCCCTTGCTGACATGTAACAAGTAATGGAAGATAAGTTTCTACTTTCTCTACATCCCCCTCTACATCGCGTTCAATCTGAACTGTCTTCCCATCTACGTTAATAGAAGTGATGGTCGTAACATATGGGATATCCAGGCGCTCAGCCAGACGTGGCCCAACCTGTCCGCTTGCTTCATCAATGGCGACATTACCTGCAAGGATGATACCCACTTCTTTTTCTTCAAAGAAGGCTTCCAAAATCTTTACAGTGGT
Source organism: Thalassobacillus cyri (assembly GCF_900107755.1). Taxonomy (GTDB): domain Bacteria; phylum Bacillota; class Bacilli; order Bacillales; family Halobacillaceae; genus Thalassobacillus; species Thalassobacillus cyri. The sequence continues at coordinate 186,579 of NZ_FNQR01000008.1, read as the reverse complement.
AAATTGATCTCCATCTTCCAGGTCATCTTCTGTATTAATTAATACTGCTTTATCCGCACCCATAGCAAGAGCATTACGTAATTGCTTTTCGGATTCCTCTTCTCCTACTGTTACGACAGTGACCTCTCCACCGTGTTCCTCGCGAAGGTTGATCGCTTCTTCAACCGCATATTCATCATATGGGTTAATGATGAATTCAGCGCCTTCTTCCTCAATTTGCTCATCATTTACAGCTATTTTCTCTTCTGTATCAAATGTGCGTTTCATAATAACAAAAATGTTCATCCTATCTAACTCCTATTCTTTCGAAATATTCATTTTGAGTATATTACACCCGAAGATTTTCAATAATAGTTGAAATCCCTTGACCACCGCCAATACATAGAGTTACAAGTCCATACTTTTCACCGCGGCGTTCCATTTCATGGAGTAGTTTTGTCATAAGAACGGCTCCAGTTGCCCCAATAGGATGTCCTAGAGCAATGGCACCCCCGTTAACATTCAATTTACTTGTATCCATTTCTAACTCTTTTACAACAGCAAGCGTTTGTGCAGCAAAAGCTTCATTCAGCTCAATCAGACCGATATCTTCAAGGTTTAAATCTGCTTGTTTTAAGGCTTTTCGAGTAGAGTAAACTGGGCCAATTCCCATAATATCCGGAGATACCCCAGAAGCTGCTTGACCAATTACTTTTGCTTTAGGAGTAAGTCCTTTTTCTGCTGCTTTTTCTTCTGTCATCATTAACAATGCAGACGCTGCATCATTCCTCCCACTGGAACTGGCCACGGTAACTGAACCGCCTTCTTTGAAAACCGGTGGCAGTTTCGCCAGCTTTTCCAAAGGGGTAAGACGAGGATGCTCATCCGTATCAAATGTGATCGTTTCCTTTCTCTCCTTTACTTTATATGGAACGATTTCTTTTTCAAAATACCCTTTATCTATCGCATATTTTGCTTTTTCCTGACTATGGAGGGAGAACTCGTCTTGCTCTTCTCTTGAAATCGAATATTTTTCAGCAAGATTTTCTGCGGTCAGTCCCATCGTCAAATTGCCATATTCCTCGAATGGCTGAGAATTGGGTTGACTTTCTGTATTTGGATCGAGAAGTAAACCGTTTCCGGCTCGAAAACCAAATCTGGCATGACGAAGATAATAAGGCGCCGTACTCATGCTCTCTGCCCCGCCTGCAATGATCGTTTCTGATAACCCTTGGCGGATCTGCATATCAGCATTATTAATCGCCTGGAGGCCCGACCCACATTGACGGTGGACCGTGTATCCCGGAATTTCAACAGGGAGACCGGCTCTAAGCAATGCAAGACGTGATAGATTGGAAGAATCTGCACTTTGCTTTGCCTGTCCCAAAATAACTTCGTCAACTCCACTTTTGTCTATTCCTGTTCGTTCCACTATTTCACTAATTACTTTAGCTCCCAAGAAATCTACTAATTCATTCTTAAGAGTGCCGCCCATTTTCCCAATAGCCGTCCGTACTGAATCAATAATTACTGGATTATTCATTACTTCACTCCTGCTTTCGTAGATTTTTTGACTTCCCTTTTCAACTGGGAAGCGATGATATTCCGCTGAATCTCAGAAGTACCTTCGTAAATAGTTGTAATTCTCGCATCTCGATAATAACGCTCAATCGGATATTCTTTCATATAGCCTATTCCACCATGAATTTGGACGGCCGCATCCGCTACTCGATTGTAGACTTCCGAGCCGAACAGTTTTGCAACAGCTGCTTCTTTTACAACTCGCTGTTTTTGATCCGTCATCCACGCCACACGGTACGTAAGCGCCCGGAGAGCCTCGATTTCCATGGTGATGTCGGCAAGCTTATGCTGAATCACCTGCTGTTCAAAAATCGGCTTTCCAAATTGTTCTCTTTCAAAAACGTAGTCCATGCAATGTTCCAGTAATTTTTCACAAGAACCAAGGTTACGTGCAGCTAAACCAGCCCTCCCATTAGCTAGTATTTTCAATGCATTCACATATCCCTGACCTTCTTCTCCCAAAACATTCTCTTCCGGAACTTCCATGTCATCAAAGAACAATTCTACGGAATGGGAACCACGAAGTCCCATTTTCTCTTCCACTGCCCCTACCTCAAAACCAGGAAAATCTTTTTCGACAATGAAAGATGTTATTCCTTTTGCACCTTTTTCGGGATCGGTTACTGCCATTACCGTAAATACATGACCGTCCAGGCCATTGGTAATATAATGTTTTGATCCATTAATAATATATTTATCTCCTTTTTTCTCCGCACGTGTTTTCATGTTTGCAGCGTTGGAACCAGCGCTAGGTTCTGTCAAAGCGAATGCTCCTATCCACTCGCCTGTCGCCATTTTGGGTAAGTATTTTTGTTTTTGGGCTTCTGTCCCAAGTTCAACAATCCCCACACTTCCAATCCCTGTATGTGCTCCTACAAGGGTGGTGAAACCATTATGTGTTTTTCCCAGTTCTTCATAAATCGCACATTTTCCTACCATATCAAGTCCGAGACCGCCATATTCTTCAGGAATACTAAGCCCGAACAGCCCCATGTCTTTGGTCATTTCAAATATTCTTTCCGGGATTTCATTTTTTTCCTCAATTTCCATAGCTGCTTGTTCCACTTCTTCCTGAACAAACTTTCTTACGCCTTCTCTCAATAGTTCTATGTCTTCGCTAAAACTAAAATCCATATTCTCCACGCTCCCCTTCTTACTTTCTTATTGACTCATAAACTCTGGTTTTCTTTTATCCAGAAATGCCTGCGTACCTTCATTCTTATCTTCTGTGCCAAAGGCAATCGTTTGAGCAAATTTTTCAAGCATCAAGGCTGTATCAAGGTCTGTATCAAAGCCTTTATTGATTGTCATTTTCGCTAATTTCACAGCTACAGGGCCTTTAGCGGCTATAGTATTTGCTAGTGCATTTGCTTCTTCCAGCAACTGTTCTTTGGGAACAGCTTTTGTCACAATCCCCCATTGTTCGGCTTCTTTTCCATCCATTAATTTTCCAGTTAAAACCATTTCCATTGCTTTTCCTTTTCCAACAATCCGGCTTAACCTCTGGGTTCCGCCAGCACCAGGAACGATAGCCAAATTCAATTCAGGAAGACCGATCTTCACTTCTGCTGCTGCCACACGAATATCGCAAGCTAAAGCTAATTCAAAACCTCCGCCTAATGCAAAACCATTAATTGCGGCGATCGTTGCTTTACCGCAATCTTCTATCCTTTTATACGTTGCCTGCATTCCAGGTACCAAAGCTTCTAACATTTTTCTGTCTCGAAGCTGTTTAATATCAGCCCCGGCAGCAAATGATTTTTCTCCTTCTCCTGTCAGGATAATCACTTTAATGCTTTCGTCGTTTTCAAATATTTCTATCGCTTCTTCTATTTCTTGTAATGTTTTCTTGTTAAGAGCATTTCTGGTCTCCGGACGGTTGATTTTTATTATCCCCATCCCGCTTTCACTTTGCTTTAAAATATTCTCAAACATACCCATACTCCCTCTTTTACTCATATTGATAAAAACCTGAACCCGTTTTTCTTCCCAGTTTTCCTGCTTTTACATATTTACTCAAGAGAGGACATGGACGGTATTTTTCACCCAATGTTTGATGCAGGTATTCCATGTTTCTCAGTCTGGAGTCCAGTCCAACAAGATCAGCAAGTTCGAGTGGTCCCATTGGATGGTTCAGCCCCAACTTCATTGCTTTATCAATGTCTTCAGCCGAAGCTACTCCCTCCATCAAAAGGTTCATAGCTTCATTTCCAATCAGGCAATTCATTCTGCTTGTCACAAACCCTGGAAATTCATTCACTTCAACCGTTTCTTTTTTCATCTGAGCGCCAACTTCTTGTATTTTCTCCACTGTTTCCTGAGAAGTATCCAGTCCCTTGATTAGTTCTATTAATTTCATTTTATGGACTGGGTTGAAGAAGTGCATCGCAATCACTTTTTCTGGACGTGAGGTTTGCGCCCCGATTTCTGTCGGACTCATCGTCGAAGTATTTGTTGCCAATATGGTGTGTTCAGGACAAAGTTCATCTAACTCTTTGAATATCTTTATTTTTAGCTCCATTTGTTCAAGTACGGCTTCGATAACCAAATCTGCATCTTTCACGCTTTCTTTCAAATTCTGTGAAAACGTAATATTATTCAATGTTCGATTAACATCTTCTGATTGAATAAATCCTCTATCAGCACTTTTTTTCAATTCTTTTTCAATATAGGATTTTGCTTTATCAAGAGCTTCTGTATTAATATCATTTAGGTGAACATGAAAGTCGTTCAGAGCGGAAACGTAAGCAATACCTCTCCCCATAACTCCCGAACCGACAACAGCAATATTTTTCATTTCCTATAACTCCTTTGATCTTTCAACTTTTAGTAATAAGGTTCTTAATAGTCCGTTTTCAATTCAGGTGATACTACAAAATTAGCTTCTGTGCTTTCCTTTAATTGGTCGATCGAAAAATCTTCTGCGATTTCCGTTAGTATCATTGTTTCATTTTCAAACTTAAAAACCGCCTGTTCTGTTACAACCATATCTGCTTTACGGACACCACTTCTGGGAAAAGTCAGTTTTTTTATTATTTTTGGCTTTTTATCTTTCGATTGGTGTGTCATAGATAAGATGATTTTTTTAGCTCCTGCAACTAGATCCATTGCTCCACCTACGCCCAGGATATCTTTACCCGGAACAGCCCAATTGGCAATTTCCCCAGTTTCATCTACCTGTAGAGCTCCCAAGATAGCTACATCGACATGACCGCCGCGAATCATTGCAAAGGAATTGGAACTACTAAATAATGAAGCTCCAGGACTCATAGTTATGGGTTTTTTACTGGCGCTGATTAAATCCATATCAACCTGATCATCAGGTGGGGTTGGTCCGATGCCCAACAACCCATTTTCAGATTGCAAAAAGAGACTTTTGTCACCTAGGTAATCAGGTATTAAGGTGGGGATACCCACTCCTAAATTAACGACATCTCCGTCTTGAAGTTCGTCTGCTACTCTTTGAGCGATCTTCACCTTATCGGTAACCGACGTTTTGTTCAATGTAACGACCTCCTTCTTTTATATAACGATCATTTAAAACCACATAATCTACATAAATATGAGGGGTACCAATATCTTCTGGAGCAATGTCACCGGTTTCCACTATTTCATCAACCTCGGCGATTACAAGATCACCGGCTGTTGCTACTTCAGGATTAAAGTTCATAGCTGTTTTGTGATAATATAGATTTCCTAGTGAATCCGCTTTCAGAGCTTTTACTAAAGACACCTCACCTTTTATTGCCTGTTCCAGTACATACGGTTCTCCATCAAATTCACGCATTTCTTTACCTTCCACCAGTTCCGTTCCAACACCTGTTCTTGTGAAGTAAGCAGCAATCCCAGCCCCCCCAGCTCTCAGGGACTCGGCCAACGTTCCTTGAGGGATTAATTCAATCTCTAAATCATTTGCTGCCCAGGCTTTTACCGCATCCCTGTTCGTTGTAAAGTAGGAACCTATTGCTTTTTTTAATTGTTGGGAGACTAATAGTCTTCCTAACCCTCTCCCCTCTTCGCCTAAATTGTTACTTACCACGGTTAATTCCCTGGCATCATGTTCTGTCAGTGCATCGATTAATGTTAGTGGGGAACCAGATAATCCAAATCCCCCGACAAGTAATATGTCTCCCGTTTTGATTTTTTTTATAGCTTCTTCGGCTGTTCGTAGTTTTTTCATCCACGCCATACCCCCTTTTAAATTGCCTGTTTTTCCCCTGAAGCTAACCAAGCGTCAGAAGAAATAAACCTTTGTACGATTATAGACACAATAACTAATATTCGTACGCATTTGTTTTATATTAAAATATTAAGTATATTTTGTCAATTGAACCTCCTTTATTTTTATTTTTTTCAGAAAGTTCAAATTAATATCTGGATTATTAAAACTTTAACCAAGGGTGTTGGTTGTTGAAAACTGACCAAAAAACATTGCCAATATAAACAAACACAGCATCCACATGAAGAAGAATAAGAAGAAAAAGGAAAAGCATACATCTATGCAAATAAAACTTAGAAAATCAAAAAAAGAATGGGGGGGTGCTTCATTGGAGTAATTGAGGTTAACTCTGGCTGGATATTGACTCAAAGGTGTTAAACAAAAGATTAGGAACTTATGTGGCCTGAAAGGGGTGAAATGTAAACAAACGTAAACATCAACGTTTACGTTTGTTTAATAAAAAGGAAGATGATTATGGGCTTAGGAAACTGTGAGAATATCTTCTTTTACACCTCCCTAAATAATAAAGAAGACTTAAATATCCAGCCGGTGTTTGTCTATTTTTATGTTAATGGGATTAATAGTAAAAAGAAGAAGTTAATAATGATAGAGACTCATGGATTCAGATCCGAAGATAGTATTAGCAAGGCCTTATTGTACGAGAGGTGATTTATATTATTTGGTTTCATCACAACAACAACTTCTTTAAATTAGTCCTTAAACAAAACTACCTCAGCCTTGAAAGTTCAGCAGTCAAAGGGACGGTAAGGACAGCTGTAATACATCAGTTCGTTAATCGCATTCCTACCGATACTTGGTTAGGGTTCATTTTCATTTCAATAATGGTAGGTCTGTCAGTTTCTTGAAGTGCCTCTTTAAAAACTTTACGGAAATGAGCACAAGAATCTATACTTATTCCATGTGCTCCAATTGCCTCTGCCAATTTGGAATAATTAACATCAGATAGTTTTGTACCAATAACATGATTCGGGAATGTTTTTTCCTGGTGCATCCTAATTGTTCCATAAGAGGAATTGTTGAATACCAAAACAATAACCGGAGTTCTATTTCGCACGGCTGTCTCAATCTCTTGAAGAGTCATCATAAAGCCTCCATCACCAGTAAATACAATCACAGGTTGTTTGGGGGAAGCCATTTTGGCCCCTACACCAGCAGGAAATCCATATCCCATTGCTCCAGAAGTGGGTCCAGTATAAGATTTCTTGCCAGTAAAGATATGAAAATTATGCATCCATGTAGCAAAATTTCCGGCATCGTTTGCAATAATAGAATCCGCAGGACATAGTTCGTTAAAAGCCTGTATTATTTCTTTATAGCCTATAGACCAATCTAATTCTTGTATATCTTCAATACGAGAACTACTTAGAAAAGCTTCTCTCCGTTCATTACCCCATGTCTTCCACTTAGAATAACCTCCCTCTTCTACTGCCCCTGTCAAAGAATGGAGGGCTGTTTTTGCATCTGCTACCAACCCAACTTCGGTTGGAAAAACCCTTCCCAGAATATCTGGTTCAATATCAAGATGGATTAATGTTTGCTCAGGTTTTAATAAGGAATAATCTTGGGTAGTAACCTCTGAGAGCCTTGTACCAACGGCAAAGACCACATCAGCCTGTTGGACTGTTTCTAGTTGAGTAACTGGGGTACCAAGACCTAGATGCCCACAATACAGCGGGTGGTCATTGGACAGTACATCATGCCTCCTAAATGAAGCCATTACTGGAATGTTTGTTTTTTCACAGAAAGCTTGCAGGGCTTCTTCACCGTTTGAAAGTTTGATCCCCCCTCCTGCGATGATAACCGGACGCTCAGCTTTTTTCAGATGAGTTAGTATTTCTTCTACTTGATGTAATGAGAGTGCTGGTTTCGGAATAGTAACGCTTTGCGCGAACCTCATATCAGCTTTCTCAGGCAAAATATTTTCCGGGAGCGAAACAACAACCGGACCAGGACGTCCTGACTTTGCAATCCGAAAGGCCCGTTGCACCAATTCAGGTGTACGTTCCGGATCACGAATTTCAACGCCCCACTTAGTTGCCTGTTCTAGAAAACGATCAAGCTCCATTTCTTGAAATCCTTCACGACCACGATATTTAGTATGTACCTGTCCCAGGAAGACAACCATGGGTGTGGAATCCTGATAAGCAGTATGGATGCCAATGGAAAGATTTGCTGCGCCAACTCCACGAGTTGCCATCACTACTGCAGGATTGTTAGATGTCTTGGCATAACCCTCGGCCATAAATGCTGCTCCACCTTCATGTCGGGTGGATATTAATTCAATACCATCTTCATTATAAATGGCCTCCATTAATGGAAGATAGCTTTCTCCAGGTACACAAAACACACGCTCCACTTGTTCACGCTTCATACACTCGACAATCGCCTCAGCACTTGTCATGTGGTACATATCTAACCCCTCCTATAGTACGAATAATTACTTAATCCGCTTTGCTGCTTTCTGCGTTTGTGTAAATCGGGCAGATCAGGTGACATCCTTCTTCTATATAACACCCTATATATCTCTAATTCCATCCCCATCAGAATCCATAAAACACTACGGGAAAATAAACGATATGAGACTGTTTCTTTCCCTCATTTTCTACTCATAGTCTGCTCTCACTGCTGACAATTGAATGTATGAGTTAAGTTAAAGAATTCTTTTTTGATTCTTTTCTTTGAAAAGTGCCACTTCCTTTAGCTAACAAATCCCCATTTTCATTAGTAATACTGGCTTCTGCAACTATAATCTTTTTTCCTTGTTTAATTATAGATCCCTCAGAGATTAATACTCCCTTTGTCACAGGTAAAAAGAAGTTTACATCCAGATGAATCGTTATAGCTGGCTTTTTTACAATAGAGCGAATCAATATTCCCATTGTAGTATCAAGTATAGAAGCATACACCCCTCCGTGCACTGTTCCGATGGTATTATGGAGATGGGACTCAATAGGTGTTCTGATTTGAACTTTACCTTCTTCTAAAGCTGCTATCTCCATCCCTAATCTAGTTCCAAATGGACTCGCATTAAAATCTTTTTGGATTTCACTAATCATCTACAAATACTCCTTCTTTTTGTGAAAAAACTACTAGTTTATTTAAGCGATATAACTCATCTTTGGCTTCTTTTACAATTTCATTAATAAGGTCTGATACTGGTAATATACTATCTATAGCGTCAACCACTTGTCCAAGTGAAATGACTCCTTGGTTAACATCTCCTTTTTCAATCAATGCTTTATATGCTTCGCCTCCTATATAAGGCAACAGTTGTTCTACCGTACAACCTTGGTTTTCCAATTCATTTATCTTTTTTGATACTTCTGTTTTCATTACTCTTGCAGGTTTATTAATGGAACGTTTGATGATAGATGTATCAGTTGCTTCTAATTCAATTAATCTATTTTTTATTTTGTCATGAATAGGATTCTCTCTAACTGCTAAAAACCTTGTCCCCATCTGTATCCCTTCTGCCCCTAAAGATAACGCCGCAAGAAGGCCTTTTCCATCACTGAATCCACCGGCAGCAATAACAGGGATAGATAGTTCTTTTGCAATTCTGGGCGTAATTACCATACTGGTCGTATCATTCAAACCTGGATGGCCCCCACATTCATAACCTAAAGCTACCACAGCATCACAACCGATCTTCTCTGCTTTTTTTGCAAAACGTAGAGAAGGCACCACGTGCACTACTTTAATCCCCGCTTGTTTAAGCTTCTTCATGTATTTTTCCGGATTGGCCCCCGAAGTGAAAACAATAGGCACCCCCCCTTCGATGACACCTTCTACAAATTCATCCATTGGCCTTCTTATCCCAATGGCAATATTCACCCCAAAGGGTTTGTCTGTATTAGCTCTTACCTGTTCAATATCGCTAAGCATAGCTTTTTTATCTGGATAGCTTCCGGCTGTAATCAAACCAAGTCCTCCGGCCTGAGAAACTGCAGTTACTAATGGACTGGTCCCAAGCCCTTGAAGACCTCCTTGAATAATAGGGTATTCAATTTGAAAAAGTTCAGTTATCTTAGTTTGAAACATGATAGCTTCCCTCCCTCATCATAGTACTTTTTTAAAATCTCCAGTAACTCCATTTTTCTCTTAATCTCCTAAATTATAAAATTAAAGAAACCCACTTTAGCTTTTTATGATATAAAGCAGGTTTCTTTAAATGTCCTTTTATGTCTTAAGTTTTCTATGGTTGTTAGATACCTATATTCAAAGTATTAACAAACCCTAGAGATAAACGGTCCTTACCGGCCATCTTTTCTGCAATTTCAACGTCTTAGATTATATTTACCTCACCTTTAACTTCGATAAGTTATATAATTCTTAATGTCCTCCTACATGAACTGGTTTCACCCTTCTTATTGAATATTAGTTTCGGCTGTTGTGCGTGAAGTTAAATTTCTGGCATTAGCCCTGTGAATGAAGATGATGGCGAAAACCCCTGCCAAACCAACTATGTCAGTATATAGACCTGGGATTATTAGTACTAATGATGCTGCAAGGATGATTAACCTTTCCCACCATTTCATTTCAACTTTAAGCCATCCTTCTGCACCAGCTGCTATCCCATAGATGCCCACTCCAGCTGTTACTACCGTTATAATGGTTTCAATAACTCCTCCTTGCATAAGTAAAGAAGGACCATAAACAAACATGTAAGGAACAATAAAAGCTCCAATACCAAGACGAAGCGCTAATACTCCTGTACGCATAGGATCTGAACCTGCTATTCCAGCTCCAGCAAAAGCAGCTAACGCCACTGGAGGCGTAATTGCAGAAACGATAGCAAAATAGAAAATGAACATGTGAGCTGCTAAAGGGCTCACTCCCAGTTCAACTAAAGCAGGAACAGTCAAAGCAACTTGTACAATGTAAGCGGCCACCGTAGGAAGTCCCATTCCCAATATAATCGAGCTGATCATTGTGAAGAAAAGTGCTAAAAATAAGTATCCACCTGAGAGAGAAATGATGATAGAACTAAATTGCATTCCTATCCCTGTTAAAGAAACAACACCAGTGATTATACCTGCGGCCCCACATGCAATAGCCGTTTCAATGGATGCACGGGCACCAGTGTCAAGTATATTAATCAAACCTTTAAAATCTAGTCTTGTTGTGCTTTTAACAGCTGCGACTAAAATCACCAATACGATGGCAAATAGTCCTGCACGCATAGGTGAGTAACCAATGAATAATAAGTAAATAATCAATAGTAATGGGGTTAAAAACAGAAAACCACTTTTCATTACATCTTTAATATTTGGTAATTGGTTTGGTGACATTCCGCGAAGTCCCCGTCTTGACGCCCTAAAGTTGACTTGGAATATGAGGCATAAATAGAACAATAAAGCAGGAATAATGGCAGCAACAGCTACCGTCGCATATGGCACACCTAAATAGGAGGCAATGATAAAAGCAGAAGCTCCCATTATCGGAGGCACGATTTGCCCTCCAGATGACGCCACGGATTCAACTGCTCCGGCGAATTCTTTTTTATAACCTATCTTCTTCATTAATGGGATAGTGAAAGATCCTGTAGTAACAGTGTTGGCAACAGCACTACCGGAAATGGTCCCCAATATTGAACTTGCTGCTATGGCAGTCTTTGCAGGTCCGCCACGATATTTACCCATTGTAGAAATTGCGAGATCAATAAAAAACTGACCAGCTCCTGACTTTTCTAAAAACTTTCCGAATAGAATAAACATAAAAATGAAGGTGGCAGATACTCCTAAAGGAATACCGAATACACCATTGGTTGTATAAAATAGATGCTCGGTCACCCACGCATAGCTAAACCCTTGATGATATAATGGTCCTGGTAAATAAGGTCCCGCAAAAGCATAACCTATGAACAAAGCAAGAATTATTGTCAATGCCCAACCAATCGACCTTCTTGTCGCTTCTACAAGTAATAATGTTGCTATTCCCCCAATAATCAAATCCATCGAACTCAATGGATCTATATAAACCATGCGTTGGGAAATAGCTTCCGCGTTATAAACGATATATCCCAAAGAAGTCAGGCTTAAAAGAACTAAGCAATAGTCATACCAGCCAATCTTTTCTTTCTTCATTTTTTTTGAAGGCTTGATTACTAGGAAAGTTAAAACTAAAGCAAACCCTAAATGTGCAGAACGTTGCAGTACGGATTGAAATATCCCAAAAAAGGCGGTGTATAAGTGAAAAGCTGACATTCCTACTCCAAAAAGCGATGTTATCAAACCAGCTATCCCAGTGATATTTCGAGTCTTTGAAAGAGCAGATATTTGAAGTTCATCTTTTTTGTTTGTTTCTCCCACGTGAAACACTCCTCCTTAAGTGAGATGGCTGGAAATAGCCAACTTATTCCCCTAGTAAACCTGCTTCTTTATAATACTTTTCTGCACCAGGGTGCATAGGTCCGATTTTATTATTAATTGAAAATTCTGCGTTAAATGATTCCATCATTTTATTCAAAGATACCCATTTTTTCTTGTTCTCGAATAATGTCTTTGTTAATGTATAAACAGTGTCTTCGCTTAGACCTTCATTCACCATAAAGGTTGTATGAGCCGCAACCGTATTTGTGTCTGTGTCAATATTTTCATAGACACCGGCTTCAATGGTGTACTTGTTAAACCCTTCATTTGATTCCTTCATTTTTGTTATGGTTTCATCTTTTAATGGAATAAGTCTGATGCCAAACGTGGTATCTAATTCTTGGAATGTTGATACTGGTGCTGAAATCATCCCTACTACGGCATCAATGTGACCATCCCTGAGCAAGCTTGCTCCATCAGCTGTCCCTACATATTCAACTTTAGCTAAATCATCATAAGACATACCGTTAATCTCAAGAATTTGTTTGAAAGCCAATTCACCACTATACCCTTTGATCCCAGGACTTACCTTTTTCCCTTTCAAATCTTCCACAGACTTGATATCGGAATCTGCCGGGACTACAATATGAAAAACGTTCGGATAAAGAGTAGCAGCCCACGTGATGTTTTCTCCTTCTTTTTTGAAGCTATTTTCACCGTTTAAAGCCTCTGGAACTGTCTGTCCATTTGAAAAACCCATATGGAATTTTCCACTTTCGATACCTTTCAAATTACTGATTGATCCTCCTTCAATAACGTTCACTGAAGAGCCATCAATAGTTTGTTCTATTTCATTGGCATAAGCTCCACCTAGGGCATACCAAAAACCTCCCTGTGTGGCTGCCCCAAAATTAAAGTTGCTAGTCTGCATATTCCCCCCACCAGAGCCGCCTCCAGACTCATCACCATTTCCTGATGACTGTGAGCTACAACCGATCAACAAACCAACCAAAAGCAATAGAGTAGATAAAAAACGAACACCTTTTATTTTATGAACATTCAATGTTTAGTCCTCCTCATTGTGATAGTATAGATGCCACAGTGAATTCGCTTTCAAAGCTGTTAAACCCTTTAAATTCTCAAGAGGTGTTAACGGACATCCAGCTAGAAAATCATTGGTAAAGAGAAAAGGTTTATTATATTCAACAGTTATTTTCCTGTTATTGCAGTTGAAGACGCTTTCAATATTTCATTAGAGTAAAGTAAAAAACTTCTCTCTGTAAATTCATTGCTATAGGAAATCACATACACTTCTACTTACCTTTCTACCTTTACCATAAGAACCTAAGTCCTCGAGTTTCAATCTCATAAACTAGTTAATACTTAAAAATCATAATCTGAAATTCTAACCCTCCTCTACGAAATTTCACTTCACCCCTTTGTACGAATATAGACATTATAACTAAAATACGTACAACATGTTCTTTATGTTAAAATGTTCTGTATATTTTGTCAATATTTTTCGTAAAATTTACAATATTCGTTCTGAAATAAGAAGCTTCGCTGGGTACCATTGCTAAAACGTTTGTTTTTCCTCCTCAAGTACTAAAGTTCTAGGTAACTTGCTTTAATCTCAGCTCCAACAACCAAGTTATAACATGAGGATAGTTAGTAAACTTACAAAGAGTATCCAAAACAAAACCGAGAACACCCTGGATCCCACTAAATTTGGGAGGGCTTCAGGGTGTTCTCGGTTTTACCCCACGTTCTCCTGGGGACCATCTATGCGCTCTTATCCGTGAGATATGCGCTTTTAACGCTAGAAATGCGCCTTCATATTGATATTTGCGCTTTCATCTGGATATATGTGCTTCTAACTGTCTGAAATGCGCTTTAACTGATAGATATGCGCTTTCCCCAGTAGCTAATGCGCTTTCTGATAGGAATATTGATAAAGGACATGGTGCATGCACCATGTCCCTCATTTTTTTGCTTTAAATAAGCTCTTTTATCTTATTTAATGCTTCTGTAAGCTGCTTGGAGGATACTTTTTCTGCATTTTTCTTACCTGCATCTGTCAGCATTTTCTCCAAACTACGCTCGATCTGCTCACCGGCTGTTTCGATAGCACGTGCTTTACCAGTTTGTTTTTCTTCTATGTCTTCATTCAATGCAACACCCAACACAATCTCCTTGATTTCTGCCGGAGTCAGTTCGCCTGCTGCAGCTAGCTCCATCAATGTTCCAGCAGCTTGTTCAGCGGAAACTTCACCAGCTAAGAAATCTTCGGTATCGAATTGGACCAGTTCTTCTGGTGTTGACGGTTCATCCGCTTTACGGTTTTCCATCTTGATAACGACTGTTGTCAGTGGATCAATCGTAAGTGTATCTTCGGTCATTTTAAAACCGGATCGTACGTCCACTGAATCAGCACCAGCTTCGTCATTGTCAACCAGTACATCGCCGCCTCGGAAGTTGTAGTCGCCTAACGTCAGGCTGCGTGCTTTATCATCGGCATTGACGAATACGTAATAGTTGCCCGTCTCGTCAGTAGACACAGCTTCATACCCAATAAATAAGTCATTGTCTTGCAACTCTGGGAATTCCAGCATAGAAACATTCTCATTGACCAGCGATTGTTCTCCCAATCTAAATGCGTTGGTAGATTTACGCAGTTCAATCATGCCTTCTGTAAATTCTCTTGTCGTAGTATTCACTTCATACTTTTCTTCGTTGGTCGCTTTTTCCCAGTCAAACATGTTGATGGCATCAGAGGAATCATAGGAATCGTGGATGAAGTAGCCGAATGGATCGCCACTGTCATCAGTCAATTCATGATACTTCTGTTCCGGTACGCCTTCACCGAGCCATTGCTTGGTACGTCCGTATTCCTGGCCTGAATGGATGAAGGCTGTTCCCTGGGATGTCAAAATCATCGAATTCCCTAGACGAATCCGTTTATGAATCTCTAAATCATTCTCCGGAATAGCCGGATCCTTTTTAATCGACTGGGCGATGACATCATATAGCGGCAGGTTATCGTGTGCCGCAATATACTGGACCATATCGCCTGGATCGTCTTCCGCCGTATTGGAAGGCTGTCCTTTGATGTTGTTAAAAATTACATCAAGGTCACGAGCCCCTCCAGTCAGGAAGCGAGGCTCCCCTTCGGAACCGAAACCGGATTTCAATTCGTTTCGAATTTCGTCGGAAAAGACGCCGACATCGTCAGTTTTATCCATCCAATCCTGGTCGGCACCCATGCCTTCCAAAGACGGATCTGCGAGATGGCCGGCAAACGTTCTCCACCCTTCCCCAATAAACAGCGCATAAGGGTTGATCTCTTCTGCTGCATTATAAGCATTTTGGACAGCCGGATAGGTGGCATCCCCCATCATATCAAAACGCATCCCGTCAATTTTATACTCATCGAACCAGTATTCCACCGAATCGACCATCAGCTTTTCCGCCATATAATGGTTGGTCGCCAGGTTGTTGCCGAAGCCGCCAAGGAAGTTCCCCTGGTCGTCCTGGAATGCATAGTAGTCTGGAACGATGTCATTCAAAGTGCTTGTCTTGGCCATATGGGTATAGACGACATCAAACACAACACCCATGCCAGCGTCATGAATCGCATCGATCAATTGCTTCAATTCTTTCACGCGCAGTTCTGGATCTTTCGGATTTTCGGAATATGCGCCATCTGGTGAGAAGTAACTGTGAGGGTCATAACCCCAGTTATACGAATTGCCAGCTGCTGAATATTCCAGTTCCCGTTCGCCCATGTTCGTTTCATCGCCGTAGTACCATGCCATCACAGGAAGCAGCTGCACATGTGTTACTCCCAGCGATTGAATGTAATCAAGCTTGTCAATAAACGCGGTATAAGATCCCCATCTGGAATCCAGGTCATCTGCGATGGATGGATCGGATGTAAAGTCGCGGATATGGGTTTCGTAAATCACTGCATCCTCACGCTTCTCATAACCATCGATATCCGCATGGCCAAAGCCTTCCGGATCTGTATCGCTCAAATCGACGATTGCCGCTTTACCAACATCATCGCCATCCGGACCAGGTTCGCCTGTCGTATCGACTGTAAATGCGGCCATTGATTTGGCATATGGATCCAAAACTTTTTTCGTGACACCGTCATTGGTCACTTCGTACTGGTAGTAATAGCCTTCGAGATCCGTTACTCCCAGTTCACTTGCCGCAACCTCTTTAGCCCATACACCCTGCTCACCTTTCGTCAGCTCGACACTTCCGATTTCGGTTGCAGCATCATCTTTATCAAAAAAGTTCGCCACGACTTTGCTTGCTTTTGGTGCCCATAATTTCAATGTAGCATCGTTATCCTGGTACGTGGCTCCAAGGTCGTCACCTTCATAGGCATACAGTTCATCAATCATTCTCCAGCTCGTATCTGCAGAAACGGTTCTTTCTCCGTATTCCACTGTCAGCGGAAGTTTTTCCAAATCGAAGGAAGCTTTTACTTCCACTGTCTTGTCAGCGGTGATTTCCACACTGTCTATCGCTACCTCGTTACCATCCGCATCTTTGATATTCAGCTTAGCCATCAAATCATCAACAGTCAGACCATCGGTCATGGTGAAGCTCAATTGGATGGAGTCCTCAGCAATCACCTCAGCTGATGTGATGCCGGACGCCAGTTCCCAGTATGGGGAAACATAGACATTGTCGTCTCCTTGTCTGAGCCACAGCTGATTGTATCGGTCTAATAGATTGAAAGTTTTGTCGCCGCCATCTTTATTGCCATTCGTAGTATCAAGTGTGATCATACCGATTTCCTTCGCATTCTCTGTCAGCTCGATATCAACATATGCTCCGTACCGGTCTGTGCCTTCAAAAGACGCGGCACCCGTCGGCCAGTTTTCAGAAGGATTGGCTACATCGCCCCAGTTCCAGAGACCGAAGTTTTCATAATCATCGTTGTCACGGTCATAATGGATACGGACGGTATTTTCAGGTAAATCTACAGGCTCGTAGGTATAAACCTTATCCGACCCCTGTTTGATATAAATCTCGTTGATTTCCGGTGAAGTGATCGTAAAACCTTTGTCTCCCCCGTCTTTACCAGCATCGCCTTTGGTCACATCCATGACCAGGAAGCCGATATTTTTCGCACCTTCAGCAAGCTTCACGTCGACATACGCGCCATAGCTGTCTGTTCCTTCAAACATGGTCGCTCCTGTCGGCCAGTTTGCGGATGGTTCGGCCACATCATTCCACAGCCATAAGCCATAGTTTTCATAGTTGCCATCGTCACGCTTGTAATGGATGCGGATGTGATCTTCAGGGACAGGTTCGACTTCTGTACCGTCACCGCCGTCATTGTTTCCTTCACCCATACCTATTATTGCTCCACTATCAACGGTCAATAAAGCCGTCCCGCCATCAGCTTTTCCAGGAATCGTAACGGTAACTTGTCCAGCTTCTGAAGCTTCATAAACTTCCCCGGAATAATGGTCACTTACAGTAGTACCATTATCTACTTCAAGCGTCACTTCCTTGGCTTCTTCCGCAACATTAAGTCCAACATAGACAGAGTCACCTTGATACGCACGTTCAAATAGTAAAAACTGATCGTTGTCAGACCCGCCGATAAAGGTACGATCCCCTTTTGCAAAAACTTCGGACTGCTCGCCTCGGAAGTTCAAAATTTTAGAATAGTGTTCGAGAATATCATTATTCTCTACTTCATTCCAGGCAAAATCATAGCGGTTATCGTATTCCGGGTAGTTATTCGCTCCTGATTGCCCGAGTTCCTCCCCGTAATAGATGACAGGTTGTCCTTTTGCAGTCGCCTGGAGCGAAGCCGCTACTTTCAGCTTGCCTTCATCTCCGCCAAGAGAGTGCAGGAAGCCATCTTCATCATGGCTGCCTAAAAACTGACCCAGTGTAGCGGTGTTATCCATTTTATCGTTACGGGCAGCCAGTTGATCATCGGCTGTTTTCAAGCTGCCATTGACGAAATCATGAGCAATGCCTTTGAACCCGAAATCAAGGAGCGAGTCCATCATTCCGGTTTCCAGGTAACCGTAGTCGTTATCGGCATTCGCTCCCCACGCTTCCCCGATCATCTTGTGTTCCGGCATTTTTTCCGTAATCGCGCTCTTGAACGCCATCCAGGTCGTATCCTCGACATGCTTCACAGTATCGACACGGAAGTAGTCAATCGTGTTTCCTTTATCAGTCGTCGCTGCCTCAATCCAGTTTGTCTGCCAGTCGATGATCTGCTGGCGGACGGCAGGATCTTCGGTCTTGAAGTCAGGTAATCCAGCCAATTCACCGACCACCTCATCAGTGCCGACATCTGTTCCCTGACGGACAAGGTTGCTGAACCTTTCGCGGTCAGCATCAGTCGGATAACCTTCCGGCTGTTCTGCTTCTGGAAGATTGCCATCGACTTCTTTCAATCCATAGCCGGTATGATTCAAGACCACATCCACCATGATTTTCATATCACGGGCGTGGGCTTCATCAATCAGGTTATGGAACTCCTCCATCGTGCCGAAGTGAGGATTCAATACACCAAAGTTATTCGCCCAGTATCCATGATACCCATAGTAAGGCTGGTCGCCTTCTTCATTGAAGCGGACATCATACTTGATGTTTTCAACGATCGGGCTGATCCAGATTGTGTTTACACCAAGGTTATCAAGATAATCAAGCTTCTCGGTAATCCCTTCAAAATCTCCCCCTTGATAGGTGCCGCGTTTAGCCGGGTCATAACCGAGGTTGTACGGATCATTGTTCGATTCATCGCCATCAAAGAAGCGGTCGGTCAGCATAAAATAAATGATCGACTCGTCCCAGTCAAAATCAGCTTCTCCTACGGACTGTCTCGTTTTCACTTCTACTTCTGCTGTGCCTTCATGATGATTTCCAAGAGAGTCTACTACAGTAAGTGGGATTGTTTTCGTTCCAGCAGTCACATCATCATCGACAGCTATCGAAACTTCCTGTAGTGATGGATCAATCGCCAGCTTTTCTGATCCGCCTAAGGCAGAAATATCCGCATACATTTCAGTCACCTCAAGGTCGTCCATGAGACCTTGGACATCAACGTTTAAGACAGCGTTTTCATTATAGTCAATTGCAGCTGGTTCCACTGTTCCAGAAACGCTAAGGTCAGCTTTTTCAAAACTGATCGTCGAAACGCCATTCACTATGTTGTATGGATCGGTCACCTCACTGGTTTCTCCATCCTTGGTTACCAGGTACGTATATGCATGTTCGCCATTCGGAATGTCTTTGTATGCATAGACAAACCGCTCATTCTCGGGCTCATACGTCATTTCCTTCGTTTTACCGTTGAATTTCAACTCAACTTTATCGATCGTATCCATCGCATCGGCAGCGAAAAGGTCTTTATCACGGTAAAAGAATGTCGCGTTTCCATTATCAATCACAGGAGCCGAGCCATCCGGAACAATCCTGATTTCCTCGACACCGCTGGTTATGTATGCCTTGGTGAGGGTGTCGTTCTGACTGACCTGGATAAAACGGTCCCCAAACTCTTTTTCCGCCGTATTCCAGTCTTCGGTACTGCGCAGGACAAAGCCGAACTCTTTTGTTTCAGGAGCAACGGCGATATTCGCTGTCGCCACATTGCCTTCATAGGAATCAAAATTAATCTGGCCGTCCTGTACGCCAGTATTCCAGGTCCAAATATTCCATTCGCCAAAATTCTCATCTTCCCGAATGTAATGGAATTGGACCGTTCTTTGTGCAGTTTCCTCTGTGGCGTTTGTATCAGAAGTACCTTCTGCATGAGCTTGTCTAACCGGCACAACCGGTGACCATAAGCTCAACAGCATGATCAAAATCATAAAAATGGAGAAATTACGCCTCGTATTTCTTCTCATTAAATAGTTTCCTCCCAAAATAGATTAATAGAATCGGATGAAGCTTTCAGCCCTCCCTTCTTTTCGTAGAAATAGACGTTTGCAACTAGTTGAGCAAACGATTGCATAAAAAGGTAAATAAAAAGAGGTTCTTAACAGGTATTTTATATTAATGTGCAAGCGCTTGCATTTTATGTTTTTATTTTACATGATTTGCTAACAAACGGCAAACTGAAATTGCCTTTTATAATGGATCAGGTGAACCATTGCCTATATTGAAAGCGCATTTGTTCCTGTGAGAGCGCATTATTTCGATTGAAAGCGCATTGTTACTCGGCAAGAGCGCATTACCTCGCTTGAAGACGCATTGTTACTCCGTGAGGGCGCATTACCTATAGCGAAAGCGCATTGTGGCTCGGTGAGAGCGCATTTCACTCAGTGAAGGCGGATTAAATTTCGTTATTTTCAAAAGAAGAACTTCTTCAAAAGTTTCAACCTTATCAAGCAAGGGTACGATGTAAACAGAGTAAACCTACGGAGGTACATGATGAATAAAATAATGGTATCGGTAATCATACCCGCTTATAATGAAGGGGAAAATATCGAATTGGTGCATGAGGCCCTTCAAAAGGAATTTGCCGGTCTGTCCTGTGACTGGGAGGTTGTCTTTGTCGATGACGGTAGCATGGATGATACACTAATGACAATCCGTGCCCTGGCAGCCACTTTTCCGGAAGTGAAGTATGTCGCGTTCAGTCGTAATTTCGGTAAGGAAGCCGCCCTGCTTGCCGGACTTCAGCATGCCGGCGGGGATGCGGTTATCATTATGGATGCCGATCTTCAGCATCCTCCTGCCCTGATTCCTGAATTATTGGAAGGATATCAGGAGGGCTACCAGCAGATAATCGCTAAGCGGAACCGGAACGGAGAATCCAAACATCGTTCTTTTCTCTCCTCGCTTTATTATAAAGCGGTCAACAGTCTGATTGAGGTAAAACTGTGTGACGGGGAAGGAGACTTCCGGCTGCTGGGCAGACAGGCTGTCGATGCTATACTAAGTCTTAGCGAAGGGAACCGCTTTTCCAAAGGGTTGTTTTCCTGGATCGGTTTCGATCAAAAGACAATTCATTATGACAACGTAGAACGACAAAACGGCGATTCCCAGTGGTCGATGAAACAGCTGCTGGAGTATGGAATCGAAGGCATTTTATCTTTTAACCAGCGGCCGCTCCGCCTGGTTATGTATACCGGTTTGATTGTAATGGCCTTGAGCCTGCTTTATATCGGGATCATGTTCGGGATGATTCTGGCGCGAGGAATCGATGTGCCGGGCTATTTCACCACCATTTCCTCGATCCTGTTTCTCGGCGGGGTGCAGTTAGTCAGCCTCGGTGTAATTGGCGAATATGTGGGAAGAATTTATATGGAAACGAAAAAACGGCCACATTATTTAGTAAAAGAAAGCAACGCGAAGAGGGATAACCGTGAACAAAGCGAGTCAACTGCCAAAACAAGCACTCCTGAAAAAATGGAACAATGAATTTACCCGGTTCGTCATCGTTGGCGGGCTGAACACGGCGAATTACTATCTATTCTATGTGTTATTTTATAACTTGTTGGGATGGCATTATCTGCCATCCCACATTCTTGCCTTTTTGATCAGCATGGTCATTTCCTTTTTCCTGAACGTCTATTTCACGTATAAGGTCAAGCCCACGCTGTCCAAATTCCTGATGTTCCCGTTTACCCAGGCTGTCAATATGTCGGTGTCTTCCTTGTTGATTTATGTGTTTGTCGACCTGTTGCATTTAAACGGAAACATCGCCCCCCTTGCTGCGGTCTTTTTCACCGTACCAATTACATTTATCGTCACCAGTAAAATTTTGAAGAGGTAAGGGGGGAACAATCATGACAAAAAAACAAACGCTTCTGCTAATCGGTGTAAGCCTCGCCACTGCCATCCTGGCGCATGCCTTTTTCCTATATCAGTGGACACAGGGAGTTTATATGGCAGGACCGGATGATGGACTGTCCCAGATGGTCCCGTTCCGTGAGATGCTCTACGACCAGTTCACGAGCGGGAACTTCTTTTACGTGTATGAATTCGGTCTCGGGGCCGGTACATATAGCCAGCTTGCCTATTATTACGGCATTAATATTTTTTTCTTTTTTACGGTTGCAGCAGTATTCCTCCTGGAGTCCTTATCGATTATTGGAGAGCCGGACGTGCTATTCTGGGCACAGGCGACCGTCTTCTTCAGCATAGCGAGAATGACGCTCATTCTTATGGTCAGTACATATGTCTTCCGCTATCTTAATGGCAGGATACTGCCTTCTTTCATCGGTGCTGTCCTATATGGTACATCCACAATGTATTTCCGCCATGTCACGTATTGGGAATTCTTTGGCGATGCGTTCCTATGGCTGCCGCTTTTGATTCTTGGGGTGGAAAAAATCATCCGCGAGCAAAAGCCGGGCTGGCTGATTGCCGCGACAGCCATTTCCTTTTTCGATAATTTCTATTTCGCCTACATAAACGGTATTTTCACCGGCATATATATTCTGGCCAGGTGGATTTTCCCCCTTGTATCAAAAGAAACGCCAAAACGGAAACAGCTGAAATATTATATCGGGTCCTTGCTGCTTGGGCTCGGCATCGGTTCGGTCGGACTCGTTCCGGCTGTTTGGGGCTTTCTGCAAAACATTCGCCCGCCCTTTGATCAGGAAATTGCCCTTGTCTCAAGCACAAGCAATATTCTGTATGACAGCCCTTACCTGGTTATTCCAGCTGTGTTTGTTCTACTGCTCGGCCTCCTGCCGCTCTACAAACAACCGCAGTTCAAGCTATTCACAGCATTGAGCCTACTGCTCATCGTGCTTCATTTTATCCCATGGGCGGCGAGCTTTTTTAATGGATTGTCGGCTCCTCAGAATCGGTATGAATACCTGGCATCCTTTACGATTGGGGGAGCGGTTGCAGCTGGATTGCCAGCATTGAAAAAAGTGACGCAGCGACAGATAACGTTGGCGGGAATCGGCATGGCCGCTTTCTATGTCGTTTTCCATCTGATTGATTCTAGCCTGGAAATCGCCTCCCTGTGGACGGCGTTCGTACCTGCTGCTGCCGGATTGACTCTTTTGCTCGTTTTTCTGAACATCAAAAATGGAAAAATGGCTGGGTACGGCTTACTCGCGGTGATCGTACTGTCCCAGCTTGTGATTACCAATCAATATCAATATGACAAATTATATGTACATGGCGGATTGAAGGACACTGCAAAGGATTATATGCTTAGCGAAAACTATCTGGCAGACGAACAGCAGGAATTGATCGATGAAGTCCTGCGTGCGGATCCCTCTCCCCTGTCCCGGTTAACGTGGAAAGCAGATGGCAGATATAATACACCGCTCATCCAGGGGTTCCCTGGGACAAGCGCTTATTCCAGCATCCTCAATGGGCACGTGCTCAATTACTATTATCATGATCTCGAAATTGATATGAAACGGGAAAGCGCGAGCCGCTACTCGGGGTTCGGTGACCGTGCCAATTTGCACAGTCTGTGGCAGGGTAAGTATGTGATGTATAAAAAAGGGGAAGAAGCGAACATCCCATATGGGTTCGAAGCCTATAAAGAAAGTGAAAACTATATCGTCTATGAAAATAGCAACCCTTTACCGTTCGTGAGGATATCTGACCAGATCTATAGCGAGGATGCACTCGAAGACAGTCACCCTATCTCCCGCGAGCAGGCGATGCTCAATGGGCTGGTCGTCAAAAATGCGACAACAACAGCAGAACAAATTCCTGAGAATGAAAACCTGATGGATAAAGCGACAATAAAAAGCGTTGGAGGCAGTTACTCCGATGGAAGACTTGTAATTAATAAAAAAGAAGGCGGACTGGATATCTCGCTTCCCCAATCAGTCCTGGAGTCCGATGCAGAGGATGTCTATGTTTCCTTTTATCTATTTAACAATGTAGAGGAGGCTCCATTATTTGCCTTGAGGGTCAACGACTTCTGGACCACCCGGAAGTCCCGGGAATCCTTCTATAAAACCAATGTCAATGATATCACCATCCGTGTGCCAAAAGAGGAAAAAATCTCGATCCGCATGCGAGAAGGCGATTATACACTGAAGGACCTGGAAATCTACACAGCGGATTATCAGGGCTTGGAACAAGCATCAAAAAGAGAGCGAACTAATCAGCAGCCGGATGTAACGCTTGATGGCAACCGGATAAGTATGGATGATCTGCACACAACTACAGAAGGCTACCTGTCTATCCCGGTGCCCTATGAAAAAGGCTGGCAGGTCAAAGTTGACGGAGAGAAAAGAGAAGTGGAACAGGTCAATTACGCTATGCTCGGAACCGCTATCCAGCCGGGCGATGAAACAGTGGAATTCACCTATTTGCCGCCATATTTCAAAATCACCTTGATAATCGCTGGAATATCTCTTCTAGTATCAGTTATTTGGATACGCAAGAAACGTAAATAAAAAGAAACCAGTGCCTGCTTCCCTATTCTAAATTTCGGGGCAGGCACTGGTTGTTAATAATGCATAAAAGTGCTCGGTCTTTTTGATAAAAAGTCGCACATTTAAGCCCATATAGTTATAACAATTCATAAGAAGGGGGCAGCAAGCGCCCTTTTTCTTCTTTATTGATGGAATAGATCTCTCCTGTCTGTGATAGATTGCGGTTTTCGATAAAATCACAAATAAATGCAGCTACTTGTTCCGGAGTGCCAATATCCCAGTAGGCAGGCTTGTTCATTATTACTTGCAGCGCTCTCTTGTGCTTTTTCTACGAGAGGTCTTGTCATATCAGTCAAGGCGGCTGGTGACAGTGCATTGACCTGGATATTATTCCGTTTCAATTCTTTTGCCATGGTCATCGTCATCCCGATAATGGCCGCTTTGGCTGCACTGTAGTTAATCTGGCCGGGATTTCCAATCAGTCCTGCCAGTGAAGTCATGTTCAGAATAAAACCTGGAGTTCCGGCAGATTTGAAATACCGGGTCGCTTCGGTGCTGCAAATGAAGGTGCTTTTTACATGAGGATCCATGACCTTCGTGAAGTCTTCAATGTCCATCCGGTACGAAATACGATCCTTCGTGATTCCAGCATTATTGATGATTCCTGTCAGTCCGCCAAAAGCAGATGTCGCCTCCTGGACCAATTGCTCCCCTGCATCTTCTTCTGTTACGGACTTGGCAACTCCAGCAGCACGCCCGCCATTACTGCGAATGTCCTGGACAAGTTGTTCGACCTTCTCTTCATTCCGCCCGTTTACAACAACGGCTGCGCCTTTTTCAGTAAGCATATAAGCAGTACTTCTGCCAATGCCGCGCGTAGAACCTGTGACAATGATAATTTCGTTCGTTAAATCTCCCATATTAATAGCCCCCCCTTCAGCATTTATTTCATGGATTCTAATAAAGTGGCAAGACCCATTCCCCCGCCAATACCAAGCGTTGCGATTCCGCGTCTTGCACCCCCTTTGGCCATTTCATGAATCAGGCGGGTAACCAGAATTGCCCCGGAGGCTCCATACGGATGGCCTAATGCCAGGGCACCACCGGAACGGTTGACCTTATCATAAGAAATCTCCAATGCTTTCAACGAAGCGATCACTTGGGAAGCGAAGGCCTCGTTGAATTCGACGAGATCAATATCTTTCTGGCTTAAGTTCTGGCGTTTCCATAACTTTTCTACGGCAGGTATTGGACCGATGCCAAGAAGATTAGGGTTTACACCAGCAGAGGTACTGTCCACAAAGCGGGCTAAAGGCTTCAGCCCCAATTCTTTGCACTTTTTCAAAGACATGATCATGACAGCAGAAGCCCCGTCATTCATCGGGCAGGCATTCCCTGCGGTCACCGTTCCTCCTGGTTTGAACACCGATTTCAGGCGATGCAATTTCTCCAGCGATGTATCGGCTCGCGGGCATTCATCAACCTTTACGCCATCCACCGGAACGATTTCCGCTTCAAAATTTCCGCTAAGTTGCGCATTCACTGCTTTTTGGTGGCTATGTAAGGCAAACGTATCCTGTTCTTCCCTTGAGATATCGTAGTGTTCGGCCACATTTTCAGCCGCTTCCCCCATTTCAGGATCACCGATAGCATCGGGGGAAAATCTTGCTCTCGTATAAAGTTCAGGGCCACGGGGGTCATGGAGGCTCGCCGGCTTTTTGATTTTCCAGGGAGCGAGACTGGTACTCTCGACCCCGCCAGCAATATAGATATCGCCAGCTCCCGCCTGAACTAGCCGGGCAGCCATATTGATTGCTTCGAGCCCTGATCCGCATTGCCGATCTACGGTTACTCCAGGAATCGTCATCGGCAGCTCTGCTGTCAGAAGGGACAAACGCGCGATATTACCACCTGGACCAACCACATTTCCTAGGATAACGTCATCAATTTCCTCTGGATCGATGTCTGTTATCAGGTTTTCAAACAGAGGACGCATCAGCTCTTCAGGAGGGATATGGGACAACACGCCTCCCACTTTCCCGACCGGTGTCCGTTTTGCTTTGACAATGACAGCTTCTTGCATCTACTCACTCCTTACGGGAATTTGAAGTTCTTTTCTCGCTATTTTGCCGCTGCTCGTATAAGGAAAAGCCTCGAGCTCGAACCATTCTTTTGGACATTTATACTTCGGCAAAAAGTCAGCAAGATGCCCTTTTATCTCCTCGATTACGAGCGGTTCTTTCTGCACAGCAGTCACAAAGGCCACTGCCTTCTCTCCCCAATAGTCATCCGCTATTCCTTTTACCACAACTTCCTCTATCGCCGGATGTTTGCGAATCACTTGTTCGACTTCCTCTGGGTAAATATTGAGCCCGCCGCTGATGATCATGTTTTGTTTCCGCCCTACTAAAATGACATGTCCTTCTTCATTTTCAAAAGCAAGGTCTCCCACCGTTGCCCAATCACCATCAAACACCTTTTCTGTTTCCTCAGGCAGGTTCAAGTAGCCGTCGAAGGTCCATGGGCTTTTCACATACAGGTTGCCGACTTCTCCCTGTTTAACCCGTTTTCCTTCATTTGAAAAAATAGCAATTTCAACTCCGGGAAATGGCGTCCCAATCGCTCCTTCAGGGAGTTTTTCTTCCACATTGCGGTAACTGACAAAGCTCAGTTCCGATGCGCCGTAGAACTCATAAACAGTCGCATTCGGAAACACTTGCACGGCTTGCTGTTTCGATTGTTTTTCCCACTTCGCTCCTGAGGATATCAATGCCTGTAACTTCGGTGCAGCTTCGCCCTTTCTCACACGATTCAATGCTTCAAACATCGTGGGCACGATGTACAGAACGGTAATGTCACTCTTCTGGAGCAGCCCCCAGACCTCTTTTTCCTCAAACGTTTCCGTTAAATATAAGGTGGCACCTATATGCAAACTTTGCACGGCAGCATATAAAAAATGGGAATGGACGAGCGGTCCCGGGCAAAGGATTCGATCCGCTACATCCAGTGAGAAAACTTCCTGCCCCACAGAAAAACAATCAGCCCAGGAAGCATGGCTACGAATAAAACCTTTCGGCCGACCGGTAGTTCCAGATGTATAGCCAATATAAAAAGGGTCCTGGTCGGCAGCATGCTCCTCTTTCCTTTCAGAAGGAGCAGACGCACCAAGATCAGTAATAGAGATAGCCTTCATGTTTTCAAATAGACCACTAAAAGTAGAATCATAAATAATAAGATCCGGCTCGGCATCATTAATTACATCCTGTAGCTGGGACATGCTCCATTTCGGATCAAACGGTATCGCAATCCCACCACTTGAGCTGATGGCTATGAACAGTTCAAGCCACCTTGGACTGTTAGGGAGCAGGAACCCGATCCTTTTCCCTTTTTTATTAGGAAGTTTATAAGCAAGGTTGCGCTGGAGAGACCGGATAGATTGATATAAATCCCGATACGAAATTTTGCCATCGTTCGTTTCTATGGCAATCCGGTCGGGAGCGTATTCCGCCATTTGTTTTAGTTGTTCCCCGATACAAGCCACACGTTTCACCTCTTCTTTTTGTAGAAAAAAGGTTTGCCAGGGTTAAGGCAAACCTTTTATTCAGGCAACGTTCGTAATCTTACTCGAACGTCGATTCCCTTTTTCAATTATCGGATAGACGCGATTAATTTGTCGAGCCAGCAAGGAAGCCACTATGACTTTCACCAGGTCGCCAGGGATGAACACAAGTGCTGCCCACATCGCTTTTGTCCATGGAGTTTCTGTAATGAAAGATAAATAGGTTACCCCACAGGCATACACAAACAGAATCCCGCCAATTACGTTAAAGACAATATAAAGCCCGAGATTGAGTTTTTTCCAGAAACGTTCGACTAGAAATCCGGTGATAAAAGCGGCCAACGGCCAAGCCATGATATAACCGCCGGACGGACCGAATAGCACACCAAGCCCGCCTCTGCCTCCGGAAAGAAGCGGTACACCAAATGTAACGAGCAAAACAAAGAGTAATAGACTCAACCCGCCACGTTTCGCTCCTAAAATAGAGCCAGCGAGCATCACCCCTAATGTCTGAGCCGTGATCGGCACTGGCGTAAAGGGCGTGACAATCGGCGGCATTAAGCCGAGCGCTCCAATAATAGCAGCAAATAAAGCTGCATAAACCATCGTTCTTAATTTCATAAACTTCACCCACTTGTTCATTAGTTATGTATGAGTGAAGATTACCGTATTTTACCGAAGATTGTCAACTGTCAATTCTCATAGGTTAACGTTATAGTCAGAGTTCTCCCCCCTGGGGTCAGACCCACCTTACATAGAGCTTTGCATCTCAAGTATCTTTACCAGTAAAAAGCTCCCTTCCACGATAAGACTGCCAGGTTCAGACACCAGGCGCCTCTCCAATCATCAGGGTGCCTGAACCAGGCCCACTCGTTTCCAATAGATAATCCACTATAGGTAAAACAATCCCAGAATCAAAACACACACTCCTGTGGGTCAGACTCCCATGATGTAAACAAATTTTTTTGCTTTTAACAACACCAAACGACACGCAACTTCTGATACTAATAGTAGATATCTAATACCTGCAGAACCGGTTCTCGAAAAGAGAATACAATGTCAAAGCCATTAGACCAATCATTCGAGGAAGTATTAGAGCAATACGACAACATGATCCACTATCATATCCACAAATTACATATCAATGACCCGGAACAGGAATTCTACCAGGAAGGCTGCATCGCTCTCTGGGAAGCCTACCAGACCTTCGACCCAGAGCGAGGAACATTCCGACAGCTGGCAAACTATAAAATTCACCACCGCTTCATCGATTTGATCCGTAAACATTCCAAAGCAGCAGAGAACGAGAAGAACTATGTTGATCAGCACGCTAACCTGGAAGACAACAGCACGTATGACCAGCCGGAAGATTTCTATCTTTGGAATCGTCTAGAAAAAGAACTGACAGAAAAACAATGGAAATGGGTGAAATATTTCATTTTAGAGGATCTTTCTTATGCCGATATCGCTAGGAAAGAGCACACTACTATTGACGCTGTGAAGAATTGGGGGAGAGAAGCTAAGAAAAGAATGAAATTGTTGTTTGCGTAATGCAAGCCACCCCAGGTTCTCCAAAATATGGATGATCTTGGGGGTAATTCTCTAACATACGGGGACAGGCACGGTAATAATTCTCCGTGAAAAAGAGCCTCCTTATCAGAAGACCCTCTACTAACCTATTAATTTTCTGC
Organism: Thalassobacillus cyri; assembly: GCF_900107755.1. Lineage (GTDB taxonomy): Bacteria > Bacillota > Bacilli > Bacillales > Halobacillaceae > Thalassobacillus > Thalassobacillus cyri. The sequence goes on along the minus strand of NZ_FNQR01000008.1, from coordinate 156,868 downwards.
GCGTACCTCAGCAACTTTATCTACATATTTCTTCGCCAATTCTTTCAACCCTTGCCAATCCTCTTGATCAATCATCGCTTTATTAACCAGGGAGCCACCGACACCAGCTGCAACGGCACCAGCTCTTAAAAAGTCACCCAGGTTCTCGAGATTGATTCCCCCGGTCGGCATTTTTGGAATATGGCCGAGTGGACCGTTGACATCTTTGAAAAATTGAGGACCAACTACGGTAGCCGGGAATATTTTCACCATATTCGCTCCCCATTGATAAGCCTGATAGATTTCGGTTGGTGTAAATACACCTGGAATCATAATAACTCCCTGGCTTGTTGTATATTCAATCGTTTCCTTATCTAAGGTTGGGGCGAATACAAAGTCAGAACCGGCGTCGATTGCTTCTTTTGCCTGGTCCTTATTTAATAGAGTGCCGGCCCCAACTAACACATTATCCCCATGGCGTTCTTTGAGTTCACGAATAACTTGAACGGCCCCTTCAGATTCCATAGTGATTTCAATGCTCGATACCCCACCATCCACAAATGCCTGGACGACGTGATGCACTTTATTTGGATCTACTTTCCGCACCACCGCCACAATTCCCGATGATACTAGTCGCTCTAATATAGCTTCATTACTCATCATAAACTCCTTTCTACTCCGAGCTTATTACACCCCGGAATAAGCCATGAATCCACCATCAACAGGTACGGTAATACCTGTCACAAACCCTGACATTTCATCATCTACGAGCCAAAGCAAAGTTCCAAGTAAATCTTCAGGCTTACCAAATCGTTGTTGTGGCGTATGGCTGATGATTTTATTGGAACGTTCGGTTAAAGAACCATCTTCCTTCAGCAATAGTTTACGGTTTTGATCGGTCAAGAAAAAGCCTGGCGCAATGGCATTAACACGGATTCCGACGTCAGCCAAATGGACAGCCAGCCATTGAGTGAAATTTTCAATTCCTGCTTTTGCTGCACTATAGGCTGGTACTTTGGTCATCGGAGACGGTGCACTCATCGATGACATATTAATGATTGTTGCTCCCTTACGATTCATCATTTTTTTCGAAAAGACTTGAGTAGGAATAAATGTTCCGACTAAATTTAAATTAAACACAAATTGAAAGCCTTCTGTTGTCATGTCAAAGAACGTTGAAATATCCTTGTTCTCTAAATCTTCCGGTTTCAGTGTTTCGTTTGTGGTCGTTCCATCGGGGTGATTTCCGCCAGCCCCATTGATCAATATCTCGCAAACGCCTAATTTTTCCGTAATGATTTTTTCCGCTTCACGAACACTTTCCACATCAAGAACATCACAGGAAACTGCCAAGGCTTGTCCTCCAGCGTCCGTAATATCCTGTTCTACTTGTTTTCCTGCTTCAGCATTACGGTTTAAAATGGCAACCTTTGCACCCTGACGGCCAAGCTCCCGAGCCATGGCTCCACAAAGTACACCGCTGCCTCCTGTAATGACAGCCACTTTTCCTTTTACATTTTCGTTCAGCGTCAGCATGTTAGTTCACCTCTTTTCCCAGTCGTTGAAGGGAATCCCAAACGCCCCATAAATACATGACACCTAACCCACGGTCATAAAGCCCGTAACCAGGCCGGCATTCTTCTCCCCAAATATGACGTCCATGATCAGGACGTGCATAACCTGTGAATCCTACTTCATGATAAGCTTTAACGATTTCATAGATATCGACTGAACCGTCCTGAGTACGATGGGAAGTTTCAATAAAGTCACCATTCCCATACGTCTTGACGTTACGAATATGAGCAAAATGGATCCGGTCAGCAAACGTCCGGACCATATCGGCTACATCATTCTCCGGATTGGCTCCTAACGAACCACTGCAGAGGGTAAGCCCGTTACACGGATCATCCACCAGCTTTAAAAATCTCTCAAGATTTTGTTTGTTCGTAATAATACGTGGGAGCCCAAATACAGAAAATGGCGGGTCATCCGGGTGTATACCCATTTTAATACCATTTTCCCTCGCGACCGGAATCACCTTTTCTAAGAAATATTGGAGGTTGTCCCATAAATCCTCTTCCGTCACGTTCTTATATTTTTCAAATAAATCAGCCAGATGAGCTAGTCTTTCCGGCTCCCAGCCAGGCATCGTATACGCTGAATTTTCGGAAATGGTATTCACCAATTCCATAGGGTCAATATTTTTCAACTTTTCATTTTCAAAAAATAAAGCGGTTGAGCCGTCTTCCATTTCCTTAAATAAATCGGTACGCGTCCAGTCAAATACCGGCATGAAATTATAGCAAATGACCTTTACACCGACCTTGGCCAGTTTTTCTATCGTTTTGATGTAGTTTTCAATATATTGATCCCGTGTCGGAAGACCAAGCTTGATATCTTCATGGACATTGACACTTTCGACAACGTCAATATTCAAGCCGTGGCGGTCCGCCTGTTCCTTCACTTCAGAAATCCGCTCCATCGGCCATTCATCACCGGCCGGAATATCATGTAAGGACCAGACAACACCTTCTACTCCTGGGATTTGCTTAATGTGTTCCAATGGGATTCGATCATTTTCTTCGCCGAACCAGCGCATCGTCATCTTCATAGACTATGCCTCCTTGCCTACCTCTTCCAATGAAATAGCTTTATAGTTTAATAATGACCTTACGAACTTCTGGTGAAGCATTGTCCATTAATTCAAATGCTTTTTCTGCTTCATGCAATTCAAATTGGTGACTAACTAAATCTTTCACATTAAACCCCATCGTGTTAAACAATTCAACAACTTTCGGGAAGCGATGAGTTTGTAAACGTGAACCGCAGATAGTTAACTCTTTCTTCGTAATATTCACTTGCGCAATTTCAGACACTTTCGTATCAAATCCAAGTAAAACCACTCGAGCCGCAACGGAAGTCACTTCTATCGCTTGTTCCACTGTCTGCGGTAAACCGACGGCATCGATGACAACATTAGCACCCATTCCACCAGTCCAGTTAAACACCTCTTCTTCTACTTTAGCGTTTTGCGGATTGATAACATAATCCGCTCCCCACTTTTTGGCAAAATCAAGGCGTTGATCATTGAAATCTGAAATCGCGACCTTAGCACCGGCTTGCATTGCCATTTTCAAACAACATAAACCGATCGGTCCAGCACCGATGATGAAGACATAATCTCCTTCTTGTACTTGTCCGCGATAGATGGACTGTGCCCCAATCGTAAAGGGTTCAATCAAGGCAATTTCAGACCAGTCCAACTGATTATTTAACTTATGGACGAGGTTTTCTGGCATAACCATCACTTCACGGCCACCGCCTTCCCGGTGAACGCCGTAAACCTGTACGTTTTCACAAACGTTTGGACGACCTTGTCGGCAGGCGTAGCATTCCCCACAGGATGTCATTGGTTCGACAACAACTTTGTCCCCTACGGACAGGCTGGCAACAGCATCTCCTGTTTCCACAACCTCCCCGGCAATTTCATGACCAATCACACGCGGGTAGCTGGCAAAAGGATTTTCCCCATGAAGAATGTGCATGTCAGATCCACATATCCCCATAGCTCTCATCCGTACTTTCACTTGATTGGATTGCTCAAGCTTGGGCTCTTCCATATCAACAACCTTTAAAGTTCCAGGTTGTTTTACTTGAATGGCTTTCATGGCCAGTCCTCCTTTTTATCAATCAAATAAGCTTGGTAAATAAAGGGTTAAACTTGGAATGAAACTAACTGCTAGTAAAACGAGTAAACTTACGCCTAAGAATGGTAACAATGCCTTAGATGCCTGACCTAAGGATACTTTTCCAATACTAGACGCTACGAATAAACATACGCCTACAGGAGGAGTTGATAAACCAATCATCAAGTTTAGTACCATCAAAACCCCAAACTGAATCGGATCCATACCAATTTGGATTGCAACCGGCAGCAATACTGGAAACAAAATCACTAGTGCCGCAATAGTTTCCATGAATGTTCCCACAAATAACAACAACAAATTAAGTAGAAGAATAACGATAATAGGGTTTTCAGAGATAGCCAGAATGGTATCTGCTACTAATTGTGGGATTTGTTCACTAACCAGAATCCAGCCAAATAAATTGGCCATTCCAACCAACACAAGAATCCCAGCTGTACTGACCATGGAATCCAATAAAATCTTAGGGAGCATGTGCAGTTTTAGGTCACGATATATGAAGATACCGACTAGTAAGGCATACACTACAGCTACAATGGATGCTTCCGTTGGTGTAAAGTAACCACTTAGAATTCCAAACAAAATAATAACCGTCATCATCAGAGCCCAAAAAGCTCCAAAGAATGACTTGGTAATGACGGAGAACTTTTGACGTTCCCCTTTAGGATATTTCTTCTTTTTTGAAATGATATAAGTAACAGCCATTAAGCTCAGTCCAAGCAATATTCCAGGGATTGTACCCGCAATAAATAAATCACCGATGGATACCGTTGCAAGCGTTCCTAAGATAATCATCGGAAGCGAAGGAGGGATAATAGGACCAATAGTAGAAGAGGATGAAGTAACAGCTACTGAAAAAGGAGCATCATACCCTTCTTTTTTCATTGCAGGAATCATTACTGATCCAATGCTTGCAGTATCCGCTAGCGCTGTCCCAGTGATGCCTGCAAACCCCATGGATGCACCAACATTGGAGAGACCTAAGCCACCTCGGATATGTCCAACCAGCTTGTTGGCAAAATCGATGATCCGTTCTGTAATACCACCAGCATTCATCAGGTTCCCTGCCAGAATGAAACCTGGGATACAAAGCAAAGTAAAGGAGTTAATGCCCCCAAACATTTTCTGAGGGATTATATTTAAAGGAATATCAGCAATTAAAATATAGACTAAGGAAGAAAGGCCTAAGCTGAAGGCAATGGGTACGCTTAGAAATATTAGAACGATAAAAGTTACAAATAATATGGCAGCCATCATAGTCGAACACCTTCTTCCTCTTCATGATGATCAGCTTTAAGTACGACATAAATGTTGACAAAGCTGTATAGTGCTAAAAACACAAATAAAATAACCATGCTTAAGTTAATGTAGAACATTTCAATCGCAAGTGTAGCAGACGATTGATTTTTACCTAACAATGAAAATTCGTAGGCATAGGATACCAGGTAAGCAGAAAACAAACCTAAGATAAGGTAAATCAATGCCTCGACATATTTCTTCACTTTATTCGGAAGGATAGATATAAATAAATCTACACGAACATATTCACGCTGCTCCATCGCTAACGGTGCGGCAAAAGCTATGGAAAAGATAAATAAGAAACGTGAAAGCTCCTCGGTCCAAACAAAGGTAAATGGAGAATAACGCCCTGTAATTTGGATGATTACAACGAAAACAAGGGCGGTAAAACAAATGATGGTTAGAAACTTCAATATACGACTAAGAATGTTGACTGCCTGCATGTTGCTCACCCTTTATAATGGATAACATACCACCCTTTTTAAATGGTGGTATGTTATCTTGTAAATTGTTATTTTCCTGCTTCTACAATTTTTTGATATAGTTTCAGTTGTTCTTCCGTCAGGCTTTTTTCAACAGCTGGTTTCATAGCTTCTGCGAAAGCTTTCTGATCTACTTCAACAAATTCCATTCCTTTATCTTTCAGGTCCTGCTTAATTTCTTCAGTCTCTGTTTCATACAGTTCCAATCCATATTTCTGAGCCTCTGCTGCAGCTTCTTTGACAGCCTTTTGCATATCTTCGTTAAGGGAATTGAACTGCTCGCTTCCTACGACAACATAAATCCAGGAATAGACGTGTTCGGTAACGTTTACATAATCTTGTACTTCATAGAAGCTTGCGCTTTGGATCAAATCAACAGGGTTTTCCTGTCCATCAATAACCCCTTGTTGCAACCCGGTAAATACTTCACTAAAGTCCATAACTTGTGGTCTGGCTCCTGCAGCTTCCCAAGTATCCATGAATAGAGGTACGTTCGGTACACGCATCTTAAATCCTTCTAAATCTTCTGGTGATTTAATAGGTTTATTGGAAGTTAAGTTTCTTGGTGCACGAATATGATAATAAAGTGGTGTTACACCAACATTCTCTTTAACAGATGTTTCGATTTCTTCACCAATTTCGCCCTCTACTACAGTTTGTAGATGCTCTTGACCGTTAAATGCGTAAGGTACAGCCATTAAAGCAGCTTCCGGAGCCCAGTTCTGCATCGTTTCACCTGAAATCGTCATATCTACTGTCCCAGCTTCAATTCCATTTAAGACCTCAGTTTCAGAACCTAATTGCTCGTTAGGATAAATCTCGATTTCTAACTGTCCATTTGTTTTCTCATTAACTAACTCAGCAAACTTCTCAGCTGTTTTATGCCATTGGTGATTTTCGTTAGATAAGTGCCCCATTTTCCAAGTGATCGTCTCGCCTGAACCTTCTCCATCTCCAGAGCCTGATGCTTCTTCTCCATCTCCACCACATGCAGCTAACACCAACATAAGTGTAGCTACTAACATAAAGCTTAAAAATTTCTTCATGAAAAGTACCCTCCCATTTTTTAATTGATTACTATTAAGTAAAGGTTTCCCCCTGAACTTACGAGGTTAAATAATTATAAATACTCTCCGGAACCGGAATTCCTTCCTTTTGTCTTACCTCTTCCTTCAGCTGTTCCGGCTCACCAGGCACCAGCACAGAATCAAATCCTTCTGCTGGTTTGACTTCATGTAATTCATCAATCATGTTGTCCATGTTTTGCATGAATTCGTTTTTATCAATGAACAACCCTGGATTGATCGTTATAATAGTGTGACTTAGTCGGCGATAATTTTTATAGTCCCCATACATAGTAGAGATGCCGGGTCCAAAGGAAAACCCAGTTAGTACGCCTGTTAAAACATCGACAACAAGTGCCAGTCCATAACCTTTAGGTCCACTGATTGGCAGTAAATGTTTAACCAGATTGGGATCGGTAACTGGTGCGCCATTTTCATCTACACCCCAGTTATTTGGAATATCCTTCCCGGTTTCTCTCGCATGCAACACCTTCCCTAAAGCAACATTACTGGTTGCCATATCCAGAATAACTGGGCGATGTTTATTTGCTGGAAATCCGTATGCAATTGGATTTGTTCCGAAATAAGAGTCAGCTCCTCCAAAAGGTACGACTGCACGATCGGTATGAGTCATAATCATACTGATGGTATCCTGCCCTGCTGCTTGTTGGGCAAAATAGGACAAGGCACCACAATGACTGCTATTTACTACACCTACGATTCCAATGCCATTATCTTTAGCTAACTGAATCGCATGGTCCATCGCTTCCTTGGTAATCACATGACCCATCCCGTTATCGCCATCAAACAGGATAGCCGAAGAACCCTTTTGCTCTGTATGGAAGACAGGGTTTGGGTTCATGCCCCCTTCTCCCAGCCTTTTTACATAGTGTTCTGTACGTAATACCCCGTGTGAACTTACCCCGCGAAGATCTGCGTGAACAAGGACATCAGCCACAACCTCAGCGTGGTCTTCATTTACCTTCGCTTCCGTTAATTTGTTGATGACCAAAGATTTCAACTCATCTTTTTTTACTATCACATCTGACATATACTCACCCTCTTATTGCAGATTGGCATGATTCCTCTTCATCAAGTCATGAATATCCTTATCATCGCCAGTCATGGAAATTACCACAGCATCAAGCAATAGATGAACAGATTGATCAAATTGATTGCCCATCGGCTGAATAGTCGCTGGTTCCCCTTTTCTACGATGTTTCGTAGCTGCTGGTATAATCACTTGATGGTCAGCTATTTTTTGAATCTTGGATTCTCTATTTGTTGTGACTAAATGAACGTTAGCTTTTGATTTGGCTGCTTGCTCGGCTACGAGGGCAACGGATGGAGTGTTTCCCGACCCACTGATGGCAACTAGCAGATCATCCTCCTGAATACTCGGCGTAATCGTCTCTCCTGTCACATAGACCGGATAACCTGCATGCATAAGCCTCATGGCAAAAGCTTTCCCCATCAAGCCTGAACGTCCTTCACCACAAACGAAAATACATTCGGCCTGCTTCAGGGCTTCTATAAATAAATTAACTTGTTCATTTTCTACTTGTTCAGCTACTTGCTTTAGCTCCTCTAAAATTCGCAAATGAACGCTCCTCATTTCTTTGGAATCACCCCCTTAATGACACAGCTGGCTTCACCCGGGTCACTTGCGCCAGTGATGTAACCGCCTACAATAAAGACAACAGGATTAAGCTTTTCATAACGTTGAACAGATTCTGGTGATATACCTCCTGCGACAAAAACCATAAAATCTTCCGATAAGCCATCATATCGTTTTAAGGAATCCCCCGCTGTATGGTCTTGTGTGTCTTTACCGATATGAGCAGATACAAGTTCCACACCTAATTCTTTCAATCTGGCAAATCGCTCTGTTGGAACTTGCAATAAATCGACTAAAACCTTCTTATGTACTTCATTTGCTACTTGGATGGAATCAAGAATGGTTTGATCATGGGCAAAACCCATAACCGTTGTAATATCGGCTCCAGCTTCCAGCGCCAGACGGGTTTCATGTTTTCCTGCATCACAGGTTTTCATATCTGCGACAATTCGCTTATCCGGAAACCGTTTACGAAAATCACGAATAATATCCATTCCATACTCTTTGATAACTCCAGTTCCAATCTCGATATAATCGATACATTCATAAGTCTGCTCCGTAATAGAGATACACTCGTCCTTAGTCAAACGATCCAGGGCAACTTGAAGCATTTTTGTCACCTACCTTACAACAGTATCTTTTTCCCCGAGCCTTTCCAGGACGTCTTCAAAATACGGGAGTCCTTCATTATCCCCATATACACCCACGACCATAGCTCCTATGGTATTGGCAAATTGCAGGATTCGTTTTGGTTCCCAGTCGTTTAATAACCCACAAATGACGCCAGCATCAAATCCGTCTCCTGCACCGACTGTATCAGCTACTTTGTCTACTTTGACCGCTGGGGCTTCGGTGATTTCATTGCCGTTCCAGACTAATGAGCCACCCTCTCCAAGCTTGACGAACAAGTGAGTGATATTATAGTGCTTCGCTCTTTCAATGAGTTCCGGTACATCACTTGTACCGAAGAGCAATTCAGCCTCGTCCAGTCCAGTCAGTAAGTAATCGACGTAAGGCATCCATTTCAACAGCGTCTCACGTGCCTTTTCTTTACTCCAAAGTTTCAAACGAATATTCGGATCCATGGAAATTTTCACGCCATGTTTATGGGCTAACGTAACAGCCTGATCAATCACTTGAATATTCTGCTTACTAATCGCCGGGAAAACGCCCGTAATATGAAGCAATTTCGCATGTTGAAAGGATTCTTCATTCAAAGACTCTGGAAGTAATGTCTCCGTCGGTGATTTATGCCGATAATAAAAGGTTTTTCCAGATCCGTCTGCCTGAATTTCTTTAAAGTTCAAGGATGTTGGGTATCCTTCTTCCAGCTTGACCTCGGATACATCAATGCCTTCTCCTCTGGCAAAGTTGTAAATATGTCGTCCAAATTCATCCTTACCTAAACGGCCAATCCACCCTGCCTTAAGGCCCAGGCGAGAACATCCAATCGCAACATTGAATTCTGCTCCCCCTACCTTCCTATTAAAAGAATCGGAAAACCGGAGGGGACCGGTAGAACTGGGGTCAAATGTAATCATGGCATCCCCGATCGTTATAATATCGTTCATAGTTGAGCACCTGCTTTCTCTGATGATTTTCTAGCGATTATAGAAGGGTCAAAGCGATATATCTTAGGATCATTCTTCTTAATGGAATCGAACTTATGAAGCAGCAACTCTACCGCCTTTTCCCCCATTTCAAAGGTTGGCTGCGCAATCGTTGTGAGGGGCGGGTTATGAACACTTGCGTAAGGTACTTCATCAATTGTGACTAATCCGACGTCCGTACCGATTTTCACATTATGTTCAGCCGCATATTTTAAGAATTCCATTAAGGTTAAGTCGTTCCCTGACACAATTGCCTGTGGCGGCTTTTCTAACTGAAAAAGTTCAGCAATTCCGTCTTTCATAACCGAAAGGTCCATGGATTTGATGTAATCCTCACGTATAGGGAGCTTAAACCTGTCCATCGCACTCCGATAACCTTGAATACGCTCTAACCGTGGTACAACCGCATTTTCCAGTGAGGTCGTTAGTACCGCTATATCTTCATAACCATTGGTTAATAGATGTTCCACCGCGAGATGAATGGCTTTTTCATTATCCAGCATGACCGCATCGGCATTTAAATCGCTTACATAGCGGTCGACGAAAACAATAGGAAAATTGGAGTCTATTAATCTTTTATAGAGCTCCTGGTTTCCGCTTGTAGGAAAAACTATCAAGCCATCGACTTGTCTGGCTAATAAAGTTTCAATGTATTTTTTCTCTTTTTCCGGATCATCATCCGCGTTGCAAATAATGGTTGAAAATTCATTTTCATTTAACGTATCTTCAATGGCACGTATCACCTGGGTAGAATAGGAATGAAGAATATTCGCCACAATCACCCCAATGGTAGCCGTGCTTTTCAGCTTTAAGCTTCTGGCTACATTGTTAGGTTGATAGTTGAGTTCTTTGATCGCCTTTTCAATTCTTTTCCGCGTTTCTTCCCTCATGTACTCAAACCGTTCGTTTAGATATTGAGATACCGTACTTTTAGATACTTGTGCGTGTTTTGCTACATCGCTAATTGTCGTTTTTTTAATTGGCATTTATAGTCATCCTTTACAAAACCGGTTTACTAAATCGGTTTACTAAATCGGTTTAAAGAAACTATAACATAATGAAAACGCTTTTAAAATAGAAAAATTAAATTTTTCAGATTTTTATTAAGAAGATAGTATCTTTAACTCCTTATATTGAATATTTAAAAAAAATTGCTAAAATTGCTATAAACGCGCCAACACAGTAATTACGACGGGGGATATCTATGAAAAAGCTGCTTCAAGTTTCACTTCAGGTCAAAATACTAGGTTTAGTAGTTGGATTATTACTGCTCGTGTTGACCCTGGTAACCTTCATGGTCACCTATATGGAGTCCGGTGAGGACGTCCAAAATGCCGAAGACCTGGCACTCCAGACCGCTACTACCCTATCCTACATGCCGGTGGTCCAGGATGCTTTTAAGGAAAAGGTGAAAGATGAGAATGTGAACTATATTGCGGAACGAATACGGGACCAGATTGACGCAAGCGCAATAAAAATCATCGATCGGGAGGGACAGCTGGTCGGATATTCCGGATTGGAAAAGCCTGAATCAATCGACCAGCAGGACTATTACAGTACCTTGACTTTTGGAGGCAGCTTCGTACTTCAGCCGGAGCAGGGCGAAGATGTACTGAAAGCTGTTGTACCGATTCGGGTCGATTATGATACCTATATGAAAGTAGAAGGAGCAGTGGCAGTCGAGTTTAAAATGAAAGATATCTATGCGGAAATTCGTGCAGATCTTAAGGATTTCATTTTTGCCTCCTCCTCTGTGCTTATACTTGGGGTAATTGGCAGCATCCTGCTGGCAAGAAGCATCCGTAAAGACACACTGGGACTGGAGCCCTTCCAAATCGCAGCACTGTTCCGGGAAAGGAATGCAGTACTTGATTCCGTAAAAGAAGGGCTGATTGCTTTTGACCAGTTCGAAAAGATTACGATGATTAACGCCTCTGCCCGTGAGCTGCTTGATTTGAACGACACTGCTGAAGCAAGGACGATCAATGATGTCATCACGTCCCCGAAACTGAGAGAAATGATTGAATCGAACAAAGGTGTTAAAAATATGGAATTACAATATAAAGAAAAAACACTGATCATCAATAGCAATCCCATTCTGGAAGGTGGCGTCCGGACAGGAATTGTTGTCAGTGTCCGGGATAAAACAGAAATCAAGCAGATGGTGGATGCACTATCCGAAGTGAAACAGTACTCGGAGGACCTCCGGGCACAGGCACATGAATTCACGAGCAAATTATATGTCATCATGGGGCTGATTCAGCTGGAAAAATATCAGGATGCCATCGAACTGATCAAGGAAGAAGCTGATTCCCAGAAACAAGTGACAGAACGGTTCTTCAAGGAGATTCTTGATGAAAAAGTCCAGGCTATCCTGCTTGGAAAATTCGCTAAAGCTTCTGAGAAAAAAATCGATTTTTATATCGAAGATGGCAGCTCACTCCAGCGTCTCCCTGCTCATATCCCATTATCACCATTGATTATTATTTTGGGAAATATCATCAACAATGCCTTTGAAGGCGTGGCGGAACAAAAGAAAAAATCCGTCTCTTTCTTCGTCACCGATTTGGGCAATGATATCATTTTTGAAGTGACGGATAATGGCACCGGTATCAGGCAAAGCGACATCGAGAAGGTTTGCACGAAAGGATACTCTTCGAAAGGAACCGGCCGGGGCTATGGGCTTGCGAATGTCAAGGAAGAGGTCGACCAGTTAAATGGATCGATTGAAATCAGCAGCATTCCCCAGGAAGGCACCACCATTACAATCATTTTGCCAAAAGAAATAAAAGAAACGAAAGGGGTATCATAATGTACCGTGTATTAATAGCAGAAGATGATTTCCGTGTAGCACAGATTCACGAAAGTTTCCTGGAAAAAGCCGAGGGTATGCAGTTGGCCGCTAAGGCGGGCAATGCCGAAGAATCACTGAAGGCATTAGACAAACATAAGGTGGACCTGCTGTTACTGGATGTCTATATGCCCGATGAGATGGGGACGGAAATTCTCCATAAAATCAGGGAACACCACCCCGGGGTAGATATCATCATGATCACCGCTGCAACCGACAAAGCTTTCCTCGAGAAAGCTATCCGTTATGGCGTAATGGATTACCTCATCAAACCGGTGACGCTTGAAACATTTCAGGAAGCGATCATCCGTTATAAAGATAAGAAACAAGTGCTGGAAGATACAGAGGAAGTCAATGAAGACATCTTGAAACAGATGTTCCGTCCAAGCCAAGACGAACAAAAAGAGTCATCCTCCCCCCTCCCGACCGGAATCGACGCCAATACCTTAAAGAAAGTAAAGACGATATTAGTGGACTCCAAAGACGGCATCACTTCCGAAAAGGCCGGGAAACGGATGGGTGCCTCCCGCACGACTGCCCGAAGATATCTCGAATATCTGGTCGGTATAGAAGAAGCGTATGCTGAACAGGTTTACGGAATCGTCGGACGCCCGGAAAGAAGATATTATGTACACCAAAACATTTTGTGAACAAAATGCACAAAATGTTTTTTAAATATTTAAAAAACATTATTTTGAAAACGTTTACATAGACAGTTTTCACTATTAGCATAAAGTTAACTTAAAGCTTAGTCGACTGAGCAAAAAGGTTTTTTTCTAAAAAAATCAAAGGAGTGTACGTATGAGGAAACTCGCATTTGTATCATTGCTATTACTTACCTTCATCATCACCGGCTGTTCAGGCAATGCTTCCGGCACCCAGGAATATCCGAAGAAAAACATCGAATTTGTTGCCCCTGCTTCACCAGGCGGCGGCTGGGACTTGACGGCACGTTCGCTGGAAAAAGTCCTAACTGATGAAAAATTAGTCAAAGAGAACATCAACGTCGTCAACAAGCCGGGCGGCGGTGGTGAAGTAGGCTGGAAATACCTGAAGTCAAAGGACGCCCATACATTGGCTGTCAACTCAAGCTTAGTGCTGACCAACAACCTCCTTGGCCAGAGTGAACTTACTCACAAACAATTTACCCCAATCGCAACCCTTGCTACTGAATGGCAGGCACTGGCTGTGCCGGCAGATTCCAAGTTTAAGAGCGCAACGGAATTCATGGAAGCGATCAAAAAAGACCCGAGCAAAATCAAAATCGGCGTCGGACCAGGACTAGGCAATGATGACCACCTGTCCATCGTTCAGGCAGCAAGTGAATATGATATCAACCCATCTAAGCTGAACTTCCTTGTTTACCAGGGCGGCGGTGATGTCGTAACAGCACTGCTTGGCGGTCACGTTGATGCAGTCACTACTTCCCTTTCTGAAGTAAAGGACCAGCATCTGGCAGGCAAATTGAGAATCCTGGCCGTTTCTTCTGATAAACCAGTGGAAGGACTTGAAGACGTGCCTACCTGGAAAGAGGAAGGCATCGACCTTGTATTCCCACACTGGAGAGGAATCATGGGACCACCGGATATGACCGAAGCAGAAATCGCCTACTGGGATAAGAAACTCAGCAAGATGGTAGAAACGGAACAGTGGAAAAAAGTACTGGAGAACAATGACTGGGAAGGTTTCTATAAAAACAGCGAAGAAACGAAGAAATTCATGAAAGAACAACACGATCTTTATCAAAGACTTGTGCAAGAATCAGGTCTGGTCAAGTAATTATATTGCCTGCTGTCTTCCTTACAGCAGGCATTTTCTTCAAAGAGAGGTGACTTCGATAATGAAAACCTTAAAGTTGATCATGCCGATAGGACTGATTATTTTCAGTGTTGTCTTCCTGTTTGCATCCTTAAACCTGCCAAAAGCTAACTTAGGAAATCCATACGGACCTATCTACTTCCCATTAGGGTTAAGTATCCTCATGCTGATTTTCAGCGTCATTTTCTTTATTCAGGAATTCAAAAAAATAAATGAACCCAACAACGATATCAGACTGATGCTGTCAGGAAGAACACCAAAATTGATCCTGTTCACCATTGCAGCCGGGCTTGTCTACGCTTTTCTGTTCGAACCACTCGGCTTCTTATACTCCACGATGATCTTTTTAGGAGCGTTGCTTTTTTTCATCAATGGATCAAAGAAATGGCTGGTGAACATCATCGTGACTGTCAGTTTTTCTTTCATCAGCTGGTATGCGTTTAGTCAACTGCTCGGTGTCAGTCTACCTTAGGAGGTGAAACCATGGATATCAGCAGCTTTTTAGATGGATTATCCATAGCCGTCCAGCCGATCAATATCCTCTGGATCATCGTCGGCGGATTTTTAGGAACAATTGTAGGAATGCTGCCGGGACTCGGACCGGCAACAGCCGTGGCCGTACTGATTCCGGTCACTTTTGGAATGAACCCGGTCAGTGCCATCATTTTGATGGCAGCCATTTATTACGGAGCCATGTATGGCGGGTCGAGAAGTTCGATTCTTTTGAATACACCAGGTGATGGCTCGGCCATCGCCGCTACATTTGACGGCTACCCGATGGCGAAAAAAGGACAGGCAGGAGAAGCGCTGGCTATATCAGCTGTCGCATCCTTCATCGGCGGACTGATCGCAGTCGTCGGTTTTATCTTCCTTGCCGAACCATTGGCCAACTTCGCGCTGAAGTTCGGCCCTGCCGAATACTTCCTGCTCATGCTGCTTACCTTGTCAGCCATCGTAGCACTTTCCATCGGCAAAATGGTCAAAGGCTTCCTGGCCATGATGGTCGGGCTTGCTTTAAGTACTGTAGGTATTGATACGCAGACAGGAGTATATCGCTTTACCATGGACATCCCCCATCTAAGCGAGGGAATCGATTTCCTTATCGTCATCATCGGTGTATATGCCATTGGTGAAGTGCTTTATAACTTTTTGAATATCGACAAGCAGAAGAAAGAAAAGAAAAAAGTCGGAAAAGTATGGTTTACCAAGGAGCAATGGAAACGTTCCAAGTGGCCGATTCTGAGAAGCGGACCACTCGGTTTTATCATCGGCGTCCTTCCTGGCGCAGGCGGATCGATTGCATCCATGATCAGTTACACTTCTGAAAAACAAATCTCCAAACGGACAGAAGAGTTCGGTGAAGGTGCGGTAGAAGGACTGGCTGCGCCGGAATCATCCAACAATGCGGCATCTGTCGGGGCGATGATCCCACTTTTGACCATGGGGATCCCCGGTTCAGGGACGACAGCAGTTATGCTCGGGGCCCTGATCATGCTTGGTCTCAGACCAGGTCCGCTATTGTTCGAACAACAGCCTGAAACAGCATGGGCTCTGATCAACAGCATGTTCATCGGCAACCTTGCACTGGTAATCATCAATATCGCGCTGGTCGGACTGCTCGTCAAAATTCTTGATACACCAGCGAAGGTGCTTTATCCAATTATCGTGCTGCTGGCATTTATCGGGACCTATACGTTGAGCTACTCGGTCATTGATTTCTTCCTGCTCCTCATCTTCGGGCTGTTCGGCCTGATGATGAAAGTGATGGATATCCCGATTGCACCGCTGGTACTGGCACTGATTGTGGGAACCGATATGGAACAAAATTTCCGGATGGCCGTCCTATCATCCAATGGAAGCCTTGGAGTCTTCTTTTCCTCTGGTGTAAGCATCGGTTTAGTGATTCTCACCGTGCTTTCCTTGTGTTATCCGTTGATTGTAAAGCTAGCAAAAAGAAAAAAGAATATGTCAGAAGACGAAGATCAAGTCTATAAATCTTCGTAAGGAGGAGAAAGTAACATGGAAAAATATGATTTAGTCGTAGTCGGGGCTGGAAATGCTGCCTTGTGTGCAGCCATTTCCGCACAAGAAAACGGAGCAAATGTCCTCGTATTGGAAAAAGCTCCTGAACATAAACGCGGCGGTAATTCCTATTTCACAGATGGAGCGATCCGCTTCGCCTATAACGATTTAAACGATATCAGAAAACTGATGCCAGACCTCTCCGAGGAAGAAGCAGATAACATCGTCATGCCCGAATACAGCACCGATGATTACTACAATGACCTGCAGCGGGTGACCGGGGGTAAAAGCACACCTGAGCTTGCCCGCCATCTCGTCAATAACTCTTATGACACGATTGCCTGGATGAAAGAGCAAGGCGTCATATTCGAGCTGAACTACAGCAACCAGTCATTTGAAAAAGACGGAAAGTTCCACTTCTGGGGAGGTCTGCCCGTCAAGACGAAAAACATCGGCATGGGGCTGATGGGCACCTTGTTCAACCGCGCGAAAGAACTTGGAGTCGCTATCTGGTACGAATCCGAGGCCATGGCATTGAACACAGAAGAAAACCGCATCTCTTCTATTATAGTAAAAAAAGGCAATAAAGAACTTGAAGTTGCCACTCATTCCGTTGTGCTTGCCTGTGGGAGTTTTGAAGCCAACAAAAATATGCGAGCGGAACAGATTGGAGCAGAATGGGAAGCAGCCATTGTACGCGGCACCGAATACAACACCGGCGACGGACTTTCCATGGCTCTTTCAGTCGGCGCACAGAAATACGGCGAATGGTCGGGCTGTCACGCGATCGGAACTGATGCGAACGCACCAAAAACCGGAGACTTCAGCAAGCCCGGAGATATTTTCAAAAAACACTCCTATCCTCTTAGTATCATGCTCAATAAAGAAGGAAACCGCTTTGTGGACGAAGGCGCCGACTTCCGAAACTATACGTATGCCAAATACGGAAAGGAAATCCTGAAACAGCCTGGCCATATCGCTTACCAGATCTATGATGAACAGGTAAGGCCGATGCTCCGAAAGGAATATAATCTCGAAGAAGCTACCTATTACAAAGCCGACACACTGGATGACCTGGCAGACAAGCTGGATGTAAACACTTCCGCTTTCCTGGAAACGATCAAAGCATATAACGAAGCAGTCCAGGATGGGTACTATAATCCTACCGTAAAAGACGGTAAAGGAACCAAAGGCATCACACCACCGAAAACAAACTGGGCGTCCCGCATCGAACAGGGACCATTTTACGCTTTCCCTGTCACTTGCGGTATCACCTTCTCCTTCGGCGGCGTCCGCGTCAATACCAATGCAGAGGTGCTGAATGAAAACGACCAGCCGATCCATGGCTTGTTCGCCGCCGGTGAAATGGTCGGAGGTATTTTCTACGAAAACTACCCCGGTGGTTCAGGACTCATGTCCGGTGCCGTTTTTGGAAAAACAGCAGGAACCTCTGCCGCAAACTATGTAACCAAAAGTGTCACCTCTTAACTTGTTCAAGCCACCTACATCATGCAGGTGGCTTGTCTCATTCTTTTGCCATTAGGAGACATCGCTATGGAGAAACGAAAAACACTGCTATTACTATCGCTGGCTATTTATATCGTCTTCTTTTTTCCATTATTCGACTGGGATATCAAAGTAAAAGCGATAGCTGCATTATTCTTCATACAAATATTATGGATTGGAAGAGTGTTCACCCTGGCCTTCAGCTCGTTATTGTTTATCCTGGTGCTCTCTTTCCATTTTTTCAGTTATGAAGAAACACTCGGCTACCTCGGAGAGGAAGTCGTTTGGCTGTTATTCGCTACCTATATTATTTCTAACGCATTTATCAAAACAGGCCTCGCCAGCCGCTTATCCCTCACCGTTGAAACTCTCGAAAGGTTCAGGAAGAGCTCTCATCCTTATATCTTTTCTCCTGATGCTGGTGTTATCTGTGCTGGTACCATCCAATATCGGAAAAGGGAACCTTGCCTCCTCCGTCCTGGACAGACTGCTGAAAAGTCTGCGGGGAATCAATGATGTCACGAATCTGGGAAAATCCCTATTCATCGGGATCAGCTACTTAAGTGCCATATCCGGAGCATTCGTTGCCACAGGGGCAAGCAACACCATATATACGTTCGGGATTTTCGCAAGCATCTACCCGGACTTAAACTATTTAACCTGGCTCATCTACTTCGCCCCTCCGATTCTGCTGTTCATTTTTATCCTATGGCTGATTATGATGAGCTACTTTCCGCCGGAAAACGTCGATCAGGGTCACCTGGTAGGCTTACTGGAGGAACGCTTGAATGAGTTAGGAAAAATCAATCTGGCTGAAAAGAAAGTCATTGCCGTAATGGGGTTCACCCTCCTATTATGGGCGACACAAAGCATACACGGGTTCTCCATCCCGCTTGTCGGTCTGTTAGGAGCCGTGCTCACCATGCTCCCCGGCATTGGCGTATGGGAATGGAAAGAAGCGAGAGTATCAATCAACTGGGATATGATGCTGTTTTTCGCCAGTACCCTGATGGTATCTGGCATGCTTATCAAAACCGGCACGGTCGAATGGCTCGCAACAATCATCGTCGAAACCACTGCTTCCCAGTCAGCTATTTTAGTAGTGATTATCTTAATTCTGTGTACCTTGATCGTGCGAATTGGCTTTGTTAACGTGCTTGGATTTCTGACCATCATGATCCCGCTATCCATCAATATCGGAGAAAACCTCTCCGGCTTCTCTCCGTTGATGGTTGCCATGGCTGTATTTTTAACAGGAGTACCCGGCTTCTATTTAATCACCCAATCTCCTGTTCACCTGATCAGTTATTCTTTTGGCTATTTTACCGATAAAGATCTTTTAAGGGTAGGGCTTCCTACGTCACTGGTATGGGTTGGGGTCATTTGTGTATCGTTGTTATTCTTCTGGAGGATCGTTTTAGGTTAATTTAGGTTAATACCCCGGGTCCTCCAGATTTTGGAGGACTCCGGGGTGTGTTAAACAGTTCTCTGCAAAAGGGGGCATCAATTAGAAACTGGTTTGCTGAGACCACTTAATTTTCCCCTTCTTAGAGACTTTCATATTAAATAACAGTAATGTTAATGAGAAACTATAATACTGCGAACCTAACCTTAGAGGTAAAAATGAAACTCGATATCAAACCTTATCACAGCATGGGTCCGATTAAACTAGGGATGAGCCGGAAAGAAGTAAGAGAAACGTTAAACTTGAAAGTAACGGAATTCATGAAAGACGAAGCCGACGAAAATACTACCGATGCTTTTGATGATTTAGGGATAAATGTATATTACAAAGCAGATGATACCTGTGAAATGATCGAAGTATCATCGTCAGCCATCCCTATGTTGAAGCACAAAAAATTAATTGGCCCTCCATTAAAACAAGTGAAAGAAATGCTACGAAGTTACGACCCCTACATTTACTTGGTCGGTGATATATTAATTTCAGATAGATTGGGGATTTCATTATACACGGAGGATGTAGAGGATGATGAGCTTCCGGTAGAGGCCGTAATGCTATTCGAAAAAGGATATGATGATGAGTTACAGGAGCTGCTTGCCCAGCTGGAGGAAGAAGATTAATAATGTTAGGTTACCTGCATGGAAACAAGAGCATTTGAAAATGATAATGCATGATACCAGCATAACAAAAGATACCCGCCCAAAAGCATACAGGGAAAAGACACCGCATAACGCTTCCTTACTGACCGGGTTGAACATTTGCGGGATAGCTTTTGTCCCATACTCCCATTTCTCTTAAAAAGGCACCTTCTCCAACTGGAAGGTGCCTCATATAGTATACCATTAACACATATGGTGCAAGTAGCAAGGCACGCTCTATCCCCATTTTCCCCAGTACCGGTGGTGGCAAGATAGATTATTAATGCTATCAACCCTAAATATTATGTTGGCATTACCTTATCTGCACTATATAGTTTTAAAAAAAGGTCACATTAGGCTCTCATATTACAACTACTTATGAAACTTGTGCTTATGCTCACATTTTTACCGCTACATTTTTCAATACAGTATAATTCCGTAATGCTTCAAGCCCTTTTTCACGACCGAAGCCACTCTTCTTATAGCCTCCGAACGGCATTTGGACTCCACCGCCCGCCCCATAATTATTGATAAACACTTGACCGGCTCTTATTCGTTTAGCAAGCCGGTGCGCCCGGCCTATATTTTCAGTCCAAACGCCTGTGACCAACCCATACTGCGTGTTGTTTCCTAACTTTACTGCCTCTTCTTCATCCTCAAAAGTGAACACGCTAAGAACGGGACCGAATATCTCTTCCTGAGCGACTTCGCTATCCACTCGAACATTATCTATAATAGTCGGAGCGAAATAGTACCCGTCTTTGCAGCCTTCAACCGAAACGCGCTCTCCACCACAAACAAACTGAGCACCTTCCTCACGTGCCGTTTGCATAAACTTTTCAATGCGCTCATATTGCTTTTCCGACAGCACTGGACCTAAATCCGGGTCATCGACACCCTTTCCTAAGGTCACAGCGAGCATCCGTTCCTTGACTTTTTGAAGAAATTCTTCTTTCACAGTCTTTTGAACAAGCAGCCTTGATCCTGCTGAACACGTTTGCCCCGCATTCTGAACGACAGACTTAACGACCCAGTCAGCCGTATTATCCATATCACAGTCTTCAAAAACGATATTCGGAGACTTGCCACCAAGCTCTAGCGTAACCGGAACAATATTTTTAGCTGCCGCTTCCATCACCGCCATCCCCGTTTGGACTGAGCCGGTGAATGTAATATGGTTCACCTCAGGGTGGTTGATTAATGCCGCTCCGGCTTCGTATCCATAACCGGTAACCACATTGAAAACTCCCTTTGGAAGCTCCGTTTCAGCAAACAACTCAGCTAACTTCAATGCGGTTAATGGTGTGTCTTCGGCAGGCTTTACCACAACCGTATTGCCTGTTGCAATAGCTGCTGCTGTACTTCGCGACGTAATCTGTAGCGGGTAATTCCAAGGAATGATATGAGCGGTAACCCCAACTGGCTCTCTTACGGTATAATCCAAAATATCATGACGAACCGGAATGGTTTCGCCAAAGATTTTATCGGCCATTCCCGCATAATATTCAAAGTACCGCGCAGATGCTTCTACGTCATTTCTACCTTGGGAGATTGGCTTGCCTGTATCCAACGTTTCCATTTGAGCGATTTCCTCGGCATCCCGCCTTAATTTTGCCGCGATATCATACAAAATCCGTCCACGAACTTCGACCGGGAACTCTTGCCACTCCAACGATTCAAATGTTTTGCGAGCTGTCGTGACTGCTACTTCCATATCCTCCGCTTTCCCACGAGGGACTTCAGCCAGCAGCTCTTGATTAGCTGGGTTCCGCGTTTCCAAGGTTTCTTTACTTAAGCTATCACGCCATTCCCCACCGATGTATAACGCATGCGATTTTTTCATCATCATACCTCCTTCTCCCTAAAGTCCCCGACCACCATCGACATTCAGCACGCTTCCTGTCACCATTTTTGCACGGTCCGAGCTTAAATACATCACTGCTTCCGCAATATCCTCAGGCGTGACGAGTTCGCCAAGTGGCACACTGCTCATGAATGTCTTATCTTTCACTTCGTCGACATTCCCGCCTGCTGGACTGAATTTCCCAAGCATACTTGTATCGGAAGGGCCTGGGTTGATACCGTTTACTCTGATTTTGTACTCTGCCAGTTCAATTGCCAGCGCTTTTGTAAAAGCTAATGCACCGCCTTTTGATGCTACATATGCATTTAAACCTGGGCGAGGACGCTCTGCAGCAATCGAA
This sequence comes from Thalassobacillus cyri, assembly GCF_900107755.1. Lineage (GTDB taxonomy): Bacteria > Bacillota > Bacilli > Bacillales > Halobacillaceae > Thalassobacillus > Thalassobacillus cyri. The sequence continues at coordinate 134,611 of NZ_FNQR01000008.1, read as the reverse complement.
GCAATATTGGTAATCACACCACTTCTTTGTTTTTTCATAGACTTTACAACCGCTTTGCTCGTCAAAAACAAAGAGGTGGTGTTGACACGGATGATTTTATCCCATTCTTCAAGGGAGACATCTTCGATATTGGCAGCTGCCTGTGCAACACCGACTGTATTCACCAAAACCGATATGCCTCCCATAAAATCGGTCGCGCTAGCGATTGCTTGATTGACTTCAGATTCGTCTATGAGATTCACAGATAAAGGGATAAAGGACTCTTTATATCTATCTCTCAATTCCTCAAGCCTATTAATCTTCAAATCAAGCGCAGTCACCTTGGCCCCTTCAGCTAGAAAACGTTCCGTGATGACTTTTCCCATTCCACCATTCGCACCTGTTACAACTACTGTTTTATTTTGAAAATCCATGGTTTCCCTCCTACATCCTCTTATGTACAGCTTGAACGATCGCGTCCCCTACTTCATCTGTATGTGCCGTTCCGCCTAAATCCGGTGTCAAAACACTACCTGCTTCAATGACGTCTTCAATCGAACGCATTACGATTCCAGCCAAGTCTTCCCTTCCTAAATGTTCAAGCATCAACGCACCTGACCAAATTTGTGCAATCGGATTGGCAATGTTTTTCCCGCTTATATCAGGAGCAGAACCATGAACGGGCTCAAACATGGACGGAAATTCACGTTCAGGGTTCAAGTTACCAGATGGCGACAGCCCCAATCCGCCGACAAGCGCCGCTCCGAGGTCTGACAAAATATCTCCAAACAAGTTGGAGGCCACAATCACGTCAAAACTCTCCGGGCGCTGGACTAAATGAGCGGCGAGCGCATCAATGTAGACATCGACGACCTTTATTTCCTCGTACTCCGAAGCTGTTTCCTTTACAACTTCATCCCAGAGTCCCATCGAATGGATGATGGCATTTGATTTCGTGGCATTCACCACTTCACCAATATTGTGTTTCTCGGCATAATCAAACGCGTAACGCGATAGACGCTCCACCCCTTGTCTGGTGATTACGGTGTTTTGAATCGCCAGTTCCTCATTGGTTTGCTGGTATAACCTTCCGCCACTATTAGAATATTCTCCTTCGGCATTTTCACGGAATACATAAAAATCGATATTACCATCCACTTTCAATGGACTATTGACTCCTGGTAATTTCTTGATTGGACGGAGATTGACATATTGCTTGAAATATTTCCGGATTGGCATAATCAATTCCCAAATCGGAATATGCTCCGGTACTCGAGGATCTCCAACCGCTCCGAAAAGAATCGCATCATAGTTTTTCAAAGTATCCAGCCCTTCTTCAGGCATCATCCGCTTATGCTTCAAATAAAAATCCGAGTTCCATTCGAAAGTGGTGCTGTCGAACTGAAAACTGGCATCAGCGTCTGCCAGAGCTTGCAACACTTTCAGGCCTTCCTTGACAACATCCGGCCCTATTCCATCTCCAGGTAGTACGGCTATGTTATAGTTTTTCATATTCAGACTCCTAACCCATCATTATTTGACCAACCATAGACTTAAGAATGGTAAGAAAGAAACGATCAAGACATCGACGACCATAATGATAATGAATGGAATGATCGCCCGAATCAGACTTTCGAATTTTGTACCTGCAATATTAGCAGCCACAAATAAGTTGACCCCTACCGGTGGTGTAATAAAACCGATCGCGAGGTTGACGATCATAATGATTCCGAAATGAGTCAAATCGATTCCCATTGCTGTGGCAATCGGTACTAAAATCGGCGTCAATATGATAATAGCTGCCGACGTTTCTAGAAATACCCCTACAAAAATGAGCAAAAGATTGATAATCAGCAAGGCGACAATCCAATTATTTGTCACCCCAAGCATCGCTTCCGTCAACTCAGCTGGAATCCGCTCACGAGTCAAGTAGTAGCCAAAAGCAGATGCTCCTGCGATGATGAACATGATGACTGCTGAGATTACGACAGAAGAGGCAAAAATCTCACTCAAGTCCGGCAGCTTGATTTCCCTGTAGATAAACACACCGATAATCAGACCATAAACGACCGCGACAACCGCAGCTTCAGTGGCTGTGAAAATCCCCCCGTAAATTCCGCCGAGGATGATGACCGGCATCATCAATGCTAATACCGCATCACCAAACGCTTTTATAAAGTCTTTGAATGTATAAGCTTCTCCCCCACCATACCCTTCTTTCAAAGAAATGAAGAACACAAGCAGTATAAGTGAACCAACAACTAAAACACCTGGAATGATTCCCGCGATGAACAAGTCACTAATGGATACTCCAGCTGTTACTCCGTAAAGTACGAGCGGAACACTTGGGGGAATCATGATACCTACTGTACCGCCAGCTGCCTGAAGGGCAGTGGAGAAATTTTTGTCATACCCTTTTTTCACCATTGCTGGAATGAGCAAGGACCCGACAGCAGCAGTGGTTGCTGCTGCAGACCCAGAAATCGCAGCAAAAAAAGCACAGGCCACAATCGATACAATGGCAAGACCGCCTCGTACACGTCCAACGACCACATCAGCAAAGTGAATCAACCTTCTGGATATCCCACCGTTTTCCATCAGTTTTCCTGCCAAAATGAAAAAAGGAACGGCTAGCAATGGAAAAGAATCGACAGAATTGAACATCCGCTGTACGATAACAATCAATGATAGGTTGCCTTCTATAAGAAAAACAATGGAGGAAGCCATTGCCAGCGTGACTGCTATCGGCACATTGATCAAAAATAAAACGATCAGTATACTAAATAACAGGATCGTCATGATGTTCCTCCTCCCCTTGCAGCACATCGATAATCGTCGTGAAAAGCAGATTCATAATCAAAAAGATTCCGCTGATCGGAATGACAAGATAAACAATTCCCATAGGCAGCTGCAGTACCGGAGAAGTTTGTCTCATTGCGCTGTTAACCAGCTCGAAGCCATAAATAATCATCATGATAAAAAATATAATACTAACCAATGCCGCCACAACGGATAATATCTTTCTCCCTATCAAAGGAAATAGATTCACAAAAAACTCTACACCTAAATGGGCCCTTAATGACATCGCGTAAGCTGCTCCTAGAAAAGTGATCCATATTAAGCAATACCGGGCAAGTTCCTCGGTCCACGCTAATGGATTATTTATTACAAAACGGAAGATAACCTGCATAAACACGGAAATCGTCAGCACTGCCAATAACAAGTTTAAAAAATGCTTCATCACTAAATTTATGTACTGGATAAATATTTTGATAGTGGTCCCTCCTCTCTTGATAAAGAGAAACCGGGAAAGGAAGCCCTTCCCGGCTGAATCTATTATTGAGCATCAAGAATTTGGTTCAATAGATCCTGGTGTTCAATCTGTTCATATACCGGTTTAACTGCTTCCTGGAACGGTTTTGTGTCAACATCTTCGATGATTTCCATCCCTTCATCCTTTACGGTTTGAAGAGATTCTTTCTCCATTTCAACAATCATCTCGCGTTCCTTCGCTCCCACTTTCTTACCTTCTTCCATAACGATTTCCCGCAGGTCTTCCGGCAGCTTATCGTAAGTTTGTTTACTCATCATATAGACAGCAACTGAATATACATGTCCAGTCAACGTCATATATTTTTGGTTCTCATATAACTTGAATTGGTCGACAACAATAGCCGGGTTTTCTTGAGCATCAACAACTCCTTGCTGTAAAGCGGTGAGTGCTTCTGTCCAAGCCATTGGAGTTGGCTGAGCGCCCAGTGCTTCAAAAGCAGCTAAGTGAATTTCATTTTCTTGCGTACGGATCTTCAAACCTTCTAAATCAGCCGGTTTCTCGATAGGTCGTACGCTGTTCGTTACGTGACGGTACCCGTTTTCCCCCCATGACAGACCGATGATTCCTTCTTCTTCCATTTTAGAAAATAACGTTTTTCCTACGTCCCCTTCCAAAACCTTCACAGCAGAATCACGGTCATTGAAGATGAACGGCACATCCAGTACAGCAAGCTCAGGCACAAAGTTCGTTACCGGAGCCGTTGAGGAAACAACTAAATCAACAGTTCCGAGCGTCATCCCTTCCGTCAGCTCTCGTTCGGCCCCAATTTCACTGTTCGGGAAAACTTCGATTTTCACTCTGCCATCTGTACGTTCCTCTACATTTTTCGCCATTTCCAAAAACCCTAGATGATACGGGTGGTCTTCAGGCAGTGAGTGTCCAGCTTGCAGGGTATAGGTTTCTCCACTCTCACCGGAAGCCTCTTCATCCCCATTACCACCACAGGCTGTAACAACCATCAATAATAAAAATGAAACTAACATTAACATGAACTTTTTCATTTTCTCTTCCTCCTATCCCCTTTAAAAAATTTTCCCGGGATTCATAATATTGTTCGGATCGATGGCGTGCTTGATTTGACGCATAACTTCAAATGATTGGCCATGTTCTTTCTGCTGGTATTTCTTTTTTCCTGCACCAACGCCATGTTCTCCTGTACATGTGCCGCCTCGATCAATGGCGTAATGGACAATGTACTCGTTAAATGCTTCAGCTTTCCTTTTTTCTTCCTCATCCGTCATGTCTATCATTAATAAGGCATGGAAATTCCCATCTCCCACATGTCCGAGCAACGCTCCATCAAGTGAAAGGGCATCCATTTTCTCCCGAGCGGCTTGGATGCCGCCTGCCAATTCAGAGATAGGAAGACAAACGTCCGTAACCATCATTTTTTTACCCGGATGACCATGAACGAATGAGTATGCCAAGTTATGACGTGCTTCCCATAAAGCGTTCCGGTCCTTCACATCCTTTTCAAAAATGATATTACTTCCTTCTGCCTCTGCTAAAAGCTCCTTAGCGAAACTAATGTCATGCTCCACACCTGCATCATTTCCGTGAAACTCAAGGAATAAGGTCGGTGCCTCCTCAAAATCCCTTTCATTAGAGAGGTTCACCTGCCGGATCGAATGCTCATCAACAAGCTCCACCCGAGCAAGCTGTATTCCTCCTGCCAAAAGATCAACGACTGCTTCGACCGCACCTTGTAAGTCAGCAAATGATACACGTGCTGCCACAATGACTTCCGGAATTCCGTAAACACCAAGCGTCAATTGGGTAATGCATCCAAGTGTTCCTTCAGAGCCTACGAACAAACTCGACAGATGATAGCCAGACGAAGATTTCACAGCTAAATTCCCTGTCTCGATAATCTCTCCATTCGGTAAAACTACCTCGAGATTCCTTACTTGATCACGCATGACTCCGTACCTTACAGACGTCGTTCCACTCGCATTGGTTGCCGCCATCCCACCAAGGGTGGCATCAGCACCAGGATCTACGGAGAAAAACAGCCCATACTGCTTTAATTTTTTGTTCAGCTGAGATCTTGTGACCCCTGGATCGACGGTGACTAGAAAATCATCAGGGCGAACTTCAATACTTTTATTCATTAAAGAGAAATCGAGACTAATACCTCCATAGTAAGGAATCACGTGACCTTCCAGGCTTGTCCCCAACCCAAAAGGGACAACCGGGATTTTGTGTTTATTAGCAAGTTTGATAACTGCGGACACTTCCTCACTATTTATTGGAAACACGACGTAATCCGGATTCTTCGGCTCGAGATACGCCTCATCTTTCGAATGCTGCTCGAGGACGGTTTCATTCGTGCTCACGCGTTCATTAGAAGTGATTTGAATTAATTCATCTAAAAAATCCAATGTCTTCCCCCTCTTACCATAAGATTTCTCCCATGCCTCCCTCGCTCCCTACTTTAAACAGCCACTTTCCGAAAAAATTGATGCGTACATCATATGTATGATGTATTATATATAGTACATATTATCTGAATATTCTTAACTTGTAAACGAAATTTAAAGAAAATTTATATTTTTAAAAATCTTTTGTAAAGGATGATACATAGTGCCCATCGCCTTTAATAAACTCAACACTCACCGTACGAAGTCCATGGAGATCGTATCGATGGTAAAAGACAATCTCGTTAACGGAGAATTGAAGCCTGGAGATAAATTGCCAACCGAGATGGAATTGATTGAACAATTAGGAGTAAGCCGGACACCTGTCCGTGAAGCCATAAAAATATTAGAAGCGATTGGCGTAATTGAAATCAAGCGTGGTGAAGGAATGTTCATCACCCAACATTCATCTCATTTAACAATGAATCCATTGGTATTCAGCCTGATCATGCATAGCCACAACATGGAACAACTCATCGAATTCCGGCAGCATTTCGAAGTGTTACTGATGAACATGATCATTACCAAAGAGCATAAGAATTTGGATAAAATTGAAGCGGTCTATCACTCCCAGGTAGACCGTATGAACCCATCTTTAAGTTCTGAGGAGCTTGCCGACATCGACCTTGAGTTCCATTATGCAGTACTGGAAGAAACCGAGAATCCTTTTACAATCGAAATCGGCCGTACCATTTATGAACTGATTCGCCCGAAAATGATTCATTTTAAGCATTCCAACAATATTGAACGAACGCTGGCGACACACAAAGCGTATTTAAATCTACTGAAGGAAAAAGAGGAATTCGAACCGACAAAGACAGTTATTAAGATGATCAAAAATAATGAGGAAATGATCCGGTAGTAGAGTTGTATGGAGGACTTGGGTACCACTGCTAACACTCCCCGAGCTCTCCAAAATCTGGAGGTCCTATGGTGTGTTTAACCCTATCTTAAACAAAAAAGAAGCCCTGAAAATACAGGACTCCTACTCTATCAAACAAAAATCAGCCACAGAACGAAGGTTACCAGAATCGCTACGATACCCTGGATCAACGTACCTGCTGTCTGTGCTTTATAGGCTTGTGTAACGGACATACCGCTGAACTCTTTCACTACCCAGAAGTAGCTGTCATTCACGTGGGATACGACCATCGCACCCGCTCCGACAGACATGACTACCAGCGCAAGCGGCATTGCGCCTTCGATTCCCATTTGACCCAGTAACGGCGCTACCAACGTAGATGTGATGACCAGTGCTGCAGTGGAAGAACCTTGTGCTGTTTTCAATGCAGCAGCAATCAGGAATGGTATGAATACGAACATGGCACCAGCAAATACATCATTGGATGCGAACCCTTTGATGAATTCGGCAACTGGTGTCGCTTTAATGACAGATCCGAAAGCTCCACCTGCACCTGTAATCAACAGGATCGGAGCTGCTTCTTTAATTCCGATTCCTACCCACTGGGTCAATGTTTCTTCATCATACTTTGGCAACAGACCGAATGCGAATAAAACGCCGATCAACAAAGCAACTACTGGTGCACCGAGGAATAGGAAGATATCGAAGAAAGTCCCTTCCCATCCGGCAAAAGTAATCACCGAACTGAAACCGATCAACAGAATCGGAACAAGAATTGGTGCGAATGATTTGAACGTCGATGGCATGTCGCCGAATTCTTTTACAATCGTATCGTAATCGAAGGAATGATCGTCTTCTCCCTCGATATGTATTTTTGTACCTGCTTTTATCGCCCATAGATAACCGGCGATAATTACCGGAATAGCAACGATGAAACCGACCAGGATGACGGTTCCCAAATAGTTTTCCGCTCCGATGTTACCTGCCGCTGCAATCGGGCCGGGTGTCGGTGGCACCAGTGTATGGGTTGCGAACAAACCGGTAGACAATGCGATTGCCATGGAAGCGACGGTGACCTTCGCTTTACGCGCAAGCGCTTTCTTCAGAGACGATAAAATGACATAACCAGAGTCACAAAATACCGGAATACTGACAATACTTCCGATGACACTCATGGCAAGCTGCGGACGTTTTTCCCCAACGATACGCAAAACGACTTCCGCCATGCGCAAGGCCGCTCCTGATTTTTCTAAAATAACTCCGATGATCGTACCGAACACGATGACCAGTCCGATGCCGCCCATCAGTCCTCCAAATCCTCCATTGACAGCTTCGACTACGTCCGCTAATGGAAGTCCCGCCACAATCCCTATTCCGAATGCAGCGATCAATAATGATAGAAATGGATGAAGCTTCAATTTAGCTGTAGCAAAAATTACAAATAATACCCCTAAAGTAATAACTAAAATAAGACCGATACCTTCCACTTGATCACTCCTCTCTTAAATTTCCAATCTAGATGTCGTTTCAATCAAATGAATGATTTGCGTCGTAGCGTCATATAAAAGTTGTTCCGCGTGGGTGATGCAGTCCTCAAGACGCATCGGTCCTGTAATGATAGAAAAGCATCCGGCAAAAAGTCGATTGAGTTCTTCTACGTTTCCACCAATACTGCCAGACACAAGTACGATCGGTAGGCCATGCTTTCGGGCAAGCTCGGCGACATATCCAGGTGCTTTCCCGTATAATGTCTGTTCATCGCTCTGTCCTTCCCCTGTAAAAACCAGATCAGCATCTGCGAGGCTTTCTTCCAAACCGATTGCTTCAGCAATCAGCTTCGCGCCTGAAACCAACTCTGCGCCAATGGTCAGTAATGCGAATCCCAGACCGCCTGCAGCTCCGGCACCTCCTACTTCCATATGATTTTTTCCGATTTCCGCTTCGGTCAGTTTGCCATAGCGCTCCATTGCGGCGTCATAGTGTTCTACCTGCTGCTCGGTTGCACCTTTTTGTGGACCGTATACAGCTGACGCACCACGCGGTCCAGTCAGTGGGTTATCAACATCACAGGCTACTTTTATCTCGACATTTTTCAAACGTTCATCGAGCTGGCTGAAATCAAGTTCAGTTACTTTGAGGATCGATGCGCCCTTGGCAGGAAGTTCCCTGCCTTTTCCATCAAAAGCTTTTAACCCCAGTGCCTGAAGCATGCCAAGACCACCGTCATTCGTAGAGCTCCCGCCTAAACCAACCAGAATCTCCGTGAATCCTTCATCGATAGCGTCTTTGATAGCCTCTCCAATCCCGAAGGACGTGGTGAGGTCAGGGTTCCTTTTTTCCTCAGGAACCAGCGTCAAACCAGCAATGGTGGCAACTTCTATGACAGCGGTTTCATTTTTCAGTGTGGCATACCAACTAGTCCTTTCTTCTCCCAAAGGACCTGTACAATTGAGAAACTTCTTCTCCCCGTCAGTGGCAGCCATTAGTGCATCAAGTGTCCCCTCTCCTCCGTCAGCCATCGGCTTTGTAACCGTGTTAAAGACCGGGCTGGCTGACTGAATCGCGCGTTGCATGGTTGCTGCTGCCTGCTGGGAGGTCAAGCTCCCTTTGAATGAGTCTGGTGCAATCACGATTTTCATAAGCTACTCCTTCCAAGCGTCATTACCTTTATTCAACCGAAAAAACGGGATCGATTCAATTAGTATATTCGACAAAATTTTCAGATTTTTCACTCGCGGAATTTGTGCAAGTGCACAATAGCTCAGTGGTCGATTCGCTGAAGTATCATGTACAACAAGCTGGCATCTTTGAATAATTGCGGGTTCAGTCCTACTTTTTCGGTGATCTGCCCAAGCCTATAGTTCAGTGTATTCCTATGTATATGCAGAGACTCAGCCGTTTCTTTCACTTTAAAATTGTTTTCTAAAAACTGTTTCAGCGTGCGAATATATGGTGCACCTAACGCCTGCAATTTTTGTTGATAAGCTAAAACGATTGAATTGTAAGCATCATCAGGAATAGCATCGATCACCCTCTCTAACTCCCAGTCCGAGCTGACAGCTACCGTAGTGGACAAGTCTGAAAATCGCAGTGCCTGCTTCGCTTGAAAATAGGACTGACGCAGGCCATTGATACCGCTTCCTACCTCACCTATGCCTACCCGTGTCTGGCCGCCAATCCGCTGTACCAGTTTTTCCGCAAACACAACAGGGGCTTGTTCTTCAGCTGGCAGAGCGACAACACATTCCTTTTCACTATATAAAATCGCAAAAAGCGGCTGTAAAGCCAACTGATCAGCAACAACTTTTATTTGATCTCCTTTTTCAGATAGTCTATCGGAATAAACCGAAAGGACCCGCCACTCTCCAGTTACATCCGTAGCCAGGGTGTATCTTGCTTCTTGTGTCAAAAATTCTTCGTGGATACCGGATGGATGCAAAAGCTGCTGAAGCCAATTCTCCCACTGGCGTTCCTTATAAAACACCTGGCGCTGAATATAAATCTGTTCCAAAGCAATTTCCACGGAGGCCTTCGTCATACCAGCAGCTTGCATGATGGATTCCGGGTCCCCAGTAAGGCCGACGACACCAGCGAGCTCATCACGATGACGGATTGGGAGGTTCACCCCTTGTTTCGCACCAGGAAAATCCTCGATATTCTCATCGCCTATAATCAAGTCTTGTTTATGTTGCATCACGTAAATGGCACCTTGATGAATCTCCATGATTCGAGAAGGATCAGAACTTGCTACTATTCTGCCTTCAGGATCCATCAAATTCATCGGAACATGAATATATGGTGCCAGACGCTGAATGATTTCATTACCGAGATCTTCTGTAATCTTCATAGATATGCCCCCTCTTGTACTTTGCCTATTTTATCACAACACCCCGGGTCCTCCAGATTTTGGGGGCTCCGGACTGAGGTAAATTTAAAAAGATATACTCAAACCATGATAAAAACTCTTCCTCTTCATTTTAAAAATGAGATACCTTCCCTCAAATGTTAACCAGTGTTATAATACGGTTAACATTTTTAAGGAGGGATTACTTTGCAATCATGGATGGAACTAGCTGATGAAGTCATTAATGGAAAGGAAATTACCGATGAGGAAGCCATGGCCATATTAACAAGCCCGGATGATGACCTTTTACCGCTTCTACATGGTGCCTTTCAAGTCAGAAAACATTACTTTGGGAAAAAAGTAAAATTGAACATGATCATTAATGCAAAGTCAGGGCTGTGCCCGGAAAACTGTGGGTATTGTGCCCAATCTGCCGTATCCACTGCTCCTGTAGAAAAATATAATTTTCTCGACCGGGATAACCTGTTAAAAGGAGCAGAACAAGCGCATCATCTTCAATCTGGTACTTATTGTATTGTTGCCAGTGGGAGAGGGCCTTCCAACCGGGAAGTAGATACGGTCGTAGACACAGTAAAAGAAATCAAACAAAAGTATAATCTGAAAATTTGTGCATGTCTCGGTATTTTGAAGCCAGAACAAGCAGCCAAACTAAAAGAAGCCGGAGTAGACCGTTACAATCATAACCTCAATACTTCTTCTGCAAATCATGCGAAAATCACCACGTCCCATACATACGAAGATCGCGTAAATACCGTCAACATGGCCAAAGATGCAGGTATATCTCCTTGTTCGGGTGTCATTGTAGGAATGAAGGAAACAAAAGAAGACGTCATTGATATGGCTCGCAGTTTAAAGGAATTGGATGCAGATTCTATTCCAGTTAACTTCTTACATGCCATTGACGGTACTCCATTAGAAGGAACCCATGAACTCAATCCTCGGTACTGCTTAAAGGTGTTAGCTCTATTCCGTTACATTAATCCGACCAAAGAAATACGTATTTCCGGTGGCCGGGAAGTAAACTTACGTAGTTTGCAGCCTTTAGGTTTATTTGCGGCCAACTCTGTTTTTGTAGGGGATTATTTGACTACAGCAGGACAGGATAGTACAGAGGACCATCAAATGCTTAAAGATTTTGGATTTGAAGTCGATTTTGACGAAGAACTCCAACAAGTATAAGAAAAGGGATAACCGTTGCTGGTTATCCCTTTTCCTTTTATATAAAACGATCTATATCGATATGTTGCTGGATCAAATCAGCTATTTGATCTTTGGTTTCAAAATTTACCCTGGGCAGTACACCAAGCACTGGGATTTTACAAAATTGCTCAATTAATGCCGGGTTCGTTTGTTCGACAATCCCTTCACTCTCAGGGTCCAGACCGTTCAAAATAACCCCCATTACCTGTAAGCCACATCTACGTGCATAATCAACGGTTAAATAGATATGGTTTACGGTCCCCAAATGAGGAGAAGCAACAATTACTACTGGAAGATCCAGTTTCTTCATAATATCACTGACCAGATAATCCTCCCCGTAGGGAACAGAAATGCCTCCTGCACCTTCCACAATATAAAAGTCATGGCGTTTTTTAATGTTATGCCAAGCCTCCACTATTTCTGATTGTTTTACCGTAATCCCCTGGCGTTTTGCAGCCAAATAGGGCGCCAATGGTTCATCAAACTGAAAAGGCGTAATATCTTCAACAGGGGAAGCGTCATCGGCCATCGTCTTTAAAATCATCGTATCACTTTCCGGATGATCCCTTTTTATCCCGCTGAGCATTGGTTTAAATACGCCAACATCCACGCCTTTTTCCGTTAATGCAGCTGCAATACCAGAGGCAACAAATGTTTTTCCGATTTCTGTATCGGTACCTGTCACAAAAATCCCTTTTGCCATTAAATCACCCCCAGCTCTTTACCAGCTTTATAAAATGCCTGACAAATTTGCTTGATTTGCTTTTCCTCATAGGCAGCCATCACTGTCATCCGTATCCTGCTTTCTCCTTCTGGAACCGTTGGTGGCCGGATGGCCGGGGCAAAAACACCTTCCGTTTCAAGTAATTCAGAAAATTGCACCGCTTTATCTGCTTCACCGATAACCACCGGTACAATTGGCGTCCCGTCTCCTCTGACATCAAATCCATAATCTGTGAGCTGATTTCGAAGCCTATGAATCCATCTATGCAAACGTTCTTGAAGATTACGATTCGTTTCTATGATGTCGATTGCTTTTAGCGTAGCTGCTATACTACCAGGAGGCAGGGCAGTTTGGAAAATAAACGAGCGGGCCTGGTTTCTCAAAAATTCGATCATTGTTTTTGAACCGGTAACAAATCCTCCTTCCGTTCCGATTGCTTTACTTAAAGTTCCAATCGTTATGTCTATCTCCGTATTACAATGTTCGGAAGCTCCTCTCCCGTTTTCACCGATGACTCCTGTAGCATGAGCATCATCTACGATAACAAAGGCTTGATAATTTTTAGCTAATGTTACAATTTCCTGTAAAGGAGCAATGTTACCGTCCATACTAAAAACACTGTCCGTCACAATAAAACGACGCTGATATGCCTGGCTATGCTTCAGCTTTTCTTCTAAATCCTTGCAATCCACATGGCGATAGATAACGGACTTTGCTTTACTTAATCTGCAGCCATCAATCAGACTGGCGTGGTTAAGCTGATCACTTAAAATGACATCGCCCTTCCCGGCGATTGAGGATATTACACCTACATTAGCAAGATAACCGCTTGAAAACACTAGGGCAGCTTCTTCCTGTTTAAATTGGGCAAGCCTTTCTTCTAACCTTCCGTGCCACACCGTATTCCCGGTAGTTAATCTCGAGCCCGTACTTCCGACCCCGTAACTCTTTATCGCTTTAATCGCTGCATCGATCAGCCGTTGATCACCGCTTAGTCCTAGATAGTTGTTAGAGGAAGCCATGATCATTTCTATTCCTTCTATTTTTACTTGAGGGGAGGGAATGGATTCTATGGTACGAAACTTGCGATATAAGCCTCTTTCCTTAATCAATTCTATCTCTTTTTCTACCCAATTCTCACTTTGCAGCAGCAATCCTTTCCTCCTCCTCTTTTGTCACGAGATCAATCGCTTGTTTCATAATGTGAACCATTTCTCTCAATTCTTCTTTTGAACTTACTAATGGCGGCATAAAGACTACTACATCACCAGTAGGTCTTGTTAAGAGTCCTAATTCCCGCATTTTCAGTGTAGCCTTGTAGGCAACCCTGCTTTCAAATGGGAAAGGTTCTTTGGTTGCTTTATCGGAAACGAGTTCGATTCCGCACATAAAACCCAGCTGACGAACATCTCCAACATGAGGAAGTGCCCTGATTTCTTCGAACAACTCATGTAAGCGTGTGGATTTCTCGTCTACCTGTGCTACAATTTGATCGCGTTCAAACAAGTCAAGGTTGGCCAAAGCAACAGCACAACCCAGCTGGTTCCCTGTATAGGAATGACCATGGAAGAATGTTTTAAGCTTTGTATAGTCGTCATAGAAAGCTTCATAAATTTTTTCTGATGTATAGGTGATTGCGATTGGAAGGTATCCTCCTGTAATCCCTTTTCCAGCGGCCATCAAATCGGGCTCTACTCCTTCATGTTCACATGCAAACATTTTCCCCGTTCTTCCAAACCCTGTAGCCACTTCATCTATGATCATTAATACATCATATTTGGTACAAAGTTCCCTAACTCTTGAGAGAAACCCTTCCGGCATGACAACCATTCCACCAGCACCCTGAACCATCGATTCTATCGTTAACCCGGCAATTTCCTCATGATAATGCTCCAGTAATGTTTCTAAATTCGCTATACATTCATCCCTGCAGACAGACGGATCTTCGGAGGGATGACGATATACATTAGGGACAGGTGTTTTAAAACCTTCAAACATTAAAGGTCCATATACCTGATGGAATATATCGATAGCACCAACACTAACCGCCCCGATGGTATCTCCATGGTAACCATTTTTAACAGAAATAAATTTTTGTTTTTTTGTTTGGCCAATATTTTGCCAATACTGATAGGCCATTTTCACCGCAATTTCCACCGCTTCAGCTCCACTATCAGAATAAAACACCCTGGTCAGCGATTTTGGAGCAATATGTACTAATTTCTCTGCCAGCTCTGTCGCCGGCACATTTGTCATTCCTAGTAAGGTAGAATGGGCTATTTTATCAAGCTGTGCTTTGATGGCATGATCCAATTCTTCTTTCCTATGGCCATGGACATTTAACCATACAGAAGAAAAAGCATCATAGTATTCCTTGCCGTGAATATCCTTCACCTTTATCCCTTTTCCACTTTCAATAATTAAAGGATCCTGGTCGTAATCTTTCATTTGGGTAAAGGGTAACCACAAATACTTTTGACTTTTTTCCGTTAAGTTCATTTAGTTATTCCTCCATTCCTTTATGGCTTTTGCCTAACTCGAATTATTGCTATTTAATTGTTAACCATATAATAAATTAAGTTTACAATATATTTTTATAATTTTCCAATAATTAAAAGAATAGAAAATGTGTCAGGAAATACGGAACAAGTGCATCACCACTCCTCAGGTCCTCCAGAATTTGGATTCCGGCAGGTTATTTTGACTTCACGGCTTTTCTGCTTAATAATAGAAATACATGAAAAATTTAGCAGACCACCCGCCTCGTTAATCCTCATGGTCTGTCAGGAGGGGAACTATGCTTCAATCTGGTAATTCTACTAATAAATCAGCGATACAACCTACTCCTAATGAACTGCAACTCTTAGACTCTATCATTCAATCAAGCTATGATGGTATTTTCGTTGCCGATGCCAACGGAATTGGCTGGACAATGAATGAGGCCTATACTCGAATCACTGGGGTTTCCAAGGACAAACTATTATATAGAGAATTAAAAGATGTAATAAAGGATGGAATCATTTCTGATTCGGTAACCTATAAAGTATTGGAAGAAAAGAAAGCGATTACAATTGTTCAAACGGTAAACGGGACAGAAGTGCTCGCCACCGGCAACCCTGTACTCGATGACAAGGGAGAGGTCACCCATGTCGTTACTAACATCAGAGATTTACGCGACTTAAATTATCTAAAATCAGAAATATATTCTTCCCGCATGTTTTCTGACAGCTTAATGAGAGAGCTGGAACAGCGAAATGAAAATGAGATTGCTAAACCAGTTTTCAGAGGAGTAATTGCACATAGCCGCGAGCTCAGGAAGCAGCTCAAAATAGCTAAGAAAGTGGCAAAAGTTGATTCACTCGTATTATTAACTGGTGAATCCGGCGCCGGGAAGGAAGCTTTTGCGGATTTCATATATGAACATAGTCCGCGTAAGGGACAGCCCTACCTGAAAGTTAACTGTGCTGCTATCCCTTCGTCCTTACTGGAAGCAGAATTGTTCGGTTATGAGAAAGGGGCATTTACAGGTGCCATCACTACGGGAAAAGTCGGATTATTTGAAAAAGCAAATGGAGGGACCATCCTGTTAGATGAAATAGGGGAAATACCGAAAGAATTTCAAGTGAAGCTGCTCCGTGTCCTGCAAGAATTAGAAATCAAGCGTGTCGGAGGAACTCATCAGATTCCGCTTAACATAAGAGTTATTGCAGCCACTAACCGCAATTTAGAAGAACTGGTTAATAACGGGGAGTTTCGAGAAGATCTTTATTATCGATTAAATGTGGTTCCCATCCACATTCCCCCACTGAGAAAGCGGACGGCAGACATCATTCCGTTAGCTAACTATTTTCTTGAAAAATTAAATGAAAAACTCGAGTCAAATCTTTCGCTTCACCCAGACACGCTGCCAGTCCTTGAAAATTATAGCTGGCCTGGAAACATTCGCGAATTAGAAAACGTGCTGGAACGCGCTGCCATTCTCAGTGAGGAAGAACACATTTTGCCATCAGATTTGTCGCTCCACAACGCTCGCCCTCAGAAACACAACTTAAAAGAGTTAGTAAATCGATATGAAGCGGAACTTATTCAGGATGCAATCGAAGAACATAAAACCACAAGGAAAGCTGCTGCATCGCTCGGCATCAGTCAATCAGCTTTAGTGAAAAAGATGAAAAAGTTCCAGCTCACCTCAAAAGAATACATTCATGAGTAAGGGGCCATCTAAGGGCCTCTTTTTTGATTCGTTTTAGAATCAGAAGATTGCATAAAGAATCAAATTCTATGATGTTTTTTTCTAAAAATACTGAATATTCCTCTTTTTTTAAGGTTGGCACGATACTTGCATTAGTAATAGTGAAAACCTTTAAGGAGGGGAATGCATGAAGAGAGAAACCATTCATGGCCGGGAAGTATACGTCTTCGAAGATAGACCATCCACCATTATGGAAGCTTTCGAGAAGACCGTACAAAACTACCCCGAGCGCGAAGCCATTGTTTGGAACAATCAAAGGATTACTTATTTAGAATTGCAAAAACAAGTCCATCAACTTGCGTCCTGGATGACAGAATACGGATCTATAAAGAAAAATGACCGTGTTGCCCTGTTACTCGGCAACCGTCCCGAATTCATACAGATGTTCCTTGCCTGTGCTTATCTGGGAGTCATCGTTGTTCCTTTGAACGTTCGCTCCTCTAAGAAAGAACTCCTGAATATGATCGAAAAAGCAGGCGCCAGCATGCTATGCGCGGAAGGGGACTATGCAGAAGTGGTGGAAGTGTGGCAAGCCTCGCATCCAACCAATTCCGTGATCATGACAAACGAAGTACCATTGAACAAACCCTACACGCTGTTTGACCATATATTTGAAGCGGAATCCTCTATATCAGCGTATCCGCACATCAGAGAGGAAGATCCGCTATACATCATGTTCACCTCCGGAACTACCGGTGAACCAAAGGGAGCGGTCGGAAGCCATGTTAATGTGATTCATAGTGTACTCAACTACAGTCAGGTATTCCAGGCTGCGGAACCCATACGCACGTTAATCGCTGTCCCGCTATTTCATGTGACCGGGCTGGTCGGCCAGATGTTCTATATGATCATCAGTGGAGGCACCAATGTACTATTGAAACGACGATACCAGACAGGACCCTACCTTGACCTTATTGAAAGGGAAAAAATCACCTTCCTGTTTAATGTACCAACGATTTATATCATGATGATGAGCCATGAGGAGTTTACCAGCTTCGATTTAAGTTCTATTGAAATCATGGCTTTCGGTGGTGCGCCCATGTCACCTGAAACAATCACCGCTTTAATGAAAGCGCTTCCTAAAAGCAGACTTCATAATGCTTATGGAGCAACAGAAACGACCTCTCCAGCTGCCATCATGCCAAGAGACTATCCACTTGATAAAACTGCTTCGGTAGGAAAAGCGGTGCCGACGGGAGAATTTAAAGTGATCGCTGAAACAGGAGAGGAACTACCAGCCGGGGAAATCGGTGAGCTATACATCAAGGGACCGATGATTGTTCATGAATACTGGCAAAACCAGGAAGCCGTTCAGCGTTCCTTTGACCAGGGATACTGGAAATCCGGCGACATGGCTAAGATTGATGGGGATGGATTCCTTTATATCATGGATCGTAAAAAAGACATCATCAATCGCGGTGGTGAAAAAGTATTTTCTGCAGAAGTCGAAAACATCCTTTATGGACACCCGGACGTTATGGAAGCAGCCATCATCGGCGTGCCGGATGATATTTTTGGCGAAGAAGTGAAAGCGTACATCGTACCGAAAGAAGGGAAAAATCCCTCCCCATCAGCAATCCAGACTTATATGAAAGAACATGTAGCAGATTATAAAGTACCAAAAAAGATAGAAATCATCGACTTTCTTCCACGGAACCCAGGAGGAAAAATACTAAAAACCAAACTGCTACAGCTCGAAAAACAAACGTAATAGAGAGGAGCTTACCACATGTTTCGATTAGATGGAAAAGTAGCCATGATTACCGGAGGCAGCAAAGGAATTGGACTGGGCATTGCACAAACGCTAGGAAGAATGGGTGCCAAAGTAGCAATAGCGAGCCGTGGCCTGGAGGACTTAGAAAAAGCGAAAAAGTCACTGACAGAAGCTGACATTGAAGTATTGGCGACACAAGTAGACGTGACCTCTAAGAAAAGCGTAGACAACTGGCTTAAGGAAGTGATTGATAACTTTGGGGAGGTGCACATTTTAATCAATAACGCCGGTACTAACATTCGAAAGCCCTTAGTCGAAGTAGATGAGTCCGACTGGGAACGTGTACTCGATACGAACCTGAAAGGCGTATTTCTTGCCGGTCAGGCGGCAGCAAAACAAATGATCGAACAGCAAACAGGCGGGAAAATCGTTAATATTTCCTCCATCTTCGGTGGTGTTGGCAGCAGCTTTCAGACAAGTTATGCAGCCAGTAAAGGCGGAATCAACCAATTGACCAAAGTGTGGGCAAGCGAACTTGCCGAACACGGGATCAATGTCAATGGCCTGGCCCCCGGGTATATCAAAACCCCTATGACCGAAGGATGGCTGAATGATGAAGAACGTTATCGGGGGATCGTCGATCAGACCATGTTAAAACGCGTTGGAGATCTGGAAGATTTAGAAGGACCGCTGCTGCTGTTAGCTTCTGATGGATCCAATTATATGACCGGGCAAACGATTTACGTTGATGGAGGATGGACTGCAAAATAATAAAGGAGGAAATCCTATGGAAGAAACTGCGAAGAAAGTTGAGTTACAGAATCCTCAGGAAAGAGTATCGAATAACCCTATTTCTATGCTGGCAATGTTTTTTGCGAAAGTCGCTGAAAAGTGGCTTCCTGATGCGTTCGTGTTTGCAGTAATCCTGACTTTGATTGCATTCGGGAGTGGCATCGTCTTAACGGAAAGCTCCCCGCTCGACATGGTTGTTTACTGGGGAGATGGATTCTGGAGTTTACTTACATTCACCGCCCAAATTATTACTACGTTTGTCATGAGTTATGCGCTCGCTTTGACTAAACCGGTATCCAAGTTATTAGAAAAGACAGCCAGCAGGTGTACATCACCCAAATCCGCCATATTCGTCGTCACGTTCAGTTCATTGATCGCTTCCCTGATCAGCTGGGCGCTTGGCCTGGTTGTCGCCGGAATTATGGCACGTCTGGTTGGAAAGAAAGTTCCGGAAGTCGATTATCGTGTACTGGTAGCTGCCGGTTACTCCGGGTTTGTTATCTGGGAAGGCGGATTATCTTCCTCTCCATCCTTATTTGTCGCAACGGAAGGACACAACTTTCAGGACTTAGTAGGCATCATCCCTACTTCTGACACGCTTTTCTCAGTTATGAACATCGTGCTCGTTCTGCTTATCTTTTTTACCCTTCCATTCGTTATGTATTTGATTCATCCAAAACGACCGGAAGACCGAATGCAGGTCGATCCATCTATTATTAAAGAAACCAATATTTCTCATGACCAGATCAAAGCAGAAAAATTGAACCCGAATGAAAAAATGGATAACAGCCGCTTGACCGTTTTGGCTGGTGGTTTACTGGGACTGCTCTACTTAGGCTATCAATTTTACTTGAACGGATTTTCACTTGATTTGAACATCGTCAACATGATGTTCCTGACGGCCGCTCTTCTTTTATACGGCAACGTCAAAGAACTGGGAAATGGAATCAAATCAGCATCAGGAAGCGTCGGGCAATTCGCCTTGCAATATCCTTTTTATGCTGGAATCATGGGGATGCTCAGCGCTTCCGGCTTAGCTGTCTGGTTATCTACGAATATCGCCAGTGTTGCTAATGCAGACACACTGCCTTTCTTCTCCTTTTTATCCGCAGGTCTATTGAACATGTTCATCCCATCCGGTGGCGGTCAATGGGCCGTACAGGCGCCAATTATGCTGCCTACTGCTGTGGAAATGGGCGTCAATCCTGCCAAAATCGTAACCGCAGTAGCCTGGGGGGATGCATGGACCAACATGATTCAACCGTTCTGGGCGATTCCGATGCTTGCGATCGCTGGTCTTCGTATTCGCGATATGATGGGTTTTGCGACAATCACCTTGCTATACACTGGAACCATCATGACTATCGTTTTATTAGTTTTTTAATAAAAAGAAAGCGCTACCGTTTCGAGAGGAGTGAATCATTTGGCTGAATTAACAAGACAAGATCGTGAGGAAATCAACTGGCAAGGCATCGAGGATTTATTAAAGAGCCGCTTTTCGAACCTCGAAGGCAGGATGCAAGCAGAACGGTTTTCTGCCGGATATTCCAATTTGACGTACAAGGTCAGGTTTGACAATTGGCAAGCGGTCCTGCGCCGCCCGCCATTCGGTGAAATTCCACCCAAAGCTCATGATATGCAAAGGGAATATAAACTGTTGCAGAAAATCCACCCAGTCTTTCCACTTGCACCAGAACCTTATCTTTATAGCGAAGATCCCGGGCTTATGGATAAGCATTTTTACTTGATGGAAGCGAAAGAAGGGTATGTCATCGATGAAGAGATCCCCCCTTCCTATGAGAACATTTTGAACATAAGGCAGACGATCTCAGAATCGGTAATCGACTCGCTTGTCGAGCTTCACTCTATCAATCTGGAAAACAACAACCTGCTATCCCTTGGGAAACCTGAAGGCTTTTTAGAACGGCAGGTCAATGGCTGGATTAAACGTTATAACCGTTCCAAAACGGACGACATCGAAGGAGTGACAGAGTTGGAAGAATGGCTGTTAGGCAATATTCCTTCCTCCCCGCCTCCGACGATTGTCCATAACGACTTCAAGCTGAACAATATGATGTTTTCTTTACAAAATCCCGGAGAGGTCACAGGGGTGTTCGACTGGGAGCTATGCACGATCGGGGATCCGCTCACCGATTTAGGGGCGAGCCTTGCTTACTGGACAGAACCTGGTGACCCTGAAACGGGGTTAACGTCCATCACACGGGAAAGAGGATTTTACTCCCGTAAAGAAATGCTGGACTTATATGCGAAAAAAAGCGGAAGAGATTTGTCCGCGATTGACTTCTACCTCGCCTATTCATTCTATAAAAATGCAGCTATCCTCCAGCAAATCTATTATCGCTGGAAAAATGGCAGCATCCAGGATGACCGCTTCTCGGACCTTAATGTTGGAATAGCAAATTTAATGAAAAAGTCAGAAGAAGCGCGCAACAAAATGCTTGTCTAAAAAACTATCAATGGAGTTGAGATAATATGATAACCACCACTTCTAACCGTACCGAAGAATTACAAAAAAAACTTGTCGCATTTATGGATGACTATATTTATCCGAACGAAAAATTGTATGAACAGCAGCTCAATGAAGCAGATACCCGCTGGATCATCCCGCCTATCGTGGAGGAGTTGAAAGAAAAAGCGAAAGACCAGGGTTTGTGGAATCTGTTCAACCGTGAAGAAGGTTATGGCACCCAGCTATCAAACTATGAATATGCCCACCTTTGCGAAATCATGGGGCGATCCTTAATTGCCCCGGAAGTGTTCAATTGTAATGCGCCGGATACTGGCAATATGGAAGTGCTGATGCAATATGGAACAAAGGAGCAGCAGGAACAATGGCTCTACCTGCTCCTCGATGGAAAAATACGATCCTGCTTCACGATGACAGAACCCGATGTAGCATCATCGGATGCCACTAATATTCAAAGCCATATCATTCGTGAAGGCGATGAGTATATCATCAATGCAAAAAAATGGTGGTCTTCAGGAGCAATGGATCCTCGCTGTGAGATTGCCATCTTCATGGGGAAAACTGACCCGGAAGGCCCAATACATGAGCAGCAATCGATGGTACTCGTACCTATGAACACCCCTGGGGTCGAAGTAAAGAGGCATCTTCCTGTATTCGGTTATGACCACGCCCCGCACGGCCATGCGGAAGTACATTTCAATAATGTACGCGTACCTGTCTCGAACCTGCTTTATGAAGAGGGTAAAGGGTTCGAAATCGCACAATCGCGCCTCGGTCCTGGCCGAATCCACCATTGTATGCGCGCAATCGGAGCAGCTGAACGAGCACTGGAACTGATGTGCGAACGCGTGAACAGCCGCGAAACATTTGGCTCCCCGCTGGCTGAAAAAGGGGTAGTTCGGGAATTTATTGCTGAATCCCGCTTAGAGATCGATCAGGCACGACTGCTTACACTGCATGCTGCCAGGAAAATGGATGAAGAAGGTACAAAAGCCGCAAGAAAAGAAATTGCCATGATTAAAATCGTTGCGCCAAGAGTTTCTCTGAATGTTATCGATCGAGCGATCCAAATGTTTGGCGGTGCAGGAGTTTCCGATGACTTCCCACTTGCCGCACACTGGGCAAACGCAAGGACGCTACGAATTGTAGATGGCCCCGACCAAGTCCACCTAAGAGACATTGGAAGACTAGAATTAAAAAACTATCAATAACAACAAAGCAAACCCCGGGTCCTCCAGATTTTGGAGAGCTCCGGGGTGTGATCATATCATCTCCTCATTTATCTATCTTTACAGAAAGTTCTTCTCTGGAAAGGTCCGGAAAGCAATTGAATTAGCTCCGAAGAGAACTTATTAATAAAAAGGGGTGCCTGTCGAAAGAGGCATCCTTTTTGTGTGAATTTTTTCCGTATTCGGTTATTACTTTTAGAGAAAAAAAGTGTATTTTACATTAAATCCATGACGACTCACCTGTTCATTGGGGAAAAGCTATTTTTAAAAAACTAATGCCTGTCTACTAATTTTAGAGACTGGCATCTGTTTTTTATAAGAAAGCCAAAGATATTTGAGGTATGAGCAACAGAATCACAAGGCTTAACAGCATGACAAAGAAAAACGGCACTACCGCTCTTGCCAGGACAGGCATCCCAAGTCCGGAGATTCCTGATCCTACAAACAAATTAACACCAAGCGGCGGCGTAATGAAACCGACTGCCAAGGAGACAATCATCAATATACCGAAGTGAATTGGGTCAACCCCCACTTCTATCGCCATCGGTAAGAGTATAGGGGTAAAAATAATTACAGCTGCAGAAGTATCAATAAAGCAGCCAATCACAAGCAACAACACTACCATAAGCAATAACAATACAAAAGAATTCTGCGATAGAGATAAGAAGGAATTGGCTAAAGCCTGAGGAATACGTTCCATAGATAATAACGTACCAAATGTATTAGCTGTGCCGATGATAATTAAAATAATCACAGAATTTAAAGCAGCATTCTTAATGATAGTCGGTAAATCTTTTAACGCTAATTCTTTATGGAAAAACAGACTTACAACTGCCGCATAAACTACTGCGATAACTGCTGCTTCTGTAGGTGTGAAGATTCCTCCATAAATCCCTCCTAATATAATGATTGGTATTAATATGGACCATTTAGCTCTATTCAAAGAAACAAACATCTTTTTAAAGGTAAACGTTTCTTGTGTCCCTGTGTAATTTTTCTTTTTAGAATAAATGTAAACCCAAATCATCATCGCTAATCCAAGTAAAATTCCTGGCAAAATACCACCCATAAACAAATCACCGATCGATTGATTACCGGATACCCCATATAAGACTAGTGGAATACTTGGAGGAATAATTATACCTAAGGAGCCCGCAGAGACTATAACCGAAGTAGCAAATTTTTTATCATAGCCATGGGATACCATAGCAGGAATCATAATACCCCCTATCGCGGCAACGGTAGCAGGTCCGGAACCAGAAATCGCCGCAAAAAACATACACGTCAATACAGCAGCCATGGCAAAACCACCTGTGAACCTCCCAACAAACACGTTAGCTAAATCGAATAGCCGGGTAGAAATTCCTCCTTTCCCCATGATTTCACCAGCTAATATAAAAAAAGGAACTGCCATCAAAGCAAAGCTATCAGTAGAAGTCACAAGTCCTTGACTTAAAAAGGTGAGAGAAATGTTAGAAGAATAGAGTGCCGTAACCAACCCTGACAAACCGAGCGCTATTCCAATTGGCACCGTCAGTATTAAAAATAAAAAGAAACTACCAAATAGAACGAATGTTGTCATATTGCCCCCTCCCTTACATCATCATAGTTGTCTGTTCGTTTGATATTCTTTAATTCTTTAACTTGACCTGATAGTTTCTGTATTAACCGAATCGTTGTTAAAACCATTCCAATGGCTGGCGCTGCATATACCCAGCCCATCGGAAGTTGCAAAGCAGCAGATTCTCTAGTGATTTTTGCTACGATATCAAACCCGTACACTCCAATTACCAGGGCAAATAGTAGAAAGAATATCGTTGACACCATCTTTAATATTATTTTTCCTTTTTTCTTAAATAACATGGCAAAAGCATCTACATTTAAGTGTTTGTTCTCTTTCACCCCATAACTTACGCCGATATAAATCATCCAGATGAATGCATACCTTGCAATTTCTTCTGACCAGGAAAGCGAGTTCCCAAAGACGTAGCGCATAATCACCTGGGTGAAAATAATGATTACAGTAAAACTGCTCAAAAAAATCAGTGCGTATTTTTCAAGGTTTTCATCTAACCATTGTAAAGTCTTCAATAGTTTCCCTCCTCCCCTAACTATCCTGGACTTCATTTAAAACTTTATCCAAAAGTGCATCGCCAAACTGTTTTCTAAAAGATTCATAGACGACCTTTGTCATTTCTTTAAAAGGATCCGTTTCTGGTCTGACCATCTGCATCCCGTCTTCCTGTAGTTCCTCAATCATTTTTTCTTCTTTTTCAACAATAAGTTCTCTATGATATTGTGCGGCATCCCGCGAACTTTCCTCCACTATTTGTTTATGTTCAGCTGATAATGATTGCCAAAATTCTTCATTAATCGCAGCAGGCAATGCCATGTATTGATGCTTGGTAAAATTCAAATAGTCCTGTACTTCCTGAAACTTACTGGCATAAATGTTAGCGACAGGATTCTCCTGAGCATCTACTGTGCCTTGCTGCAAGGCCATATATAACTCACCAAACGCCATAGGCGTAGGGTTTGCCCCTAAAGAGTTAAAGGTACTTAGTGACAAAGGAAATTCTGGAGTCCTTATTTTTAATCCTCGAAAATCCTCTGGTTTTTCAACTGGTTTGTTCGCGGTTACATGACGAAATCCATTTTCAAAGTAAGCTAAAATTCTAAGATTATCTTCTAATAGAGGCTCTGCTATCTCTTTACCAATGGGGCCGTCTAAAACATTCCATGCCTCTTCATAAGAGTCGAATAAATAAGGCAACTCAATGATGCTAATTTGTTGATCATATTGACTAAAGGCACTGGAAGCTACCATTTGTAAATCATTTAATGTAACGCTTTCAATCATTTCTGCTTCAGAACCGAGTTGCTCGTTGGGATAGATATGAACTTCAATCTTCCCGTTGGAACGCTTCTCCACCAGTTCTTTAAAATGCTTTACTGCTATATGTCTCTCATTCGTTTCGGCGGCTCCGTGCCCAAACCTTAAGACAATTCGATCATCAGAATTTATAGCTTCACCAGTTGTAACGAACACGACAAGAAGGCTGATACCGAGCGCCAGCGTGATAAGAATCATAATATTCCGTAAACTTTTCATGTACTTCCCCTTTCTAGTTAATGGTTTAACCACATCTAACATTTCTTGAAAATTGTATAGGAGCCGTTCTAATGATAGCGGTTACATTTTAATTGAAAGTGCAGGCAGCCAATGAGCGTCCAGCCACTCTTCAGCCGCCTGTGTATATAATCAATCGATATGAGACCCTCCATTGATATCTAGTTCTTCCCCGGTAATATAACCTGCTCCTTCTGAAGCCAAAAATGAAATAGAGTAAGCGACATCTTTCACTTCTCCTACTCTCCCAGCAGGTATGCCTTCTTTGATAGAAACCTCTTTATCAGTTGTCAACAGGCCTCCCGTAATATTTGTTCCTCCAATTAAGCCAGGGGCAACTGTATTACAAGTAATTCCATAAGGGGCCATTTCTCTGGCTACTGCTTTCGTAAATCCAGTCACTGCTGCTTTAGCCGCTGAATAGTGAGAGCCTCCAAAGATTCCTCCCCCTCTTTTACCGGACACAGAGCTTAAATTAACAACTCTTCCATACGCTGATTTTTGCATATACGGCAGCACTGCCTGGGTTAAGAAAAAAGTTCCCTTCATATTAATATCGAAGACAAGATTCCATTCTTGTTCCGGGATATCAAGGACTCGTGTTGGTCTTGATATTCCTGCATTATTGATAAGTATATCAATTCGTCCAAAGCGATCCATAACTTTTTTCACCATCTGATGGCAGGCTTCTTTATCTGTTACATCCAGTTTGACTGTCATCGTCTGTCCATTGTTATACTGACTGATTTCTTCCTGCGCTTCGGCCAGCCCCGCCTCATCGATATCTGCAATGACGACAGCCCCACCTCTTTTACTTACTTGTCTGGCGGTTTCCCGTCCAATACCTTTTTCTGACCCGGCACCAGTGATTATTGCAACTCGTCCTTCAAAATTCATGCTTGTCCCTCTCTTCCTGCAAACTTAAATTCCAGCCAATTATCCTAGAAATTCTTTTGCTACAGATGCAATCCCTTTTCCATCAAGTTTATAGTGCTGATATAAGTAATAAGGCTTGCCAATCAAAGAATATTCATCATAGAAACCGTGACGCTTAAATTTACAGCTGACCCCGGATTCCATCAATACTTCTGCTACTGCACTGCCCAGTCCACCTTGGACATTATGTTCTTCCACAGTCAGGATGGCCCCTGTTTCTTTTGCAGCGTTTAATACGGCTTCTGTATCCATCGGCTTGATGGTATGCATATCAATGACACGAGTACTGATCCCCTGCTCTTCCAATTGCTGTGCAGCTTTCAAAGATTCATTGACTTCGATACCGCAAGCGATAATAGTTAAGTCAGTACCTTGCTTCAGGACGTTAGCTTTTCCAATCTTATTTTGTACAACATTTTCTTTTCGTTCATATACGGGTTCTTCACGACCACGACTGACCCGGAAATAGATAGGTCCTTCATATGTTTTTACTGATTCCTCTACCATTTCTGAAAGTGCGACCCCATCCGCAGGAGAAATGACTGTCATATTTGCCATCGCTCTTGTAATCGAAATGTCTTCCGTGGCATGGTGAGACGAACCGTAGAATCCCATCGCAATGCCTGTATGTGTTCCGATCAGCCTCACATTCAAATTAGGATAAGCAACGGCTGTCCGAATATTTTCAGCTGCCAGAACGCCAAGGAAAGAAGCATAGGTTGAAACAAATGGAATTTTCCCAGTAGATGCCAGACCTGCTGCCGCTGTTACCATATTTTTTTCCGCCAATCCAAAATTGAAAAAACGATCTGGAAATTCTTTTCCAAAATCCCACAGCCGGGTCGGCTTACTCAAATCTGAAGACATAGCGACAATTTCCGGATGATCGTTCCCTAACCTCGCCAGCGTTTCGCCTGCCGTTAGCTGTTTGGACATTTCAAGACTCTTATATAGTTCCCAGGTATCTTTATGAAAAGTGGTTGTACTCATGTTTAGTTACCTCCTTCAATTTCTTCAATGGCGCGTTTGATATCTTCTTCACCCAAATTAGCTACATGCCATTCATACCCATGCTCCATAAAGGAAACGCCCTTTCCTGCTACCGTGTCGCAGATGATTGCTGTCGGTTGCTCTGAATCTACAGATGGCAGGTTTTCAAACGCCTCCACTAATGCTTCAACATCATGGCCATCTACATCTACAACATTCCAGCCGAAACTTTCCCATTTTTCCCTTATTGGATTGATGTTCATTAATTCTTCGGTGTTACCGTCTACAGTTACTTTGTTGTTATCGACAATCGCTACCAAATTACCTAACTTGAAATTGGCAGCACTCATTGCCGCTTCCCAAACCTGACCTTCCTGAAGCTCGCCATCACCCATTAAAATATAGGTTCTGTATTTTTCTCCATCAATACGGGCACCCAGTGACATACCTACTCCTACAGAAAGTCCATGCCCAATCGAACCCGAGCTGAAATCAATCCCCTTTATCTTATTCATATCCGGGTGATCTCCAAAGGCGCTTCCTAACTGGGTGTATGTATCCAGCTCTTCTTTAGGGAAAAATCCAACATCAGCTAAGATAGGGTACATACCAACGGCTGAATGCCCTTTTCCCATGACAAAACGATCTCTGCTCTTCCATTGAGGTCTTTCCGGATCATATTTCATAATGTGGTAATAAAGTGTTGAAAAAATTTCAGAACTAGAAAACGAGGAACCATAGTGGCCGCTTTTCGCCAGGGAGATCAACCTTATCGTCTCCAGTCGCGACATTTTCGCCTTTTCTTTAATCAAATCTATTATTTCCTGAGAAACAGCTGCTGTGTTTTCCATGTAAATCCTCCTTAGTTAATCGTTTTACCATCCTTGTTTAGGATATTACTATGTAAGCGCTTTTCTGTCAATAATAATTACAAAATCTTTTGTTAATAGCCTGCTTACACAGTTTTTTTCTTAGAATAATAGTGAATTTGCAATAAAATCAGGAATCATATAAAATTTATCTATGGAGAAAAGTAAATGGTTTTACCCGGAGGAATCAGAAAATGAAAGTGACGATGAAAGATATTGCCAAAGAGGCAGAAGTATCGGTAGCTACGGTTTCCCATGTTATTAATGGAACTAAAAACATCACAGAAGATAAATATAAAAAGATAATGAGAATTATTAATAAATACAATTATATTCCGAATTCCACTGCAAAAAATCTCAGACAGAAAAAAACGAAAACTGCGGGAATGATCGTATCCAGTTTTCCTGACAGTTTCATTACAGAAATGGTGTATGGAGTAGAGGAAAGAGCACGTGAGATGGGGTATAACCTGCTATTGGTAAATACAAATGAAGATAAAAATTATGAAGAAGAAACGATTAACCTGCTCCACTCAAGAATGGTAGACGGCATTATACTTTCCCCCGCAACCAATGATATAGAATATTTAAATCGGTTTACAGATGAAAATTTTCCTGTGGTTCTTGTGAATCGATATAACAATATTGTTAGAAATGCACCAAAAGTGACAGGTGATAATTTTCAAACAGGCTATGATGCAACTATCCACCTTTTGAAACATGGGCACAAAAAAATCGGGATGATATACGGAGTGGCCAATGTCTCTACTACCGATGAACGGATTCAAGGATACAAAGCTGCATTAGATCAATATAATATTCCATTTGATGAAAGTTATCTGGAGTTAGGACATGCTACAGTAAATGGTGGTGCAGCCGCAGTTAAATCGCTACTGAACCGACACAGTGATATTACTGCCTTATTTGTACAGAATGATTTAATGACGATTGGTACTATACATCAAATCAGGGAGCAATCATTGAAAATACCGGAAGATATTGCTTTAATCGGTTTCGGCGACTTTGCCTCTGCCCCTATTATAGATCCCCCTGTTACTAATATAATATTACCGCCTGATACGATAGGTAAGACTGCATTTGACGCGTTATTAAGTAAAATTAATAACCCTGAATACACAAAACATATCGAAATGCCACCATCTTTAATCACTAGAAAGTCATGTGGCTGTAAATAAAGCAGCAAACTGAGCATAGTTTGCTGCTTTTTTTGTTTGGGAAGTATATTAGCAATATGTAACAGATCAAAGATCTTATCCGCGGCCCTATCATTGATATAGATCATTTCATAATTGGTATAATCCAAAACTAGACCGGGAATAAAACCGATTACATCCCGGAGCTCTCCAAAATCTGGAGGACCTGGGGTGCGTTTTCTTCTCGCCTATAAAAAAGAAGCCCTAAAAATACAGGACTCCTAATCTATCAAACCAAAATCAGCCACAGAACGAATGTGAATAGAATCATTAATGCGCAAGTGGGTACATGAAAGAGAAAATCATGTTATTGGCGCTGGATTGAACAAGCTCAAGTCATTATGAAGTCCCCAATGTTCAGTCCATGTTTGCTTACGCCCACTGGCAACATATAAAATAAAATGGAATAATTCCCAGCCTACATCTTCTATAGTCGCCTCACCAGTTGCTATTTTTCCTGCATTTATATCAATTAAGTCACTCCACTGGTCCTTTAGTGAATTTCGAGTAGAAACCTTTACTACAGGAGCCATTTGAAGGCCGTACGGTGTTCCGCGTCCTGTAGTGAAAATTTGCATATGCATTCCTGATGCCAATTGTAATGTCCCACATACAAAATCACTTGCTGGAGTAGCAGCAAATATCAGACCTTTCTCCTTAGCTTTTTCTCCAGGTGATAAAACACCTGAGATTGGACTGCTTCCGGATTTAGCGATGGAACCAAGCGATTTTTCAACTACATTGACTAACCCACCTTTTTTATTTCCAGGCGAAGGGTTTGCACTGCGATCGGCTTCACCTATTTGTAAATAACGATCATACCATTTCATTTCATTAATCAATGCACGGCCAACTTCCTCATTAACTGCTCGTGGTGTCAGCAGGTGAACAGCATCCCGAACTTCTGTTACCTCCGAAAATAAGACGGTTGCACCTGCACGTACTAATAAATCAGCAGCATAGCCTACTGCTGGATTAGCAGTTACCCCAGAGAATGCATCACTCCCGCCGCATTGTAAGCCGATCACCAAATCAGAAACTGGACAAGTTTCTCTTTCACGCTGGTTTAACTTTTCCAAACGCTCTTTTGCCATACTCATGATGGAATCTACCATTTTTATGAAGCCCTGTTGGTCCTGAAGCGAGAGAATATTCGCTTCTGCATCATCAGTGGGAATTAACCGTTCAGGTAAAAGTTTCTCACATCCTAACCCGACAACCATTACTTCGCCACCAAAATTAGGGTGTGCTGCCAAATTTCGTATTGTACGAATCGGGATTTTTGCTTCAGGTGCATTGATTGCTACGCCACATCCGTACGTGTGGTTCAAGGCAACGACATCGTGGACATTCGGAAATTCGGGTAATAATTCCTTTTTAATTTTTTCGACCGTATAATCAAGAACTCCAGCTACACACTGGACGCTAGTTGTAATCCCCAGAATGTTTTTTATCCCTGCACTTCCATCAGCATTTCGATAACCTTGGAACGTATAACCTTCTAGAGGGGGAGTTACCTTTTTTGACTTTGAAGCGAGAGGTAGTTCATCCAATAGCGGAGGATCAGGCAGATTTACATACTTTTCTTTCACCCATGTCCCCTGTTTTATTGGAATTTCTGCATAGCCAATAACTTCTCCATAACGAACAATCGCTTCTCCCTGTTTCAAGTCTGTTAACGCAACTTTGTGACCTTCTGGAATCGACTCTAATAATTCCAATCCACAAGAAAATACGGTTCCTTCTCCCAATCCCCCAAAATTAACAATCGTAGCAACGTTATCCCTTTCATTAACCTTTATATAAAGAGGGATTTCTTCATGAGTTTTATTTAATGCCATGTGAACATTCTCCCCTCTGGAATTAGTAGGATTACTATGTTTGTGAAGGGCTTAGATAGTTTTGTTAAGGCTTACATAACCTTCTATATTCAACCCGTACTCTTTACCAACTTGTTTTAATCCTTTATACACATCTTCACCTAAATCGATTCCATTTTCTAATCTTGTTTTCTCTGTTCTATTTTCAATTTCACCTGGAACGAGCACCTCCTCAACGCCTTCTGCTGCAGGAGATGATTTAATTTCCTCAATCATTTGATCGATTCGCTGTTTATACATTTGAGCTGGCATAAATTGTTGAACGTCTATGAGCTGGAAAAAATGGCCTACGTTTTGAGGCTGATCATAATCTCCATAGATATTATTAATATGCGGTCCAAATCCTGCTCCCGTTAGGACACCACTCATAATATCGATCATAAGCGAAATGCCATAACCTTTTGGACCTCCAAAAGGTAAAACGGATCCGTCTAACGCATCTTGTGAATTCGTTGTTGGTTTACCATTTTGATCAATCGCCCAGCCTTCAGGAATATCCTGTCCATTTTGGGCAGCCATGATGATCTTCCCTCGTGCTACGACACTAGTAGCCATATCCAAAATAATAGGGTCATATCTTCCAGCAGGAACCCCATAAGCATATGGGTTTGTGCCAAAGTATGGCTGAATACCGCCCCATGGAGCCATAGTTGAAGGAGCGTTAGACATTGCAAAGGTAATCAAATCCTCTTCTACTCCACGTTTTACAAAATAGGCTCCTGCACCAAAATGAGAGGATCGGGTTACGCCTATATGAACTCCTCCGCTTTTCTTTGCCTTTGCAATTCCTAACCTCATAGCTTCACGACTTACAATTTGCCCCATTCCATCGTCACCATCAACTAATAATACTCCATCACTTTCCTGCATGATTTTTATATCTGGTGTTGGATTTATAGCTCCTTCCTTTAATCGTTTCATATAAATGGGTACACGAGTGACACCATGGGAATCAACTCCGCGCAAATTTGCCGCTACCAAACTATCTGCAACTGTATAACTGTCTTCATCAGATAAGCCTGCGGTTTTAAAAATATCATAAACAAAATCCCTTAAATGTTCGCTGCTTACATTCAAACTCATTCCTCCTTATCATTGATGATCTTTCCATTACCTAATAAAAAGCAAGCACATTCGTCACCTCACCATACATGGCTTTTTATTATCAAATTTCCACCCTGGAATTAAATACTGCATAGCAATAGAATCATCACGAGTACCAACTCCAGCCTCTTTATAGAGGGTATGTGCTTTTTCTATTTTGTCCCAATCAATTTCCACACCAAGTCCCGGTTGATCTGGCACTTTGACTTTTCCGTCTCTGATTTGCAAAGAGTTGGTCGTTAAATTCTGGCCATCCTGCCAAATCCAGTGCGTATCGATAGCGGTAATATTTCCTGGTGCAGCTGCTGCCACGTGTGTAAACATAGCTAAAGAAACATCAAAGTGATTATTGGAATGGGAACCCCATGTCCTTCCCCACTCATGACAAATTTGAGCTACACGAACAGAGCCTTGCATGGTCCAAAAATGTGGATCAGCGAGCGGAATATCGACAGCATTCAATTGTAAAGCATGCCCTAATTGGCGCCAATCTGTTGCGATCATATTCGTTGCTGTAGGCAGGTTTGTCTCACGACGAAATTCTGCCATTATTTCACGAGCAGAGAACCCCTCTTCAGCCCCGCAAGGATCCTCTGCATAAGCCAGCACATCATGCTTATCTTTGCAAAGTTCAATGGCATCATTTAAACTCCATCCACCATTCGGGTCCAACGTAATACGTGCCTCTGGGAAACGGTCTGCCAGTGCAGTAACAGCTTCCATTTCTTCCTCACCACGGAGAACACCGCCTTTTAATTTAAAGTCGTTAAAACCATAACGTTCCTTTGCTGCTTCAGCTAATCTGACAATCGCTTCAGGTGTTAAAGCCTTTTCACGACGCAGCCTGAACCATTCCGAGTCGGAATGACTCTCGCTTATATAAGGCAAATCCGTTTTGGAGCGATCTCCAATGTAAAATAAATAGCCAAGCATTTCTACTTCATCCCGCTGCTGGCCTTCCCCCAGCAGGGATGCTACCGGAACTTCTAGATGTTTTCCCAGCAAATCTAGCAGGGCAGCTTCTAATGCGGTTACCGCATGAATCATTACTCGCAAATCGAATGTTTGATTACCACGGCCGGAAGCATCCCGATGTGCGAAAGTCTTTTTAATCTTATTAAGTATTTTGTTATAGTTTCCTATTGAATTACCGATTAACAACGATTTTGAATCCTCTAAGGTGGTACGTATCCTTTCGCCACCTGGAACTTCTCCAATCCCCTGATTTCCGCTGCTATCCTTAAGAATAACTATGTTTCTTGTAAAATAAGGTCCATGTGCTCCACTTAAATTCAATAGCATGCTATCATAGCCGGCAACTGGAATCACTGACATTTCCACAATCGTCGGGGTTGTTTGTTTCTTAGTCATAACCGCCATTTTCATAACTCCTTATTGTTTAAAGTTTAAAATCTGTCATATTTTAAGAGATGGAAATTTTAAAAACTACGATACCTTTGTGATTGTCTCCTCTTGCGCAGTCTTTTTCGTTCGGTAATTATCGTAGATTGCAAAGGCAATAGAACCGATAATCATCAGCCATAAGATTATGGTAATAGGACCATTGGTGAAGAAAACGGTTAAAGATCCATCACTGCCTTTCAGACTATCAATAAAATATTTTTCCGCCTGTTTTCCTAAGATGAAGCCGATCAAAAATGGGGCAAGTTGAATGCCGATTTTCATAAACACATAGCCTAAAGCACCAAACAATAAGAGTGTCCATACATCAAACATCACCCCGTTGTTAATCGCATAAGAACCAACCACACACATGACAATGATGATTGGATAGATCGTATACTTCGGGATATAGACGATTTTTGCCATATATCTAATCGAGAAAAACATCAGCAGGAACATAAGAATGTTTGCAATAATAAGGGTAGAGACAATGCCGCTCCACAATTCCGGATTGGTTGTGATGAATAATGGACCCACCTGAATACCCTGTAATAAAAAGGCACCAATCAATACAGCTGTTGTACTATCACCTGGTATACCTAATGACAGTAACGGTATAAGTGCGCCTCCAATCAATCCGTTGTTTGCAGATTCACTAGAAATGATTCCCTCTGGTTCCCCTGTCCCCAATTTTTCAGGGTTTTTTGAGAAATTTTTTGTTTGAGAGTATGCGGTAATAGAAGCCGCACTACCTCCAACCCCTGGAAGCATCCCTATAAACGTACCAATTACTGATGATCTGATTGTATTGATGATTTGACCATTGAATATTCTAAGTGAAAATTTATTCTTTTTATTCTTACTCAAATTAATGTTTTGATGGGCAGCTGGCTTCATCCCCTCTTCCGCTTCTTGCATTATTTGAGCAATCGCAAATAAACCGATTAGTACAGGCAGAAGCGCAAAACCATAATACAGTTGCTCCTCTAATACTGGTGGCACAAGTCGTAATGTATTATTATCAGGAAACATACCGATCAGGCTTAAGTACACTCCTAAAACTCCGCTAAAAACCCCGCCAAGCAAGCTTCCCTTCGAGATGGAAGCAATAACAGTCAAGGCAAAGAGAATCACCAGGAATTTTTCAACCGATGAAAATTCGATAGCTATCGAAGCAAGAATGGGGGCAAAAAAGTACAGGATCGTTAAGCTGAAAAAACCGCCAATGATGGATGCCGTAATTCCGATTTTCAAAGCCTTTTCGCCCTGACCTTTTTGTGTCATCGGGTACCCATCGAAGGTAGTACAGAGTGAAGAAGGGGTGCCAGGAATGTTTAAAAGCATCGCAGGTACTAATCCACCGCTAATTCCTCCAACATATAAGCCTATCAATAAGGCAATTGCTTCCACCATGTCCAGTGCATAGGTAAGAGGCAAAAAGAGGGCAATGGCCATCGTAGCCGTCATCCCGGGTATTGCACCGAAAATAATTCCCATGAAAACTCCTGTAAATACTAAAACAATCGACAGCGGGGTTAATATTGAAAATATATCCATACATACCTCCCTCCTTAAGGTAAAGTGATGTCAAACATTTGACCGAATACAAACCAAATAATAAAAGATGTCAGGATGGAATTAGCGAGAGAAAGAAGAATCGCTTTTCTTTTTAAATTTCCTATATACAGCAGCATGATCAGGAACATAAACAGGATGCTGGATAGCAGGAAACCTAAAAGTTCTAACGTTAATCCATATCCGATCAGTAGGGCAACCGTTCCGTAGAATTTTAGTTTGTCATAATTGCCAGTGAAGAATTTAAAGTTAAAGTCTGTTAGTTTTCCATCCTTATAACGCTGGATCACCTGATTAATCACAATAAGAATCAATAACATTACAAGAATGGATAAAACTATTTTCGGAAAAACAGTATGGGATTCACTAAACTTAAATTCAAGGGTAAGAAAATCATTCACAATTTCACCTTCTTCCTAATAGTGAAAGTTTGAGGTTGTCTGTCAGGGAAGCCAGACAACCTCATATAAAGGTTTATTTTGTTTACTCGGTGAGTTCATCGACAGTCGGTGCATTTTTAATAATATTTTGGAACGTTGCTCTTTTTTCCAACAGATAATCCTCTGCTTCATCCGCTGAAATATAGCTCGGGATATAGGCATTTTTCGCCAGGTCACTTGTATAGTCCTCATTTTCTACTACTTGTGCTACAGCTTCATCCAATGCTTTGGCAAAGTTTGGATCAATATCCTTTGGCAGAAGGAAGAAGAATTCCTTATCAAAAACGAACTCCTTGCCATTTACTTCAATACCTTGTTCTGCGAATGTAGGTATGTCATATCCTTCCACGCGCTTTCCAGCTGTAATTCCAAGGAATTTCATTTTGATTTTCGATTCTACGCCTTCTTTTGTATATTCGTTATTACCACCAATGGAGCCATTGATAATATCTGCATTTCCATCCCATAATGCCTGGTTCTTATCCTCTTGGGAGCCTGTCGGGTAAACCTTTATTCGATCAGCAACTTCTTCTCCGTATTTTTCCTTCACCCATAAAAAGTAGCCATCAAAGGAGATTTCGGATACACCACCAGCTTCAATAGCGACAGTAATGGTCTCATCAGGATTATTCTTTAACCATTCAGCAGATTCAGCCATTGTGTCATAAGGCGCATCTCCACTCGCCAGAAAAGCATTTCCCGGGTTTGTCGAAACAACAGGACCTATTTTCCAATTTTCTAATGCATTTTTCTCGTTAATACTTCCATACTCAACTCCTAAATACGCCATGTCGTGAAAAAACATAATCGTATTTCCATCATCATCTGCTCTATCCAGCTCACTGAAAGCCTGGACGGCACCGATAGCGTCAACCTTCATATTAGTTCCTAAACTTTCTTCTAAATATCTACTGACTGCGTCGGAGTTTTGGTATGTATCTCCGCCTGTCGATGAGGAACCAATCACAACTCGAATTCTATCTGGAATCTTGGCTTCTGAAGCGGCACCATTAGCTTTGGCACTTTGATCTGATGATCCATCACCTGAGGATTGACTGCCACACGCAGCTAATACAGCTGAAATCATGACCACCATTAAAACGGAAAACAATTTTTTCATCCAAACACTCCTTCAATATTTTTTGGCAACTATTTGTTAGCGAGTGAAAAAACATACAGCAACACCAATTCCAACCCTATCCATAAAATATCGGTACAGTTTTAGTTATAATGATAGGGAAGCCCTTTAAAGCGCTTACAAATCTGTTGGTATGTGATTGAAAAATTTTAAACTCTATCCAGCGTTTAAAATAGTGGTCTATTTAACAAAAACAGTTTTAATAGAAGTGAAGAACTCAACCGCTGCCTGGCCTTGCTCACGGGAATGGGAACTAGATTGTTTCATACCGCCGAATGGTGCTTGCAGTTCCACACCAGCACTCTCTGCATTAATTCGAACAAGACCTGCATCCATTTCATTAATAAATGACAGCATTTTCTGAATATTTGTGGTAAAAATAGAAGCGCTTAAGCCATACTCCACATCATTGGCCAGATCCAATGCTTCTTCGATAGAATCGACTTTCATTAAAGCAAGCACAGGGCCAAAAATTTCTTCTTGCGCAATGGTCATATCAGATGTTACTCCTTCAAATACCGTCGGCTGGACAAAATACCCTTTATCATAGGTTTCACCTGAAAGTCTTTCACCACCTAAAAGAAGTGATCCACCTTCTTCAACACCTTTTTGAATATAAGAGAGTACCGTATTCAATTGATTCTCGCTGGCACTTGGTCCCATCCAAACATTATCCTCTAAGCCATTTCCGATGGTAATGTCTTTGATTTTGGTAAGAAGTTTTTCTTTAAACGCTTCATACACATCACTTTGGACAATCACACGACTGGTCGCTGTACACTTCTGACCTGTTGAACGGAAACCACCGCTGATAGTCGCATCAACCGCAAGGTCCAGATCAGCATCTGCTGCGACAATAACCGGGTTCTTCCCGCCCATTTCAAGCTGATATTTGCCGCCGCGGGCAAGTACAGTTTGTCCAATTTGTTTTCCTACACTATTGGAACCTGTAAACGTGATACCATTTACATCAGAGTGCTCCGCTAATCCTTGTCCAATAACAGATCCTGGGCCCGAAACCATATTCACAACACCTGCAGGGAATCCCGCTTCTGCCAAGCATTCAAAAACTTTTGCACATGTAACAGCTGTTTCTGTTGCTGGCTTAAGAACCACCGTATTTCCATAAATCAAGGCAGGTGCGGCTTTCCAAATTGGAATCGCTACCGGGAAGTTCCAGGGAGTAATCACGCCTACCACACCTAACGGAACACGAGTCGTGAACATGAATGCATCCTTATCTGTGGAAGGAATCACATCTCCGACTTTCCTCATTCCTTCACCAGCATAATATCTGAATATGGCAACTCCCCGGGCTGTTTCCCCTTTTGCTTCCGGAAGGGTTTTTCCCATTTCTCTTGTCATCGTCTCTGCAACTTCATCGATACGACTTTCCAGAATATCTGCTGCTTTGTATAAAATCTTTCCTCGTTCATCACCGGATAAATTTTTCCATTCTTTTTGTGCCGCTTTAGCTGCAGCTACAGCTTGATCCAAATCTTCTTTTGTTGACTTTTGTACATACCCAACAAGATCATCATTATTTGCAGGGTTGATGTTTTTTGTCCTTTCATTTGTGCTTGATGGTACCCATTCCCCATTTACAAAGTTCAAGTAATAGTCTTTTTCTGTTGTTTGTACTGCCATGATTCAGCCTCCTATTTTCTATCAATTTAATCTAAAGGGACACTTTTTTATTGGGAGGATATTTCTCCAAAGCTTTCTTAAGAATGGCTTTCAATTCGTTATAGTGTTCGTGTTCAACTTCCACGATTGGTGGTCTTACAGCCCTTGAAACTGGAAGTCCTACGATTTCCATACCTGCTTTAATCAAGGAAACCGCGTAACCTTTTCTTTTTTTCCTAATACGATTAATAGGCAAAATGACATCTTCATAAATATTGTTGACTGACTGCTTGTCCCCTTTTAACAAAGCCTCATAGAACTGCCTGGAAATGTGCGGAATATAGTTTGATATAGCGGAAGAATAAGAATTAAACCCCAGCGGAATGTAGACAGGCATCGTGACTTCAGCCATTGGCATGCCATTGAGCCACGCAATGCGATTTCCAATCGTTTGAGTGAGTTCAATGTTTAAATCATTATTTCCCACTCCATCTTTCACCGCTACTACTTGCGGGAATTCAACAAGCTTCTGTAAAGCATCCAGCTGTAAGACAGCGTTTGCTCTTTGGTATAAAATTGCATTCAGCTCGGTACTTTGAATAATAGCTTTATAGTATTCATAAAGACCTTCCTGTTCTCCCTCTATAAGATAAGGAGGCAAGATTAAGTATCCATCTGCTCCATGCTTTTCGGAAATTTGCGCCTTCTCTATAGCCTCTGACACATTTCCGCCTACTCCTGTATAAACAGGAACCCTGCCATCTGTTACAGAAACCGCCAATTCTACTAGTCTCTCATATTCTTTTCTGCTTAATGCATGAAATTCGCCGGAACCACAAGCTATAAAAATAGCCTCTAAACCGTTGTCTAACAAAAATTCAATATTTCTAATTAAGCCTTTCTCCTCGATGTTACCGTTTTCATTAAATGGAACAATAGGGAACCCTAAAATGCCTGAAGGAGCTTGCCTTTGATTCGACAATTACCATCATCCTTTCCTGTTTTTTTCATCCTGGACACTTTCCAGCAGCCTATTTCTGGCATGATCGAGATGTCGGTACATGCATAGATGAGCTTCGATTGGATCTCTTTTTTCCAGGGCGTAGTAAATTTGTTTATGCTGCTCGATAGTAAAGCGTTTATCTTTATTCTCCGTAGGAATACCCGCGAACATATCATCAAACATATTGAGTAATGGATCAATGATTCCTTCGGTAATAGAATTACTGGCACTATACGCAATAATGCGATGGAAGTCCTTATCGAATTCTCTATAATCGCCCTCTTGCCGTTCCATTAATCCAATATTCTCCCACAGCTGGTGTAAATCGTTGTCTGATATTTTCTCTGCTGCAAGTGATACAAGCCCCAACTCTTGAGACATTCTTGTTTCAGCAATCGCTCGTATATTCCCTGAAGATAGTGACAACATGATTTCATAAGGCTTGCTCCAAATCTTATTTGTAAAAAAGGTTCCTTCTCTGGTTTTCCTACGAACGACTCCAATCGTTTCCAAGGAACTTATCGCTTCCCGTAAAACAGGCCTGCTTACCTGAAACATGTCTTGTAAATCCATTTCTGTCGGAAGCTTGTCTCCGGGCTTTAGCTGTCCGCTAACAAGTAAGTGGATAATTTGATCGATGACCTTGCTAGATAATGTATCTCGTTTTACTGACTTTACATCTAATTGGCCGGCTGCTTTTTGCACGATTCATTCCTCCTTTCCTCATTCGTTTATTTGTCATACAATTAACCCTTGTATAAATCAAATTGTAAGACAAATAAAATTATGTGTCAATTCTAAAAATTGAAATAGTTAAATTATTTTTTTGTAAGACAAATAAACTACACCCCCGAGAAAATGTATCAGAACAAAAAAAGGACTTTCAGGGTATAACTATCGTGCTACTCT
This sequence comes from Thalassobacillus cyri, assembly GCF_900107755.1. Classification (GTDB taxonomy): domain Bacteria; phylum Bacillota; class Bacilli; order Bacillales; family Halobacillaceae; genus Thalassobacillus; species Thalassobacillus cyri. Next base: position 93,537 of record NZ_FNQR01000008.1, on the reverse strand, counting down.
ATTACAACTTTCCTCTCTCGTTTTCTGTAGAAAATTATAGAATAATGTACGAACAAAGGAGGGTAAATATTTTATTTAACACCCTGCTGCATAAAGCAGGTTGTTCATGAGGGTAAACTTTCACCTCTCTTTTATCATCAACTACAGAAAATCAAACAAAACTAAGGAGGAGTATATGAGTTTTAAAAAGAGCTTATTATCGTTATTCATCGTTGTATTCATGTTAATGTTCTCTGCCAGTCTATTTGGAGTAAATGCTTTAGGAAAAGCAGACGAGCAGGAGAATATTAAAACATTCGCCCACTCGCCCAATGGGAAAGTCAAGGTTGAGTTTCACCTTACTGAGCAGGGAGAGCCTCAGTATCAGATTTCCTATGGGAAGACTTTTCTGATCGAACCTTCTTCACTAGGGTTTCAGTTCAAGGAGCAGGCCCCCCTTAAGCGTAACTTCAAGATTATAGACACCTCTATTGAAAATTTTAACGAACATTGGGAGCCTGTATGGGGAGAAAAAAGTAAAATCAAGAACCATTATAAGCAGTTAACCATTTACCTTCAGGAAAAAGATGAGCCGAAGCGCAAGATGAACATCGTATTCCGCATTTATGATGACGGCGTAGGGTTCCGTTATGTACTTCCACAACAAGAAAACCTCGATGAAAATCTGCAGATTACTGGCGAGGAGACGGAATTCCATTTTTCTAGCAATAATACCTCCTGGTGGATTCCGAATGATTGGGACAGCTATGAATACAACTACAATAAAACTCCATTAAGTGAGGTAGACGAAGTAAGCACCCCTTTAACGATGAAGACGCCGGAAGGTATACATCTTGCTGTTCACGAGGCTGCCTTGATCGATTATTCTGGCATGGCGCTGAAAGCGGTAAATGGAGAAGAAAATACGTTGAAAAGTATTTTGGCACCCTGGCCGGACAGTAACGTGAAGGTAAAGAAAGATAGCCTTCCTGTCGAGACTCCCTGGAGAACAATTGAAATCGGCGAGGATGCAGGAGACCTTGTTGAATCGGATATGATTTTAAACCTTAATGAACCGTCCGCCATTGAAGATACATCGTGGATTGAGCCAATGAAATATGTCGGTGTATGGTGGGAAATGATCAGCGGTAAATCAACCTGGGCATCTGGAGAAAAACATGGGGCCACCACCGAAAATGCGAAAAGATACATCGATTTTGCCAATAAGTATTTAGATACGGAAAATCAAAACATCGGTCTTTTAGTTGAAGGATGGAATATTGGCTGGGACGGTAATTGGATTGAAAATGGCGATAAATTCAGTTTTACCGAACCCTACCCTGATTACAATTTGGATGAAGTTGTTCAATATGCAAAAGATCGTAACGTATCATACATCATGCACAATGAAACATCCGGCGATATTATAAATTATGAAGAACAAATGGACGAAGCTTACCGCATGTACCAGCAGTTAGGCATTCATGCGATTAAAAGCGGTTATGTCGCAGACTATGGCATTCATAATCCAGAAGGCCAAAAGCACCACGGGCAATATATGGTCAATCATTATAATAATGCCGTAAAAAAAGCTGCGGAATACGATATCATGATCAATACACACGAACCGATTAAACCTACCGGCCTTGCACGAACATACCCGAACTGGATGAGTCGTGAAGGTGTAATGGGAATGGAGTATGCTGCATTTGGAGACCAGAATAACCCACCGGAACATGATACAATCCTGCCCTTCACCAGAATGATGGGTGGACCGATTGATTTTACCCCGGGGATATTCGATGTGAACATTTCGCATGCCGATACACGAGTACACTCTACCCGTGCCAAACAACTGGCACTCTATGTAACGATTACCACTGGAACACAGATGGTTGCGGATCTGCCTGAAAACTATAAAGATGAAAACGGTCAGATTCTGCCAGAATTCAAGTTCATTAAAGATGTACCGGTTACCTGGGATGACATTATCGTTCCAAATGCAGAAATCGGGGATTATGCTACCATTGTCCGGCGCAGCGGCAATGAATGGTATATCGGAAGTATCACCGATGAAAAGGCAAGAGACCTGGATGTTGCCCTTGACTTCCTGGATAACGGCAAGAAATATGTAGCTGAGATATATTCTGATGGACCTGAAGCGAATCTTGAGAAAAACCCCACACAGGTTTCCATCGACAGAGTGAGCGTTGATTCGAACGACACACTGACAGCTTCCATGGCTGCAGGCGGCGGACATGCCGTTAGACTTTACCCTGCGGATAAAGAAGAAGTCAAAGAACTGCCAGAATACAAAGCTCCAGAGTTAACGATGGATTATAAAGAAGTACCAGAAGAAATCCAGACTAATGATCAGTTTGAAGTGACCGCAACTGTCACTAATGAAGGCAATATTATCACCGGTAAAGAATTGGAGCTGCAAATTAACGGGGAAACCGTTTCAAAAAAGAAAATCAGAATCGCCCCTGGAGTAACGAAAGAAGTTAACCTGAGTTCGAATAAATTGTTTGAAACCGGCGAACAGGAAATAAGCATCAAAGGCCTTGATAGTCAGACGGTTATGGTAACAGAAAAAGAACCTGCCTTCACCTACAGCAACCTTGAAGTTACTTCAGAGGATCAGACAATTACAGCTACAGCGACTGTCACCAATTATGGAAGTTATAAAGGAACAGCAACTGTTCCTTTGAATGTAAATGGGGAAACAGTAGACAGCAAAAAAATTGAAGTACCAGCGGCACCTGGTGGTGGAACAGCAGAAGTTACCTTCACCTGGCAAATCGCTGAAGAAGCAGGAGTCTATCAAATCGCCATCGGAGATTCCAAAGCTAAAACGATTGCACTCCCAGAAATTGAACTAACTGGTACCTGGTTGTTCCAAAAAGGAGACAACATGAACTGGAAAGAGTCAGGGTATGATGACAGCCAGTGGCAGGAAGTCACCCTTCCATCCAGTTGGGAAGAGCATTCGGACTATAATGAAAGTAATGTTTATGGCTGGTACCGGAAAACCATCGATATCCCTGAACAATGGGAAGGTCATTCCCTAAAAATTAAGCTGGGAAGAATCGATGATGTCGATACCACTTATGTCAACGGCGAGAAAATCGCCCAATCTGGGGAATTTCCAACCGGAGAAGGCGAAGAAGGCATGATTTCAGCCTGGGACTGGGACCGCGAGTATGTTATCCCTGCTGATACGATTAATTATGGGGAAGAAAACGTTATAAGCATTCGTGTATTCGATGCAAGCGGAGGTGGGGGACTGTACCAGGGTCCTCTTGGTCCAGTCGAGGTACTACCATTAAAATAAATCACTCAAAGAACTCCCTCTTACTAATATTCAAGTATGAGGGAGTTTTTTAAAACTGCGCTAATATGAGTATCATCGAAAATCTGAAATCACCATATTGTGAGCAGGCACCAATGACCTTCTTTCACCATGCTGATTTTCTTTTTAATATGAGTAGGAAAACGATAAGGGAGCTCCTCATCGAGGTCCTGTACATGGAAATCACCCATACGGGAGACAGGAGCAATTAAAAAAGACCCCCTTTACGAAACATGGGATCAGATTTGCTTGTTGATATATTTTTTCATTATTTATATTCACCTGGAAATAATATCGCAATAATAACCACTTTATTGTCTATTAAAATAAAAGTGAAATTTCCTTACTACAATTCGGGAAATTCCTTTATATCCTCCAAATTCATCTGTGTAAGTCTTACCAATTACAGGATTTTTCAATAAATCCTCAGTTTCTAAAACTGACCCATCAAATCTTCCTTCCCGCCTGACAGGGAATAAACACTTCGATCGGAACGTATGTTCTGGTCTAATAAAAAGCGAAACATTCCATTCAAGTTGACCACCCAACTACTTGCGATGGATGTCTTCTTATTTGCCCAAAAGGAAATCACACTTTCTTTTTGGGCTTTTTTTATAACGGAAAATCATAAGCGTTTAATTTCCTCCAGATTCTTATTTAATCCATTTAGGATAGGTGAATACTCCCCAATTATGAGCGTCTTTCTCTTTACATTGTGAAGAAAAAAACAAAACCAGGAAAGTAAGGTATTGGTACCTTTCCTGGTTTTGTTTTTATAAAATGCTACTAATTAGAATGACTTTTGCGTTAAGGAACGGCGAGTATCTTCGGATCATGTTTTAAAATAGTGAGAAAACATATTTACGACCTATCCCATATTAGGGACAGGCCTTAAACAGATGCGTTCATTAATAAGTTCGTCAGTACATCTTTTTGAGGGTAATCAGAAGCTTCTATATCTTCTACTAAACCAGCTAAATCATAATTCGTCCTTACAATAGAGGCTTGCACTCCATTCTCCCCGATATCGATCAACACATAAGATGGCTGGGCTAACCCATCGAAAGGAAGACCAACGCTCCCTGTATTGATCACCATTTTTCCATTGATATAGCGGAGATACGGCTTATGAATATGTCCATAAATATAGACATCAGCCAGTTGATTTGCCATCAAACGATCTGTCATTTCTTCCTCTGCGGCATTCGGTAACACCACTTCAAACAGGTCGGCTGGTGTCGCGTGAAATCCGTGGATGTTTATTCCTTTATGCTCTTCCTTTATTTCTTTTGGCAGCTCGTTCAGATAGTTGACTGACTCGCTCGACATATTAGCATGTGCCCAGTCTCTCTCCTGATTCATACCTGAGATCACTTTGTCAGGGACTTCGCCTTCCTGAACTCCCCTGACAATCCATTCATCTGCGTTCCCTTTGATAACTTGGGCATCAAGCCCCCGCACTAATTCAACCGAACGCTCAGGCTCAAGCCCTCGATAAGCGATATCACCAAGCACAAACAACTGGTCGACATTTCTATTTTCGATATCTTCTAACACAGCATCCAGGGCACGGGCGTTTCCATGAATATCAGATAGGAATGCTAGTCTCATAACGTTCTCCTTTCTCTCAAAACCTTCTTATATATAGCTTATCAAGAATACCTGAAGGATGTCAGGTTATTTGTTATGAGATCATCACTTTTCAACAGTCAACTCATTGTTTTGTTCACCTAAGTGATGGCTAGGCTTATCTTTCAAGTCAAGGATGCGATGGACAACTTCTAAATCTTCGATCGCTACTTCTGCCTTGTTTTCTTCTAATACATAATGTCGTCTGTTGTTATGGATTGGAAATGCGGTAGCGATATCAAATATTTCCCAAGAAGACTGCACCGTAAACCAGTGATCCTAAAATAACAAACGCCGGATGTATTTTCATTTTTTCCAGCAAAATCAAACTAGCCACAATTAAAAAGCCTGTCTGTATCAACCCGCTGGCTTCATAGGAAGTACTGAAAAATTGAAAAGCCATAATCCCGAGCAGCACAGCAATTGCGGGACGAATCAAGTTAGTCATCGTTTTAACCCGTGGGGAGTTCTTAAATTTAGCCAAAAGACTCAACAATAAAATCATCAAAATCAATGAGGGAGCAACAGTTGCGAAGACACCTGTGACAGCTCCCAAAACGCCTGCTTGCTGGTAACCGATAAAGCCGGCCATTTTTGTTGCGATCGGTCCAGGCAAAGCATTCGCCATGGCCAGCATTTCACTGAATTCTGATACGTTCATCCATCCAAAACGATCGACGACTTCATTTTCAACCAATGGGATAGAGGCAGGACCGCCCCCGTACCCTACAATACCAGGGATGAAAAAGGCGACAAATATATTCCACAGCATCATGAGGATTGCTCCTGTCTATGTAAGGTGACATCTTTCTTTTTCTTTGGGCGCAGCAGTGCATACAAAAGCAAAGCAAAAATAATGAGTCCAGGATGGATGCCCGCCCATTCAATCAATGCCAGGGAACTGACCCCTAAAATTATTGTGGCCGTCCATCCCATGTTCACCTTTGCTTTTTTAAAAAAGTCATACGTAAGCTTTGCCAGCATCACGCCCACGACAGGTATCACTGCATTGGTCATCCCATTCACCCACGGTTGATTTCGAAAGCTGTTGAGCGAAGTAATCAAAACAATCATGATGACTATTGTTGGCAGGATGGTGGCCATGACAGCATTCAGCATGCCAAGAATGCCGGAGACCCGGTATCCGATATAGCCGGCCATTTTTGTTGCAATGGGCCCCGGAAGCGAGTTACCGAGTGCAAGTACATCCCCAAAATCATCATCTGTCAACCACTTATACTTTTCCACCACTTCTTTGTGGACGAGAGGAATGGAAGATGGTCCGCCCCCATAACCAAGCATTCCGACACGGAAAAATGCTATAAAGAGATTCCATTGCTGCATTCTTACATCTCCTTTCTCCTACATCTCTTTATAACTTAATAGGCGGCAATTGCTCCATCTGTTCGGGACTCCGTTCCTCCAAACAATGTTCCTGTTTGAGGATCACGCCAAATAACTTGACCCCTTCCGAATGCCCCCGTCTCTAATTGAATTTCAATGTTATGTCCTTTTCTTGCCAAAGCTTCAGCCACATGGCTAGGGAAATTCGGCTCTACCCAGACGGTACGTTCTTTCATCCATTGCCACCTCGGAGAATCTAACGCAGCCTGTGGGTTCAAGTGAAAATCAACCGTATTCATGGCTACTTGAACATGGCCTTGCGGCTGCATAAATCCACCCATAACTCCAAATGGTCCCACTGGTTCCTTTCCTTTTGTCAGGAAGCCAGGGATGATCGTATGGTAGGATTTTTTGTTTCCTTGTAACGAGTTGGCATGCTCAGGGTCCATTGAAAAATTATGGCCCCGGTTTTGCAAAGCAATTCCTGTTCCTGGTACAACCAACCCGGAACCGAAACCCATGTAGTTGCTTTGAATAAATGACACCATATTCCCTTCATTATCAGCAGCCGCCAGATAGACGGTGCCCCCTTTGGGTGGGGTTCCAGACTCTGGTAAACGTGCTGTATCTCCTATTAACCCTCTTCTTTCCTCGGCATAGCTTTCGTTAAGTAAATCCTCACTGCTTACATGCATAAACGATTCGTCTGCAATATATTTTTCTCCGTCAGCAAAGGCCAGTTTCATCGCTTCGATTTGTTTATGGTACGTATTTACCGATTCTTTTTCGCGAATATCGAAGCCTTTCAGAATGTTAAGAGCAGATAAAGCTACGATGCCCTGTCCGTTCGGAGGAATTTCCCAAACCTGATAACCTCTATAATCGACAGAAATCGGCTCGACCCATTTCGGCTCGTAGGCTGCAAGATCTTCTTTGGTTATGTACCCGCCATACTGCTTAGAGAATTGGTCCATCTGCTCGGCCAACTCTCCTTTATAGAAGGCCTCCCCTTTTGTTTCTGCAATCTTTCTCAGTGTAGTCGCATGCCCCTTTGACTTCCACACCTCCCCGATTTGAGGTGCCTGGCCGTTCGGTGCGAATGTATCAAACCAATGGGAGAACTCTTCCCCTTCAAGCGTTTCTTTGAATTTCTCAGCTGCCATAGCCCAGAACTTACCGAGTACTGGTGAGACAGGGTAGCCTTCTTCAGCGTATTGGATAGCAGGGGCTAGAACTTCTTCAAATGGAAGCTTGCCAAATCGGTTGGATAACTCTACCCACGCTCCAGGTGCTCCTGGTACAGTGACGGGAACGAACCCGTATTTAGGGATTTCATCATAACCACGGCTTTTTAGTTTATCAATAGAAATCGATGCTGGAGCATGACCGCTCCCGTTCAAACCATATAGTTTATCTTTCACCCATACGAGTGCGAAAGCATCACTTCCAATGCCATTCGAAGTCGGTTCTACCACAGTTAAGGTAGCCGCAGCAGCAATCGCCGCATCTATCGCATTTCCTCCTTTTTGTAACATGGTAAGTCCCGCCTGAGCGGCTAGAGGTTGAGAGGTAGCAACCATGCCGTTTTTTGCGATCGTCGTATGCCTCGGCGTTTCGTATGGGTTATAGAGATTGTCTAAGTGCTTCATTGACGTGCTCCTTTCGTATCAATTTCCGTTTGTTTACGTTCAGCTGGTTCTGTAGCTGCCCCGCATACACACGTTAAAAATTCCGTTGGTTACCTTTAGCTTGCAGCTAAAGGCGCTTGTGCCCTTGCTGATTAAACTTCATGACAGGCTACAAAATGCCCTTTCTCCACCTCTCGCCATACAGGTTTTTCCTGTCGACAGCGTTCATGAGCAAGCGGGCATCGCGTATGAAAAGGACAACCGCTCGGGTAATTGGAGGCGTTAGGCAGCTCTCCTTTCAAACGAATGCGTTCCTTTTTACGTCCTACTACAGGTCTGGGAATGGCAGACAGGAGAGCTTGTGTATAAGGATGAAGCGGATTCGAAAACAATTGGCCGGCTGGTGCAAGTTCAGCGGTTGCACCTAAGTACATGACTAAGACTCGGTCTGATATGTGTTTTACAACGCCAAGGTCATGGGAAATGAATAAATAAGTAAGCTGATGAGATTGCTGCAGTTCTTTCAAAAGCTGAATGATTTGTGCCTGGACAGAAACATCCAGTGCTGAAACGGCCTCATCACATACAATTAAAGAAGGATTCAAAGAAACAGCTCGAGCGATTCCGATCCGCTGTCGTTGACCTCCGCTGAATTCGTGCGGATAGCGTTCGGCGTGCTCCTCCTTTAATCCGACTTCCACGAGAAGTTCTTTCACTCGCTGTTTCCGTTCCGTCTTTCTTAAGTTCGTATGAATAATAAAGGCTTCCTCTAGTGCATCGCCAATCCGCCGCCTCGGATTCAAAGAGGCGTAAGGATCCTGGAAGATCATTTGCATTTCTTTTTTATATTTTTTCAACTGGCGATCTGATAGACCGCCTATCTCTTCTCCACGGAATTTGATGGAGCCATCCGTCAGACTTTCCAGACCAAGTATGGTGCGTCCAAATGTAGACTTTCCACAGCCGGACTCTCCAACGATACCTAATGTTTCGCCTTCCATGACATCCACCGATACATTTTCGACTGCCTGAACGTTGGCAACAGTCCGTTTCAGAAAACCGCTTTTAATAGGAAAATACTTTTTTACTTGATCGACTTCAAGAATAGGCTTTGTGTGTAGACTCATGTGACGGCACCTCCTCATGTAGCCAGCATTTCGATTGCTGTTGATCCGTGATACGAAAATGAGGAGGGTCTTCCTTCCTGCATTTATCCATGGCATAGGGACACCTTGGATGGAAACGACAGCCGGCAATTTTCTCATTCAAATTCGGTAGTGTCCCAGGAATCGCTTCAAGACTATGGTCTTCCTCATCAACATTGGGGACCGAAGCGAGCAGCCCTTTGGTGTAAGGATGGCTAGGGTTTTCAAAAACTTCTTTTACGGTACCTGTTTCCACGACATTTCCCGCATACATGACCATCACACGGTCAGCGACTTCGGCAACAACGCCCATATCGTGCGTAACCATGAGTACGCCCATCCCCATTTTTTCCTTTAAGTCATCGATTAAATCCAATATTTGCGCTTGGATGGTGACATCTAATGCTGTCGTTGGCTCATCAGCAATTAATAATGAAGGGTTACAAGCCAGGCTAATCGCAATCATAACCCGCTGTCTCATCCCACCACTTAGTTCGTGGGGATATTTTTTCAATGTTTTTTCCGGGTTTGATAATCCGACTTGATTCAGCAGTTCAACCGCGCGCTTTCTTTTCTCATTTTTTCCTAGATTCGTATGAAGATTTAAAGGCTCCATAATTTGATAACCTACCGTAAAAACAGGGTTCAAAGCTGTCATCGGCTCTTGAAATATCATGGAAATATCATTGCCTCGATGCCTTCTCATTTCTTCTTCTTTTTTTTTCGTGAGTTCTTGCCCTTGAAACGTAATGGACCCCTCCGATATTTCGCCGTTATCCGGAAGCAGTCCCATGATAGACAAGGTGGTGATACTCTTTCCACAACCTGATTCACCGACGATACACAATGTTTCTCCCTTATCCACGGAAAAAGACACTCCCCGCACAGCCTGGATTTTCTCCTTGGCTGTACGGAAGGATGTCACTAAGTTGTTGACGTTCAATAGTGTTTCCATAAATCACCCTACTCTCTGCTTACATTGTAAAGAGACCATTGGCCAGTGGGGTCAAGTTCCAGCCCTTTGACTGATTGATCAAATGCTGCGGTAACAACACCGTGATGCATAGGGACCCACACAGCATCGTTAACGGCCATGATATTCGCTTCATTCAGTTTCTGTTTACGAACTTCCTGATCGACGGTCACACGAGATTCATTCACCAGTTTATCGAACTCAGGGTTGTCGTACCCCATCCGGTTAGAAGAACCAATATTGTCCGAGTGTAAATTCGGATATAGCAGTTCACTACCGTCGGCTGTACTGTTTGACCAGCCAAGGAAAGTCATTTCGAAATTACCTTCTGCCGTTGTATCCAGGAAGGTACCCCATTCCATTGTCTCAATTTTTACGTTAAATCCAGCTTCTGTAAGGTTAGCCTGGACGATTTCTGCCATCTTCATATAACTTTCACGATTCGCTGCCAGTAATGTGATCTCCTGCCCCTCAAAGCCATGCTCCTCAATCAATTGCTTGGCTTTTTCAGGATCGTAGGAATAACCTTCTTCAGAGGCTGATTCATCATATCCAAACACTTTTGGTCCAATAATGCTGTTGTTCTTAACACCGAGTCCCTTTAATTGCTCCACGTAAGCTTCCCGGTCTATCGCATAAGATACAGCTTTACGGAAATTGATGTCATTGAATGGTTCTTTGTTCATATTAAAGCCTAAGTAGTAGACTGGAGTTCCTTCTTTTTGTTGAATCTCTACATTTTTAATAGATTCCAAACGTGGGAGCTGTTCCGTAGGGATCGCATCAATAAACTGAACTTCCCCTGTTTGAAGCATAGATACAGCCGTTGAATATTCTGGCACCACTTTCATCGTGACATTTTCTAAGTCAGGAGCCCCATTCCAGTAATCCTCGTTTTTCTTAAGAGAAACGTGGTCCCCTTGCACCCACTCTTCAAAAACGAAAGGACCTGTTCCTACTGGGTTTTTGTTCAATTCACCGGATTTATCGGCTTCAGGACTTACAATAGAAGCATTCGTATGTGACAAGGCAGCTAGCAATGGACCATAAGGCTCTGTGGTTTTAATAACGACCGTGTATTCATCTTGTACTTCTATGGATTCAATTGGTTCTAGCAACGAAGCACGAGGAGCAGCTCGTTCTTCGTCCATAAACTGCTCAAACGTGTATTTCACCGCTTCAGCGTTAAAAGGAGTGCCATCGTGAAACTTCACATCTTCTTTTAATTTAATCACCCAAGTACGGTCATCAGGGTTTTCGTATGATTCTGCTAAATGAGGTTTGATTTCCATCGTCTTTGAATCACGGACAAAAAGAGTTTCATAGACTTGTTCAATCACCGCAGAAGAAACAGAATCATTGGTATCGATCGGGGATAGCCCGACCACATCAGAGGTGGTAGCATAAGTCAGTTCCTGCGGAGCATTTGAATCATTTGCCCCACTATTAGATGCGCCGCCAGATTCACTACTACATCCTGCTAAAGCAACCAAAACAAATACGAATAACGAAACACCGAGTAAACGAAATTTTTTCAATGTCATTCCTCCTAATTTAATAATCTAAATCCATGTTTGGATCAAGCGCGTCTCTTAAGCCATCTCCGACCACGTTAAAGGCAAATACGACCAGCATAATAGCAATACCGGGTACGATCGTGAGGTGAGGGGAAGTGAACATGTAATCTTGTCCAGCTGCAATCATAGCGCCCCATTCCGCTGTTGGTGGCTGTGCGCCTAAACCTAAGAAACTCAAGGCAGCTGTTGATAGGATAGCCGTAGCCATACGCATCGTAGCAAAAACAATGATTGGCGCGGTGCAGTTCGGGAGGATATGTTTAACGAGAATCCTTAAATTTCCTGCACCGAGTGACTTCATCGCCATTATGTACTCTTGTTTTTTGATCGATAGCACGCTTCCCCGGACGATTCTTGCACACGTTGGAATCGACCAGATACTGATGGCAATAACAACATTGACCAAGCTTGTCCCTAACATTGCAATGATTAGCATAGCAAGTAAAATCCCAGGAAAAGCAAAAAGTAAATCAACAAATCTCATAATGATTCCATCTAACTTTTTAAAATAACCAGAAATTAATCCAAGCGTAATGCCGCCAATAAGTCCTAAACCTACGGAGCCAATCCCGACCAGCAGGGAAATCCGTGCTCCGAACACGAGTCGCGACCAGACATCCCGGCCGTAATTATCGGTTCCTAACCAGTGACCTTCTGCTCCTATGCCGAGCTCCGCGTTTGTTAAGTCTTGCTTTATCGGATCATAGGCTGCAAACCAAGGTGCGAATAAAGCAAGAATGATTTGAACAAAAATAATGATTAAGCCAAATAAAGCCAACTTATTTTTGATCAAACGCTTCATCGTTTTGACGACCATCTTTTCTTTTTTCCTTTGGTTATTTTGTGCATCGACTTGTTGACGCGCTAAAGTACTTGAACCTGCCAATATACTCCCTCCCTTCTATCTAGTCGTAACTGATCCTTGGGTCTATAAAAGCGTAAATAATATCAACTAATAAATTGACCACAACAAACAGCGTGGCTACCAATAAGACGGTCCCTTGTACAACTGGGAAATCCCTGGCAGCAATCGCATCAATCATCAGTCGTCCTACACCGTTAATAGCGAAGACTTGCTCTGTAATGATCGTGCCTCCCAGAAGAAAACCAAAGTTTAATCCGATGACCGTAATTACAGGAATCATCGCGTTTCTTAACGCATGGATCCAAACCACTGCATTCCTCTTGACTCCTTTTGCTTTAGCTGTCCTGATATAGTCAGCGCGGATGACTTCCAGCATCGCCGACCGGCTCATTCTCGCAATCATTGCAGCCGATGCTGTTCCAAGCGTGATTGCTGGGAGTATTAATTGTTTCATCCCTTCAATGGACCAAAACGGAGCGTTAAGCCCTCCGACAGGCAGCCATTGAAGCTGAACAGAAAAAACAAGAATCAGCATTGCACCTAGCCAGAAGTTCGGAATCGAAATGCCTGCAAGTGCAATCGTTGTACTGGAAACATCGAACCAGGAATTCTGTTTGATCGCTGATATGATCCCAGCAGGAACTCCGATTAATATAGCTACTACCATGCTTGCTATAGCCAGATTTAACGTCTGGGGAAAACGAGTTGCAATGGCTTCAGATACAGACTGGTTATTTTGGAACGAATAACCAAGATCTCCTTGGACTACCCCTCGTATGTAATCAAAGTATTGGAGCAGTACCGGGTCATTCAATCCTAATTCAGCCCTTATCGCCGCTAAGTCGGATTCTGTTGCCGTTGGTCCTCCTATAATCGTAGCTGGGTCACCTGGAGCAAAGTGCATACTCATAAACACGAGAAAAGAAATTCCAAATAAAAGCAAAACCAACTGTAAAAACCTGTTAGCAATTAAACCAACCATTTCATCCCTCCTTATAAAAGAAAACACTTCATAATGTTTTCTCTAAATTTAAAGTCGAAAACACAACTATCTTACGTGAATAAATTTCGAAAGTTAACTAGAATCAATGATTTAATTAACAAAAGATATTGTGTTGAAAACAATTATATTGTACAATTCAGAAAATTGAAACCCTTAATTGACAAAAAGTTTAAATTTTTTCTTTTTTTCGGCAATCATGCTGTCGGCGTTTGATAAACGTCATGTAATAGTGATAGAATTTTGAAAAGCATCAGCTTATAACAAAAGCAGGCAGAAGGTCGGGTGGCTTAATTATGAAAGATCCTTTAACGAAGATTGATGATTTAGATAAAAAAATATTGGAGTTATTGATCGAGGATGGAAGGTTATCCTATACGGATATTGGAAAGCAGCTAGATCTTTCGAGGGTAGCCGTACGTGCAAGAGTCAATCAGTTGATTGAATGCGGGGTAATTGAAAAATTTACGGCAGTCGTCAACAGTGAAAAAGTCGGAAAACAAGTTTCCGCATTTTTTGAAGTCGATTGTGAACCAAGATCCCTTGTAGAAGTAGCAGAAAACCTTGCAAATAACCCATATGTCGCAAGCTGTTATCAAATGACAGGACCAAGTACGCTACATATGCATGTCCTTGTCAAAGACTTTAAAGAGTTGGAGTCATTTATCAATAAAGAATTATATGCTCTCGAGGGGATTACGAGGGTAGAAAGTCATACCTTGTTACGAAGATTTAAGAGTAGAAGTGGTTTAAAATTATAAAAAAGATAACCATACTCAACGGATCCGTTTGATTGCGTCCCTGGACTGTCTATCAATTAACCCGGGTATGGTTTATCATCTATTTTTTTTGACTCATTTGTGGAATAATTTTTGATAAAATCCATTTATAAAATATACAAACGTAAACATTGATAGTTACGTCAACGTTTACGTTGTAACAAAAGTTAAAGGCTTTCCTTAAAATGAGTAGTTATAATTCTGTTTTGGCAACTGATCATATACGTAAGATAAAACCATCGGCAATAGCAGCAGACGTTGTGTAATCTGGCCACTCGAACTATTAATCAACAGCTTATCAAAAATACCTAAAGGATGTCAGGTTATTGGTTGTGAGATCATCACTTTTCAACAATCACCTCATCGACTTGTTCTCCTAAATGACGGCCCGGCTTATCTTTCAAGCAGAGGATGCGATGGCCAATTTCTAAATCTTCCATCGATATTTCTCCCTTGTTTTCTTCTAATACATGAACACTCGTGGTTTTCTGTAAGGTAACAGACACGGTCCCTTCCTCGCTTTGGCATTCCACTCTTACAAATGGACGCTTTTCTATTTTTACACGGCCAAGCGATAGTTCTCTTTCTTCCTGTTCTCCTTCCACGTTGATTTTCTCTCCAGGATTCAACTCATGTAAGTAATGGGTCTTATTTTCTTGATATAAATATTGGTGAAAAGACCCACAGTTAATACGAAAAGGTCTGGGAGGATAATTTTCTGACTCTCGATTTTCGGAAAGCACTTTTACATAACCATACCCTGTATTGCCGACATACACGCCATCTTGTGGCTGTAATATATCGATAAAGTCAAGGCATACCCTCATCCCTTCGCCAACTTCCTCAATTTTCATAACTTCCAAAAACTCTTTTTCTATCCTAGCTTCATGTACCATATCATCGGCTCCCATCAAGGTTCTTTATTCTTCTTACTTGATTATAGGAGTTTTGCGAGTGTTTCCTCAAGATGCAAAAAATTAACTGAGGAACAGGCTCAGGTTCGTCCAAGTGAAGAAAAAACTTCTATAAAAAACCAGCAATAAACTATTCAGCATACTCCGCAAACAGATGCTTTCCAATTTTCAGTTTAGGAGAGGTATTATTAAAGATCCACGGAGACGTAGCTGTTTTAGGGTTATAAAAATAAGTAGAACCTTGGCTGGGATCCCACCCTTTCCATGCATCCTTAACAGCATGGTACGCAATATAATTAGGGGTTAATTTAAATTGTCCATTTTCTACAGGGGTAAAAGCGTTGTCTTGGTAGATTATTCCTTCTATGGTTGAAGGAAATTCCGAAGAGTAAAATCGATTTTTAATTACAGCAGCCACGGCTACTTTCCCTTTATAAGGTTCACCTCGGGCCTCTCCATGCACAACTCTTGCCATCTTCTCAATTTCAATAAGCTGGTAGGATGTTCTAGGACCAACAACTCCTTCAATTGGAAGGTTAAAATCCTGTTGAAGGTTCTTAACTCCTTGTTCTGTCAAATTTCCATAGTACCCTGTAGGCTCTGTGTCAAGATATCCTAAAAGGATTAATTTTTCTTGCAATAAAGTGACGGAACGACCTTGGTCTCCAGGCTGTAATATATCTTTATTGGCAAATAGTTCTCTAGGCATTATTAATATCATGACAGCAACTAAGCACAGAATACCTATCTTTTTTAACATGGTCCGCCTCCTTTTTCAAATCAAATATCCATCCATTTCTACCTGCAAACTTACACATGAAAAAAACACGGATAAAGCACTACATATTTCACCAAATAGTCCTGCATTCAGTAAAGAAGATTTCTTAAGATTTCCAACACGTAGAATTAAAAATTTCATTAGATACAAAAGAGGCCATCCCATAGGTCCGTAATAGACTTATAGGACAGCCCCTTTCTCCTTACAGTAATTTTTTTATAGTATGAATAACTTTATTTTGTTGCTCTTCCGTCATATTTGAACCTGAAGGCAGACAAAGACCATAATTGAATAAGCCATCTGAATAACTGTATCCTTCTTTGTGAGAATAATATTTACTGCCTTCAAAAAGCGGTTGCAGGTGTAATGGTTTCCAAACCGGACGGGCTTCGATATTTTCTTCTCCCAAAGCATGAATGATATCCATATTCGTGATACCGGCTTCCTCTGGATCAATCGTCAATGCAGTCAACCAGCGATTCGATTCTGTACCTTCCATTTCTGGCATAAAATCAAAGCCTGGCTGGTCTTTAAGGGCTTCGAAATAATTTTGAAAAACCTCCCGGCGTCTTTCTACCCGCTCATCCAGCACCTCTAATTGTGCTCTTCCGATACCTGCTACAATATTGCTCATTCGATAATTGTACCCCAGCTCACTATGTTGATAATGTATCGCTTGATCCCGTGCCTGGGTGGCCAAAAATCTTGATTTGTTCAGGGCTTCTATATCGTTCGAAACTAAAGCCCCACCACCGGAAGTGGTAATAATTTTGTTTCCATTAAAAGAGTAGATACCAAACTTACCGAAAGATCCACTTTTTTTCCCTTTATATTCACTGCCAAGGGATTCAGCTGCATCTTCAATAATGGGAACTTCATATCGATCGCAAATCTCTTTCAATTCATCGATTTTTGCGCTCTGCCCATATAAATTTACAATTATAACTGTTTTGGGCAGCTCACCTTCAGCTTCAGCATCTTGAAAGGCTCTTTCTAAAGCCTGGGGTGACATGTTCCATGTGTCAGGTTCAGAATCTATGAATACCGGCTCTGCTCCTTGATACAAGATTGGGTTAGCACTTGCAATAAAAGTTAAACTTGAACAAATTACTTTATCCCCATCAGACACACCCAACAACCTTAAAGCGATGTGGATTGCAGCTGTTCCAGATGTAAGCACAGATGCACCTGCCATATTATTATAGGCAGCTAAATCTTTTTCAAATTGGTCTACATTGTTTCCTAGCGGGGCCACCCAGTTCAAGTCAAATGCCTCTTGTATGTATTTTTGTTCATTTCCACTCATATGAGGAGAAGATAGAAAAATACGTTTCAATATTAATCAGCCCTCCTAGCTAAAAACCATGGATTTTTTAAAACCTCTTTGTTGTAAACAAGCGGCTTTTGCTCTTCTGCTATGTTCACTGTACCGCCTGCAAGCTCTACAATCGCCTGACCTGCACCTGTATCCCATTCCATTGTCGGAGCGTAACGTATGGTTGATTTGTCATTTTAACACTCCTAAATTTACTAAAATATAGTTTTGAAAATATAATAAATATCCTTTAAAAAAGAATAATTATAGATATAGTTTTTATTCATCTCCGTTTTATGAGGGTAGATGACTTCTCTGTTATACTTTTCAGGGTCTTCCTGAGCAGCTAATATTTCTTCTTCGTTTCGATAGTATAAAGTGGCAGGCCCCGTGATGCCTGGCCTGATTGAAAGCACGATACGATCTTCCCCTTTCAATCTATCGGCATAACCTTCCACATCGGGCCTCGGACCAACGAAACTCATGTCACCTATAAATACATTGAAAAGCTGCGGCAGTTCATCGATTTTTAATTTCCTGAATATCTTACCGCTTTTGGTAATGCGAACATCATCTGATGTGGTAACCATCGAGTTTTGGTTCGGCACTTTCTTCATTGTTTTAATTTTAATTACTCGAAATGTTTTTCCCATCATGCCAATTCGTTTCTGAACAAAAAATCCGCTGCTATTTGTTTCAACTGCTGCAATGATGTAGGCAATCAGAATAAGCCAGCCAAACAGAAACAAACCAATAAAAGATAATAACAGATCGAATGAGCGTTTGATATCTCTATGCTTTTGCGACATATTCTTTCCCATAACCATGATTCTCCAGTGTTGGGTTTGTTATAGAATGGATACTTTCTAACAGATCACTTTCGTTAAGCTTTTGTACACCTTTACCGACACTTTTGTTATTTATGTCAGCAGTAATTGACTCCAGCGTATCATTGTTATATTCAATTCCTAAAAAGTCACAGATTTTTGCGATTTCTGCTGCTGGCCTGGCTGTCAGCTCTTCATAATAAACAGTGTAAACCTGCTCATCCGGGATATTGCTGAATGATTTTACAGCTTTATCCACACATGCTTTCCATTGAAGCGCACAAACCTCTTCTAAAGAGTATCTTTCCTGAGCTTGTTCCATACGATTGAACTTCGGCCCCCAATAAGCCAGCCGTTTTTCCCGGGATGCTAATTTATATACCCGGTTCCAAAGATAGCGGAAGCCGTAAATAGGAATATCGGATTTAGGAACGAATTGAAGCTTTTTGGAAATATAAGATGGGTCAAGCGACGCGGTCCATCGCTTTTTAGCTGATTCCACTACATCTCTTCCATCCCGTATGATGTGGATATATTTTGCTTTAGGAAAAACTTCATAAACAAAATCGACCCTTAGGGAATTTGCGCAAGTTTTTTCTACAAGATGGGTAGTAGGGGCTGCGTTTGCCATTTTGTCGAATTCTTTCCTGATATACCGTTTGACCCGTTCTGTAGCAAGCCCGGCATCAAATTCATCATTTGGATAGGTCACATTATGGTGTCTCCATATATAGTTGATTTCATCACACGGCCAAGTGTTTACTCCATTTATCTGAGTTAGTGTATCCCTTAGCATATTAGTACCAGACCGTCCTGCTCCTATAATGATTACTGGTGTGTAGGTCATTTGCGCCCCTCCTTATTTTTGGTATGTAATGTTTCGAATAAGTTTATAATTTCAGAAGTTGTTTCTTCACGGGATATATTATTTTCAACATAGTCAAGCCCGTTTTGCCCCATCTTTTCAGTCAGACTTCTGTCATGATAGATAGTTAATATAGCATCTTTTAATGCGTTGCTATCCTCCGGAGGAACAGCAATTCCTGCCTCATTGTCTCTTATTATATTGGTAAGCTCACTCTCTATATCAAAGGAACTTACGACTGGTCTTGCAGCAGACATGATGCTCCAGGTCTTGCTCGGAAATCCGTTTTCCGAAGTTCCTGCTTGTCCAATCACAATACTGATATCTCCGATACTGTAAGCTAATGATGCTTTGTCGAGCGGTACCAATGGATACATTTTTACGTTTTCGGAATTCAGCTGCTCCCTGTGACGCTGGATAGCTTTTTTTCTAGATCCTTCACCAAATATTAAAAACCCGATATCATAATTCTCTAATTTTTTTGCTGCTTCAATAAATGTTTCTAAGTTATGGGGATACCCTATATTTCCGCAATAAGTGACATAGAACTTGTCCTTATCTAACCCCAGCTCTTGAAACAATTCATTATTTTCCCGCTTTACGTA
Source organism: Thalassobacillus cyri (assembly GCF_900107755.1). Lineage (GTDB taxonomy): Bacteria > Bacillota > Bacilli > Bacillales > Halobacillaceae > Thalassobacillus > Thalassobacillus cyri. The sequence continues at coordinate 73,962 of NZ_FNQR01000008.1, read as the reverse complement.
ATTGACTTGGCTTGTATCAATCCAATTATAAATCGTGGATATTTTCTCAGGATTCAACTTATCTTCTTGCAAATGATAATTTTTGAATTTGTTTGATATAGAAATGGTATGTGTACTGGTTTTTACAGAAAAGGTTTCAAATGTTTTTATAACTTTCTTCATGAAAGTCTTAAGAAGCCAATTTCCTATTTTGCTGTCCTTTTTTATAGATTTAGAGATGATATCCTGTTCCCAATAAACGACTGGGACCTTCTTGGTTTTACCTAAAATAGAACCAAGCGGACCAATGAAAGGTGGCATTGAAATCGTCATGATCAAGTCCGGATTTTTAGAAGCCAGGCCTTTCCTGTACATCCCTAGAAAAACAAACAACGCTTTTATCATCCGTCTCGGGAAACTCTTTTCTTCAATTGGAACATCTATTCTTCTGATAACTAATGATCCGTCCTGAGCGACTTCGTTTTTCTTAGCTTTATATTCTCTTTTAACTTTCTCGTCTACTTTAACCGGAAAGGGAGTGATCATCTCTACTTGATGCCCCGCAGCAATCAGATCATCGACTAAATCTTTGGCAAGCCTTGTTCCTCCTGCAACTTCCGGGAAGTAGTTGGGCCTTAACATTAGTATTTTCATTTCGAACTCCTCAATAATTTTAGTTTGACTATATTTTTTTATTTCATTAAATAACTAAGGCTCAGAGTTTACATGTTCAAGATTGTAATACTTTGTAATTCCATAAATCACCCAATACTTTGGATCAATAAATGCAACAGCATTAAAGAGAGTACTAGCTAATAAACCTACAAATACTAATTTAAACCAAAATAATTGATTAAAAGATTCCTTCTTATGAATAGATATTTCTTTCAAAAAAAAGTAATATAAAAAAATTGTAAAAACCGCTCCATAAGCCATAGTATATGCAAGGGGAGAAAAATGAGAAAAGTGCCTGGATAAACCTTCATATATTTCTACGCTTGTTCCAAACCCACTGCCGATGAACCATGAAATACCGTTTTGGTTGAGATGCTCAATAATTTCAATTATTTCTCTACTTCTTCCGCCTGTGGCAACTAACATGGCATTATAATCAGTAATATCAAATTGCCATATTAACTTAAACCTATCTAAATATCGAGTTGAGTTATATAAATAAAGAAATCCTCCACTTACTAACAAAACAAAGCCTGCCACATACGGTAAATATTTTTTATTAGATCTAATCAATGTCGCTAAATAATAAATTAAACCAACTAATGTTATAAGCAATGCCACTCTTTTTCCGGATACAGCTACAAAAGCTAATCCAATAACGGCTTTATAATAATTTTTTTTATATAAAAAATATAATACAGCGGTGTATAACCCTATAGGATTAATAGCGCTATATTTGATTACCCCGATATTAACCAAGCCCTGGAAAAATATGATAGTGCCAATACTGTAATAGTAAATAAAGTTCATACCTCTTTTAATAAATCTTACTATCTCTTCTTCCATTAAGTTTTTTGAAATATTAAAACCTAATGAAATAGCTAAAATCGGCATAATTAAGCTAAAAAAATGGGAAGCAAAGTCTCCGTTTAAGTTATATTCAAATAATCCTAATACGATAGGAATTATAGAAAAAACTAAAAAAAGATAGGACTCCTTAAATAGGGTCAATCTATCAGTTTTTAACGTATAGAGAACTGCAATAAAAAATAAAATAAAATAAGATAAATTAACTAGACTTCTAATACCACTTTCTCTGTTATAGAAGTAATAAAATTGTGTAGTAAGATCAACTACAAAATGTGCAAAAATTAAAAATAACACTAACTTACTGAATGAAAATGAGTACTTCATAGTTAATCCTTTCTAATTGACCCATGGGATATTGATAATAATATAAATAACTTTTGGATTATGAAGGTTAATAAAAACAAGCCATTTAGTGCTTGTCACTATCTATTTTATTCAATCCAATGAGCGGTATCTCTATTAATAAGGTCTCCCAGTAGTAATACATCTCTTTTGTAATAATCTTTTAAGTAGGCTCTCTCTTTCTCATGCATCTTTTCTTTTTTAAGGAATTTTGTCAGTAATTGATGATACATTGTATAGGATATATTCCTTATAAATTTAGGTACCTTCGGATGTTTCATTATCTTTTTTAACAGATTTTGTTTTATTAAATAATTTATGATTGGGTTACTGGATCTGCCCGAACGATTATAAACTTGCCCGGCATCCTGAAATTCATAATCAGCATTCACACCGAGGAATTCACAAATATCTTTCAATACTTCCTGTGTATTATTATTTATATCTTCATATAAAACAATTTTAACGTTCTCTTTCCCTAATACCTCTAAGTATTTTTTAACTTGCTTATAATACAAACCTACCTCCTTATAATGCCAAAGGAATGGATAATTCAGTTCTATCCGTTCTTCTTCCTTTTGTAAAGCATCATAAAAACTCAAATTTTCATAACCTGACCTTACATTATGCATATAAGACGAGTAAGCTCGGTCAATAGGGTTTCGTAAACATATTATGACTTTTGCGTCCGGATATATTTCCTTAATATCTAAGGCTATCTGGGGAAAATATAAGTACTGGATAGAAGCTTCTCCAATAACCTTTTCGTTCGCTGCTTCTTTAAATAAATCCATATAATCTTCTTTGGTTTTAATAAAAGTTGAATCATAATATTCCCCATTTGGCCCATTATGGGGAAATTGTTCATGTTTATATGATAGATATCTAGGCTCTTTCGGGTCGGAAAAGAAGATTTCCGGATGTTTTTTTAAATAGTTGTAGATAGAAGTTGTTGCTGACTTGGCAGCACCTACCATAAATAAATTAGGGACTTTTGCTTCATCACTTGGCATTATAAAACTTCCTTTAGCATATTTTTTTAATATATTTAGTAAGCATTTGCTTGTCTTCATCAGAAACTTTTAATAAAGCCACACTGAATATATAGATAATAATGAAGAACAGAAATATTGTAATGTGCATGAAAATTGAGTCACTATTAAAGAATTCTTTTAGCCCCATGGTGATAATCAGGCTACCTGCTGCTGATAGAAATAGTTTTAAATAATAAATATTATAGGGCTGGATTTTTGTATGCCTGTACAGTAACACCATCTTTAATATATTAGAAAGACTAACTGCAGTCATTGTTGCTATAGCGGCACCATTTATCCCGTATTTAGGGATGAGAATCATATTTAATATAATATTAATTATGATTACCAGCAGACTGGAATATAAATTATAAGACGGTCGACCAGTCATCGTGTTCATATTAGCTACAGAACCAACGCTGGTATCAATAAAGTAACCAATTGTCAATAATATCAATACGACTGTTCCCTGTTTAAAGTTATCGCCCAGAACAGTAGTAATTTCTTCGTTAAAAATAATGATTTCACATAGGTACACCAATGTAAAAAAAGTGATCCATCTTGTAGTCGACCGGTAGGTATTTTTTAAACGCTCATATTCCTTACTTACATATAACTTTGAGAAGATAGGAGTAAAAATGGTATTAATTGTAGATAAAATAATTAAGCTCACTTTAGAAATTTGTACGATAATATTATAAATCCCCACCTTATCTCCTTCTAAATAATAACCAATCATTAATATGTCAATCCGTGAAATAGTTAATACGATTAACCCTGAAAGTACTAATGGCAGAGAAAATATTATAAATTTCTTGTACAAATTCAAGTATTTAAAGAAATGAATGGACGTAATATTTTTAAATAAATAAAAGATACCAATTATAGCTACAGTCAGGCTTACATATTTACCAATTACTAATGCAATGGAATCTACTCCCATAAAATAGAGAAATAATATCACTAATATTTCAAGAGAAGGGATAAGAAAATATTTAATTTGGGTAAAGTTATTTATTTTATCAAAAGCTCTTAGAATACTTAATGAAATATGGGTAAAAGTTAATAAAAAGATGATTGGTATTTGAATAATAAATAAATTGTCCAACCTCGGGTTGTTCAGCAAGTTAACCGCAATAAATTCTGCATTTATATAAAGTAAAAAACTAATCAAGAATGTAAATATAAATGAAAACAACAAGCTAAAAACGACAATATTGTTTTTTTCATATTCTTCTTTAAATACATCAGCTTTCGTTACATAAGCTATAATGCTTTGATCAAATCCTAATTTAGTAAAACTGACGATAAACATTACCCAAGTAAAGACTAATATGAAATCACCATAAGCTGTGACTCCAAATAGCTTAGCACCTAAAATGTTCACTAACATTACAATGGCGCTTTCAAAGATGATACCGATAAAAACAAGAAGAGACTTTCGTCCTAAATTATTTAAATTCATATTACTACCTCAACTATCAACTACTTCCATTACTTTTTTCCATATACAACCCGATTCACATAATCTTTGTATGACAGAATCAAGCGTAATACTTTATCGGAAACATTGGAAAAACTGTAATCCCGTACGATATGAAATGTTTCTGTATTCTGACATTCTAAAACTTCTAAAGCTTGAAGTACTCTTTCTTTTTTTAAGCCTGTCATCATGACAGACGCTTCCTCCATTGCTTCTGGTCTTTCATGTGCCTGGCGTAAATTTAAGGCTTTAAAGCCCAGAATAGACGACTCTTCACTTATGGTTCCACTATCACTTAAAACAGCTTTAGCATTCATTTGTAACTTAATATAGTCATTGAATCCTAATGGCTTCATTACTTTAATCAATGAATTAAATTCAATTTTTTGTTCTTCAATCATTTTATTTGTACGTGGATGAGTACTTATGATAACAGGTAAATTATAATGTTCAGCAATGCCATTTAAGGTATCTACTAAATCTAAAAAGTTGACTTTAGAATTAATGTTTTCCTCACGATGTGCGGATACCAGGAAATATTCTTCTTTATTAAGCGCTAGCTTGTCTAATACATTGGAAGATTTTATATCTTCTTTTCTTGAGTGAAGTACTTCAAACATAGGACTGCCTGTTTTAATCACTCGATCTTCAGGAAAACCTTCCTTAAGCAAATATTCTCTAGCAATATCACTATAAGTCAAATTAATATCAGAAATATGATCAACTATTTTTCTATTCGTCTCTTCTGGTACCCGCTGGTCAAAGCATCTGTTACCAGCTTCCATATGAAAAATGGGAATCTGACGTTTTTTAGCAGCAATGGCACATAAACAGCTATTCGTATCGCCTAACACTAAAAAAGCATCCGGTTGTACCTCATCTAAAATAGGGTCTATTTTAGAGAGGATATTACCGATCGTATCCATTACTGAACCACCATTTGCTGAGTTTAAAAAGTAATTTGGCTTTTTTATATTAAAGTTTTCAAAGAAAACTTCATTTAATTCATAATCATAATTTTGTCCAGTGTGAACAAGTGTGTGTTCAATGGCATCTGAAGATTCTAATTTGTTGATAACTGCTGATAACCGGATAATTTCCGGCCTTGTTCCAACAACAGTTAGTACTTTAAGCATTTCCATTTCTAAACCTCCAAGTAGTACGTATCTGGGTTGTCTGGGTCAAACTTTTCATTTGCCCACATGACTGTTACAAGGTCCGTTTCCCCAACATTCACAATTGAATGGGTGTAGCCGACCGGTATATCGACCACTTCCATTTTGGATCCACTCACAAAATATTCTATAATCTCATCTGTGTCTATTTTTCGAAAACGAATCAGACCTTCTCCACTTACAACCAGGAATTTTTCATTCTTAGTGTGATGCCAATGATTTCCTTTGGTAATTCCGGGCTTGGAGACATTGACCGAAACCTGTCCTCTTTCCGGCGTTTTCAAAATTTCTGTAAAGGAACCTCTCTCATCAACATTCATTTTCAAATCATAAGAAAACTGGTCGGTCGGCAAGTAACTTAAATAAGTGCTGTATAATTTTTTCGTCAAGGAATCGCCCATATCAGGGATGTTTAAATTACTTCTACTTTTCTTGAAACTTATAATCGTATCAGCTAACTCTTGCAAAGTAATGCGATGAACTGGTTTGACAGTGCAATATTTCCCTTCATATGTCGGATGTCCCTGCAAAGCATTGTTAAACTCATCCAATACATCGTCTATATAACAAAGTGCCAGCTCAGCCTCCGGGTTGTTTACCTGAATGTCCTGATCCCTGGCTATGTTATGGCAGAACGTAGCCACCACACTATTGTAATTTGGACGGGACCATTTCCCGAACAGGTTTGGCAGACGATAAACATAAGCATCTGCTTCTACTTTTTCGTAAAAGTCAGCAACAGCTTCTTCTGCTAATTTTTTACTGGCTCCGTATGGATTATCTTTTTCCGCTTGAATAGAAGAGGAAAGCACTATTGGTGTATTTTTTTTCTCGTTCTTTTTTATTAAACTGATCAATTCTTCCGTAAGACCCTTATTTCCTTGGTAGAATTCCTCTTCCTTCTTCGGACGATTCACTCCTGCCAGGTGAAATATGAAATCAGCCTTACCGACAAAGGCTTCCAATTCTTCTAATGTATTATCTCTGGTAAATGGCAAGACTTCATGGTCCTGTTGCTTTAGTTCAGCCACCAGGTTCTTACCTAAGAAACCATTAGCCCCTGTAACTAAGATATTCATGACTATTCCAACTTTCTAATTCATTTTGAATATATTTGAGTTCTAATAACTTTTGTTTAATCTGTTCAATATTGAGACGCTCTGTATTGTGAGAATTATACTCTTCTTCTGTGGATAACCGCTCGTCCCCAATAGCAAAATATTTATCATAATTAAGATCTCTTTGATCAGCTGGAACGCGGTAAAATCCACCCATATCTTCAGCAACCATGTGCTCTTCTCTGGTTAACAGTGTTTCATAAAGCTTTTCACCATGCCTGGTTCCGATGATTTTGATTTCATTATCTGCATCAAAAAGCTCTTTCAACGCCTGCGCCAAATCACCAATGGTAGAAGCAGGTGCTTTCTGAACCATGATGTCTCCAGGCTTGGCATTTTGAAAGGCAAAAGCCACTAAATCGACAGCTTCTTCTAAACTCATTAAGAAACGTGTCATATCAGGATTAGTGATTGTTATTGGTTCTCCGTTCTTGATTTGATTGATGAATAGTGGAATGACTGAGCCTCTGGATGCCATAACATTTCCATATCTAGTTCCGGTAATCGAAGTTTCATCTTCGGTGACTTTCTTTGCTTTGGCTACAAATACTTTTTCCATCATCGCTTTTGAAATACCCATTGCGTTGATTGGATAGGCAGCCTTATCAGTGGACAGGCAAATGACTTTTTCCACCTTTTGCTCAATGGCAGCAGATAAAACATTTTCCGTTCCTAAGACATTTGTTTTCACTGCTTCTATTGGGAAAAATTCGCATGAAGGGACTTGCTTCAAAGCTGCCGCATGAAATACATAATCGACTCCATGCATGGCGTTCCTCACACTGTTTATATCCCTCACATCTCCGATATAGAAGTTAAGTTTGTCATTTTTGAATTGTTTCCGCATGTCATCCTGCTTTTTTTCATCTCTAGAAAAAATGCGTATTTCCTTAATATCCGTCTGCAAAAATTTATTCATTACTGCATGACCGAATGATCCTGTTCCACCGGTAATTAATAACGTTTTTCCATTAAACATTCCAGTCACTCCATCTCATTTGTTTTAATCTTTAATTGAAACTTTGGCGATATTTCAGCCATCCACTTTCGCAAACGAATACGAGGCGATATCTTTATCATTGGCCAACGAAAGCACATAATCTTTTAAATATTGCTGATCGAATATGAAATGTTCTTTAATAAGTACATCTACTTTGTCAAAATCTACTTCTACTGAATTTCCAACAAAAATCTTAGGGAATACAGGCTTTTGATTGTACTCGTTGTCGTTCAATAGTTCCTCGTACATTTTTTCTCCTGGCCGTATCCCTGTATATTCAATACCTATTTCTTCTATGTTGTATCCTGACAGCTGAATCAAATTTCTGGCTAAATCAACGATTTTGACTGGTTCTCCCATATCAAGTACAAATATTTCCCCGCCTTCTGCTAGTGCTCCTGCTTGTAACACAAGCCGAGATGCTTCCGGTATGGTCATAAAGTATCTTGTCATGTCAGGATGGGTAACCGTTACTGGTCCACCATTGGCGATCTGCTTTTTAAAGAGTGGGATAACACTCCCCCGACTTCCCAGTACATTCCCAAACCGTACCGCTACAAATTTCGTCGTGCTGGATTGAGCCAGCTGCTGGATCACCATTTCTGCAATACGCTTTGTCGATCCCATTACATTCGGCGGATTTACTGCTTTATCGGAGGAAATGAGAACAAAATTACCAACGCCGGCTAAATCTGCCGCTTCTGCTACGTTCTTAGTTCCAATTACGTTATTCTTTACTGCTTCCATTGGGTTTGCTTCCATTAGAGGCACATGTTTATGTGCGGCTGCATGATAAATATAGGCTGGTACATACTCCCCAACCAGCTGAATAATCCGATCTCTATCCTGAATATCCGCGATAAGCGGAATAAGTTCCGTGTCCAGTCCTAATTGCTTTAGTTCCATATGGATGGTATAAATGCTGTTTTCTCCGTGTCCTAATAAAAGCAATTTTTCCGGTTTAAATTTGACCAGCTGGCGGCAGATTTCTGATCCGATTGAACCACCTGCACCAGTTACCATGACCGTCTGTCCTTGTATCTCATTAGAAATAGAATCGATATCCAACTCTACCGGGTCCCGTCCAAGCAGATCTTCGATGGAAACATCACGAATTTGACTAACCGATATATTGCCAAGAGCAATATCCTCAATCATGGGGAGCGTTTGAACATTCGGCACTATTTTTTGTGCTTCCGTGATAATTTCCTTTACTCTTTCCCGTTCTACAGAAGGCATGGCAATAACAATGTGATTGATCGATTTATCCTCTACCACCTGTGCCAAATCGTTTGTATTCCCAAGTACAGGGACATTATTGACTGATAATTGATGAAGCGTAAAATTATCATCAATAAACCCAATTAAATTGATATCCTGCTGTTCATTTCCTTTCATTTGTCGAGCAAGCATCTGCCCAGCAGAACCCGCCCCGACAATTAACGTCCGCTTTTTATCCTGATCTTCATTAGCCTGATTAACTTTTCGCCCCAACGCAAAGTGGAAGCCATATGTATTGTAATAACGCCATGCTAATCGAACGCCCCCAATCAATATGATATGAAGCATCCAGGTTACAATTAATGCCCGTTCATATACCACACCAAAAAACAGCAATTGTTCAAAAGTAGTTACTGCAATTGACCCTGTCACTGCAACTAATATACCGATCAGTTCCTCGATACTGGCGTAACGCCATACTTTTTTGTATAAATCTAAAAGATATGAAAACAAATGATGAGTTAATAGCAGCGTGACTGATGACACGAACATCAAACGGTCGAAATCATGCATATAGGGATTCAGAAAATAATGGGACATGAATATAGAAAAAGTAACGATGATCGAGTCTATCAGAATTAAAGCTGCTAAGCGTTTACTGTATGTCAATAATTACACCTTCCTTCCGCCTTCTTGATTGATAAATTTTCTTTACAGCTAAGTGGTGGCAGACCGGGAGCACATGTATGCTGGATCCAATTTATTTCAATTTGAAATTATTTTCCGCAATAAAAAATAGGCTGAGTCATGTGAAAGCACCCAAACTGGCAGGTAATCGACTTAGCGATACAAATTAAATTCCAATTGTTGGGTCTATTGGAAAGAAACACATTTTATTAATGAATATGTTAACACAGACCTTCCGTTTAATAATAATGGTTTAAAGATGCGGGCAATTCTACCTAATACCCAAGAATCCGAATTCAAACAACTATACTCCTACTGTTTTTAAAATTTTTCCAATAGATAGAACTCTATTAGTCTCATTGTTAAATATGACTAAATTCACCTATCCCCCTTAATAAAGGTAATATCATACATCTTAAGAATTATATGGTTAGTAAAATATGATGATTTTGGCAAAATGACAAAAAAAATACATCGAATCGACAAAGATTGTCGATTCGATGTATAGACTTTAGTAAATTAAAAAATACCAAGGAATTTTTTTCTTTTTATATGCTCAGGAGGATTAGCCGCCAGCATCTGCCCTTCTGTAACGTAAAAAGCATTTTCCATAAAATAATATACGGATGAAGCCCCATATTTATTCTTTATCACTTCATAAGCTTTTTTCAAATAGAAACCACGACTATGGGTATTATGGGCATCCGATGCAACCAAATGAGTAAGATTGGCTTCAATTAATTGATGGGAAAATTTTTGAATCGATTTTCCAAATTTTCCAGCTACACTGGCAGCCGTAACCTGGGTATAGGCACCACCTTTTACAAATTGATAAAGCAGGTCTGGTTCCTGAATCAGTTTTTTATTTCGTTCCGGATGAACAATGACCGGTTTGATCCCTTCTCGCTGAAGATCAAATAATAGACGCTCCGTATAGCGAGGGACCTGGTCTGAAGGGAGTTCAACAAACACATAACCGCTATCAACATTCAACGGCAATATCTCTTCTTTTATTAAATCCTGGACCATTTCTCCATAGATACGAGTTTCCTGTCCAGGGAGTATGGTCAGCGCTATCCCTCTCAGTTCCAATTCAGCGTTTAATTGTTGCACATGGCCAAAGATTTCAAGACGTGAATTCTCATATTCTCCATTCTTATGATGCGGGGTAGCAATAATCGTATCAATCCCCTGATCAACCGCTTCTTTTGCCATTACGATACTATCTTCCAAAGTAGAGGCGCCATCATCCACTCCAGGCAGTATATGGCAATGAATATCTATCATCCGACTCACCACTTTCTTTAATCAATCTTTTGATCTCATAAACTATCCGTCTAGTATAGCATAACAAACCACCCTATCCTCCAACATAGGAGGATAGGGTGGTTTATTGTTCGTTCGTCAGTTACATTTCCTATATTCTAGTAGTTTTTTCAGCTTCAGATCTTCCCATATAGTTGAACCTCGTTTAGATTGCTCTTTCTTACATCCCCTTACATCCGCTAAATGAACCATAAAGACACTGAAAGTAACGGTGAGCACATCTAAAAACAAACAGACCAGATAACTCATCGTAGTTTCCCAGACACTTAATATCTGCCAGTTAACATATAAAATAATGATGATAGGGAGTAAGGCAAGAAACTTAACCAGCTTTCGATTAGAAACAAAATTCCCCATGATTTTTCCTCATTCCTTCACTAACCAACCTTTTATATGGGATTTCTATTCATTAACGTCTAAGCTTAGGAACTACTTAGAATTCACAAATAAGTTAATTTTCCCAAAAACCCAGTATAAAAGGCCTCTATTGTAACTATAATGTAACAATGCGAGGGATACAAGTCCTAATAGCCTTGTTTTGTAAATAGCTTCTAATCTCTTCTGCTCTATTGATCTTAGTGAATGGTTTCTTAGCTTGCCAGCCATTTTAACCAGCCAAAAAAGAGAAGCCACAAAGGAATACTGATAAGTAGAGCCCACCTGAATCCGGTAATGAAATCATTTTCTTTAAACATGATCGTTCTCCAATCATTGGTCTTAGATTGGTATTTCATTGATAGACTCCATGATATCCAAAATGATTAACTCTTAAACATTATCATTATCATTCATTTCGTCATAAGGTAGACTAAAAGAATGATGAGGATCCATAGTGGCAGAGAGAGCAAGATCCCCCACATACATCCTTTTGCAAAGTTGTTCTCTTCCATCTTTTTGTCCTCCATCTCTGGTTAATGTAACTGTATGCTACCAGAAGATGGATCATAAGGAAAATCGTTCGTAAAATTCACACAAAAAACTACACTAATTAGATAGTTTCCCTATGAGTTATATTCTTCGATCATATTGTGCACTTTCTGTACTTCATTCTCGGGAATATCGAGGTAATAAATCCCATTCACCTTAATACCTTGGCCAACCATTTGGTATGTAACCCTATTTTCTCTTGTCTTATTGTAATTGGTGAGAAGGTTCTTCATATCGCTAAACGCCATGTTCGTTCTCATGTTATTACCTAATACCTCAAGGATGTCATCAATTTTATGAACAGTTGCAATATTGGCACCTTTATCAATAATTCCTTCGATAACCTGGCGTTGTCGTTCATTCCTTCCAAAATCACCATTTGGATCCTGATACCTCATCCGCACATATCCCATCGCCTTTAGCCCGTCGAGTTCAATTTCTCCTTTGACATAATGATACCCTTTCTTATAATAACCGCGATCTTTCCAGTCCAGTTTATTATTGACGGTGATGCCACCCACGGCATCTACCATTTCTGTCAGACCTTCCATATTCATGCTGACATAGTAATCAAGTTCGATATCCAGAAATTCTTCCACGGTATTAATCGCCATGTCAGTACCGCCAAAAGCATAAGCATGGTTGATTTTATCCTGACGGCCATCTCCGACTATAGTGGTTCTCGTATCACGGGGGATACTGATCAGCTGCATACGGTCATTTGTAGGGTCCAACGTCATGACCATCAAGGCATCAGAACGACCGCGATCGTTTTTACGTTCGTCTACCCCCATCAGAAGAATATTAACAGGTTTATTTTCTTTCACTTTTTTCTTCCCAATATCATAATCAATCGATGCTACTGGGGTATGCATTTTCTTATCTACAGTTTGCTTAGCATTATTATAGATAGAGTATGCATATCCTCCACCACCAAGAATAACGAATAAAACTACTAACGATATGATTTTAAGCCATTTTTTACTTTTACGATGAGCAGATTGCCTGGCTCTTCTGGAAGTCATCGGATAATCACCTCTTATTTTCCTTCATAACATAACCATCTGGGTATTTCTGATGCCACCCCCATGCAGTAGCAATGATGTCTTCCATGTTTGGTATACTTTGGTGCCCATCCCAGCTCTTTTTGAATCTTTTCTGAAGATGCCACTAATTGAGCGGGGTCACCCGCACGCCGCTCCTCCACGACAGCTGGAATTGGGTGTTTGGTTACCCGTCTGGCTGCGTCAATCACATCTTTCACTGAAAAACCGCTGCCGATTCCAAGGTTGTATTTCGCTAAGGTAGTCTTTGGTATTCTTTTCTCTTACCTTTTCTATTAAGCTTTTATGGTCAGGGAGGAAACGGTGTCCTACTACTATCAAATAAACAAGGCCTATAAAGGTGATAGGAACCCCTACCCATGCCAATTCGAAAAAGTTAAATCCTTTTTCCCCAAAATCAAGCAGTAACCCATGAATCACTAGGTTAGTGGAAGTTCCCATCAGAGTAATGGTACCACCTAGGATGGCTGCATAAGATAATGGTAAAAGGAATTTGAATGGAGAGATATTATTCTCGGATGCCCATTTACGTACAATTGGCGTTAAAGTAACGACAATCGGTGTATTATTTAGAAAATCAGAAAACCCAGAAATGGGGACGAGCAGGCGAAACATCGCACCCTGACGTGTATTTGCTTTTGCCAGCATGGATGAAACCAGCCGCTCTACTAATCCACTACGTTCAAAAGCACCAGCAACGATGAATAACAAACCAACCGTCAACATACCCTCATTAGAAAAACCAACAAGTGCTTCATCGGTACTGACGATATCTGTCATTATGAAAAAGAACAGAGTAAAAAAAACAAGAAGATCCGGTCGAGCCATTTCGAAAAATAACCCGGCCAGCATTAATGTTATAACAATGATCACAAGGATCATTTCAAACGTCATTCAGACCATCCTCTATACGGTTTGCTTTTGCATCCCTTTGATTAAAACATCCGCCACTTCCGGACGAGAGAATTCTTTTGGAGGACGTTCGCCATTACGTAACAATTCACGTACCTTTGTACCGCTAAGGTGTACATGGTTTTCTTTACCGTGTGGGCAAGTTTTAGCAGATGCCATGTTTCCGCATTCTGTGCAGTAGAAAGCATGCTCGAATTTAAAAATTTGAATGCCTAATTCATCTTCAAATTGAGTAATGAAGTCCTGCGCTTCATAAGTGCCGTAATAGTCACCGACACCAGCATGGTCACGGCCGACAATAAAGTGTGTGCAGCCATAGTTTTTACGGACAATCGCATGCAAGATAGCCTCCTTTGGACCTGCCTAACGCATCGCTGCCGGATAGATGACAAGACGCGTACGATCTTCCGGATAATAGTTTTTAAGAAGAATCACCTGGTAGCTTTCCATACGGACATCTGCAGGAATGTCACTATATTTGCACAAAAAAATGCTCTCTGCTTTCGCAGAGAGCATTTCCTATGATCCATAGTAATAATAATAATTTGATTTTTTCTGTTCGACATCATTTAGAACGGCACCAAGTACATTGGCATTCACCTGGTGAAGCAAATCTACTGCTTTTTTACCTGCATCGATTTCCGTCTGTTTACTTCGGGTCACAAGCAATACCCCATCGCATATGTTTGATAGAATTTGCCCATCCGTTACTGCCAGCACGGGAGCGGTATCGAATATCACCACATCATACGATTGCTTAGCCGCTTGCAGGAAGTTTTCCATTGCCCGGGAGCCGAGTAACTCGGACGGGTTTGGAGGAATCGGTCCCGATGACATTAAATTCAGGTTATCTAAATCACTTTGTTGAACAACATCATGCATAAGCTTATCACCAATTAATACACTGCTGAGCCCACGGCTATTATCCAGCCGAAACGTATAGTGCAAGGTCGGTTTCCGCATATCTGCATCAACTAACAGCACCTTTTTATCCTGCTGGGCGAAAGTTACTGCCAGATTGGAAACGGTTAGTGACTTTCCCTCAGCGGGGCCTGCAGATGTTACCATCATCGTACGAAGTTCCTGATCGACAGATGCGAATTGTAAGTTTGTCCGTATCGTCCGATATTGTTCTGAGATCGGAGAGCGGGGATTCATTTTGGCAATCAGCGTACGGGCCTTTTTATTAGACAGTTTCTTTTTGCTTCGTCTCATAACGGCTTTCTCCTCTCTTCGTACGTAATGAAGTTGCATTAGCCGCTTCAGCCGACTTCACAATTTCGTCTTCACTAATGTGAGTAATGATACCTAAAACCGGTAAGCCAAGCTTGTCTTCAATATCTTTTTCAGCCTTGATGGTGTTATCCAGGTACTCTAATAAGAATGCTATACCGACACCTACCATCAGTCCAAGAACCAGGGCAATGGCCATGTTTAACAATGGCTTGGGACTTACAGGTGTGGGATTATCTACAGGTTGAGCCTCGGATAATATATTGACGTTATCCACATTCATGTAATCCTGAATTTTTTCGTGAAAAACCTCAACCGTTGTATTGGCAACCATGGCAGCACGATTTTGATTTGTATCAGTAACCGTAACAGATACAACTTGTGAATTCTGCTCGCTGGATATATTCAGACTCTGACGCAGATTATCTGCAGATCTATTTAACTCCAACTCAGATACGACATCATCCAGGATAGCCGGACTTTTGATAACTACATTATATGTATTGATTAGTTCAACATCAGTTCGGATATCGTTCACATCAAACTCCGATTCTTCCTCTGATTGACTTGTATTTACAATGAATTGCGTAGTAGCTTCATAAGTAGGCGTTAGGAAATAGTAACTGAGCAATGCAGCGATGGCAACTGCCGCTACTGCTGTTGATAGAATCAGCCAGAAGCGCTTCTTCAATACCTGCGCAATCTCCTTCAGTGAAATTGTTTCTTCCATGCATGTCCCTCCAAGTATCTTTGTTGACTTTTGCAAAAACTAGTCACATTATAGCACATACTACTGGTTAAATTTGTGTTTTTTTCAAAGATTCCTCTAATCTGATACATTTTACATAGCGATGTAATAAATTAGTAGCATACCTCCCATAACAATTATCGTCATATAATGCTAAATAGTAAATAATATATTTCTATTAAACAGCCTCCCGATTATTCTCCCCATCTGAAGAAACCACTATTTCATTTTTTAATAAACCTTCTAACCTTATATAGCAATCAATGAAAATATGCTTTTTGTTAAAAAGTTACAATACCATCCGCACATCTGGTTATTTTCGACATATTTCATCCTTCCTATTTTGCTAGTCCATCCGTTAGATTTTAGCTATTTCCTCTTGTAAAAGTTATCAGCTGACCTGAATATGTTAGTGAAATCCATTAATAGAGGAGGCTTTATACTTGGAACTATTTTTAACAATATTTTTTGGTTTATGTCTATTCTTCCCCCTGCTTCATTTGTTTCACTGTATGCCCTGGTTTCGGGAAGAGGATGAACTGGTAACACTTTCCCCCTCAACTGAAAAAGGCATCAGTATCCTGGTTCCCTCCTATAATGAAGCCGGAATCATCGAAACATCCATTCAAAGTATGAAGTCTTTGACGTATGAGAACTTTGAAGTGGTCTACATCAATGATGGTTCGACTGATGAGACCTTTTCTATTTTGCACCGGCACTTACACTTGAAGCCCTCTGCAAAAATCCCGATTGGAAAACTTGCGCACAACAATGTAAAAAAGGTGTATCAATCAAGTCTAAACCCAAATATTTACGTAGTCGATAAAATGAACGGGGGCAAAGCAGATGCCTTGAATGCAGGAATAGAGTACGCTTCAAAAGAGTTGGTTGTTACATTGGATGCAGATACCGTTCTCACCGCCCCTTCGCTTAAAGTAATAAATGAAAAATTCGCTAACCCGGAAGTTGTAGCTGCAGGCGGTATGGTTCATGTATTGCAAACAAAAACAAGTAACCCATTAAAGAAATTATCACTAGCCGGAACTAAAATGCTGGTACGTGTACAAATGCTTGACTTTATGAAGGCATTTTATGTAACGAAATTATCACTTGCACGCTTCCAAGCCTTAGCTATCATCTCGGGCGCATTTGGCATTTTTTCAAAAAAGATGTTGATTGATGTCGGAGGATATCGTTCTTCTGTTGGGGAGGATATCGATATAACATTGAAAATCCACAGGTATATTGCAAAACAGAAAGATAAAAAAATCCTGTTGATAACGGAGGCTATCAGTTATACCGAGTTACCTGAAACATGGAAAGATTTATTTAAACAACGAATCCGCTGGCAAAAGTCCTATATGGACTGTCTGGTTCACTTCAGGTCCTTTTTAAGTAAGACAGTTGTAACAAAAGCTGTTTCTTTTTTTTACATCATTGAATCTTTTTTTGTAGGCATTGTCGCTGCCTACATTACCGCAGGATTCTTCGTGGCGAGTGCATTTTTGAATATTGCTTTTGTATTCTTAGGGTTTATCATTGTTTATTTATCCTATATTTTCTTATTTAATTTCATCTATAATCTACTCGCAATCGTACAGGTAAAACGGTACGGATTTACATTTGATAAAGGAGATCGATTACGCTTATTCAACACTGTTGTATATGATGTGTTTATTCACCGTTTTGTCACCATGTATTTCGTTATGTATGGCAGTGTTGCGTATTTTTTTAACAGGGATTGGAAAAAGGTCTCACGAACCGGAAGAAAATATGAAGTAGAACCTGCTTCCGCTAAAGTAACAACATATCGACAAAATGTTTAGGTGAGGTAATCATGAAGAAAAAAATAAAATGGAAAAAAATTATGCTTATATTTCTGACCAGCCTCAGTGTAGTAATTGTGGCTGCAGGAAGTTATGGATGGAACCTCGTAACTTCTACATTTACGAATATCCAGGAAGATATCGACCGTAACAAATCAGACAAGCGTCGGGAAGCGATTAACTTTGAAGAAGGAGATCCCTTTTCACTATTACTGATGGGTATCGATGAACCAGGCAGTCAGGGAGACGTTTACAGAAGGACAGATACATTAATTTTACTAACCGTTAATCCAAAGAATAATTCTACCCACATGGTAAGTATTCCACGTGATACTTATACAAAGATTGTAGGGGAAAACAAGAAAGATAAAATCAATCATGCCTACGTATTTGGCGGCACAGAAATGACTATCCGGACAGTAGAGAATTTTCTCGATGTTCCTGTAGATTATTTTGTACGTGTCGACATGGAAGGATTACAGGATATGATTAATGCCCTAGATGGTGTTAAAGTCCAAAATAATATGGAATTCACTTATAGACGCTCTCATTTTAAGAAAGGGACCATTGAGTTGACTGGTGAAGAAGCAGCCAACTACGTGCGAATGAGGCATAAAGATCCTCGTGGAGATCTCGGTCGTCAAGAACGACAGCGGAAGGTTTTCCAAGGAATGTTAAATAAAGCAAAAAGTCTATCTTCTATAAAAAGGATAGAAGAAATACTGAGTGTCGTAGAAGACAATGTCAGGACAAACTTCAGCTTGGAGGAAGCTTGGAATGTGCAGTCCAATTACAAGGATGCCCTCAATAAGGTGAAACAGCATGAAATACCAGGTCAAGATGGTGAAATGGATGAAGTCTATTATTATATGCCGAACGAAGATAAAGTAGAGAAACTTTCCAACATGCTTCAGGAACATTTGGAATTGAAAAACTAGTAAAAATTGTGACCCTTGCGAAATTTCTCTTTGCGGGGTCACCTTTTTTTGTTTGAGAAAAAATAACTAAATTTAATGAGCGGTATTATCTGTTTTTAGGAATAAATATTGTATTTTTCTGTCGAAATGCTACAATTCCGTAACAAAATGAAAGATTAATAAAGGAGAGATAACTATCCGCACATACCGTTTGTTTTTATGTTCATATATTGGGTTATTTTTATTTTTCCTGACGCTTCTATTTCAGTTTTCGATCATTTCAGCGGGTGCCCACGAAAGCGGCAATTACGAAGTCGGGGCTACATCCCTGAATGTACGCAGCAGCCCAACAATGAATGCTGAAGTAATCGGTTCCTACCCTAATGGGGAGATCATACACGTCAAAGATATCAAATACGGTTGGGCAAAAGTGAGTTATGAAGGAGTAACCGGGTGGGTTGCTTCTCAATACTTATTTAAAACCGGAAGTTCTGGCAGCCAACATACAAGTCAGGTGACAGTTGGCGTCGATGTCGCAAATATACGTACAGGGCCAAGTACGGATTATAAGGTTATAACACAAGCCACCGATGAAGATGTATTCCCTAAACTCGGAGAATCAAACGGCTGGGTAAAAATCCAGCTGGAGAATGGCAAACATGGGTGGATAGCTGGTTGGCTGGTATATGCATCCAGGGAGAAAGAACAAATAAGTGAACGGCCGTTAGAAGGAATAAATATAGTCCTTGATGCCGGCCATGGCGGATTTGATCCCGGTGCAATAGCTGTCGATGGAACACCGGAAAAAGTATTCACACTACCAACGACAGAAAGAATAGCTGAGAGCATGCGCAATGCTGGGGCTACGGTAATTTTAACGCGGGAAAAGGACCGTTACCTTGCGCTCGAGGAACGGGTTAGAATCAGTGAAGCCTATTATACACACGCCTTTATAAGCGTTCATTATAATGCTTCCTATTACCCTTCTGCGAGAGGGATAAGCACGTATTATTATCAGGAACCAAAAGGCAGGAATCTGGCATCTGATATTCAAGCACGGTTAAATTCCACGACCTCTTTACAAAACGATGGGATCCGCCATGGAAATTTTCATGTGTTACGAGAAAATATAGGAGATGCTGTATTAGTTGAATTGGGATTTATTTCCAACCCTCATGAATTAAAAGTGGTCAAGTCTTCAGACTATCAACAATCAGTCGCCAAAGCAATCACCCAAGGAGTCATCAATCATTTCTCTAATTGAACATTAAAACAACGCCACCAACCCCTAGTGATATATAAAGTAATTTTGAAGACTCTTGCTTATAGACAAGGAGGAGATAGAATGTGCAAAAATAGGTTATTTAGCATTTCTTTGATGTGTATCGGCTTAATTTTCTTCTTGTTGATTAGCGGTTTTTCTGGAGATACTGTATCAGCATATATAGAACTGGATCTCGACCATGCAGGACTGGAAGAAACTCCTGAAACAGAAGAAATTGATCCAGGTGTCAACTATACACCTATGGATGCCAAGCTGTTGAAAAGCTTGGGAGCTGTCGATGCCTGAACCTCGATAATTCTATTACACTAGCATTTATCGGCGATCTGGTATTTGTATTCTCCACCCCGGAGCCCTCCATTATCGAGGCTTCGGGGAGTCTTTTGTCTAATTTTGATGGTACTTATATCCTTTTTTTGTTTTATCTATAGGATTAAACTCTTCCGATATATAAGTAACCTTTGAGGACTCTATTTTACTAGAAAAGGAGTAGATTGCATGTACATCAGCAGGTTATTCGGTACTTCCTTAGCGGGTTTCATCTTCAGTTTATTGTTTCTAATTGGCGGACTTTCGTCAAACGTCGTATCCGCTCATCCAGCCTCAACGGAACTGCATCTCGGCAACTCCGGTTTGGAGGAAGTGCGTGAAACAGAAGAAATAGCTCCAGGTGTGACTTACACCCATATTGAACGTGGCCACCATTCCAAACACGAGGTGTATACTGTAAATGTTTCTTTGGTTGAAACGAGAGAAGAAAGTAAGGATCTCTCCAAGAAGTTAAAAGCCGATGGATATCAACCTTACGTGACTCAGATTAAAGACAATAAGTATAACGACATCGAGACAAAACGGATTGCCTATCTTGTCCGTGTAGGGGAATATCAGGAAGAAGAACAAGCAAGGCAATTGGAATCGCAATTAGAACAGGATGGGTATTCTTCCGCATCTACCACCTTCACTGCTTTTGATGGTACAAAAACGGATGGCCCTTGGTCAGTCAATATCATCGAAGTGGATCCAGATACTTTCCAAGGGAAAATTATCTCTGCCCTCGCACAGGGGGTTGTTCAAGGAAAGGAAAGAGTAACCGATATTTCCGACAGGACTGGGGCGCTGGCTGCTGTCAACGGTGGATATTTTGTAGTTGGATCTCGTGATGGTACGCCAGGTAAGCTTGCCGGCGTTTCTATGGTTGAAGGCGAATTAGTAAGTGAAGCGGTCAGTGACCGGACCAGCCTTGTCTTTACTGAGTCTGAAGCAGCCGATATTGCGGAAGTTGCTACAGAAATAAAGGCTGAATCTTCCGACGGTGCTGCCACTACCCATGATGGAATGAACCGCAAGCCTGGTTTGATCCGCAGCTGTGGCGGTACTGGTGGAGATGAACCGACAGAAGAACCGCGACACGATGTTACTTGCACTGATGACAGTGAACTGATCTTATACAAGCCAGTATTCGGTGGAGAGACGCCAGCTGGTGATGGATTGGAAGTAGTTTTAGACACTGATGGTCAAGTGATTGAAGTAAGAGACCGCGGCGGAGCGATTCCTGAGAATGGCACTGTTATCGCAGGTACAGGAGAAGAAATTGCATGGTTGGAAGCTCATGCACAGCCAGGAATGACAGTGGATGTGACGGAAACTTTGGTAGTGGACGGTGAGAAGGTTGCCACAGATGAAGTTGAAAGTGTTGTAAATGGCGGTCCTCGCCTGATAGAAAATGGGGAAATCAGTATTCATTCAGCAGATGAAGGCTTTTACTGGGGTACCAATTTCTTATACAACTTCGCAATTAAGCGCCACCCAAGAACTTTGGCTGGCATCAAAGAAAACGGTAATCTGTTATTTGTAACGGTAGATGGCCGTGCAGATAACAGCATCGGTGTGAACTTCCTGGAAAGTGCAAAACTGATGAAAAGCTTAGGCGCTGTCGAAGCCATGAACCTTGATGGCGGCGGCTCTTCTACGATGGCAGTCGGCAGTGAACTGGTTAATCAGCCATCTGATTCGTCCGGCGAAAGACCCGTCGGTGATGCGATTGTAATTCTACCAGACTAACTGATAACCAATTAACCGCACCCCAGGTCCTCTAGAAATTGGAGGAGCTGGGGTGTTATTTAATTTGGCCGTTTAGCTCTAAGGGTGAATTTGTATTCGTCGCTCTTGAAGTAGTTTTCACTATATTCAAATATGGTATCGTCCTGAAACACACTGTAGTGCTGTATTTTCAAAATAGGCGTCGTCTCTTGTACGCCCAGTGCTCCGGCTATATCCGAATCCGGAAGAATTGGAATGACTTCCTGAAAGCTTTCTTTGATCTTCTTTCCTTGTTCCTTTTCAATATAGTCATACTTAGACCCACTCATGACCTTAAAGGACAAATCCGGAAACAACCGAACTGGCAGGTAAGTATCCTCCAACACATACGGGATATCATCCACCAGCCGCTGCCTTCTTACATAGAAGACTTTCTCCTCCTCCCCCAGCTGTAACTTGCTCTTTACGTGCATTGGCGGGTCGATCATTTGAAAGTTCATAACATTATTGACTGGCTGTTTATTGAGCCGGCGCATTTCCTCCGTAAAACTTTCCAATTCGTAAATGTTATGCTCGATCTTCTTTTCACTGACATAGGTACCGCTTCCCTGGATTCGCTTAAGGAGCCCCTCTTCTACCAGCGTCTTTACTGCTTGTCTGATCGTGACACGAGAGGCATCATATTTTTCGGATAGGTGCTTCTCCGTAGGAATTGCCTCCCCTTCCTTCCAATTCCCTGCTTCAATCTCCTGTTTAATCTGTTGAGCAATCTTTCTATATAAAGGTGAGGCCATCATTATTCCCCCTGCTATCTTCTATACATCTCTTATTTGTATTATACCAAAATTAGGATTACTTAAAATCGTATTACAAACATTCCATTAATCCCACCCCAGGTCCTCCAAATTATGGATATAAACCTTTCCCAAGAAATATGTTGACGCTTTCATTTATTTGTATTATATTCATATTA
This sequence comes from Thalassobacillus cyri, assembly GCF_900107755.1. Taxonomy (GTDB): domain Bacteria; phylum Bacillota; class Bacilli; order Bacillales; family Halobacillaceae; genus Thalassobacillus; species Thalassobacillus cyri. The sequence goes on along the minus strand of NZ_FNQR01000008.1, from coordinate 51,130 downwards.
AGTTAATTTTAATACAAATTAAATACCTTTTATGGAGGTTGAAATGATGAAAAAACAGAACCTTGTAGTGGTAGGCGGCGGAAGCACCTATACGATCGGCATGATTATGAGTTTAATAGCTGAAAAAGAACAGTTTCCATTAAAATCGATTACTTTTTATGATACCGATGCAGCTCGTCAGGAGAGAATCGCGAAAGCAAGTGAAATCATTCTCCGCGAAAAGTACCCGGAACTGGAAAGCTTCTCTTATACAACAGATAAAGCAGAAGCACTGACAAATGCTGACTTCGTTTTTGTCCAAATCCGTACTGGCGGATTGGCGATGCGCGAAAAAGATGAACAAATTCCTCTGAAATACGATTCCGTAGGTCAGGAAACGTGCGGTCCTGGCGGAATGGCATACGGTCTTCGCTCGATCGGCGATATGATCGAGCTTGTAAACGATCTCCGCTCCTTTTCACCGGAGGCGTGGATTCTCAACTACACCAACCCGGCAGCGATTGTTGCGGAAGCGCTTCGACGTGAATTCCCGGATGATAAGAAACTTCTCAACATCTGTGATATGCCGGCTGCTATTATGGTCAGCTACGCAGGTATCCTCGGCAAAGAGGTGTTCGACCTTGTACCAGAATACTTCGGTCTGAATCACTTCGGCTGGTTCACAAAAATTTATGATAAAGAAGGTAATGATCATACCGATACCATTAAACGTGCGATTACGGAAGATGGTTTCATCCCGGAAGATGCGGAAATTGCAAACGACCCGTCCTGGATCAAAACCTTCAAGCAAGTTGAACGGATGGTCACCGATTTTCCGGAGTACTTGCCGAACACCTATCTTCAGTACTATCTTTACCCGTCAGAAATGGTGACAAAAGAGGATCCAGAAAATACACGTGCCCGTCAGGTCATTAACGGCCGCCAGCAGCGTGTCCATGATTTAGCCGACCAGATTATTGCGGATGACTCTACTGCAAATGTAGAACTGGAAGTGGATATCCATGGACGTTATATGATCCGTGTTGCCGCTTCGATGGCGTATAATAATGGAGATATATTCATCGTCATGGTCGAAAACAATGGTACAATCGCAAGCTTGCCGGATGATGCTATGGTCGAGGTTCCAGCTATGATCACTAATCGGGGACCAAAACCATTCACCGTCGGTCACATATCTACTTTCTATAAAGGCTTGATTGAAGGTCAGCTCGCCTATGAGAAACTGGTTGTCGATGCTTATTTTGAAAACAGCTATGAGAAAGCATTACAGGCATTGACGTTGAACCGCACCGTCGTCGATGCCCCCGTTGCCCGTCAAATCCTTGATGATTTAATTGAAGCGAACAAAGACTACTGGCCAGATCTTTACCACCAATCTAAGAAACTAGTAACCCAATAACCTTAGGGCGGCCTGGAAAACTATCCAGGCTTTCCTTTCACTTTTCAAGTAAACGGTTTCCTATTATACAAAGGAGGTTTCTATTTGTGAGAAAGTATTTCGGTAGCTTACAGAAATTCGGAAAGTCCCTGATGGTACCAGTAGCCCTTCTCCCTGCAGCTGGTATCCTGCTGGGTATCGGAGCAGCATTGACTGGTCCCCTTGCCGACACAGCAGCATTTTTACAAAATGATATTGTGCAGATGATCGGTAATGGTATGCTCGACATTGGTATCAGTATTTTTAATAACCTGGCAATCATTTTTGCTATCGGTGTAGCAATTGGTTTGACTGGCGGATCCGGTATTGCCGCTCTCGCTGCTTTGCTCGGGTATATCATTATGAACAAAACGATCTCTTTCGCCCTTGAAATCACACCTGAAATGGCAGCCAAGAACGGGGAATATGGAATGGCACTTGGTATTCCCACGCTTGAAACTGGTGTACTCGGCGGGATTATCGTCGGTCTGCTTGCCGTTTATATCTATAATAAATTCCACGAGTTCGACCCGCCGGAAGTACTTGGCTTCTTCGCCGGTGATCGTTCCGTTGGAATTGCTATGGTGTTCTCCTCCATCTTCCTTGCGCTTGCGATGATGGTGGTCTGGCCACCGATCCAGGGAGGTATCAATGCAGTTGCAAACGTTATTGCTAATGGAGCGACCAATCCTTTTTATATCGGGCTCTACGGATTCCTTGAACGTGTCTTGATCCCAACCGGACTTCACCATATCTGGTATGCACCATTTTTATGGACAGGCCTTGGCGGGACTGCGGAAGTTGCTGGAAGCACGGTTTCCGGTGACCAGTACATTTTCTTAGCACAGATTGCTGAAGGTGTAGAAGTGACGGCCGGCCGCTTCATGGCAGGTAAATTCCCGGTTATCATGTTCGGTCTTCTAGGTGCAGCACTTGCTATGTATCGCCGCGCTGATAAAGATAATCGCAGTGTTGTTAAAGGGATGCTGATTGCAGCAGCTGGTACGGCATTTTTGACAGGGATTACGGAACCGATTGAATTTACGTTCCTGTTTGTAGCACCATTGTTATTCGTATTTCACGCTCTCCTTGCCGGTGTTTCATTTGCCGTCACCTATATGCTTGATGTCCATCTTGGCTGGGCTGGAGGATCCGGCCTGATCGATTATGTACTGGTTAACGCCCTTCCGGGGACAGGTAACTGGTGGATGAACATCGTACTTGGTGCTATCTTCTTTGTCATTTACTACTTCTCGTTCTCTTTCGCCATCGAAAAGTGGGATATCGCCACACCTGGTCGCAAAGGGCAGGAGAATAAGCTTTACACTCGTAAGGATTACAACGCTAAAAAAGATGGCAAGAAATCCGGTGGGAACCAGGAAGTTGCAGCTGAAATCATGACAGCACTTGGCGGGAAAGATAACCTGAAGCATGTCGATGCCTGCTTTACTCGTCTCCGCGTCGAAGTAGCAGAAGTCGGCCGTATTGACGAGGATCGTCTGAAAGAGCTGGGAGCTGCCGGTGTCGTCAAAGTCGACAACAACATCCAGGCTATCTTCGGCGGCCGCTCCGACCTTTACAAAAACGAAATCGACAAACAACTCAAACAAAGTAATGCTTCATAAAAGAAAAAAACATCCCGCGGACTCCAGAATTTGGAGTCCGCGGGATGTTTTACTTTCTCTTCCTCTAAGGGAGACTTTTTGTCTAATTTTGTTGGTAAATTCCTCCCTTTTTATTTTTATATATAGGAATTTGCTCTATTGATATATAAATAGTTGCTGCACAACCTAACTTTTAAAGAAAAGGAGCTGAAGTATAAAAGGAATCCTCTGGAGCCCTAAATGTCAAATTTCTTACAAGATCTTAACACTGGGTAAAATACCATTTTAAACTACTCTGCTATTTTTAAGATAACAATAAATTAAAGGAGGTAACTCATGTTTCAAATGAGAAAAATCATACCCGCATTTCTTTTATCATTAGCACTCTTAAGTACCTCAGTTTCAGCCGCTCCTGATGCCAATGAGCCCTATAAGGAAAGGTACATACCAGTACAACTATTAGGCATGAATGATTTCCATGGTCAACTGGACGTCTACCGCACCATCGGTGACAGAAAAGCAGGGGGAGCCGAATATTTGGCTGCTTACCTGAAACAGTATGAACAAGACAATAAAAATACGTTACTCGTCCATGCAGGCGATGTCGTTGGGGCAAGTTCACCTGTTTCTTCACTCTTACAGGATGAACCTACCATTGAGATTCTAAACGAACTTGGTTTTGATGTAGGAACTGTCGGCAACCATGAGTTTGATGAAGGGGTTGCTGAAATGAAGCGCCTTATCGATGGAGGGACTCATGAAGAAACAGGAGATTTTGAAGGAGCTTCCTTCCCTTATACGGTAGCAAATGTGAAGGATAAAGAAACAGGCGAGCCGATCCTGCCTCCGTATGTGATTAAAAAAGTCAACGGCATGCCGATTGGTTTTATCGGTGTAGTCACCACAGACACGAAGAACATTGTTCTTCCAAGTGGTATCGAAGGGGTTGAGTTTACCGATGAGACAACGGCGATTAACAATGCAGCTGCACAACTGAAAGAAAAAGGCGTCGAATCCATTGTTGTACTTGCTCACGTTCCTGCTTCTTCCAAACCGGATGGTACCAGTGCTTCTGGAGAGGTTGTGGAATTCGCTCCCAAAATTGACGATGAAGTCGATGTTATTTATGGCGGGCATAACCATGCTTATGCGAACACGGTTGTAGATGGCAAGCTGATTGTAGAATCTTACTCGTATGGAACTGCTTTTTCTGATGTAGATTTAATGATTGATCCAAAAACGAAGGACATCGTTTCAAAAGAAGCGTCCGTAGTTACCACCTTCCATGATGCTATTGAACCTGATGCAGAAGTGAAAGAAATGGTGAATAACTACAGCAAAGAAGTGGAAGATCTAGTTCAGGAAGTCATCGCCCAGGCTGCCGAACCGATTACGAACGCCCCAGATGCCAGCGGAGAGTCCGCACTTGGCAACCTTGTTGCTGATTCACAACGGGCTTTCATGCAAACAGACTTTGCGTTTATGAATCCCGGCGGAATTCGTTCGGACTTAGATGAAGGGCCGATCACATGGGGAGAACTATATACCATGCTTCCATTCGGAAATAACCTTGTAAAGATGACATTGACCGGGAATCAAATAAAAGCAGTCCTTGAACAGCAATGGTCAGGTAGCTACCCTCGGATATTGCAAGTGTCAGGATTAAACTATACTTGGGATGATAACGCACCAAACGGGGAAAAGATTGTTGCCATGACAGACAGTAATGGCAACCCGATTGATCCAGAACAACAATATACCGTTACAGTCAACAATTATATCGCCACTGGCGGAGACGGGTTTACGGTTCTGAAAGAAGGGACTAACCAGGAAACAGGCCCGCTAGCCTTAGATGCAATGATCGAATATCTAAAACAGGAAGAGAACATCGAAGCACCAGCCTTGAACCGAATTGATGTGAAGTAGCAAGACCGGAATAAGAAATAGAACCGAAAAGCCCACAACAAGCTAAATTATATTCAAAAGACCCCGGGAATCCAGTTAATGGATTCCCGGGGTCTTTTTGCTAACTATTCCTATCGGGCGTTTTGTGCCATACGAAGTGGTACAATTTTGTTTCGGTTCCATGCTTGATCAAAAGCGCTTGTCGGCAAATGTCTCTGGCCAGGATAGGCGCCTATTTCGATTGTCAAACCTACTCGCTTGAATTCATCGACGAACCAATCGGTATAGCCTCCGCCGGATGGGTTTGGCTGCGGGCTGACTGGTTTGTAGCCTGTTATCAGGCTGATATTGTCTACTACTCGTTTGTCACGATCGTATTGATCTCCTGTCTGATTAAAGTACCAGTAGACGATTTGTCCGGCAGAATGATAAGCCACTGTTGAGCGCGGACCAGTTTCATAGGTAAAGCTGGCTAAATGCCGTGCTTCTTTTGCCTGCATCGGATAGTAGCCTTTGAAGTCTTTATAGTAAGGTTTTCCACTGCTGTATTTGATGTTCTCCCAGTCAGCCGGGTACTGGCGGTTTAGGTCTTCACCTTCCGCATTGGCTTTCCAGCGTGTGAAATCCCTCATTCCGTCATTCATTCTGATTAGATCATTATGAATAGAAGACGGCATTGCATTCAATCCTTGCTGCTGCAGCGTAACACCATCAGGATTTACCATCGGAACGAACCAGATGGCAACGTCGTTCAGCAGCGTTCGTACCTGGAATCCATTGATAGTTGTGTTATTGGAATAAGCCTTCGCATATTCCTCTACCATTTTCATGTTAAGTGTCGAGGTCAGCCACTCCCTGGCATGATGAGACCCATTGACGAGAATATTCTTATCTCCGCTGCCCACTTTCACCGCCCATAATTCTCTTCCATATGGGGAAGTTCCAATAGATTTATAGGTTATCGCTTCAGGATAACGTTCTGCCAATGCCTTGATGTCTTTCGTTAATCTTTCATAAGAATAAGTAGCATCCGGGTCAATCTGTAAGGCCGAGGCCGTATTTTCTTTAATTCCCAGCCCTCCGGAAAATACAATAAATAGAGCAAATAAACTTACTATCAGATTTTTATAAAGCAAACTCTCTCATTCCTCCCTGGTTTCAAGATTCGACAAACTTCTAAAGTTGTTATCTATTAAACTACCGCATACAATCACCCATTTCATCACTATTACAAAATGTTACATAAAATAAATAATACGAGCTAATCCACTCCTACCATGGAATTAGCCCGTAACTATCCCAAGGAATCCATAAAATGGATTCTCTGGGATGCTATTAGTCTTATATAGCAGGATATGCTCGTTTAGGTTATTGGTGAAAACATAAAAGAGCCCGCATCCGGGTTCACCGGATGCGGGCTCTGCTTTACTTTTCTACTTTAGTTAGGTAGCTTTATTCACTTTTTTAATTTTACGAATAGCAAATACCAGTGCAGCCACTAGCGCTGCTAACAACAGCAGAAGAATACCGTACACAAAAGTGAAATAGCCAGCAAGGCTTTTTTCTTGCGACGCTTCACTATACTCATCGGAAGCGTGGCGGATATCCTCGGTCGGTAATGCATATACATTACTGTCCTGACTGCCGACAATCAATGTATCATTCATGATGATCGGACCTGATGGCGCTAGCTTTCCGCCTAATTTCTTACGTCCTATCTCTTCCCCGGTTTCGGCATCCATCGCATGGACGAAACCTTTGGCATTGGAGAAGTAGACGACGCCATCGGCCGCTACTGGAGGAGCCTTCATCACCTTATTTTTAAATTCCCAGAGTCGTTCTCCTGTTTTCAGATCATAAGCATAGAATTTTTTAGTGATTGGACTTCCGACAAATACTTTGCCTTCATAAATGATCGGAGCGCCTGATTTGTTGTTTTTTACAAATTCTCCGACACCGAGACTGTCTTCCCATAGCACTTCTCCCGTCTCGGTATCCATCGCGTATATCTTATGTCTAGGATCATTTTTCCGTTCATTAATGAAGTCCCCGCCGCCAAAGAAACCTTTGATAGCTTCTTTGTAGACAGCAGTTACACCTTCTCTATCGTATACTTGCTTCAACCTGGCAGGAGTCCCCTCTTCCAGCGCGGTAGTCACCACAATCTCCTGGTCGATTGCTGGCGGAACATCATCCAGGCCGGCAGTGGCATTTTCGAAATCAGTTTGCCATTTTATTTCATCCTTTGACAGATCGACCGACGTGAATGCATATGGCAAAGGCCCACTTCCACCGACAAACAACTGCTCATTAACGATATTTGGTGATGACATACTTACCGTATGACCAAGGTTCACCTTTGTATCTGGCTTGCCCGTTTCGGCATGAATTTTATAAAGATGATCATCCCCGGTAGCTGCATACACATAACCGTCTTTGTATGCAGGTGTCGGCATCACTTCACCTGGGGTGTTAAACTTCCATTTTGTTTCCCCTGTTTCTGCATCTAAAGCCAACACACCACTTTCTTCAGTCCCTCGTGTACCATCCTCCTGAAAAAACCGGTTTCCGAATCCGACAAATACAGTGCCGTCATTATAGATCATTTCTGAATGGACCCAGTTAAGCGCTTTGCTTCTCCATAATTCTTCGCCTGTATTCACATCGAATGCAAACAAATCACCGGAATTATGGTTGCCGACAAATAGCCTGTCCCCTGCAACGACAGGCGTTGCCCGAACTTCATCTGCAGTCTTGAACGTTTTTGCTTCCAGAGGCTCTACACCTTCCTGATTGTATACAGCATTTTTATCATCCTTGAGACGATACTCATGCCATTCATCCGGACCGAACGCGGCATCAGCAATTGTCGGGTTAAGTAATAAAGACAATATGAATGCTACTAGTGTCCACTTTCTTTTAGCAATTGTTCCCAAATCGTACACTCCTTATTTAATAGGTATAAAAACGTACTTTTCGCGAGTCCATAATATCATAAAAAAATCATTAAGAAAGTTCTATTCGCTTACGTCTTTTCCCTAATTTTTCTGTTTTACAACAAAATTCGTGTAAAAGATTTAGTTTATGTAATTTTAGTAAAAAATGTTATTTCGGCATGCGAAATCGCTTTCATAGATGTCGCGAATTACTGGAGTATTGAAGGCAAAAGAAGTATTCAAAAAGAAAAAGATGCAAGGGAAACCCCGATCCTCCACAGTAATCGAGGAGCACAATATACATCTGAGGATTACCATAACATGCTGGCTGACCACCACATCACGCTCAGCATGTCAGGTAAAGGCAATTGTTTTGATAATGCCTGTATAGAGAGCTTCTTTTCCCATTTGAAAGTGGAAGCTCTCTACTATTATCCTATCGCCGATATCGATAAAGCTCAAAGAGTAACGGAAAAATATATCTATTTTTATAATCACCAACGTGCTCAGCGGAAACTAAACCGCCTGACTCCTGTCGAATACAGAAATCAGGCGGTTGCCTATCCCCGGTGTTTTTTCGATGTCTACAATCTTGGACCTTGACCACTCCAATATCTGGAGAACCCGGGGTGTTCGTATTTAGCTTTGCTTTATTTTTGCAGGCCTTTGATCAGTACATCTGCTACTTCTGGACGGCTGAATTCTTTTGGAGGGCGCTCTCCATTACGAAGTAATTCACGAACTTTTGTACCGCTAAGATGAACATGATGTTCTTTATCATGCGGGCATGTTTTAGCAGATGCCATATTTTCACACACTTCACAGTAGAAAGCATGCTCAAAATTAAAGATAGTAATTCCCAGTTTATCTTCTACCGTTGCCATAAGTTCCTGTGCTTCATACGTGCCATAATAGTCACCGACACCCGCGTGGTCACGACCTACAATGAAGTGCGTGCATCCATAATTTTTACGTACAGTTGCATGCAGGATTGCTTCACGCGGACCAGCATAACGCATAGCTGCAGGGTAGATGACAAGACGAACGCGGTCTTCCGGATAGTAATGCTTCAGGATCGTCTGGTAACTTTCCATACGGACATCCGCTGGAATGTCATCTGATTTGGTTTCCCCTACTAGTGGGTTAAGCAAAAGACCATCTACAGCTTCCAGTGCTGTTTTTTGAATATACTCATGGGCACGGTGTACAGGGTTACGTGTCTGGAAACCAACAATCGTGTTCCAGCCTAAGTCTTCGAACATTTTTCTTGTTTCTGATGGGTCCAGGTAAAAATCTGCGAACTCGCCATGATCCGGACGGTTAAGCATGCTGATAGGACCACCAAGGTAAACTTCACCCTTATCGTAAACTTTCTTCACGCCTGGGTGAGCTTCATCAGTTGTCCCGTAAACCTTTTCCGCTTCACGCTTTTTATCATAGGTGAATTTATCTTCTATTACCATAGTTCCGTAGATGATCCCATTCTCTTCACCTACTAGGGCAATTTCTTCGCCTTCGTCAAATTTATCTGCTTCTTTCTTGGAAACAGGCAACGTTACTGGAATGCTCCACAGCGTGCCATCACTCAGGCTCATTGATTCCACCACAGGTTCATAGTCTTCTTTAGTCATGAACCCTTCTAATGGACTGAACCCTCCGATTCCAATCAGTTCCAGGTCGGAAACGGTCCATGTTGAAATGGCCAGCTGCTTAAGAGATTCTGCATTTTTTAAAGCTTCCTCTCTTTGACTTCCTTGCAATTCACGATTGATTAATGTTCCTCCATGTGCTTCTACTGACATAATATCCACCACCAAATTTTTATTATTAATGTAGTTATTCCTTAGAATATATTTCAGCTCTTATTGTTTGCGTGTTGCTAAAAACCATGGGTTACGCAAGTTTTCCTTATTATATCTTAGTGGACGGTCTTCATTCGCGACCTCTACCTTACCACCAGATAGTTCAACAATCGCCTGGCCTGCTCCAGTGTCCCACTCCATCGTCGGAGCATATCGCGGGTAATAATCCGCTTTTCCTTCTGCTACTAAACAAAGTTTCAAAGAACTTCCTGCTGAAACCGTTGCTACGCTTTCGTAGTTGCTTTTTAAAGACTCGATAAATTGCTGGGTTTCTTCAGACATATGAGACCGGCTCGCCACTACACTTGCTGTCTTCTCTTGTTTGTCTACAAGAGGGAGTGGGATAGCATTCATGGAATCAGTATTTCCTGCCTCTAATACTGCAGGTATTTTATATGCTCCCTTTTCTTCATCAGCCACATATAAATCATCCAAAGCAGGTGCGTAAATAACACCCAATACTGGTTTTCCATTACGGATCAAAGCGATATTGACAGTAAATTCACCATTTTTTTTGATGAACTCTTTTGTTCCATCAATGGGATCTACCAGCCAGAACTGGTCCCATTGCTTACGCTCTTCATAAGGAAGATGGCTTCCTTCTTCACTTAATATTGGAATGCTTGGGTCATAATCCATCAGGTGCATTTTGATTATTTCGTGGGACTGTTTATCAGCAATCGTAAGCGGTGATTCATCTTCTTTATATTCGACATCAAAGTCGGTATTATAAATTTTCATGATTTCCTTACCAGCTTCAATTGCAGCCTGGATAACGGTTTGTTTCATTAGATTCCCCTCCCGCGATACTTAAATGTGATTGTTGGTTTTAAGATAATTAATAATCAGTTCAACTGATTCTTCCAGGCTGTATTTATCTGTTTCTACTACAATTTCAGCATCGGCAGGTTCTTCATATGGAGCATCAATTCCAGTGAATCCTTTTATCTCACCAGAACGTGCTTTTTTATAAAGACCTTTTGGATCGCGTTTTTCTGCTTCTTCCAATGAGCATTTCGCATACACTTCGATGAATTCACCGTCTTCAAATAAGTCGCGGACATTATCACGGTCTTCCCGGTAAGGAGAAATAAATGCTGTCAGGGTAACAAGACCAGCATCGTTCATAAGCTTGGAAACTTCCCCAATACGACGAATATTTTCTGTACGATCCTCTGGACTAAACCCAAGATTTTTGTTCAACCCATGACGGACATTATCCCCATCCAGGCGATAAGCGTGAACGCCTTCTTCATATAAAGCTTTTTCAACTTCGACAGAGAGTGTCGATTTACCAGACCCGGACAAACCGGTGAACCATAGTACAGGGCTCTTATGATTTTTTTGCTGTTGGCGGTCTTCTTTTGTTACTTTCGAGTTATGCCAAGTGATGTTAGTAGATTTCATTTAAATTTCCTCCTAAAGAAATACAATATTTACGATAGATACAGTTAAACTCATGACAATCAATGATAAAGGTAATCCTACTTTCACATAATCCTTAAAGCGATATCCACCTGGCCCGTATACGATCAAATTCGTCTGATAACCAATCGGTGTAATGAAACTGGCAGATGCTCCAATAGCAATTGTCACTGCGAAGGCCATTGGTGCTACCTCTAATTGATTAGCCAACTCCAAGCCGATTGGAACCATCAGAACGGCAGCTGCTGCATTGGTAATTAGTTCAGTAAAGATGTTTGTAAGTGCATAAACGAAAAATATGATCGCAACCATTCCTAGTGGTTTTGCAACAGATAACATTTCTTGTGCGACAAAGCTCGCCAACCCTACCTTTGTAATGGCGGCCCCTACCCCAATGGCACTTGCGATTAATAATAAGACATTGAATTGGACATATTTCTTTGCCTCTTCCGGACTGATCGCCTTTCCCAATAAAAGGATAAAGACTGCTAAGACCATTGCTTTAAACATTGTCAATATGCCAACAACCACAAGTAGAATCATACCAATTAACACTGATAATGAAAACCATCCTTTTGAATAATCTTCATTTAGTTCCTTTGGGGTATCCAATGATGATATGACATAAAAGTCACTTGAGTTTTGGTGATTCGTCAGAAAATCTGTCCCCGTTAATAATAACAATGTATCCCCTGGTTTTAAAACGATATCCCCTATCTTGCTCCTGATCCGTTCGTTATTCCGGTGGACTGCGATGACACCGGCATCAAACCTGGATCGAAAGCGGGACTTTTTAATCGTTTTTGACAACAAGGAGGATTGATGAGATACAACTGCTTCTACCAGTTGCGTTTCGCCATTACCATTTTTAAGGTCATCCAGCTTCAAATGTGTCCCAGTCTCTAAGTGTAACCCTTTTATCTTTTGCAGATCGGCAATTGTAGAAATCAAACCAGTAAAAATCAATCGGTCCCCTTCCTGGATGATGGTCGTAGACCGAACAGGCGAAATGATTTCTGATTGTCGGATGATTTCAATCAAATATAATCCTTTTAAATCCCTTAACCCGGCTTTTTTAACGGATTCATTAATGTGTGGAAAACTGGGATCCACAATTAATTCGGCTATATATTCCTTCGTATTTTCATTCATTTTATCTTGAATGCTTTTATATGATGGAAGAATCCGATAACCGATCGTCATCAAATAAATCAAACCGGCAATCGTGATAGGTATACCAACTACAGCCAATTGGAAAAATGAGAAGCCTTCCATTCCGTAATCCTTTAACATTCCGTGAACCACAAGGTTGGTCGATGTTCCCATCAACGTGATTGTACCGCCGAGAATGGTAACATAGGATAAAGGGATTAACAATTTTGATGGTGCAATACCTTTATCCTGACACCATTTCCGAATAATAGGGGTAAAGGTAACTACAATGGGCGTATTGTTTAAAAAAGCGGAAAACACCGATACTGGAGCGAAAAATCTTCCGGTCATTCCGGTTATTGATTTCGTATTTAATAACCAATCCTTCATTAAATGGTCGATTATTCCGCTTTTCTGCACAGCTCCTGCTACAATAAACAATAATGCAATTGTCAGCATTCCCTCATTGGAAAAACCTTTTAAAGCTTCTTTCGGGGTTAAAATGCCCGTGATTAATAAAATTGTCAAAGCAGAGAAAACCACCATGTCCGGTCGGGCTATTTCCATTAACAGACCGATCAACATGGCAATAATTATGATGGTTACAAAGATCATTTCCCACGTCATCGCTTCATCATCCCTGGTTTTGTTTCATTCCTTTAATCAATACATCTGCTACTTCCGGACGGGAGAACTCTTTGGGAGGACGCTGTCCGTTTCGTAATAATTCACGTACTTTTGTTCCACTTAAATGGACATGATGTTCTTTCCCATGGGGGCACGTTTTAGCTGATGCCATATTCTCACAAACATTACAATAGAAAGCATGTTCAAACTTAAAGATCGTCATCTCTAATTCTGCTTCATATTGCTCAATTAAATCCTGTGCATCATACGTACCATAATAATCTCCTACACCAGCATGGTCACGGCCGACTATAAAATGCGTACAGCCATAATTTTTACGAACAATAGTATGGAGAATCGCTTCCCGCGGACCAGCATAGCGCATGGCTGCAGGGTATATCACTAGCCTTACCCGCTCGGAAGGATAATAGTTTGTTAGAATCACCTGGTAGCTCTCCATACGGACATCTGCAGGAATATCATCTGATTTGGTCTCACCGACTAGCGGGTTAAGCAGCAGACCATCTACCGCTTCAAGTGCTGTCTTTTGGATGTACTCGTGGGCCCGGTGAACCGGGTTGCGTGTTTGGAAACCTACTACTGAGTTCCACCCGAGATCTTTGAACATTTGCCGGGTCTCTGCTGGATCCATATAGAATTCATCGAATTTTCCGTGGTCAGGCCGATTCAATAAGGTAATTGGTCCGCCAAGGTACACATTACCTTTGTCGTAAACCTTCTTCACACCAGGGTGTGCTTCATCAGTAGTTCCGTATACTTTCTCTGCCTCAATTTTTGAATCATAAGTGTACGTTTCTTCCACTATAATACTTCCATAAATTATACCGTCCTCCCCTTTTAACATTACCTCATCGCCTACAGAAATGCCTTCCGCTTCCTTCTCTGTTACGGGGAGCGTAATCGGAACACTCCACACCGTGCCGTCTTTTAAGCGCAAATCATGAATAACAGATTCGTAATCTTCTTTCTTCATAAATCCTTCCAATGGACTGAAACCGCCAATTCCAATCAATTCTAAATCGGAAACCGTCCAATCGGAAACCGTCAGTTTATATAATTCATCTACTTCTTCCAGCTTCGCTCGTCTTTCTTCTTGCTCCAGTTCACGATTAATTAACTTACCACCATGTGGTTGTATTGTTTCTGTCATAACGCTCCTCCTTACTTGGATTGCGGCTTTACTTTCGCCACTGGCTTGGGAGATGATGTGTTTAGTAAATACGCAAGCATCGTGAAGAAAATCAAAGTGAAAATATCATATTCCCAAATATTGTACACCAAACCTGCTACATAACTGCCCAGCAGGACACATAAGAGTACATAGGCAAGGTGGGTTTCTTTTCTTTTCTTAAACAAAATCCACAACATATTCAATAAAAATACAGCAAATAGCAGGACCCCAATTGTTCCAGTTTGAACAATGATCTGGATATACTGGTTATCTGAGAAGAATTTCTTTTCAATATCATATTGCTTGTAAAGAGGCGAACCAAAATTTAATGAAGCGGAATCGCCAAATGTACCAAACCCTGTCCCTATAATCGGATGATCTTTGTAAATTTCAAAGCCTTTTTTAACTATAAACAACCTCCCGGAACGGCTGCTGTTTTCTAAGCTTGTTTCATCAAAGGCGCCCCGAAATCTATCGGGTGATTCCTTTTCATTATTTTCCTCCTGCTCAGGTAAATCCTGAACAATTTTATCTTCTTCATTAGAGGTCACTGCATCTAAAATCGTACCATATGGTATCGTTACAAGAATGATTGCTGCAACTAATGAAATAAGAAAAATACGGGCAATTCCCCAACACTTTGTTAGCAGAGTGTAAGTTATAAGGACAAACACCAGGGAGATCCATGCGCCCCGGGAATACGTCAAAGTCATTACGGTCAACAGCAATACTAGTGGAACCCATACAAAGAAATTCTTCAAGCTTGTTAACTTGGTTTTCCAGAAAATAAGGATGATCAACGAAAGTGATAAAAATACTGCCAATGAGTTAGGGTTGCCTGGCATTCCATAAATCCGGTTTTCGTTATAGACAGATAGCGATTTATTCACCCAGGATTCAGGTAATAACCACTGCCGCCCGGAAATTTTCTCTATCAAACCGTGTATCCCAATAATTACAACCATAGCAATAATGGTATAGACAAACTTTTTAACATCTTGTGTCGTGATATCAAGCCTTTTGACTATATAATAGACTAAGTAAAAAATAACCAAGGCTCTTAACTGATAAACGATCGCCATAATAGACACGCCTGTTAATAGAGCAGAAATGGAACCTACCACACAGAAAAGAATAAATGCTATTTCAAAAGGGTCAAAACGAAACAGCTGCTTCCAGTTCTTACGATAGTTCCAAAATACTTTCATTAGGGATATCAGAACAATGATATCTCCAATCCCTTTCAAGGTTGGACTGAATTCCAGTAAAAACGGCCTTATAGGAAAGTAGATAAACAACATTAATATAGAATTTTTGGTGTGGAACCAGGTATAAGCTGCAATAAAAAGCATCACAAGGATACTTACAATGGTAGAATCAAAATAGGCAGCGATTGCTAAAGTAACTACGGCATATAAAAAAAATGCCATCTCTCTAATATTTAAGTTCATCTCCATTCCCCTTTAAGTTTTTTTGTATAATTCTTTCTTTTTCGAGTAATTTTGATAAAAAGCCCACACCAATGTAATAGAACGGTTTACCTGTTTAAACCATTTCGGATAATCAGGGCTAATATCCCGTAAAGCATCAAACTTTGCTATAAACTGACGGGCAGGTACTTCTAAAAATGTCTCTACATATTTAACACCTGAATGTTTGATAAGTGCAGATTTATAGGCATTCATATCAATAAAACCGTCAAATGCAATCACCTGGGATTGAAACTGTTCAATAGCCTCGATCTTTTTTGTCATTGCATTCGTAACATCTATAACTACGTTGATCTCTTTTGGCGGAATTGGACAGTTCACTTCGTATTGACGAATAACATATTCTCCCTCTGACTGTTTCAACGCATCCACTAAAATTGCTGTAGTAGCTATGTGATCGGGGTGGGCATCAACAAGCGGAGGACAGTAAATGATATCTGGCTTAATCTCATCCATCCATACCGCTAACTTTTGAACAGCTTCTGGTTCACTCTTAACTTGTCCATCTGGAAGATTTAAATATTTCAAATCATCTATTCCGATAATCGACTGGATGCGTGCCATTTCTTCTTTACGCTTCCTCGATAACTCTTCTTTAGCCATTTCCGTAACACTATTGGAACCATCCGTTACCATGACACAATGCACGTGAGTTCCATTATCAGAATGAGCGCGGATCGTACCGCCTAACCCGATTGTTTCGTCATCCATATGAGGAGCAAGCACTAAGACGTTATTCACTTTACCTATATCCGATAACTCCCGATTGAGTCGATATTCTCTTGATATGAACATGCGGTTGATCGGTTGTATAATTGGTTTTGCTGCTTTCATTAACGTTTGTTTTATACTCAATGGTAAGGCCCTCTTTCTCTCAAGTTCACTGTTTCACCCCACTCATTATACACGTTTCGAGTTTTTTCACCAACCTTTTTGAAGCTCTCTTACAATCTTTAACTGCTCATTAATATAACTGCAAAATTGCAAGGAAACTGTAATGATTCAAAAAAATCCCCGGATAATAAGCACTTTTTATACGTGTTTATCTTATCCGGGATTATTTTTAATTTAAATATTATTATAGACATCCAATCTGTACTTTCTGTTTAACCATGTGCCTTACTGTGAAAATAGCCTTCTCTTTCCTCAAAAGTTTTAGTACTTAGAGATATGAGGATATCGTTTAATCAAGTAATAATATTTTTCCTTTTTCATTAATTTGACAACTTCTTGCGAAAATTCCGCATCTACTGATTTTAAGTAATTCACCTTGGAACGTATAAACTTTTCATATATAGGACTTAACTCTTGACCTGCATTTCTCCAATAATCAATTGTGTTTAGCAAATCTCTTAATGTCACCATTTGATAGTCTTCTCCACCAAATTGCAGGTCAGGCATTACTTTATACCACGTGTCTCCTTCAGCTGTAAGCCAATCATCCTTTTGCTCATCTAAAGCGTTTTGAATTTGCCGTGCAACATTAAGGTATTTTTTGTCTCCTGTGATGACGTAGGCACTCAATAATATTTGAAGTCCTCCTAGTTGGTGGTTCAGTGAAGTATGCGTAATCTTGTTGTCCTTCATAGAAAAATAGTCTGGTATATAAAAGGCATTTTCCTTAACCTTGATTACATTGTTTAACTCTTGTTGTTTCAACAATAAATCAGCATAATTAATAACTTCTTTATTCTGGTTGTCTATTCCTATCTCCTCACGTACTCCCCGTAAATATAAAGCAATCCTCTCATTAAATCTTGTATCAATAAAAGGCGCTTTGATCCCATAACTTCTTTTAAGCCAAGTACTTGTAACTTCTGTAGGCCAATATTTATTGTCTCCTCGGAATTGCTCTAAATTCACTAGTGAATTGATTAATAAATCGTAAAAATACCGTTCTTTTGTTTTTTTATATTGTAATAGAATTTCTTCTTCCTTAAACATCAATAACTTTCTGCCATAAGCCATGTAGTCTTCTGTTTGTGGTTCAACTGATTTCGGCATTTTGCTATAAGGCCCTTTGTCAGTATACCAGGTATTAATACGACGGCCATGTTCATTATTTTTTTTAATCCAATAATTGATATTCTTTTCTTCTTTAAAAAGTTTTTTATTAGAGAGTAATATCCATTGTTCAGATATTGTATTGGAAGTAGTTTCGAAATCAATCACAAGTTTAATGTTCTCTTTTTTTCGTTGTATTTTAATGTTTTCATCTTCACTTAATAAGTGTCTTACTTTACTTACATTCCCATTTTCATATCCTTTCTGCATCGGTGCGGATAAATAATTTTTACTGATCATTAGGTGACCTTTTTCATTTTGTTTATTATAAAACCTTATTAAAGCAGAGGGGTATGTAGTAAGACCAGCACGGTTCTTCATACGGTCAAAATCTTTCAAATCATATTGTTTAATACTTTGGGGCAGAGTTAAAGTCAACTTGCCTTCAAGCCTTTTCTCGGTCATATTATTTAAGCGTGTAAATAAAAAAACATCCCCATTATCTATCGTTCTTTTAGTGAGGTGTAGTTCACCAAGCTTTTCGCCTTTATCCTTAAGGTTATATATCATTGTCATATTTTCAGCTTTGATATATGTACTTTCTTCTTTTTTTGCAAACTCTAGATTTGAGTCATCACTTTTATATGAAACCCCAAATTTTTTATTAAGAGAAAATTCTAATGAATTTTTAAGCTCTTCTCCTTTTGTGTTGTTAATACCAAATAGATTAAATGATAAGAATGAAATAAATAAAACCGATAACACAATTAAAAGGATAATACTGCTTTTAAATTTTGACACTTTCAAATCTCCCTTTCCGTCAATTAAATCCATTGTTCCCCACAAAAATAATAAAAGAGTCATAGACATCTAAAAGAAAAGTTATTAAGTCACAACTCTTGTCTAAGAGACTATTCAACTACACTTTTGAAATTATAACACAAATAATTAGTAAAAAGACACATAAATACATATATTTAACAATTATAAACAACCGAATGATCACTTGAGCGATACCCACAACTAGGTATAATGTACTCTATTTAACTTTTCTGAATTTTATACCCTCAGATCTTTTTCAAAGAAATAGTCTGCACTTATCGTTTACCTATTCACAATATACCCCCGGAGTGTTTTCTATCTTAAATCCAGCCATCAAAACATAAAAAGCTCAACATCATTTTGCCATTTTCTTTACAAGAGGATACAAAAGTGTAATTGTTACTAAGTTTTACTTTGTGATAAGATTAATTTAATTAAATTGCCATCGCTTAAATTTATCTATTCATTAAAAGGAGTAAAACTTAAATGAAATCTATCTTAAGAAAAATCTATCACACGCCTCGTAAAATTCGAAAAAAACGGTTAGACAAACATGCAGAAGTCAACCCCTCTCCTATTTTCGTGTTAGGTAATCAAAAAAGTGGAACCTCGGCTATTGGTGCATTACTCGCAGAAGCAACCGCCCAACCGGCTACGATTGATCTGGAAGGATTATACGAACCAATCCAAACTAAACTTCACAAAAAAGAAATTCCTTTTCAAACATTTGTAAATAATAACAAATATGATTTTTCAAAGGAAATCATTAAAGAACCCTCTTTGACCTTTTTATATCCAGAAATTAAAGAGCATTTTAACGTTAAACAGAACGTTTTTATCCTTCGTGATCCAAGAGATAACCTCCGCAGTATTTTAAACCGTGTCGACATTCCAGGAAATGCGGGAAATGCGGAAGAAGAGTATAATAAACAATGGAAAAATATTAACAAGAACTGGATGCGTGTCGTCGATAGCCGCTGGTTAGGGCTTGGTGGAGAGAACTATATCGAATGGATGGCACATCGTTGGTTAAAAAGTTTAGAAATCTATGAACAATATAAAGAAGATTTCCTATTAATTAAATATGAGGATTTCACCAAAGATAAAAAAGGGTCTATTGAAAAAATGGCAGGGGAATTAAACCTCCCTGTCGTTAATGATATTTCAAATAAAGTAGATATCCAGTACCAACCGGCAGGTAATAAAAAAGTAAACAAGAAAGAATTCTTTGGGGAAGAAAACTTAGCACGCATTGAAAGAATTTGCGCTGAAAAGATGAAAAAATACGGCTATACCCCATTCCAATAACGCAAAAAAGCAACGTTTTGAAACGTTGCTTTTTTACGTTAATATTACTGTTTATATTGTGGAATATCAAAACTTAACTTAGCATTAGGCAATTGATCATATATTTTCTTAATTTTTGGTATTTGTTTATCTGCCCAACCAATATCGGTTGCATATTGATGTCGGTAAGGATTGGTTAAAGAACTGTTAGGATTCCATTTCATTTCATATAATGTGTTTTGTGCATAAGCACTATGGTTTACATAATTAACGGAAATCCAATTCGCTCCCCCGCGGATAGCTTTTTCAGGGGTTGTCCAACCTTTTTCATAAGCGTACTTAGCGCCTCCATTAAGAGGGTTGCTATCATAAGCCGCTATTCCATACATATTGTAGACTTTTGTTGCATCAGCTGGCGCCTCTTCATCGGATACAAGCTCCCCTGCCGAATTTCTAACCGGGTAGCCATTACTATCCACATAAACCCCTTGCGCCAAAGTCGAACCACCATTACCCGTTTCATGCAAAGCATGTGCAACCAGATAAACTTCGTTTACATTATAATCTTTACTTGCATTTATAAATGCTTCCTCATGCCCTGATAAAGTTCCTTTACCTTCTAAGATGGGCTGTAAATCACTGATAGTAGAATTTGCTGTTCCTGATAGCATCAAGAATTGAAAACGATTTTGATTACTTGGATCCAAATAATATTTCACGTCAGATGGTTTAGCATTTCGCCAGCTGCCTAGCCAAATTTGATACCATTTATTATTGCCACTGATAGTTTCTCCAGAAACTTCTGCTTGGATACTGACAGCCGAACCATTACTTAATCTAGTATAAATATGACTGGAAGTAGTCGCCTCCGCACGGATATTGGAAGTAGTATTAAGCCTGGCAGACTTTGCAGATTGAGCGACAAGTGTGCTGTGAACATATAAGTCAGTCCGTCCATCGTAATTAATTTGATACCATAGAGTGGAATCACGGAAACTGGCACCTTGCACTTCTTTTACTACTTCAATAACAGTACCACTATTCAGTGTTTTATATACAGTACTGTCATCTGAAAGATATGGTTCAGTTCGTATGCGGACGCCATCTTCTGCTATGATTGTTTTCTTTTCTGTATCCACGAGAGCACTGTGAACAAACGCAGGGTCATTTCGATATAGATCTGTTTGTGGGAAGCCATATTTTACTTGAGCTTCTACTAATTGATCTAAAGTGTAATCGTAAGCTGTAGATTCTTCTATTTCTAGTGGTTCTAAGCTTATATCATCCTTATATAAATACCCTAATGTTTCCCCACTTTGCTTATCATAATATTCATACCAATTAGGAGCTATCGCTTTAACTTCTAATGGTGTTCCTTTACTAATATTATCAGTAATAGTAGCAGTGGTTGATGGTTTTGTGTATAGGTTTGTCGGTTCATTTACAGCATAAACAGTAAGCAGTTCAGGATTGTCATATATAGGTTCAATTTTATCCGCAACTATATATCCTGTTCGGTATTTACCATCTGCGTAAACACTCACCTTATACCAGCTATAGCTGAACGTTCTATATCGTATGATATCCCCGACAGAGTAGTTCTTTATTACTTGGCCCTTATCATTGTAAACCTTTGTGGGCTCACTGTTTATTATCCCTTTATGCAATTCAGATTGTTGCAATGGTTTTTCCACAGAATCTGTACTAATATAGCCGGTTCTATATTGACCATCTGCATATACAGATACTTTATGCCATTCATCCGTAAACTCTCGATACTTCAAGACCCTGCCAAAATTAAAAGAGGAAATCACCTCTCCATTGGAACCATAAACATTTGTGGGGTCTGATGTAACGATACCTTCGTAGGAATTAGGGTTTTCGATTGGCGTCTCTATCGCATTCTTATGGAGGTAGCCATCTCTATATTTACCATCTGCATAAACAGACAAACGGTACCAATTTTCTGTAAAGTCCCGGTATTTAATAATGCTTCCAAGGTCATATGTTTTAATTTGTTTTGCATTCTTATTATAAACGATAGTAGGATTTTGAGTAGTAACTCCTTCATAAGAAGAGCTATTGGCAAGAGGCATTTCTACCTCACTTTGCTGTATATATCCATCCCTATACTTGCCATTAGCATATACATTCAACCGCAGCCAATTTTCTGTATAGTCCGAAAACTTCACTACACTACCATATGGATAAGACTTTATTGTGTTTCCATTTCCATCGGAAACTAAAGTATTGTCGTTTATAGTTATCCCTTCATAAAATCCTTTTTCATCAAGTTCTTTTTCAATAAAGTTCTTCTTCGTATAGCCTGTTTGATATCGGCCATCTGCATAAACGCTTAATTTATACCAGTTCTTCGAGAAGTCTCTGAAGCTCACCACGGAACCCCGGTCATAGCTTTTAATAACTTCCATTTTCCCATTATAGATATTAGTTGGGTTTTCTACTGTTACACCATTATATTTAGTTGGACTTTCTACTCCTGTTGATAATGATGATTTCGGTATATACCCAGTAGTATATTCGCCATTAACCATAATATTGATCTTATACCAACTATCCGTGAATTCCATCACTTCAATGAGCTGATCATATGGGATAGAAGTCAGCGTCGTTCCATTACGGTTGGTAACATAAGTGGGATCATTCAATGTTACAGCATCAACTTTAGAAGAATTTAAGATTTCCTCTTCTACCGCAGTCTTAGGTATGTAACCTTCTTGATAAGATCCGTCAACAAAAACATTTAACGTGTAATAACTATCCGTATATTCATTAAACTTAATGACACGGCCTCCGGAAAGGCTTTGCATTTCGTTGCCTCGATCATTATAGACAACAGTAGGATCGTTCGCAGTCATGCCCTCCATCGATTCAGTTCCGTTAGCAGCTACTTCTACAGAACTTTTATGAATATACCCTGTTTGGTAAGCGCCATTATAAAATACAGAAGCACGAAACCAATTGGTATCATGTTCCCGGAAATTTATAACGACTCCCTTTTTATAAGTCCGTACTTGCTTAGAACTGGTAGATGCTTGTTTGAATACTGGGGTGGAATCTTCGACTGTTATTCCTTCAAGTTGTGTGTTTGCTGCTGCAGTGTGCGGTATTACTAAAAAGCAAAACAGAATTAAGCAAAACAGAGATGAAATTGTTTTACTTTTTCTCACTAAAACCCTCCTTTGATATTTTAATAGAAAGATAGTATGGGGAAACTATCATTTCCATATTAGATAATATCTTATAGAGCAGGAAGTTGTTAACAATATCTTGTAATATTTTCGAAAAAATGAATCCTATGTACTACTATTTGACAAATTTTTGCATAAAAATCAATAAAAAAATCTTGTACGATTTTGTACAAGATTTAAGCGTGAAATTCTCTTATAAAGCTGATATATTGCGGTCTTTCTATTTTTTAATATAAACTATACCTAACCAAATATAATGAGAATCTATCTCCTAGCAATGACAAAATGCGACAAATAACTAATTAAAAAGTAACCCTCCGACTGATCGGATTGTATTAGTCCAAATAACCCAACTGATGTAATGTCGGCTTGCATTTTTCAGTCACAATGGTTTGTTGCTCCTCCGTTAAACGTTGCTTCCACTTTCCGATTGAGCTTTTGTTTACTGGTTTAGCTAAGTTTTTATGATGAGGAAGTTTAGTATCCCCCAGCCCTTCTATCCCTTGAAAGTGATTTAACATACTTGGTTCAAAGGAAATATTGAGGAAGTTACAGACACCTTGCAAAGTTTCTTCAGGTTTGTTTACCAGGTCTTCGTAATAAACTTCAAAATACCGGTCCTTTCCGACTTTATCTCCAAACAGTTTAGCAGTATGGATACTATTCATCCATCGTTCACTTGCTTTTGAAGCATTATCGTATAAACCTGCGTCTAAATATGAGCTGACCACATCTCTGCCATCGCGTATCATATGAATGAACTGGCTGTCAGGAAAAACTTGATCGAGCAGCTTTAAAGAAAATGTATTGATCGGTGTCTTATCGCCCCATCGGGTAAAACTTGGCTTTTTCTTTTTGCCATAGAATGAAAAAAACGAGTGAATCAAATATTCTAAATTACGATTCTGTTTTTCAATTTTAATGGCCTCTTGATAAAACTCACGTGCATCAATTCCCCATCTGGGAAAACCATGATGACGTTCAAAAAAGGAAATGAATAAACCGCAAATATCTTCCCATTCCATATGACGTGTCATTTTATATTTTCGAATCGCCTTCCCAAGCACAAAACTTTCAGGAGGAATTACGATTTCTTCCTTTTGAGTTAACATCGTGCGGAATAATGTATTGCCAGAACGTCCAGAACCGATGATGAAAAAAGGATTGAAGTGTTCTTTATGGTTGATTTTGTGAGAACGTCCTACAGCATGCTTCAATGCCAATCCATAATCATGGAGTGAGTAGAAAATCGGATGGTTACCGTAATTTCTTTCTACAAATTGTTCAATCTTTCTTTTCATAAACGACACCCTATTTCTGTAAAATAATAAGTTTAATTTCGTACTAATTTTTAAAATAGTTTGTACACTTTAATATTAAATCGTCTGGAGACCACAATATATCCAAACAAATTAGTAATCACAATCGATACCATACTTGCAAAAGCTGCACCATTCATCCCGTATTTAGGGATAATGAGTAGATTCAATACAATATTTACAATGAAAGCGAAAAGGTTAGCGTACATTTGGAATTTAGGTTTTCCTGTCATCGATAACATCAGCCACACACTGCCGACACTTACATTTACCACTTGCCCGATATTTCGATATAACATCGCTGTCCCACCTTCAATGACTTCCTTGCCAAACATACCAAGAATAAAGTCATCAAAAACCACTAAGAAAAGAAAATATACGAAGGCTGACAAAGCCAATGCACGGGTAGTATTCACATAAGTGCTACGTAGCTGAGGCAAGTTGTTGTTATGATACAACTTGGAAATCCTCGGCGCAAATACAGTATTCAAAACAAATAGGAACAATGAAATCGTACTGGATACTTGAAAAGTAATCTGGTATATTCCGACTTCTTTATTGGTTGTCATATTACCTAACATAATAATATCTACCTTGTTTATTAATGTTGACATCAAGGTAGCAAATATTAATGGGAAGGAATACTTCAAGTAGTCAAAGTCTTTTTCAACTTTACGAAACTTCCCCCTTTGCTGAGTGAAGTAAATGATATTAGCAAATACAAATGATGCATATACAGCAAGTCCTAGGCTATAGCTGCTTTCTCCAAGTACATAATAAAAAACTACTAATAAAATTACTCGTAATAATATCGCCAGAAACCCATTGATAAAATAAAACTCTTTTATTTTACCGTCCACCCGATACATGGAAAAGAACAATTGTTCAGTGGACGCCAGCCAAATCAAAGGCAGCATGAAGCGGATAAAAGGATCTTCATAAATCACCATAAAACCAATCATTAATACTAATGATATTAAAAGGTTGATTAAAAAACTAAAGGAAATGTGTTTATATCGATGCTTTGGCACAGAATACATAATCCCATTGTCCAAACCAGCCTTTGCTGGTATCATCAAAATTGTTACAAGCGTAAAGGCATAGGTATAGGTTCCAAAAATTTCAACACCATATATCCTTGTAGCAATTAATGAAAATAACAAGGAAAAAACCAGGTAAGAAATTCTACCAAAAAAAGATTCGATTAATTTTTGTAAAAACGTATTACTTCTTATAAAACTCTTGATCTTATTTACTAACATAAAGAATACTCCATCATTGGTGGACTAGCTCACCAACATTAGTTGAGGTGTGGGAGACTGGATAATGATATCGTGTAACATCCTGGGCAATTAATTCCATTAATCGTCTGTTGCTTTCCCGGTAATAATCTTCAATATAATGCTTGGTATCTTCATCCAGCACCGATCCGGGTGACTTTTTACGAACTTTCAGTTCATAGTTGAATAACAGCTTCTTTACAATTTTATATAAATAAGGAATGTGGACGATACAACGGCGATTGATTGGATCCTCGCCATAAAAACGGTTGAAGTACTTTGCCACCGCTAATGAAAACTCAGAATAACTTGGGTTCTTTATATCCGAACTCATTTTTTTTATATTATCGATAGACGATAAACCCATTTCTTCTAACATATCGTTATAAAAAGACTTGTCTTGTTTAAAATCCTCATAAAGGTAAACAAAGACATTTTCCCTTCCAAACAAATTGATATAGTATTCAACCAGACGATCATATTCAAAATGTGCAAATTGAAAGCGTGGTTGACGATGAGGCAGACCATTGTTATTAAACAAATATTTCTCTACACTAAAGGTGCCACCTTTTTTAATATACTGTCTGTATACGGAATCAATCATTTTAACTTGATTTCGTACATTAATCATAATTTTGGCATCAGGCATTACCTGATGAATACGGTCTGCTACCTCTTTTGATAGATAACCGCCATTCCCCCCCGTATGAATATGGCCAGATAACTCTTCATCTGAAAAAACAAGTGCTTTTTTCCCATTATCTACTGAGTTTTCTAAAGTTTTTATTTCATTTTTAACTTTATCTGCATCAAAGAATAAAGATCCTACACGCAAAAAATATTTTTGCGTGGTCATACGATCTACATAATGAATTTCAGGATGTTTTGGGAATAATACATCCTGCAAGAAAGTCGTACCTGTTTTATGGTATCCAATGTGCACGATTTTATCCATTTTACATTCACTTCCTAATTTTAATGATACAAGTATTGTGCTATCGCCTTATTCTACTTGTCGTAATCAAATTCAATATTGGCCGGTAAGTTCTATCGATAAGTCCAGTCAATTCTACCAGCACTTCTACGAAAAGAATTAAAGCTGCTAAAACTGTTAGAGCTAACCATAAAGCTGCTTTTGTCATTATCACTGCAGCTAATCCAAAAATGGCACTAATCATATAAATAATAAACACTGTCTTACGATGACTATAGCCTAAATGAATTAAACAATGATGCATGTGGAATTTATCCGGTACAGTGATTGGCTGATTCTTTACCAGGCGACGAACCATGGCAAAGAAAGTATCTGCAATGGGTACTCCTAAAATGATCATAGGTACCACAATGGAAAACATGGTTACATTTTTAAAACCAAGGATAGAAAGGACACTTATCATAAATCCTAAAAATAATGACCCTGTGTCTCCCAGAAAGATTTTCGCTGGATGAAAATTATATAATAAGAAACCTAATGTGCTGCCTAATAGTATTAACCCGATTAGCAAAGAAAAAGTATTTCCCATTGTTATCGCTAATCCGGATATAGTTATGAGTGCGATTGCTGATACCCCTGAAGCAAGTCCGTCTAACCCGTCGATTAAGTTAATGGCATTAGTAATAGCAACAATCCAAAGGATAGTCAGTGGCACACTAAGCAAACCGAACTTTAGTTCCAAATCATATGGCAGAATAATATATTCAATTTGAATGCCTGCGGTGATGATACCCGCTGCAAGAATTTGTCCAGCCATTTTCACTTTAGGCGACAATCCTTTAATATCATCCAATAATCCAACCAACATGATCATGGTACCGCCAAGGAATAAATATATGGTATAAGGCTGATTCCATGCGAAAGTCAATAACCATACCATAAAGCTGATATAGATTGCCAGTCCACCTAGTCTAGGCATAATTCCTTTATGAACTTTTCTTTGGTCCGGTACATCGACTGCCCCAATACGAAAAGCTAGTTGCTTAACTAATGGTGTTAAAATTACTACAGTAACAAAGCTTAATAGTAAAGCAGTATATTCCATCCTGTATACTCCTCCTGAGTGCGTTTTTTTACAGCGAGTTTATCTGTTTAAGTATCAGCATTATTTTATAGAATCAACATTGCATGGTCAAGTTTTACTAGTCCAATAGATTCATTGATTCAAGAATTGAGAGGGGAGTTCCTAATCTACTAATTGATAAATTTGTGATAACTCCTCAATGATACGTTGCTGACTAAAAAGCTCTGCTTTTTTATCTCCTTGAGCAACCAGCAAATTACCTTTTTCAGGGTCTCTAATAAGCTCTTCGATTCCAGCGCTTAACGCAGCTGAATCTTTTGGTTTGACTAATATACCTGCATTCTCAGCCAGCAGGTGAGATAAGCCACCCACATCACTTCCTACCACAGGTGTATTAGCTGACATTGCCTCCAATGCAACTAAGCCAAACCCTTCTGAATAAGAAGGTAATACCAGAACGTCTGCGGCTGCCATATACTTCGATAATTCTTCTTGGTTTTTGGGGCCATGAAGAGAAACTCCTATGATTCTCTTTTCTTCTATTCTTTGGTTTAATTCTTCCAGAAATTCCTGGTTTTTTTGGGAACCAATCAAGTGTAATCGCAGGTAATCGTATTGTGCTTTTAATTGCTGGTATGATTCCAGTAATTCCATTAACCCTTTTTCGCGTATATGATTCCCAACAAATAATATATGGAAACCTTCTATATCGAAAGCTGTTTCTTTTTTAGCCTTGAACTTAGGGATAGGAGCAAATACACTTCGATCTACTCCCATGCTCATAAGCCGGACATTATTAGAATCAACGTGGAAATCTTCAATGATTTGTTTTTGCAAATCTTCCCCTACAGCAATTATTACATCGGAGGCTTGTAAAATCCTTTTTGTCTGATTGAAATAAAATTTGTTTTTCTTGGCAAGCTTATTAATATCGCCTCCATGCGCTGTAACGACTAATTTAGTTCCAAATAGTTTTTTACTTAACAAACCAATGAGGCCGCTAGGAAAAACATAATGAGCATGTACAAGTTTATAGTTATCTTTGTATCTAAATACTGCATAAAGCGCGTGTAATAACCATACTAAATATTTTCTCATGTTATTAAATTTACCGGTCCTGGCATCATCAATTGCAGCGACATCTATTTTATGCCCTTTCTTCCGAAGGGCTTCCACTTGGTTTTTTACAAAAATTCCATACGTCTCACTATGCTTTCCGGGATACATGTTACTAACAATCAGAATACGATTTCTTGAGTCCTCCACTCCACGACCCTCCAAGCCTTAGCTTTCATTCTTAGACATTAAAACTTTTATTAAAAATATAGGCAATTTTATTTGCCGTTTAATTCGGTTAGGTTCTACAAGCAAACGGTACAGCCATTCTAACCCAAACTTACGGAATATAGCAGGAGCACGATTGATCTTACCTGACAAAACGTCATAAGACCCTCCAACACCTTGGAAAATACTCACATCCAACTTTTTCATATTTTCTATAATCCAGTTTTCCTGACGTGGACTTCCCAGACCTACAAACAAAATATCCGCCTTGGATTCATTTATTTTATCTATAATTAATTGTTCATCTTTTTCATACCCATGCATGGTTCCGACAATATTTAAATTTGGGTAGTATTTTAACAGATTTTGTTTTGCCAGCTCGTTAACCTCAGGTTTGGCACCATATAAAAATATAGATTTTTGATGTTGTTCAGCCATCTGACTAATCTTGAATAATAGATCAATTCCTGTTACGCGTTCCCTTATATTTCCTTTTTTTATTTTTGAGGCAAGAATGATTCCGATGCCATCAGGTATTTGATAGGTTGCTTGATTAAGCAGCTGTCTGAGCTTTTCATCTTTTTGTGCTTTCAATACCTTTTCTGGATTCACAGCTACAATAAATGATTGTTTACCTGCGTTTATATCATAAATAATAGATTCAGAGATCTCTTTATAGTTTTTATCTGTTACATCAACGCCTAAAATGGTTTCTTTCATTGTCAAACCTCCAACTGATTTCTAACTAATCATAAAAATAAAGACGATGATATAGATCATCATCTTTATCTGGTGCCTACTCTATAGGGTTTACTTTTGATAAATCACCGATGCGGTAAATCGTCAATCCTTCTTGAGCAGGCAGACAGTTTTTGGTATCTAAAATATACGGTTGGGATAAATGGGTCGTGAAAACGCCAGCACCCAGATCTTTGAATACATTGTGGTCCGTTAAAATAAGCGCGATATCCGAACCATCCAGGGCTTCTTCCAATGAATGCAGTTTTAAATGTGTCATATCTTCTTTTACAAATGGGTCATGGCACTTCACTTCAAATTGTTCAGCAAGCTTTTCCACGATGGTTATTGCAGGACTTTCTCTAAGATCATCTACATTACCTTTATAAGCTAAGCCTAGTGCTGCAATTTTCGGGTTATCCTTGTATTGTAAAATTTTCTTCACTTGCTCAACAACAAAGGATGGCATGGATTCGTTGATTTCTCTCGACGTTTGGATTAATGGTGTTTCTGCTTGAGCTTTTTCGATGATGAAATATGGATCTACAGCCAAACAATGACCACCCACTCCAGGTCCTGGCTGATGGATATTTACCCTGGGATGCATATTAGCCAGGCTGATAACATCATGCGCATTAACCTCAAGCTTACTACTTACCTTAGCCAGTTCATTGGCTAGAGCGATATTGACATCACGAAAGGTATTTTCCATTAGTTTAGCCATTTCCGCTGTAATCGCTTTTGTCTCAAAAACATCCCCGGAGACAGCCTGCCGATATATTTCGGCCGCTTTCCTCGAAGCTTCTTCTGTATACCCACCTACAATACGATTGTTTTCTTCCAGCTCATTCAAAATATTGCCAGGGATGACTCGTTCCGGACAATGGGCTACATATATTTCGTTTGCATCAGGATCGAAGCCATACTCCTTTATGATAGGGACAACTATATCATCAATAGTTCTAGGAGGAATAGTTGATTCAATGACAACAATATTCCCTTTAGTCAAATAAGGCAGTACACTTTCTGTGGCACTTTTCACATAATCCAGGTCAGCTGTTTGATTTTCATATATAGGTGTAGGAACAGAAATAATAAATACATCTGAAGGTACAACACTATCAGATACAGTCAATTGTCCGCTTTTTACTACTTTGTTGATTAAATCAGGCAAGCCTGGCTCTTCAATATGCACGCTTCCTTCTTTTAAAGTTTCCACCACTTTTTTATTAACATCCATTCCATGGACCTGGAAGCCTTTTTCAGCAAAAAAACCGGCTGATGGCAAGCCAATATACCCTAATCCAACTACACAAATATTCATCCTGAAATTCTCTCCTCTGCTTAGTTACTTTGATATTCAAAAAATATAAAGACATTTATATATTTTTGTAAAAAACAACACTGCCTCAAGAACAGCCTTCCCAGTTAATTACATCATCTTTAACCCCTTCTTATTCTACAATATTCTTTAAAGAATGACACGCTTTGAGAGTTAATTTAAAGGAAATGAAAAAATTAAAGCAAGTGAGAAACCATTGATGTTTGATGTAATAATGGAAAAAAACTCTTTTCCAGGTTATACTCCAAGCTTGCTCCTCCCCCATGAATAAAGAACCTATATAAATTTAACATAAATTGGATATATGCAACTACTCCTGGTCAAAGTAATGCTGCATTCAAAATCGATAATCAACTCATTACAAATTAGTAATATAAATGAAATATTAATAACCAAGAAGGGAATAAAGCCTACGTACTTTAGTCGCTTGTTTTTTTAGAATTCTAGTAATAGAATGTTTCAAGATATCATCTTTTTTAAAAAGCCACATCTTTTGCCCATAGTATGTATAAAAAAACCTTATCATTTTGAAATTATAAACAAAAGGAGTAACACATATGAATAGAGCTGACAAAAGAAAGAAGAAAAGAAAGCGAATCAACAAGCTGGTATCCTTCCTGCTTATTCTCTTAGTTACTATAGGAGGGGGCTTTGGATATATTTATTATCAAACTTTTAAGGCATCAAAAAATTCCTATGATGATTTGAAACGAGACAAATCTGATTTACGTCAAGAAAGTGTAGAAATAATGGAAGACCCTATATCTATCCTTCTTTTAGGGGTAGAAGACTACGCTTCAAGCGGGGCTACTGGACGCGCTGACTCTATAATGGTAGTTACTTTTAACCAAGAAAAAAAATCTATGAAATTAGTAAGCATTCCACGGGATACATTAGTATCCATTGCCGGAAAGGGAACCGAAGATAAAATCAATCATTCCTTTGCATTTGGAGGACCTAAGATGACTATCGAGACTGTTGAAGAATTCTTAGATATTCCAATTGATTACTATGCGACCATCAACTTTGAGGGTTTTGAAAATGTGATAAATATTGCAGGAGGAGTTCCAGTGGAAGTGCCATTTGATTTCACTGAGAAAAATGCTGATAAAACAAAAACCCTTGAATATCATGAAGGCGAGATGTTAATGAACGGAGAAGAGGCACTTGGTTATGCAAGGATGAGGAAACAGGACCCTCGCGGTGATCTCGGTCGTGCTGATCGTCAAAAACAAGTACTCGAAAGCCTTGTTCAGCAACTGACTAAACCAGGCTCTTTTTTTAAAATAGATGAATTGACCAATGAATTCGGAAACAATGTAACTACCAACTTACAGATCGGTGAACTATTTGCATTTTATAAGGAGTACAAAAATTTCAACACTAATAAAATCGAAAAATTGGAGTTAACGGGGGAAGGTATACGTTTGAACGGAGTTTATTATTATAACGTCTATGATAGTTCCATAAATGATGTGAAACTTACTCTTCAGGAACACTTAGGTATGAATACAACTGCTTCTCATGGATAATTGAGGAATAGGGCTAAAGAAAAATAGAGGCGCGAAGAATCGCGGCTCTATTTTTTAATGTACCCTCTTACTGTTTTTTTTCTTTTTTAACCGCTTTGGCTGTACTTTTTACGGTATCAATTACAGGCTTTTTTCCACCTTTGACTACCCCTGTCATTTCTGCAAACAAATGTAGAATAAATACTACAAAAACCGTTATCCCTAGAGTAAGTAAAAATGGTGTATAGGAAAATAAAATAGCTAATGCTCCAAATACCGCACTAAATAAATAAATAATCAAAACAGTGGTCCGATGGCTGAACCCTGTCGCTATCAATTGATAATGAATATGTTGGTTATCCGCTTCCATTACCGGCCGTTTATTGATCAACCTTCTGATTATAGAAAACAAAGTATCAAAAATAGGAACAGCTAGTACCAAAATAGGAATGACAAAACTGAAAAAAGTTAAGCTCTTGAACAGCCCTAACATGGACAATACAGCAACTGAGTAACCTAGAAACAAAGAGCCTGTGTCACCCATATAAATTTTTGCCGGAAAGAAATTGTGAATCAGAAAACCTAAATTACTTCCGATAAGCGCGAAACATAGTAGTACGACAGCAATTTGACTATCTATAAAAGCCATAATTGTAATACTGATCAGAGCTATGGTAGACACACCCGTGGCCAATCCATCCAAACCATCAATAAGATTAATTGCATTAGTTATTCCGATTATCCAAAAGAAGGTGATCAATGCACTAAAAAATAGATTTAGATGAATCATTCCAAAGAGAGGAATGGTGATATTTTCAATCAACAAGCCAGAAAAAAGCAATAATGCAGCTGCCACAATCTGGCCGGAAAGCTTAGCTAAAGGCCTTAGCTGGTAGCGATCATCTAATAAACCAGTAATCATGATAATGGTAGCACCGAGATAAACCGCCCAAAAATGCGGGATTTCCGGCTGTAGATAAAGAACGCCGACAACTGTGCCTGCAAAAATTGAAACTCCACCCATGCGGGGGGTTATTTGAGTATGAATTTTTCTAAGCTCTGGATAATCCATCACCTTCCATTTGACTGCCAGCTTTCTTACTGGAAAAGTGAGTAGGTAGCTTGTCAAAAATGAAAGGAAGAGTGCTATTAACAAATTAATTATTTCAAACATAGGGGACCTCACTTCACGGTAGGTAATAGTCAATCGATATCATTTTACCTTAAATTATTCCATTGATAAAGATGTTTATACAAATCAGCCTTGTCCCCAACTGTTATTTCACTAATAATCAACCTAACTGTTGAATCAGTTCTTCAATTGCTTCCTGGGTAGTTTCTATTTCTGCAGCCTCACTAAGCTTAATGATATTTTGTAGAACCTCTTGTAAATTAATATCCTCTTTCATCTGTAAAACTCCTCTGTCCTTTTAGTTATACATATGCATAAAAAGCTTGCTTTGTTTCTATACTCTATATTCACATTTTTATACGACACCAAACTTGTTTTTTTGACTGTATTAATTAATATGTAATATTTAGTAACCATAAAAAAACAGATCACCTGCCATTTTCCGACAGATCACCTGCTTTATATAAGGATTGTTTTTTTGCTAATTATAAACTGTTTCCTTACCCTTTGGTAAATAAAAATGGAAATTGGATATAAATGTAGATTTCTCTTGCTCATTAGTAAGCTCGAATAACTCCGCCAAATACATTTCACTTTCTAACCACTGTCCCTGATAATGGTATCTCATAGCTAAGTAATGGAAAAGAGCTTTATCGAAGGTTTTATTATGCTTAATAAAGTCGCTTGGCTTGTCCAAAAAATAACTTAGGTAGTTATCATCAAGCCATTTAACATGCTCATACATGTATTGCTGGTAATGGTATACTGCTAATAACAAATGATAGATCATCTCCTGGTGAAGAGATGAGATAGGCTGGTACATTTCAATTTTAGAGATGGTCTCTTCAGCTTTCTTATTTTCCCCTGTAAATAATGCTAACTGAAGGCTTTGTAATAAGTTATGAAGTCCTTGATCCGTTATATTATGATTTTCAAAGTATGAAACAGGCCTGTCAAAATATCCACTGAGATATCTGGTGCTTGAGGGTGGCAATTGGATGAGCCCCTTCTCGAGCATTTCCAATTCTTCCATAGGGATGTCCAACTGGTCAACCGTGACAGCATTGATATGACATAAATAATCAATCCTCGATTTTAAATTCATCATACGCCCTCCCGCATTGGATGTCAGTTGCTGATTAACATCAATGCTAGCACAGGGGTCTTAAGAAGTTTGTCACTTCTTGTAACTGGTGACTGATTATTCTAAAAAGATTTCGACAAATGCGGGTAATTTCCCGGGAAATAGTTTAAATAAGACAATATCATTTTCCCGGATTCTTCTTTCTCGACAATAAAAACAGAATAGCTACAGCAATTATCGCACCTGTCGCATCAAGAATGACATCCCCGATATATGGAGTACGGTTAGGCGTCAAACCCTGGTGCCATTCATCTGTGATAGCATACATGACTGTCATAAGCCAGGCGACTGCCAGCCGAACGTTTAGACTTAACTGGCTCGTTTTTGTAAGTGCGTAATAAAACAATAAGGTGAGTATAAGAAAAACAGTGATATGGGCGCCTTTTCGAATGAAGAATTCGACCAATCCCTCAGTTCCCAGAGCAGCGAGACTCACTTCCGAGTTGTGGTACGTAAATTGTACGGACTCGAGCAAAGGGTTCAGGAAGGAAAGGTCGATTGTATCCGATAAAAAAGGTTTTATATTCTGCTCTTGATATGGCTGGGAGGAAGAATAAAAAATAACCGCCATCCAGAGGACCGGCAAAATCCAATATTTCATGTTGGAAAGCGCTCCTTTTACGCGGAAAACCTGCAAGCATATGCTTACAGGTTTACGCTTCTTTGGAATCAGAAGCTGCTTCATCAATGTGCAGCTGCTCATGTTTCTGCTTTAGCTGCTTCGCTTTTTCACTATATAACTCAGCAACAACGGGATAAATTTCTTCTAGTTTGCGTTTATTCTGCAGGGCTTCGTAATAAGCGATCACTTCTTCATAGAGAAGGATGGCCCTGCTGATATTTTCACCTGCCAGCATTTCAGCCTGGAGCAGCTTTGCTAGTGTTATTTCATCTTCATTTCCGGCTGCTTGTCTTGCTTTTTCCAAGTAGCAATCAGCTGCTTCTTTATTCTTCAGGAAAAAGTTGATTTTAGCTATCGCGTGCAATTCATCGAATAGCCCTTCATCCAGATCATGATCTTCAATCAACTGTAGCGCAACCCGATATTTCTGTAATGCCTGCTGATATTTATTCAACTTGTAGTAAAGAACACCCAGATTATGCTGCATCCGTGATTCCGTAACTGGATCTAAATCAAGCTTCTGCATCTTTTCGAAGTATTGGATGGCAGTTGGATAAGATTCCTTTAGCATGTGTAAGACTCCCAGGTAATTCAGAGCGATTGAGAGTCCTCGGTTGTTTTTTTGAGCTAAGCTGAATTCATTCAATCGCTTCATATAAGCAATCGCCTGGTCATAATCTTGGTTGTTCATCGTAATCAAAGCCAGGTTCTGCATGATTGACACTACTTCATCCTCATCGTTCGTTTTTTCCAAAAGTCGTTCAAAGTAAGCAAATGACTCTTCCTGCTTTCCTTCGTAAAAATATTTGACTCCATAGTAATAAAATAACGCTTTTTGAAAGGCTGACGACTCTGTCAGGACATTATGGTCGGGAAGCATGTATGACAAATAATCCGCTTCAATTTTCTCGGCTTCCGTTTTAAAATTATTTTTATAGAGATAAATGGATTTCAATAAATGAAAGATCACTTCCTGCGTCAGCGATGCCAGTGCCCATGGTTTATCGAGGGTTTGAATGGTTTCTGATGCTTGCTCCTTGTTGGTTAAAAGCTCATGTTGCAATGACTGCAGTTTACGAAAAACAGTAAGGTCCTTCTCGTTATAATCCTCTAAATAGGCTACAGGTATATTCCATAAGTCTGCTAAATATTCTGCCTGACTTTCTATAAGTGGTAAGCGCCCGAAGAGTAGCTGCTCCCATTCGACTTCCAGGATCGGCCCATCTGAAAAATCAGGTGCTGGACGTTTATGCGCCTTCATCAAATAATGCAGGCGATTTCCAATGTTCATATAATCATCCTCTTAGGCATGTTTCGATTCATCCTTATCTACGTGCAACGATTGATAGCGCTGACGAAACTCTAAAGCCATGGCAGGATCGCCAACTTGTTCAAATAAACGGATTAAAGTTGGATATAGATCGTCTAACTCGCCAATGAACTGTACTTTTTCATAGTAGTTGACAGCCTGTACATATAAATCGATGGCTGCTTTCGGGTAGCTCGCTTTAATCATTTCCGCTTCAGCCATCTTTGCCAACGATCGTTCATCTTCATTGGCAGCGGTTTGCTGCGCAAAAGTCAAGTAATGCTTAGCCTCAGCAGGCTGCCCAGTTAAGAAATAATTCCTTGCAAGCGCGTGGTAAGATAAGAACAGGTCCTCTGTCATCTGGTTGCTTTCTTTGACTTTTTTTGATTTGCTAAACATCTTAATGGCTTCATGATAGTACTGCTTTTCACCATACAGCACCCCAAGATTATGATACATTCTCGATTGCATTAATGGGTTTAATTCAAGCGTTTTCATTTTTTCAAAATATTGAATCGCAGTCGGATAGTTTTTCTTCAGCAAATAAAGTACACCGAGATAGTTCCAGGCTATGGCTAGACCCCGGTTAGATCCATGTTCTGAACTAAAAGTTTCCAACCGATTCATATAATTGATAGCGCAGTCGTATTCTTTGCTATCTTTCGCTATCAAGGAGAGATTTTGCATAAGCGATATGACTTCTTCCGTATCCTGCGTCTTTTCCAAAATCCTTTCAAAATAAGAGAATGACTCTTCCTTTTCACCTTCATAATAATACTTGAACCCATAATAATAAAAGAGTGCTTTTTGGAATACTCCGATTTCTTTCAATACATTAAAACCCGGCAGCATAAAAGATAAATAACCTTCCTCGATTTCTTCGGCATCTTTTGGTTGGTTTATTTTATAATAATTAACAGCCTGCAGTAGTTTGAAGATGGTTTCCTGCATAATAGATGGAATAGCATATGTCCCGCCAAGCTGTACGAGTCTTTGTTTCGCTTTATCATCATTTGTCAGCAGTTCATGCTGTATGCGCTGCAGTTCTCGGTGAATGGCTATGTCCGTTGCATCGTAATCCACCAAGTAGTCTACTGGAAGATTCCATTGTTCAGCAAGGTATGCTGCCTGTTCACCGCTTAATGGCAGCTGGCCTTGTAAAATGGCCTCCCACTCTTTCTCAAGAATCGGGCCATGCTGAAAATCAGGTGCTATACAATTTTTTGTTTGCTGTAAGTAATTCAGTCGATTTCCAATGTTCATCAGTACCCGTCCTCTATGCTTGCTTCGCATTGCCTTTTTATTGTGCAGCTGTTCCAACTTAACTTGAAATTTATTAGCTTTTTGATATTGTCCCAGTTGTTCAGCCAATTTTGCAGCTGCTGGATAAATGGTCTCAAGCTTGCCTTTGATATGATAGCGTTCGTAATGATCAAGTGCTTTGTCGTACCATTGCAGTGCTTATTCAGGGGAATTTGTTTCCGATGTCTGCGCCTTCGCTAATATAAGTAATGCTTCTTCACTTTCATCTTGGGCGTAGGCATATGCTTTTTCAAAATATCTTGCTGCATTGAGTTGGTCATCGTTAAAATGGTAAGCTTTGAAGAGTGCGTGATAGGAAAGGAATAATCCATCGTTGATGCCGTGCTCTTCTTTCAGTTCTTTACCGGTTTCGTACATCGTAATCGCTTGTTTGAAATTGTCCAATTTAAAAGATAACACCCCTAGTTTATGATACAACCGGGATGTGAGGCGTGGTGATAAACCCAGCTTTTTCATTTGTTCAAAGTAGTGTATCGCCTGGCGATATGCTTTTTTCTCAATATACATAGTGCCGATGTAATTGAGTGCAATCGCCAATGCTTGTCCATCTTGCTGTTCCTGGCTGTAGCGCTTCAGACTCTTCATATAATGAATAACTTGGTCTTACTCGCCGTTTTCTTTTCAAGTCAAGGAAAGATTCTGAATAACAGAAACGATCTCGTCACAGGATCTGTCGTCTCTCTAACAAACGGTCAAAGTATGCATGTGATTCTTCCCGTTTCCCTTCATAAACATACTTAAAGCCATAAAAACAAAAAAGAGCCCGTTGGAATACCGCAGACTCCTTCAAAATGTTATGGTCTGGCAATATGAATGCTAAGTATATATTTTCAATCTGATTGACTTGCTCAAATTGTTTATATTTATATGATACACTGATTTAATAAGTTGATGATTTCCTGGGTGATCGATGGGATCGACATTGATTCAGCTAACCTGACGATTATTGTTTTGTCTAGATTATGTTTAGTCAGGAGTTCGTGTTGAAGGTCTTGGAGCAGTCGGTGTATGTCAGTCTGATTAAAGTCAGTTAAATATGCTAAGGGTATATCCAAGTATTCAGCTAGATAGTCCGTCTGTTCCTTTCAGAGGAGTAATCGTCCTTCTAGTATAACTGGCCATTTTTCAGGGAGAATTGGTCCATTTTTCAAGCCTGTCAGTTGTGAATTTTGGTAATACATAATATATTGGACCCTCTTCCCAATATTCACCGTATGCCCCTCCCTCTTTTCATCTCTCAATCTAGGTCTATCATATCACACTATTATAGCACACCATCTGACAAAATATTACATGATTTTCAAGGTAATACAATACCCCTGGACCTTCTTAGAATTAAAGGTCTCAGGGGTACTCGTTTTAATATTCAGTTCAGGAACTGTTCTATTGCTTTCATTGCTTCTGAAGCTTCCGGACCTGAGCAGTAAACATACAGCTCATCGCCGTTATGAAGCCTTAAGTTGATGAGGCCAAGGAAGCTTTTCAAGTTGACTTCGATGATGCTGCCGTTGACATTCTTTTTGATAAGGATTTCTGCCTCATACTTTTGAATAATTTGATTCAATTCCATAATCGTCTGTGTTTCATCGATATGCACAATTACTTTCTTTGAAAGTTCCTGCAATCTTGTTCCTCCTTATCTATTAACGGAATAGGCTGGCTTCTTTCCTGTTAACACATCCGCTACATTCTGAGCAGTCTTGCGCTTCAATTCTGCTTCTGAGGCTTCCGAATACCAGGCGACGTGCGGAGTGATGATCATTTCCTCGTAAGCCAACAACGAGTGGTCAGTTACAGGAGGCTCTTGTTCCATAACATCAATCGCTGCACCTGCAATTTCTTTATTTTTGACAGCTCCTTCTAAAGCTGCTTCATCCACCAGCCCTCCCCTGGCCGTGTTGATCAAATAAGCAGTCGGTTTCATTTTCTGAAAAGCTTCCTCGTTCATCATATGCTGAGTAGCTTTTGTTAAAGGGGCATGGACAGAGACAAAATCAGCCTCTGCCAGTAATGAATCGAAATCTACCAATCGGGCTCCTTTTTCCCCGGCTGCAGTCTCATCTATATAGGGATCATAAGTAATTATCTGCAGTCCGAATGCTTTTGCTTTTTCAGCCAGACGCTGTGGTATATTTCCGAATCCGACCAACCCCAGTACTTGTCCACGCAGACGGTGAATCGGCTTTCCAAGGTTGAAGTTCCAATCGTTGTTTTTTACATGGTTGTTCAATAGAGTCACTTTTCTAGCTGCTGACAGTAAAAGAGCCATCGCATGGTCTGATACTTCATCCAGGCAATAATCTGTCACATTGCAAACGGTGATTCCCTTTTCAGAAGCGGCATTGACATCAATCGAATCAACACCTATCCCGTAACGTGCAATTACTTTACACTTTTCAAGGTTATTGATGACCTTCTCTGTGAATGGTGCATATTGGGTAATGATTCCATCGGCGTCACGACATGCTTCGATCACTTCTTCTTCTGTCTTGCATTGCAAAGCCACATACTCCAGGCCAGCTTCTGTCAAAACTTCCTGTTCCTGCTGCAGGGTATCATATTCATAATCAGTGATTACTATTTTCATCGTATTCCCTCCTTCTTAACATAAAGCTCTGTTAAACGTTGTTGTTGATTTTACATAAGAGGCCTATTCAACTCTAGAGCCGAAAAGTCGAAGACTTGATTTCGAGATGTTTGGTAGAGTTCAGGGTCGTTGGGGAAGGATTCGCTTTCCCGGACCATCCCATTACTCTTATGGTAACGGACCCAACTATCTCGATACTGAGTCTTCAGCAAAAGGGAGCTTTAATTGTAAAATCAACTCTGAGATTTAACTGGGCCTAACTTAAAAGAGTCAGTAAAATCGGTATTGTAATCAGACTTCCTAACGTGGTTACCAGTGTGATACTGGAAACCAGATCCGGTTTGGCATCAAATTGCAGGGCGTACATCGTCGTGGTGGCCGCTGATGGACAGGCTGCTGCTACAATCAATACTTTTGCCATCAGTGGATCCATCGGTAACACTAACGTAATCAAATAAGCAATCAATGGTGACGCCAGCAACCGAACAGATGTCGCATAGGTCACTTTTTTCCAATCCATATTCTTCACGGTAATCTCTGCAAGCTGCATCCCAAGCGTGATCATCATCGTCGGGATGGTTGCATCTCCTACTAAGTTGATGGCAGACATGAGATTTTCAGGTACCGGTATGGAGCCAAGGTTCATGATCAAAGCGACGATTACCGCATAGGTAGGCGGCATTTTCAATACAGATTGAAGGGCAAGTTTAATTCCTGCACTTCCCCGCGCCGCGTAGTAAACCCCGAAAAAGTTCATGATGATCGCCTGGAGCACCATAAAGGATATGGCATACATGAATGCCTTTTCGCCAAAAGCGAACAGGATGATCGGTGTCCCATAATTACCGGAATTCATGAAAGCGGTCGACAGGATCATGCCGCTTTCCATCGATTGATTATAGTTTCGAAAATAAGCTGTTAGTTTATTGATGGCTACAATAGCAGCCAGTAATATGGCGGCAAAAACGACCATAATGACATATTTTTGATCGAGTTCTGCTTCATAGAATGTGTTGAAAACTAAATTCGGAAGCATGATGTATAACGTGACCGTTGCGAG
Organism: Thalassobacillus cyri; assembly: GCF_900107755.1. Classification (GTDB taxonomy): domain Bacteria; phylum Bacillota; class Bacilli; order Bacillales; family Halobacillaceae; genus Thalassobacillus; species Thalassobacillus cyri. Next base: position 9,526 of record NZ_FNQR01000008.1, on the reverse strand, counting down.
TGACTTGATATCCAGCCTCGCAACAATTTGTATGAGATAACCGGCCCCAAAAATAAGCAGGACCGGTAATACTACTTGAATGAATACGCTCATCGTTCTGTTACCACTCCGCTACACTGCCGTCACGATGACGCCAGACAGGGTTTCTCCAGCGGTGGCTTTCACCTGCCTTCTCTTTAACTTTTTCTTCATCAATCGAGATTCCGAGACCAGGTCCCTTCAACATCGACACGTAGCCATCCTTATATTCGAACACGGATGGGTCGGTGATATAATCCAGTAAATCACTGCCCTGGTTATAATGGATACCGAGGCTTTGCTCCTGAATGAATGCATTGTGGCTCGTTGCATCGACCTGAAGACAGGCAGCAAGCGCAATTGGTCCCAACGGACAGTGCGGTGCCATTGCTACATCATAGGCTTCTGCCATCGAAGCGATTTTCTTGCATTCAGTTATCCCGCCGGCATGGGATAAGTCCGGCTGGATGATATCGACATGGCCATCTGATAATAATTGTTTGAAATCCCATCGTGAAAACATCCGCTCTCCGGTCGCAATCGGAATGGAGGTGTGCATCGCTATTTCTTTCAATGCTTCATTATTCTCCGCTAATACCGGTTCTTCAAGAAACATCGGACGGTATGGCTCGAGTTCCTTTGCCAGCACTTTCGCCATCGGTTTGTGAACGCGTCCATGAAAATCGATGCCGATTCCTACGTAATCACCGACCGCTTCCCGGACTGCCGCCACCCGTGCTACGGCTTCATCGATTTTTTGATAGCTGTCGATATATTGCAGCTCTTCGGTACCGTTCATTTTAATAGCATGGAATCCCCGGTCGACAGCATCTTTTGCTGCGGCACCGACATCCGATGGACGGTCCCCGCCGATCCAGGAATAGACCTTGATTGAATCACGGCAGGCACCGCCCATCAAATCGGAGATCGGGGCTTGATAATATTTGCCTTTGATGTCCCATAACGCCTGGTCAATGCCTGCAATCGCGCTCATCAAAATCGGTCCGCCCCTATAAAAGCCGGAACGATACATGACATTCCAATGATCTTCGATTTTCAGCGGATCCTTACCGATCAAGTAATCGCTCAGTTCTTCGACAGCCGCTTCCACCGTATGGGCTCGTCCTTCGATCACTGGTTCTCCCCAGCCTTCAATTCCTTCATCGGTTTCTATTTTCAAAAACAACCACCTAGGTGGGACCACATAAGTTTTCAAGTTTGTAATTTTCATATGACTACTCCTTTCGTGCGTCTTTTACCTTTTGTGCGAAGTTCCGTGCAAGCTCGGCCAGACCTTCAAAGTCCTCCGCTTCTAACAACTGCTTATTCATCAGCGAGCCACCTGCTCCGACAGCATAAGCTCCGTTATTTATGTAGGCTTCCACGTTATCCAGGTTGATTCCGCCGGTTGGTATCATAGGAATGTGGCCAAGCGGTCCCTGTAAATCTTTTAAATACGAGGATCCAAGCGATGCTGCAGGGAAAATTTTGACCAAATCGGCTCCAGCGGTATAGGCAGAAACAATTTCCGTCGGCGTCATGACACCCGGGATGGTCACTGCACCATAACGGTTTCCTATTTCCACTGTGACACGGTCATAGTTAGGTGCAAAGATAAAATCAGACCCTGCTTCCAGGGCATGTCTTGCTGTGACTTCATCCAGCACGGTTCCAGCACCGACGAGCGCCTTATCGCCAAACTCTTTTTTGACTTTTTCGATCATTTCATAGGCGCGTTCACTGTCGGCTGTAATTTCCAGTGTATCAATGCCACCTGCTAGCAAAGCTTCCGCTATCGGCATGATTTTTTCCGGGTCCGGTCGTCGTATGACTGCTATTATCCCAGATTGATAGATTTTATTCATCCGTTCCGTTTTTCTCATTATCGTTTCCTCCTATCGATGGACATCCCGTTTATTCTGTTTCGGATCGAGAAGATCAGCAAGCTGTTTTTTGGTTGGGGTACCTTCGATATCCCCATTCATTTGTACGACAAAAGCTCCCATGGCATTTCCCTGCCTGACCGCTGCTTCGATCGGTTTTTCTTCAATCAGCCCACTGATCACCCCGGAGGCAAAAGCATCTCCAGCGCCGACAGGGTCGACCACTTGATCGACAGGAAATCCATCCACATATCCAGCGCCATCTGCTGTTTGGTAATAGGCGCCATCTTCACCCAATTTAATGATCACCTTCTGTTCCTTATGCTGTCTAAGCCTGGAACTGATTTTTTCCGGAGTCGATTCCCCGGTCAAAAACTCTCCTTCATCCAATCCGGGCAGTAAAACATCTGCCTCACTTGCAATAGCGAGCAGCGTTTTTCGAGCTTCGTCCTCGTCCGGGAACAGCTTGTAGCGGATATTCGGATCAAACACGATGGTCAGATGATTTCGTTTGGCTATCTCGATTGCCTCATAGATCGCTTGATTGCACGTCTCACTTAATGCAGGAGTGATCCCGGTAATATGTAAAAATTTTGCCTGCCTGATATAAGCTTCATTCAAATCATGAGGGCTAAGCATGCTTGCAGCAGAGCCCTTCCGGTAGTAATACACGTTGACGTTTCCTTCCGACAGGCTTTCTTTGAAAAAGACTGCCGTCGGAGCTTTCTCGGTAAACAAAACCTCGGACGTGTCCACCCCTTCTCCGCGGATGAACTTATTAACATATTGACCAAATGGATCGCTCCCCAGTTTACTGATCCAGCCGACACGATGGCCAAGTCTCGCTAAACCAATAGCGACATTGGATTCTGCTCCACCAATCTGCTTTTGAAACTGATGGACGTAATCGAGGGGCAAATTTTCACGTGTGCTGAACAAAACCATTGTTTCGCCTAAGGTCACCACATCCAAATTATTCATGGTATGTCCCTTCTTTCCTGTAAAGATGGCAAAAATCCCTTGTTTTCTGACAAGGGAATTTTTGCATATATTTATTTAGTCACCAAAACTGATCAGCCAGAGCGATAGTTCAGGTATGAATGTGATCATCAATAATGAGAACAGCATCGCTAAAAAGTATGGAATGATCGCTTTAGATAAGGCTTCAATCGATAATCCTGAAATACCGGATCCCACAAACAAGTTGACCCCAAGTGGAGGTGTGATGAACCCGATTGCCAGGTTGACGACCATGATGATACCAAAATGGATCGGATCATAGCCAAGGTTGATACCGATTGGCAGCAATATTGGTGTCAGGATGATGATGGCAGCTAACGTATCCATGAAACAGCCTACCAGTAAAAGCAGGACAGTAATCAGCAGGATGATGACTATTTCACTTTCCGATATAGCCAGCATCATGTTAGCGACCTGTGTCGGAATCTGTTCGATCGTGAGAAGACGACCGAATGCCGTTGCCGTGCCGACGATAATCAGAATCGTCGCTGTTGTCAGCGAGGAATCAATGAATAGCTTCGGCAGATCTTTAAGTGCCAACTCCCGATATAAAAGCAGTCCCGCAATGATTCCGTATACCACAGCAATAACTGCTGCCTCGGTCGGTGTGAAAATACCACCGTAAATACCACCAAGGATGATGACCGGAATGACGAGTGCCCATTTGGCGTCCCAGAATGTCTCCCAAATGTACCGGAAAGAAGTTTTTTCATCGCTTCCCTTATAATTGTTTTTCCTTGAATAAATATAGGCCCAGAGCATCATGGCAAATCCTACGATAAGTCCAGGAATAATCCCGGCGATAAACATATCACCAATGGAGGCTCCCCCTACTACGCCGTAGATGACCATTGGAATACTTGGCGGGATGATGACACCAATCGATCCCGCTGCCGCAACGGTTGCCGTAGCAAATTTTTTATCATATCCTTGCTTGACCATGGCAGGAATCATGATACCGCCAATCGCAGCAACGGTCGCTGGTCCAGATCCCGAAATGGCAGCAAAGAACATACAGGTAATGATCGTGGCCATGGCAAATCCGCCAGTCTTGTTCCCTACTAATGCATTTGCAAATTTGAACAGACGCTCAGAAATCCCGCCTTTACCCATGATCTCACCAGCAAGTATGAAAAAAGGCACTGCCATGATCGGGAACGAGTCGACGGACGTTACAAGTTCCTTCATTAAAAATTGGAGCGGGATTGCCCCTGAATAAAGAATCGTTGTAAACGTAGATAAGCCAAGCGCGATACCGATCGGGACACTTAAGAGCAGGAAGATTGCAAAGCTGCCGAATAATACAAGTGTTGTCATAATTCATCCTCCTCCTCTTGCTTCTTCAAACGATCCCGTTCGTCACTGACCTCAATTTCTTCTTTACCTAACAGCATCTTGAATTGGAAGTAAAGGTTTTGGATCAGCCTGATGGCAGCCAGCCCCATGCCAATTGGAGTAGCCATGTATACAAGCCCCATCGGAATATGTAAAGCCGGTGACTGCTGTCCGAACCCTAATAGCTGTTGTGCGATATTCCAGCCATAGAAAACGACTACCAGACTGAATCCTAAGAATAGTAGATTCGAAATGATTGCCAGGATAAGCTTGCCTTTCCCTTTCAACAATAACAGCATGACATCCACCTTGATGTGGCGCTGTTTTTTCACACCGTAGCTTATTCCTATGTAAACCAGCCATATAAAGCAATATCGCCCAAGCTCTTCCGACCAGGAGAGGGAATTCCCTGAAACCCGCATCACCACCTGGATGAAAATGACCGTAACCATGACAAATGAAAACAGGAATAATAATACTTCTTCCAATCTGCGATCGATCATTTTTAAGACATTCATCGTTTCACCTCGCCGCCTCTTCTAACCTTTATAAATAGAACATCCCATGGTTAGTCTCACCAGGGGATGCTCTATCCATTTCTTTCATTTCATCTATTATTTCGTGGCTTCTTCGACAGCTTTGTAAACCTTGTCTACAGTTTCTGCACCGATATCATCTTTGAAATCTTCGATGACTGGCTGTACTTTCTTCACCATTTCTTCACGTGCTTCTGGAGTGATTTCTGTGTAAGTCATTCCTTCTTCTTGAAGGGACTTCAAATATTTTTCGTTAGCTTCACGGTTCAATTTGATTTGGTGTTTTCCAGCTTCTTTTGCTGCATCAGTTACGATCTTTTGTTGGTCTTCATTCAAACCATCAAAGAATTCTTTACTCATCAGGAATACAAACGGGCTGTAGATATGATGCGTATTGGATACATGGTCCTGTACTTCATAGAATTTTTGCAAATAGATTGTAGCGTATGGATTTTCCTGACCATCTACTGTTCCTTGCTGCATAGCAGTGAACAACTCAGTAAATGCCATTGGAGTAGGGTTTGCACCTAAGGCCTTAAACGCTTCCAAATGAAGGTCGTTTTCCATGGTACGAATTTTCAAGCCTTTGAAATCTTCTGCAGTCGCTACCGCGCGCTTAGAGTTCGTCAAATCACGGAAACCATTTTCCCAATATGCCAGACCTACTAGATTCTGAGATTCTAATTTCTCCAATAACCCTTGACCGACATCACTTGCAAGTACTTCATCAGCTACTTCCTCGTTAGGGAATAGGAATGGAATGTCAAAAACACTGAATTCAGGGACAAAGTTAGCAAGAGGAGCAGTGGAAGGAATCGTCACTTCCTGCGTACCAAGCTGTAGTGCTTCAGTCATCGTACGGTCATCACCAAGCTGGCCGCTGTGGTAAGTTTCTACTTTAATTGCGCCGTCTGTCTTTTCTTCAACAATCTCCTTGAACTTCAATAGACCTTTATACTGTGGATGCTGGTCATTCAGACCGATACCTGCACGGATTGTTTTCGTTTCTCCATCACCTGAAGCGCTTTCATTACCTTCAGCGCCAGAGCTATTACTATCTCCGCCGCAGGCTGCCAAAACAAAAATCATTAAAGATGCTGCTAATAAAGTCAACAGTTTTTTCATGTTACTTTTCTCCCCTTTGATCTTTTTTTATTTTTTTACGACGGCATGGCCGCCAAATTCATTACGTAAGGCTGCTACTACTTTGCCAGAGAACGTATCATTTTCCTGAGAACGGTAGCGCATCATCAGTGACATGGCGATCACTGGTGTCGCCATCTCGTATTCCAAAGCGGTTTCCATCGTCCATTTTCCTTCTCCGGAGGAATTCATTACTCCACGGATATCTTCCAGCTTGGCATCCTTGGAAAATGCTTGTTCCATGAGTTCGACCAGCCAGGAGCGGATGACAGAACCGTTATTCCAAACTTTCGATACAGCAGCATAATCGTAGTCGAATGGGCTTTTTTCCAAGATTTCATACCCTTCGGCAATGGCTTGCATCATGCCATATTCGATGCCGTTATGTACCATTTTCAAGAAATGACCGCTTCCTTCTTTTCCAGCGTACAGGTAACCGTTTTCAACGGAAGTGTCACGAAAAATTGATTCGATGGCACGAAATTCTGTTTCTTCTCCGCCAATCATGTAACATGCACCGTGGCGGGCACCGTCTGTTCCTCCGCTGGTACCACAATCAAAGAAGAAAATATTTTTCTCTTTGAACCATTCGGAGCGCTGTAAACTTTGCTTATAATTTGAGTTTCCGCCATCAATGATACGGTCGCCTTCTTCAAGGAGTTCGTAAAGCTCTCCCAATACAGATTGGGTAATTTCGCCAGCTGGAACCATCACCCACACCGTTCTCGGTTTTTCAAGAGCTGTTACCAGTTCTTTCAAGCTGTTGGCTGGAGTTGCTCCTTCTCTTGCAATGTCAGCCACTTGTTCATGATTGACATCGTTCGCTATCACTTGATGACCATGGTCAATGAGGTTCAACCCCAGGTTGTAACCCATTTTCCCCAGTCCTATCAGACCTACTTGCATAACATGACCCCTTTCGTGTGTAACTTCATCGATGAAAATTTTTTTCTGTAATTCCGATTATACAATAATATTTTTTCATTACAACCGTTTTCATGAAAAAAATTTCTTTCACAATTGCTTTTTTTTGAAATTTATTTCGTATACAATAGAGATAATAGAACATCCAGGAGGACTTAATTATGATAGAAGCACCTGCAAAGCATGTATTGAACCGTATACGTTCTTCTTACACACAGTTTAGTGAAAAAGAAAAATTAATTGCTGATTATATATTGGAAGATCCAGAAAACATCATTCATGCCACAATCAACCAGGTATCAGATGATCTGATGATTGCTGATGCTACCGTATTCCGTTTTTGTAAGCGCTTAGGTTTTAAAGGCTACCAGGCGATGAAAATTGCCCTCGCGTCCGAAATCGTCAATCCGATTACCGATATCCATGAAACGATCAATGAAGACGATAGCGAATTAGAAATCACGGAAAAAGTTTTTCAGTCCAATTTGAATGCGATAGAGAATACCCGTGCGATTCAAAGTCGGGAAGGAATTTCTAAAGCACTTGAACTTCTATTGGATGCTAAGAATGTCTATTTCTTCGGAAATGGCGGCTCCGGAATCGTAGCATTGGATGCGCAGCATAAATTCATGCGGGCCGGCTTGCCAGTCAACGCTTACACCGATACGCATCTACAATTAATGGCTGCCTCACAAATGAAAGAAGAGGATATTGCTTTTTTCATCTCTCATACTGGCTCGAATAAAGACATTTTAGATGTCGTGGAAGTTGCCAAAGAAAACCATGTAAAAACCATTGCTATTACTAACTTTGCCAAGTCACCACTGACAAAAGCTGCAGACGTCTGCCTTTACACCGTTTCACAAGAAACGGAGTACCGATCGGAAGCACTCTCTTCAAGGATTGCTGAATTATGTATCATCGATGCTCTATATGTCACTTACAGTATGAAGAAACAAGACCAATCTCAGGAAGCACTGCAAAAAATGAGGGATGCTATTTCCCGAAAAAGAGTGTGATGGCAACTAAGAACGGAGGTATCGTATGAAAAAATATGTAATCGGACTTGATATAGGAACCACTAGTGCGAAAGCGGTCGTATTCGATTATGATGGTAATGCTGTATCCGAGGCGGAAAGTGGCTACCGCATTGTCCACCCTTCTCCAGGGTATGCCGAGCAGGACCCCGCTGAGATTGAACATGCTGCCAAGGAGGTCATCCGGACAGCAATGGAACAAGCGAAAATTTCTGTCCGGCAATTGACTGGTGTCGGTCTATCCGCAGCGATGCACTCGCTCATCTGTATCGATGAAAACGGGGAAGCACTCTCTCCCTCGATCATTTGGGCAGATACCCGGAGTCATGAAGAAGCAGCTTACTTGAAGCGTGAACATCATGAAATCTACTTGAGAACAGGGACGCCTCTACATCCCATGACTCCCCTCTCCAAACTCATGTGGGGCCACAAACATGGAAAGACAGAATGGCAAAAAGCCCGTTATTTCGTATCTATTAAGGAGTATTTGATCAAACGTTGGTTCAATGAGCATGTCGTCGATTATTCGATTGCTGCTGCCACGGGAATGTTTGATATCCACAAACACCGATGGGACAATGATGCTTTATCTCTTGCCGGCATTAAAGAAGCACAGTTGTTTACCCCTGTTCCTCCTACCTACACGATGACTGGGTTGAAAGCTGATATAGCTGCCCATACAGGTCTTGCAGCGGGGACACCTTTTGTTATCGGAGGCAGTGACGGCCCTCTTGCCAATCTGGGGATCGGAGCAATCAATCCTGGTGAAACGGCGGTCACGATCGGCACAAGTGGGGCGATTCGGCAATTCTCACGAAAACCCCTCCTTGATGATAAGCAAGAGGTTTTCTCTTATAGTTTTACCGATGATTTTTGGATTACAGGAGGGCCATCCAATAACGGGGGTACTGTTCTGAACTGGCTCAAGCAGTTGTGGGATGACGGCCAGCTGACATTCGAAGAGATGGTAGGATTAGCTGGAGAGGTGGAAGCCGGGGCAGAAAAACTGCTCTTCCTTCCCTATTTAAATGGCGAACGGGCGCCTTTTTGGGATGCAAAGGCTCGCGGCTCCTTCATCGGCCTGACGCCCACCCATCACAAGAAACATATGATCCGGGCGGGGATGGAAGGAGTAATTTTCTCCATTTACCATATCGCATTCGCGCTCGAGAGGCTGGGAAATCACCATACCACACTCCTGGCAAGCGGTGGATTCGTAAGATCCCCTTTGTGGGTACAGATATTAGCGGATGTCTTCGGTAAGCCGGTACATATTCCAGACTGCCATCAAAGCTCTGCCTGGGGCGCTGCGTGGGTAGCTCTATACAGTTTACAGGAGGTAGACAGTCTGGAAGGAATCAAGCATTCCATCCCAATGAAAAAAAGCTACCACCCTAATCAGGAGTCACATGAGACTTATCAGCAGTTATTCGATATTTATAAAACCCTCTATCATCAATTACAGACGTGTTATTCAGACTTGCATCAATTAAAGTGTTAACAGAAAAAACCTTGCTGACACGGTATCACCGTAGTGGTCAAGCCCCAAAACTGTAGACATTGAAAAAACACCGGGGTTATGCAACCGCCTGATTTCTGTATTCGACAGGAGTCAGGCGGTTTAGTTTTC
>NZ_FNQR01000016.1 GCF_900107755.1 Thalassobacillus cyri | reverse complement strand
TCGTCAATCCTGCACATGTAAAGAAATCGAAAGAGTTTGATGATAATCTTCAAACTAAAAACGACAAAAAGGACGCAAGATTGATTGCGAAGCTCATGATTGGTGGTAATTTCAGCTATCCCAGGATTCCAGAAAGGCGTAGAAGCTGAACTGAAAAACCTATATTTCTGACCCATAAGATGACACGGAGAAGCTGGCGCCAAGCGAGACAACAGACTACGAGTTCTATGCGGGAGAATAAAGCTGGCCTCTGCCTTATGATGAGACCAAACGAAGGAATGTAGGCGCACGACGCCAAGAGACATGGGAGGGTAAGTCCTCATAAGAAAGCAGGGATCCAAGGTGCATCGATAAATACAAAAAGGATCACCTAATACAGTTAGGAAACGCAACGCGTCCCTTTATTTACCTTAAATTTGAATAAAAGGAATAACTTGTTTGATGAATGTAAAATAAAAAAATTTTAAAGTGTTAAAAACGATTTATAACCCTTGGTGTATCAACATTTCCGGAGGGAGTCTCACAGTTTCCCAACCACCCCATCCGAAGGATGAGAGAAACGAACCCCTGCCATAATTGTATGTCTTCTACGATTGTGGAATAATAAAGCCGGTTATAAGCCATCCTTTGATGTGTAGCTTTCCATATATTTGAGGTACGTTATAAGATGTTTCCGTATTCTCATAAACGAAAGGAGGTCCGGGAAATTGCGAGACTCCTCGAAAATGCTACGCATTTCCTTCGTGCGGTGTTTATTCAAGAAGCTTATTCAAAGTCCTCTGGGAGAAGAGTACATGGTGAGATCCCGCAGGGCTTTAGCCCGAGGAAACTCACCGTACGCCCAGGAAAAGCGAGTGATTGCCGGACCTCCAGAGATTCTCATCTGTACCGGAAACAGTTTCTCTCGAAATTGGTCTACAATTAAAGGGGGCGTTAACTGCAAGAGATTTAATGAGAGTGCATTAAAAAAAGGAGTGTATCTTAGACAGATAAACTCCCTTCGACTCGACTTATTCAAATGTCAAAGGCCCTGGCAAAATGAATTTATTCCCGAAACATGGCAAAAAGTTTCCCAAAAATCCCTTGAGGTTTGTGTTGTACGGTTTGTTCTAACCGTTTATTAAAATCATTTTGCATCTGCCATTCTTTTTTTTGCTCTTCACGCATGTTTTGCAATTCCTGCTGCAACATTTCACTTCTTTGTCTCTCTTGCTCCAGCAAGGTTTCATACTGGTTCTCTTGCTGTTCCTTCAATTTTTCCAGTTTAGCTTGTGTCTTCTGGGCGGAATTTCCAACTCCTGAACTTATCACGTGGTGATCTTGCTGGAGACGGGAAACCGTGGTTTTGAGCTGAGCCATATCGTTGGATAGCTGTACGTTCATTTCCCGGGCAGCTGCAAGTTCGCTGGCTAAAGCCCTCATAAAATCCTTCAGCTGATTAGGATCCTGTAGTGAATTATCATATGTACCGGGTGCTGCCACCTCTGTTTCAGGAGGGGCTTCCAGTCGTTCTTTCTGCAACTGTACAAGTTCCTTTGTTATTTCGTTCAGAGGTTTGTCCGTATCGCGTATCGCTATAAGTGCATCAACATCCGTTTTCACGAAAATACGCCGATCGCCATCCTTGAAAAACTCATATCCGTACCGTTCTAACATTTGACCATACTTTCGGACAGTCGGGGTAGCTATTCCTACTTCTTCGGCCACTTCTTTAGTTGTATAAGCTCGCTCATTCGGTTGTATATCGTGTCGCATATCGGCCCTCCTTATCTAATTAATAATATGAAGGTTTTTTGTCGAATTTGCAAGACAAATTAGTAAACGATATGACTTATAAGAAAATTGAGTCTATTAGATTATTATTTACTAACAAAGCTTTCCAGCTGTCCTCAACCTTTTACCTATCACTGCTTTCATATCGCTTAATGTGATAAACGATATACCAGCGTATCGCTCAGTGTTTATATCGTCTGCCAATACGATGATATTGCTTGTATCTGTTGATTCGGCAATGAAACCAAAATCAAACGTTACCCATCAATAAAAACACGAGTATGAAACCATTAGGATATTCATACTCGTGTTTTTCCACGTTATTTGAACTACTTCTTTTGATCGAAAATTCTTTTACGAGAAAAGTTACTGTTTCCCGGAAGAGCTACTTGCCTGGCCATCATACAAAAGATACTAGATATTTTCTGCTAAGTCTGTTATATAGCTATAAGCTATATAACTGATCATACAGACGGCAGTCAACAAAAATCCCCAGCCGAGGGTAATCTGGTCGATCAACAGGTAATTATTGCACAATTGGTTCGGTGACCAAATGTACAGCCAGCCCATCGCAATGAATAATAGCGTAAATAAAATAATCAGTCCGTTCTTAACACTGGCACTTACTTTCTTCCAGCTGTCCCTCAGCGGCACGCCGGCGAGGAACGGCAGGGAAATGAACTTGAACAGTTCGATATACCAAAGGTTGAGCGCTTCGTCCATCGAGCGGGGCAGTGTCCAGTAAAACATGACGATAACAAACAGCAGGATGCCGGGGATGCCGTTCGGGTTCCATTCTTCAAAAAAGCGTGGAAACTTTTTTTGCAGCACAGGAGCGAGCAGAAACCCGATGATGACAAACAGCGTCATCTGCATATGCATATGAATGATCATCACCGACTCCATCAGGTTGGCGACGGGAGGCAGCATGAGAAAGATGTAGAGCGTGATCACATAATAGATGCCCTTCATTTCTTTCCGCCTCCTTCTAAAATATCCATCACCGTTTCAGCTGCTTCCTCAGTCTTTTTATAATCCATCACTTCGACCAGCCTGCCTTCTCGATTGACAAGATAAAACGCCGAGTTGTGCGCAAAGTTGCCATATTCATCAGGAATAACGATCACCCCGAAGCGATCAAGCAGCTCATCCAATTCCGCCTGATCAGGAATCCGCGCCATCCGCCATGTCTCTCCATCGCTGTCCAGCCAATCCCGGTACGTATCCAGAACTTCCGGTGTATCACGCTCGGGATCGAAACTGATACTTAGAAACTGGATATCCTCTTCAATCACGTCTTCCGGCAGCATGTCATAAACTTCCGCCATGTTTTTCTCAAGCTCCGGGCACACCGTTCCGCACATCGTATAAAAGAATGTGATGAATACATACTTGCCTTCAAACTCGGAAAAAGGATAAACCCGCCCCTCATGATCTTCCAGGGTTACCTCAGGGAACATGGGTGTTTCATCTTTCAGCTGGTTGACCCGTGCCGCTTCTGACGTATATGCCGTGAACCCATCGGTACCGAGGTAGAACAGGACAAGGCCGAATGCAGCGACCAGAATATAAGATAGAAGGCTCTTTTTTTTGTTGGCCATCATGATCACTTCCTAGTTATCGATTAAAAAGAAAGAGAGCACCGCTTTCATAAGCCTGCTCTCTTCTTTTGTCATTCACCAGGTTTTGAATGGCGGTGAACCTGGAGGTGCGTTGACGATAAAGTCGACTAACGGGATGACATATGCCATGCTTACTAAGGTAAGCATGAGGACAATCCAGAGCCCCCAGCGTTCGGTCCACATCGGAGTCGGTGTTGCATCTTCTTCCTCTTCTGCCACTGGAAACTCGGTTTCGCCCTTTGGTGCAAAGAACATCATGTTGAATACAGCATAGACTTGGAGCAGCACACCGATCATAAGTAATGTTCCTCCGATAGCGAGGAAGAACAAGTATGGATCCCAGCTTAAAGCAGTAGCATTATCAAAATAGGTTGAATAAGAAGTTCTTCTAGGCGACCCTAACAGTCCGACCCAGTGCATTGCACCTGACATCAACACCATACCTACCGTCCAGACGATGGTTTGGATAATGCCGAGTTTATTGATCGCCGGGGTCAAGACTCGCCCGGATACAAAAGGGACAAGCCAGTAGCTGACACCGAAGAAGGTCATCACGACTGTCATTCCCAGTGTCAAATGGAAGTGGCCAACGACCCACATCGAGTTATGGACAACCTGGTTCAATTGATTCGTGCTTTGGACAATTCCACCCGCACCGGCTGGAATGAAAGCAACCATTGCGATGAACGGTGCAAGAAAACGGACGTCTCCCCAAGGCATTTTTTTATACCAGCCGACAAGCCCTCTGCCACCTTTTTTTCGAGCAGTCTTTTCAAACACAGCAAACATCGCATAAGCAGTCATCAATGACGGAAAGCCGATGGCAAGACTCATGAACACGTGCATGTATTTGACGGATTCAGAAATACCAGGGTCAATGATTTGATGGTGGAAACCACCAGTAATATTCATAATAACGAGCGCGATAACAACGATCCTTGTCAACATGTCGCTCCAGCGTCTTCCGTCGATGATCTTCGGAACGAATACATACCAGGCAGAGATGGCGGTCATATACCAGATGTTAACGAGCGTATGTCCGAACGCCCAGAACAGGGTACGGGAAACCATGACATTGATTGTGTCAATCCACCCAAACGCCCAAGGTATGATATAGAACACCTCAATGGCGACCGGTAGACTGCCGAAGAATAAAAGGACAAAAACGCCAGTTGCGAAAAAGGAGATGATCGGGATGTGCTGTCCCTTATGATTTTTTCTCCAATTCGCCACATTGATGAACGCACCAAAAGCAAGCATCCAGACACCCAACACGATGAAGACGAGGCCGATATAGAACATTGGGGCAGCGGCCATCGGTGGATAGAAGGTATACATGACAGAGGCGTCACCCTGCAGAATAGGGATCACAGCGAGGACGAATCCAAAGATTTTCATCCAGAAACCGATCCAGGCCATCTTCCTTACTTTCGGCAGCAGCCCGCCTAACGAGTGAGATAATCCTGCATAAAAGTAACCAATCGTGAAAAATGCCGATAACACTACGACTAATAGAAGTCCGTGAGCAGTTAGTACTTTATAATAGTTAGCCCACACCGGCAGCTCGAGGATGCCGGCTCTGTTCATTCCTTGTAATAGTCCGAGAAAACCACCAACTAAAATGGCGATGAATGCGACGGATAGATATGATTTCGTGATTCTGGCATCTTCTGGACTGATTCCGAGCGCTTTGTTCGCTTTATCTTTCCAATACTCTTTTTTTATCGCTTCCATTTTATTCCCCCCTTTATTTGACTGTAATCGTCGTACCCATCATCTGATGGCCTGCGCCGCAATATTCATTACAGAGGACAAGATATTCACCAGGCTTATCAAACTTCTGTGTTATTTTTGAAATGTAGCCGGGCATAACCATCGCGTTGATATTAGTATCAGCAACCTGGAAACCGTGCGTAACATCCTTCGAGGTCATTGTGAAGTGGACAGTCGATCCGGCCGGAACTTCAATTTCATTTGGAGTAAAGCTGAACACCTGCAGTGTCATGACAACTTCATACTCCTTTTCACCAATCTGGGTGATGCCAGGGTTATCGAACGGAGCCGTTTCATCAACCTTTTGGGGATCAATTCGTTCCCCGTAACTCGGCGGTCCCATATCTTTTGCGAATGCCTGGTAGCCTGTGATCAGCATGAATCCGATAATCATTCCAAAACTTAATGTCAGCCAAACTTTTTCCGCTTTATGCATGTTCATCCCCTCCTATAATCTCGCCATATATAGTCCATAAATCAGAAGATACGTAACAAATATGACTCCCCCAACCACAGCCACCGAGAATATCGTCCCTTTAATCGTTGAACTCTCTTCCACCACTTCCTCGTTCTGCTTCACATTTAACTCAGCCACTTTGAATCATCCCCCTAACTTTTTGGTTACCTTTATCATAATTGAGAACGGTTATTAACTAAGTGAACTAAATCACACCAACTGGGATTATTTATTAAAAATGTTAATACTGTAACAAAGTTGTCAAACATATCAACCTGCCAATATCTTTTTGCACACGAAAAAAAGCCTGGATTTTTATTAATCCAGGCTGCAAAGTTTATTGTGTACTTATGAATATCACTCAAAATATTCTTCCCTAACTAATACCTGAGTGATGGACAACGCTCACCTATGTGTATTTCAATCAATGAGGCGTTCCGGCAATTTATTTTCAAGGTCGAAGATTCCATGGCTCCAGTGCACCGACAATGTGCTCAATCTTTTCATGCTTAATTGCTTCAATGACCCCGCCGGCAATATCATCATGTGTCAGCCATCTTGAGCCATTATTTTCGACTACAAAACCCAATTGGACGATATGTAATGTGCAATGCTCCGGTACGGCGGTGTTTTGTCTGACTACTTCCCGATTGCTGCTGCTTCCAAGAATTATGTATAAATCGAATGGTATGGATGTCTTTGAAACTTCCTGGATGATTATCTTTCTGGCCTTTTCAGCATCAGAATGAATCCATGCCACTACAAGTCGGGGATTGCCATTTCGCTCAAAATTTTCTCTTAATCTTTGCTTCCATACCTCATGATTATTGTAATCGACCAGTACCGGAGTCAACTGTTCCCTATGACGGGATTGCTCCAATAGCTTATCTGTCTTCCTTTGATTTCGTGCAAGTACCGATACATGATAGCCATTGTCCGCCAGCCAAATCGTGGTTTTGGCTAACATTCCCGTGCCGCCAACTACCAGCCCATGCTTCATTAAAACACTCCCTCAATAAAGTTAAATTTACTGCTGGATTTCAGGTATTTTCCTTTAAATTAGAATTAAGCTATTAATCTCATCTGGTGGGTCAAGTGTCTATTCAAGACTAACAATCTTTTTCTGCCCCCAGGGCGCAACAACTACTTCGACTACCATTTCCTCTCGTTGCTGCTCATATTGCTTACCTGTATTTTCTTCGACATAATAGCGGTTGATCCCGTAAGTCACCTGATGGACAGACTGGCCTTCGTTATGCCATTGATACTTCCCTTTCAAGCGGACCTGGTCAGCCTTTGTTTCCATTTTATCGCAGGAAGCATCCACTACTTGAAAAAGACCATTCTCTGATTCTTCCAAAAGGACATAGACGGCTTCCCCATATTCCGGGATTTCCCCTGACCATTTCTTTTCTTCTATCATTTCGATTTCATAGTTCAAAATGACATAGTCTCCATAAAAAATGTCCCTTGGATCGACAGGAGCTGTTTCCAGCTTGATGGTCTGGCCAAATGCATCCATCGCGTAATAAGAAACCGACATGCCTGCCAAAAACAGTACCTGCAGCAGCACGACTCCATAAAAGGCGAAACGCTTCATACTGTCCGCCCCCTTTTCGATAGATTCCGGCGCTTCCTTTCCAGGAAGAAGCTTAACAGGAATAACAAAATGCCGCCGATGAAGAAAAATAATGATTTATCCATGAAATCCCAGGCAAGCTGGGTATAGGCGACAATAGTACTGATAACAAACGCTACCGTGCCTTTGGTGACTATATCCGGGGTCTCGGACTGATATCCGCGAAGCAGCCATCCCAATGAATAAATGAACAGGAGGATTAATGCCACCATAGATCCTGCCTCCAGGTAAAATACCGGGAGGAACAAAACCAGGTTAAGCAGCAAAATGAAATGATCTTTTTTCCATAACAGAAACACAGCACTTAACGATAATACTATCCAGATTGTCAGGAAGACGAGCTCCCCGCCAAGCGATTCCGTGAAGAACTCAACCTCTAAAAAGAATACTTGGCAGACAACCAATATAAACATGGCAGCGACGCTAAGCTTTGTAAATGGAATTCTAAGTGCCTCCTTAGGTACGACCATGCCAATAAGGTATAAAATCAAAAAGCAAACAAGCAGCCAATGGTAAGATTGATATTCTACGAAGGCCAGTATGACGGTCTGCAGTAAGTAGCTGAGTGAAAACAGCGTCGCATACAGCCAGTCAGCACGGTGATAGACATAATGACTGAAACCGAGCACGAATAATAAACCAAGCAATACGTTGAATTCCGAAAAATTAACGGCACTATAGACTTGACCGATGGTGGTAATTACAATCGCTATCACGAATAAAGATCGCTCATCATAAACCGCAAAAACCAGTAAAGCAGCCAGCGCCCATACGAAAAACGGAAACGCACTGAACGAGGTGTAATTATACATCTGCCCTGTCAGGAAAATGCCAGAACCAAAAATCAACACGGCGATAATCAGCAGACTAAGCCCGACCGTTTCTGAACGTGTACGGTAGACCTTATCCCCAGCAATGTAAAATCCGATCATAGCCATAATAATGATAGCCATGCGGGCGATATCGGGAATCACTCCCCAATTGGACGCGATGAAGCTTAAAAAACCAAGTCCGATGAAAATTGCTGCCAATGTCAACAGAATCGGTTTTTGACTTCGCTTTGGATACAAAGCCATAATTTCATCTAATTGATGAGGTTCAATAATTCCTCTTTCCACCCACTTGTTCCCTTCATTTCTGACTTGCTGCCGGTTCATGTTTATCCCTCCTGCCTTCTCCGTATTGGCTGCTTTTTGCTGTAGGTCAATGTCCGCCACAGCCATTCTAACGGACCGAACCGATATGTTTTCAGCCACCACTTACTTAGGACGATTTGTACACTGTAAAATAAAACCACAATGATAACGCTCCAAAGCGGGGACACTTGCCCATACAGCCCAAAACCTGCTGAATAAAATAGCAAGAATGAAAACAGGGATTGCAAAATGTAGTTGGAAAGGGACAATCTGCCGACATAACTCAGCCCGTGCAGCGCCCGTTTTCCTAAGGAACGTTGATAAAGCAGCGTCACACTAACGACATAGAAGATAGCTGAAGCGCTTCCTCCTATATTGTCCTGCATCATTTGGAACCAGGCCGGGTTGCCAAAGAAATACGGTCCTGCCTTAAACCCTAAAAATAAGAGTAAGGTAACGACCCAAAGCGAAAATAAAGCAGTCTGGTGTGCCGCTGGTTGATGGAGCCACTTTTTCCGGACGACATACATGCCGAACAAAAACATCGGCAACAGACTCATGATCAGAAATGGCCAGTTCATCGGCGCATTGGTGTAATACCAGTCATTCCAGTTCTGTGACCAAATATCAAAGAGCGTCCCACTGCCATAGTTTGCTTTTGCCTGTTCGATCGCAGGCTCGTTGATCCCCCCGCCGTAGTCAGGGCCCAGATTATATAAGCTGAAAGTAAAAAAGCTGGTGAAGAATAAAAGTGTGGCAAAGCCCCAGGCCAGCAATGTTTTTCCACTGCGATTTAAGAAGAATAATAACAATAACCCAATCAGCCCATATGATAGTAATATATCGCCGTGCCAAATCAAGAAAGCATGAATGAGACCGAAGCCGATCAGTACCAGCAACCGGCGCCCGATCACTTGTTTTTCATTGAACCCCTTAGCAGCCAGACGCCCTCTCATCATTTCTATTCCAAACCCAAATAAAAATGAAAATAAGGTATAGAAGCTCGCCTGGAAAAAAATATCGATAATCGTCTGGATGGTATGGCTTGTGGCAGATGGCCAATAAACCTCTTCACCGCCATATAGAAAATAAGGCGCATTAAAAGCGGGGACGTTGACCATGAAAATGCCTAAAATCGCTAAACCACGAGCGGCATCTATCCATTCCAAGCGCTCAGCTTCCCGTAATGGTGTCCCAGTGTCCTTCATTTGTCCCCCTCCTTTATCTTTATTTTACTTGTTTAGGTGAAAAGTTGATAGATGATTACGGAATAAATTAGGTACATACAAAAAAAGGAGGAAAACCATGCCAGCTCAAGTTGGAGCCGTAAAAGTAATTTCCATCTCGTCATCCAGCATTTTCAATATTGGTGATGTATTCACCATAGCTCCCACCAGCTCGGCAAAAACGTTTGCCGGCGGAGGTTCATTCAATTCAGGCGACGGTATACGAATCGATTTAGGCCGCTCGGTCACTTACGTCAATGACAGGGATGTCACAGACCAGTCCAAGTAACAACTAGGAGGAAATAGTTATGAGCATTACTATTCACCAATCCATTTGTATCAACATGCTTAAAATTGAAGCGGTAACCAACTCTTCCGTCGTTCAAATCGGAAGCGCCGGATCGATCCAGTCGCGCTCTGAACTATACAATACCGGAGGATTCACGGAGCCTGCCCCACTAGCTGAACCCTTCGAAGGGGATATAACCACTATCGGCAAAGGCGGAGGTCCACTTGTGCCATTGTCTGCACCTAGCTGATCAAATTACGTGGTCATTTAGCACGCCAATAGGCTTTTTGCATAAAGTAGTGATATAGCCTAATTTCAACGGGGGTGAGAGGGATGAATTATTATGGTTCCTGGCAGCAATATATGGAGCAGATGATGAAGCAGCTTCAGGCACAACAGCAGGAGATCAAAGCGCTTCATCAAAAACTGGAAACACTGGAACAAAACCATTCCGATCAACCCAGGACAGTGATTGAAAAAATAGAATATAATTTCGACCAATTGAAAATAGAAACCCTGGAAGGAACACTTCATATCGGCTTGACGCCGCAGGAATTGAGTAAAATCGATGATGCTTCTCTGTGGGGCCAGCAGCAGCCTGTGCCTCCCTCCGCTCCAAAACCTGCCAACCAACAGGTTTTAGAGGAGCTCGATCACTACTTGATGAATCAGGGTGGAGCCATCGTCCGAAGTCTGGCAGCTAATAACGACGTAGCAATGGATCATCAAAAAGAACAGAGCATCATCCAGGATATTCGAAATCAACTGCCTGCCCGTATTGCCCATCATGAAAAGCAGGATCCAAAACCGGAGCCAGAAAAGATTGTGCACCTAATCAAGTCAGAAGTCGAACATTCCATCGCTCAATTCCTTAACCAATCTAAAGGAGAAGATGCCTGATGGCTTTTATCGTTCATAACTGGGGGCTTAACGTCGGCAATGTAGAAATCGCCGGCATAACCTCCTCGTCTGTATTTTTAATCGGGGATAATGAACAGATCCGATTGAACTCGTACTTTGATACTCCTGCTGAATCACTGATTATTGGTCCATTCGTTCCTTTAGGGAGTGGCGTGTCAGGTGACACCGCGTCGTCTACTGTGGAGACGGTCGAGGATGAATAAACGGCTCGTCACCTTGGATGACATCAAAGTTACCGATGTTGTTTATGGGTCGAGCTTTGTAATTGGAGACAGCTGGCGTGCCACACCTTTCGCCCGGGTTTTAGCCGTTCAGAAAGAAGGTACCTGGTTTGAGGAAGGACGCTACAATTATGAGGACTATCCAATCTTCACGAGACAATTCAAACGTCTTCCTCCTACTAAGACTGTGGAAGATATTCATTACCACCATAACCCGACGATCAACGTGGAAAGTGTACGAATCAACGGGGTTTCCACTTCTTCTATGATTCAAATCGGCAGCCTTGGTATCCTGGAAGCAGAATCGAGGGTCAAGCATTTCCGCATCCTCCAAGACGAACAAGAAGAAGATTTACGCATAGACTAAATGAAAGCCTATTGAAGGAGGGGTAAGATGCCATCCATTGTCGGCCCCATTAAAATAAACAGTGTTGGCGGTGGGGTCATTAATTTCGGTGATGCCTTTTACTTGGCTCCGAAAAGCTCATCCAAAACGAATGCCGGTTCCGGTGCCCTTAATACCGGGGACTTCATCAATACGAACAACGGATTCAGTTCAACCAATCCGTTCGACCCTGATGTCAATGATCAGAACGTCGCTGGTAATGCATAAAGAAAGACGCTGCGAGTGCTAACTGCAGCGTCTTTTCCTATGTTTGGCTTTTTATCCGGAATGGCTGATCAGCGAAAAAGATTTATGAGCTAACGCTTCATTGATGAGCAAGATACTAGAGGAAAGTACCCTATTCATCTCACTGCTTCCGCTTCCGATTCGATTTCCTTGTTGCGATTTTCTTTTGCGGGTCCTGTTTTTTCACCCAGCGCAGGTAGCGGGCCATATCCGGATGATCTGCCAGCCGCTCGACTGTATGGTAAAATCCTGCCAACTCTTCATTGGTGAAAAGGGCATGAATCTGGCGGTGGCATGCACTGCATAATTGTGCCGTCGGACCATCAGCTCCTCCATATTCTTTTGGGATCAGATGGTGCACGGACGTCAAAACCGGAGACCGCCAGCACAAATCACACGTCTTGGCATTGCTTCGTTCCTTCATCCTTCATCCAACTCCGTGGTTAGCAGCAAGGTACCATCAAAAAAGTAGAGGCATTTTTTCACGACTGGTTCTTTCCATATCTTTTCTAGTGCTGTCTGGTACAAGCGAAGCTGTACCTCATACCGGCTTGCAAGCTTCTGTTTCAGCTCTTCTGTAACTTCATCGTTAATTGTATCCGTTTTGTAATCGAGAATCAGCCAACCGTCATCATAGGGTACAACACAGTCGATAACCCCTTGGACGAATACCTGCTCTTCGGTTTCGCCTTCCCAATTGTAGTAGACCTCGTGGGCCGGAAGCGTTAAACTGAACGGTACTTCTTTTTCCAATTGATCGGCCTGAAGGACGAACTCGCCGATACTGGTTTCGAAAAAGGCCGCGACTGCTGCTGTATCGATGACCTCTGCTTCTTCATCTCGCAGCACTTCCCTATCGACTAAACCAAGGACAAATTCCCGGACTTCCGCTTCGGTATAGTTCCGGGTAAACGGCAAATGCTGCATGACGGTATGCATGGCTGTTCCGCGTTCAGCAGCTGTCAGCTTCTGCTCTTCCTGCATGAAGCGGGGACGCTTGATGATCGGTGCTTTGAACGGAAGCACGATATCATTACTGCTGTATTCATCCAGTTCTTCCCGCTGCCGCTTCAGTTCGGTCACCGACTGCTTAGCCCGTAAATTTGCTGCCTGGTGGTAGGCATATTGGAAATTCAATCGCTTGTCGACCTTTTCAGCTTCTTCATTGCCATCGACTTGTTTCCAGGCATAAACCGCCTCTTGCAGCCGTTCATCACGGTTCTTTTCCAATTCATCCAGCTGGTTATAGGCACTGCCATGTTTGATTTCCACCCGCCATTCCGACTCATCCTGCCAGATTTCTTCTGACGTTTTGACTTCGACATCTGGATTACGCAATGGCTCGGTTTTATGATGCCGGATCAGGGCAGGACCGACCCAGTCTAAATAACTTTTCGATTCGAGCCGGTAATGTGGTGGAAGTACCCAGCTCGGATGCTCGAGGAACTCCACCCACTTTTCCTGTTTTTTCTCAAATGACGCCACGTTGCCGACCATGACAAGCTTCTCTTTCGCTCTCGTCAATGCTACATATAAGACGCGCATTTCTTCTGCCAGCAGCTCGCGCAATTTCTCCCGTTTCAACGCATGGTAGGCGAGCGTCGGGTACATGATCCGCTTCTCGGGATTGATGTACCGCGTGCCAAAGCCATAGTCTTTATGCAGCAAATACTTCGAACGGAGGTCCTGCTGATTGAATTGTTTATCCATGCCGCCAAGAATGACGACAGGAAACTCAAGTCCTTTACTTTTGTGAATCGTCATGATTCGTACGACATCTTCCTGTTCCCCGAGGGCACGGGCCGCACCGAGATCATCCCCCCGTTCTTCAATCCGCTCAATGAATCGCAAGAAACGGAATAAACCCCGGAAAGAGGTAGCTTCATAGGAACGGGCCCGATCATACAACGCACGCAAGTTGGCCTGCCTCTGCCGTCCACCTGGAATCCCGCCAACGAAGTCATAGTAACCAGTTTCCCGGTAAATTTCCCAAATCAGTTCAGATAACGCACCCTGCCGCGCACGGACCCGCCAGGAATGCAGCTGGTTCAAGAAACTATCAATCTTCTCTTGTATTTCCTGATCGCCGCTGAAGACTTTCATCGCTTCATAATAGGTCGACCGCTGTTTTGCAAGCCTGATCTGTGCCAGCTGCTCTTCATCCAGCCCGACAATCGGCGAATGGAGAATGGAAGCGAGCGGAATGTCCTGCTGTGGGTTATCAATCACTTTCAATAGACTAAGCATGATTTTAATCTCAATCGCTTCAAAATAGCCGGAGGAAAGTTCAGCATAAACCGGAATTCCCTGCTGTTTCAATTCATCGACAATGGTAGGCGCCCATGTCATGGAACGCATCAAAATCACGATATCGCGATATTGGACAGGACGCTGAAGTTCCGTCTCTTTATCGATGACTTGCAGCGGTTCCTGTTCATGTTGACCAATCCACGTTTTGATCATCTTTCCATATGCACGGGCTTCGAGCTGGGCCTTTTCTAAATCGCGATAATCCTCGCCCTCTTCTGTCGGCTGTTCTTCAGCAGCTTCCCGGTCAATGACCAATAATTCAGTATCGGTATCGGAAGAAGTGAGTTCATCATATATCGTATTACTGTAGATCAGCTCAGCATCCGGGTCATAATTCATCTCGCCGACTTCCTCATCCAGTATCTGGCGGAAAATATAGTTCGTGGCAGCCAGCACCTGCTTCCGGCTCCGGAAGTTACGGGCCAGGTCGATCCGCTCACCTGGATGGTCGTCATATTTGAACTGCTGATATTTATTCAAAAACAACGTCGGCTCAGCATGACGGAAGCGGTAAATGCTTTGCTTCACATCACCGACCATAAACAGATTGCCACCCCGGTCCCCGCCTGTTAAAAGCAGTAAGAGCGTTTCCTGAACAAGGTTAGTATCCTGATACTCATCCACCAGTACTTCCGAGAACTTTTCCTGGAAATCAAACGCCACATTTGATGGCACCAGGTTCTCCGCAGTCGAGGAGTCATCACGCAAAACATCCAGACAATAGTGTTCCAGGTCGGAGAAATCGACTATCGCTTTTTCCCTTTTCAAGCGGGTGTAGCGGTCGCGAAAATCTTTAACCAATGTAACCAATTGGACAATGACCGGGTGCAGTTCTTTCATATCATCCAGATGACCGGTCAGTGAACGGGTGAACCATTCACCCGCCATATCATTCCAGCGCTTCTTATAGCTGTCGCGTATCGCTTTTACCTGGTCTTTCTTCGCTTCATCGCAGTCCGCTTTTTTGCCGGACAGCCGGGCGAACTTGCTCGTCTGCATGAATGTTTGCAACTCAGTCCATGAAATAGCGGCAAGCCCTTTCGCTTCCTGGACCAAGGCTACATCTGCGTCGATCGTATCGGCGTAGTGATACGGTCCATCCGCTTCTCTGGTGACCTCCAGCGCTTTTTCCGCTTCCACCAGTATGGCGTCAAGCTGGCTGGCCACTTCCCGCTTCAGCATCTTCAGCCACGGCAGATCTGATTCTTCAGTATTTTCATCTACACGGTACATTTCCGCCATCTGATCCAGCCATGCTTCAGGAGAGGGATTCTGCATCGCGAAGGTGTAGAGGTCGACAATCAGTGATTCTACCTCAAGGTCACTGCGGTCATTGGAAAAACGGTCAACGACAGCGAAAAAGGCATCCCTCTCTTCTCCTTCTTTGCCATACCAGTCCTCAAACAATTCTTCCAGCACTTCCTGCTGCAGAAGATCGGCTTCGATATCGTCAGCAATGCGGAAATTAGGATCGATATCAAGCAAATAAGCATACCGGCGTACCACCTCCATACAGAAGGAGTGCAGCGTGGAAATAGATGCTGTCTGCAAAAGTGACAATTGTTTTTTCAGATGGCTGGATCCAGGATTCTCTTCCAGCGCTTTACTCAGCGCAAGTCCGACACGGCTCCTCATTTCCTGCGCTGCCGCATTGGTGAAGGTCACGACAAGCAGCGAATCGATATCGACCGGGTCTGTCGGATGCAGCAGCTTCTGAATGATCCGTTCGACCAAAACAGCGGTCTTACCCGAGCCTGCCGCTGCCGACACGAGGACATCCCTGCCGCTCGTATGGATTGCACGTTCTTGTTCTTTTGTCCAGCGCACCATCACACATCCCCCTCTCTTTCTTGTTTTGCAATCCGCTCTAAGACTTCCTCATCTTTCATATCCTGCAACTTGCGGAAACTGTTCTCTTCCAAGGTCGGATCGAACTGGCAGACCGAACGGAACGGACAGTACGTACATGCGGCCTGCTGGCCATGCTGGTATGGATTGAGCTTCACTTCCCCATTAGTGATCATCGTGCCAGCCTGCACCATGACATCGCGAATGTAGCCCTGAAGTCGTTCAAACATATCTAAGTCCGCCGTTTTGGAACTTTTATAAAAGCCGCCGTTTGCAGTCAGTCCAGCTGGAACCATATTACTGGTCCCTTTCTCGAGACTTGTATCCATCATTTGAACAATCTGTTGATTTTCCAACAGCAAGCCTTGCATCTTAAATTTCTTCAAAATTTCATCTTCAATTTTTTTATCGTCGATTTTCTGCTTCCCGGAAATCATCGGGTTATGGACATGGAAGTACAATACCCCTGCAGGCGATGCCTTGGCACCAAGCCACTGCTCGGCATAAGTAAGTACAACATCTAAATAGGAAAGCATCTGAAGTGCCAGTCCGTAATAGACTTCAATCAGATTCAACCCTTTGGCGCTTGATTTATAATCGATAATCCGCAGGAACAAATCATCCTGATTGAGTGCTTTATCGACACGGTCGATCCGTCCGCGCAACATCAATTCAAAACCATTCGGTAAATCGAGCGTAAGCGGAGGCAGCTGTTCTTTTGGACCGAAGCCCAGTTCCATTCCAACAGGTGAAAACTTCGAGTTCCGTGCCTGTTCACTCAATACGAATGCTGCCCGGGCAATGACATGCTGTAATTTATGCTGCAAGTACTGATAGCGGTTCGAGCTGTGCAGGATCTGATGCTGTAAAATCGGTGCCAATTCCTGGACTGCGCGGGATGCATACTGCGTACTTGCCTGTTTATCCAGTTGGGAGAAGTCTTTTCCTTCCCCCTGGATCCATTCGGTGATTTTTTTCAATGCTTCATGGAATAACTGGCCAATATCAGGGGCATCAAGCTTATAAGTCTTCCGTTCTTCCAGCTGCAGGCTATATCTCGCAAAGTGCTGGTAAGAACAGCGATTATGCATCTCAAGCCTTGAGACACTTGCTTTCACCTGTTTCGGATACAGTTGCTTAGTCGTCTGTTTGCTGAGGTTCACTGGCTTGTTCTGATAAAAGAGACTCTCCAGAATCCGATTGGTCAGCCCGCCTTTTTGCTCGTTACGTACATACCAATTGAAGACATCCCACCAGACCGGACGCATGCTGTAACCCTTCAAATAGCGGGAAAGCTGTGCCGTAAGTGCGCCCCTCGTCTTCGTCTTTGTCGTGATGAAACGATCGGCATCTTCCAGGTCATCTGGGTCTTGCAGCAGGGTATGATCCTGACAGCACGGAAATAGCTCCTCCACTCTGCGGATAATCGGGGAAGGTGTCTTTGATTTCCCCTCTTCGTTACTGAGCGGATAGCTGATCCATAACCGGTCGCGCGGCATCGTCAATGCCAGGTATACGTAGAAACGGTCATCCAGGAGCTGACGTTTGCTGCCATCAGCCAGCTTCAGGCCATGGGTAGCAAGTAAATCACGCTCTTCTTCACTGATCATTCCATCTCCTGATGGCTTCATCGGCCAGATTCCCTCGGTCACTCCCAGTAAAAATGCCGCTTTGATACCGGAAATCCTCGATCGATCCACCGTTCCGACGATGACATGGTCCATGCTAGGCGGCACATGGGAGAACCTTAAGGATTCCAACCCGCTTTCCACAGTATTGCGGAACACTTGCAGGGACATTTTTTCTTCGCCTGCCATCTCGACGACTTCATCGAGCAATTGCAGGACAGCGTCCCACACCTGCTCCTGTTCACGGCCACGTTCCAGTGCACCAGCGGCATCAAAATCATCACGCCAGGCTTCCAACTGGCCAGGTACGTCCATTGCCTCGAGCCAGGTATAGATGACCCGGCACTTTTCCCCGATCGTTTTTGCTTCTCTCAACCCTTCATCGAAGGTTTCGAGTATCTTTGTCACTTGACGGCGATACCGATTGATACGATTCTGTTTCGCGCGTTCCTCATCGGTCTGGGATGCCTGGTCGAAGCCGCGGAACCGATGGTATACCCATGGCTCGTCACTGCACCAGCGCTCACGGGAACGGATTCCATATTCGAGCACGTAATTCTCGAGTTCATCAATAGCATCCTCATCGAGCGGATACCGCTTATCATCTGCAAGACTGAATCCGCTTTTCAACAAACGAAACACAGCGTCATAGCGCCAGTTTCCCTCGACGACATCCAGCCCCGAGCGAATCAATTCGATCAGCGGATGGTTGAGCATGGTGCGTTTTTCATCAAGGAATACAGGAATCTCATAATCTTTGAAAACGGTCGTAATCAAGTCGTGGTACGTCTCCGGTTCACGCATCAGGATGGCAAGATCTTTATAGCGGTACCCTTCATCCCGGACTAAGCGGAGAATTTCCTGTGCGACACCTTCGACTTCTGCCCGTGGATGGACCGCTTCGGCTATCTGAATCGGCGCTTCCCCTTCATACGGAGGAGCCGGTCGCTCATCGAAATACCGCTCCATATGCAAAAAGTGCGGGCGGTTCTCAAACCGGCCCTGCTTGTTATCGAGGATGGTTGTTCCATCGAATCCTATCCCTTGCTCCTCTGCCATCGCAGCCAAAGTTTCATAGGTTTCTCCGGATTCATGGAACAAATCCAGTTCCGGGCGGTCTCCGGATGAAGGCTTATCTAAAGTCAGCGCTACATTGACACACTTGGTCCGCTTCAATAGCGCTTCGATGACCATGATTTCCTGGGGAGTGAAACTATGGAAACCATCGATATAAATCTCCGCGCCATCCAGGAAGCGTGCGGTTGGAATTTTATCTGCCAGCATCTGCAGTTGATCCTCCCCATCCATATACTGATCCCGGAGCGCATGATCGAGCCGGTCATAAATATAACTGAGATCCTCGAGCTTGTTGCGCAGCGCGATTTCACTGGCATACTGGTGTGTGTATTGATCGATCGCTGTCATTTGCTCATGAAGTATCTCCGGCGTGATCCGGTACCGTTTGAACTCTGTAATCATCCCTTCCAGTTGTTCCATGAAACCCTGTTTCTCGATTGCTTTTTGGAATACCAGCCAATCAGATGTCCGTTCTTCAGTGATCTTCCGGAGCATCATCTGAATTCCCGTCGAGCTTATGTACTTTCGGGTATTCCCACCCGTTTCCTGGAATACCCGCCAGGCAAGTCTTGAAAAGCTGAACACCTGGGCCCGGATCGATCCTTCGATGCCGTCTCTTTTCAACAAAGCGTATTCCTGCTGGAACGTCATCTGGTCGGGTACGAGATAGATGATTGGCGGCCCCTTTGGATTCTCTTTTAACTTTGCTTCTATTTCTTCCATGACGGCGGAGCTTTTTCCAGCACCAGACCGTCCAAGTATGAATCGGATGCCCATCGATCGGTTTCCTCCTTCTTCATGCACACTGTGGTCTTCATTACATATCGTGAATTATATTATAGCAACGAGAGGATGACCCGTTATGAAGCAAGCCTTCCAGGCGATGGTTCTGATAGCTTCCGGAATATTCATCGCAAGCAACCTGTATACCATGCTCCCGCTCCATCCTGCTCTCGCTGAACATTTTGGAACCAGTCCGGCCTGGACTTCTCTAACCAGCACGTTGTTCATCATTTGCTACGCAGTCGGTCTATTATGCTTCGGCATCCTTTCCGATATCTATTCCAATGCCCGCATCCTTCAGATTGGCATGGCTGCTGTCATGGCTGTGACAGGAATCATCGCCTTGACCGATTCTTTTGGTATGCTGCTGTTTTTACGGGCAGTGCAAGGGTTTTTAGCAGCAAGCTTTGCACCGCCCGCCTTCAGCTATACCTTCAAGCAGTTTTCCGGCTCACGGCAGTCCTTTGTAATCGCCATGATCAATACCGGCTTTTTGTTTGCCGGGATTTTCGGTCAGCTGGTATCCGGCTATTTCGGGTCATCTTACAGCTATCAAATGGTATTCGTCGTTTTCAGTTTTTGTTACTTGAGCTGCGCCGTCCTGATGGCCGCAGCTTTACGCCCTCCTGACATGGTAGACAGAAGAAAAGCGGCGATTTCGCTTATTACTATTCTATCATTTTTCAAGCAATCTTCCTTGCAAAAACTCTACCTGATCAGCTTCTTTCTACTTTTTACCATCATGCTGTTCTACAGCAGCTTCGAATGGTTTATAGAAAAGAATCCAGAAGGGTTGCCACTGACCCTGCAGCAATTTCGTATGCTCGGTTTGATCGGAGTGATTCCTGCTTTTTTCGTGAGTCGCATCCAAAAACGTTTGCCTCCTGCTGTCCTGCTATGTCTGTTCCTAAGTCTGATGATGGCCGCATTTATCCCGGCCATGATCGGAATTTCTACAGGGACATTGATTTGGGCGTCGGTCATGATGGTGGCTTCGACTTCGGTGACTATCCCGATGGTCATCGTCCTGATCGGAAGCTTAGCCGTCAAGAATAGAGGCAGCGCTCTTTCGATCTATTCTTTTGTACTGTTAACCGGTGCAAGCGCCGGCTCATTCCTTGCTCCTTTTTTACCATTGGAAACTGCTGTTTATGCCATTGCAGTTTTATTCGCCTTTCTAACCCTGATCGCGTACCGCTTGATTTCCGAAAGAATTTATTGAGAATCATAAAAATTCTCCCCAAAAAGAAAACCCCTGTCGGCAAATGATTGCCACCAGGGGTTTTCGTATAAGCTTTTTTAATTAAAACTGAATCGCCAGCTGTGACATCGGCCAATACCGGACATCGACTTTTCCGACCACACTGTCCATCGAAACAAATCCGAAGTAGCGACTGTCTAAGCTGTCCCGGCGGTTATCACCCATCACGAACAGATGGCCTTCCGGAACCTCGCTTTTCCCTGTCACTTCTTCCAGTGTGAAGTCTTTGGTGAATAACTTTCCATCGTTTGGACGCAGCGCATCCAGATATTTTTCCGGCTGAGCTTCGCCATTTATATATAACGTATCATCTTTGAACTCGATGTGATCTCCCGGTACGCCGATCACCCGCTTCACATAATCTTCTTTTTCATTAGCATGGAAAACGATCACGTCATCCCGACCAATCCCCTGCCAGTCATAAATCACTTTATTTACCATCAACAAGTTTCCGTCATACAATGTCGGTTCCATCGATTCTCCGTCTACAATGTAGCTTGCAAAAAGATAATTACGGAACAAAAATGCTATCAATAACGCAAAAAGTACTGTACGGAAAACACGCCAAAATTTCTTCTTTTTCATAACTATGCCTCCAGGGTGTGTGCTAACAACATCTTACCCTGTTTTGACAAAGTCTAATCGTTTTGATAACGTTTCCGCTCCGCTTTTTTCTGAAGCCACTTTTCAAGAAATTTTCCAAGCACCCAGAATAACGTGATACAGACTGCGACAACGATTGTTTTTACTGGATTCTGGGCGAAGGAAGTGATGCTTTCCCCAACATAGGCGATGGTGAAAATCATCACCGATTTCCCTAAAAGGACGGCCAGGACGAACTGCTGCCTGCTGACATCAGATAATCCAGCTACGACATTGATGATCGCCGATGGTGAAAAAGGAAAACACATCAATAGAAACAATGGACCGAAACCATGACTCTCGACCCAGTGGGTCACCTTTCTCACCTGCTTTTGGTCGGCGATGAACTTCATGAAGCGCTTTTTTCGGAGCCGCCGAATAATGATAAATACGATGATCGCTCCGACACTCGAACCTATCCAGGAGTAAAGAAATCCTTTCAGCAATCCATAGGCTACGGAATTAGCTAGAACAAACATTACTAACGGAAGGATTGGCAAAAAAGCTTCAAACATCGGCAGCAGGATCCCCGGTAGAGGACCGAGTGCCTCGTATCTTTCCAATTGCGCCATAATATATTCATAAAGCCTGTCATTTTCATACATTTGCTGGAATTTATCGAAATTCAGGGTATAGATATACATCAAAGTAGCTCCTTAGCTTGTGCAATTCATTCCTCTGGTTCCATTTTAATCAAAAACAGCCGGTTTGACTATTGATTGATGCCATGGATTCTTTCATCTATAGCTTACCCTAATTTAACCTGACTCAGTAAACGTTTCCAAATTTTCCAGAAAAAAACTTGCATACTTTTTTCCCGTTCGTGCTATAATACCTATATCAGAACACACGTTCGCAACGGAGGGAAATGTCATGCGCTACTTGAAAGAAGAAGAGCTGGAGGTCACCTCCCGCTACCTATTCCTTTCGATGGCTCTCGTGGTCATCCAGCAGGACCGCCGGCATATCGAAAAGGGTCAATTTAAAATCAAGGAGCATTATTTGGAGTTATTAGGGAAAATGGAATATGAAGCCCGTACCGAACGGAGAGAGCTCCGTGCCCGCATGGACCGGGAAAAGCTTCAGGTAGTCCAGGTCAGCAAAAATGATTCCTTCACTTCATTCCTGTTCCTCGCTCATGGCTATGAAGAAAAACGTAATTACTTCAACCCGGCTATTCGCAAAAAAGTTGAAAGTATCCTGTATGAACTTATGCAAAAGGCTCTGCGATCTGCTCCGCAGTATACACAGAAGAATGCTTGATCCGGTTTTCCAGCAAGAAACGGAACTGAGCAGTGCGCTGGATTTGATTGGCGATCATACCGGGAGAAACGGGCACAACAATCGAGGTGCCGTTAGTAAAATGAATAGTGGTATTGTAGCCGTCGTTGCTATCGAAGGAGTGAATATGGCTGTGGGCGATCCAGGAGCAGTCTTTTCGTTTCGGGGAAATAGTAGGAAAGAAGTAGATACCCATCGATTGGGAAATGACGATTGGCGGCTTATGAGTGAAACCGGCGACTTGTTTCGTGCCAGCTAAGCGCCCTGGCAGACTGGCGGCGAAATAGCGGCACGCTTCATCGACAAGCCGGCTGGGTTGGACTGGGATTTCGCGTTTCGAATGGGTTTCGAGCACCTCTGTCGTCACTTTCCCATAAGGAGTCGTTGTGGCGATCAGCGCGAGGGTCTGTGAGGTGATTTCGAAATCACCTTTTTTTGTTGGATTCATTCATGTCATCTTCCTTTCACAATCAAAATAATTTGTGCTCTTTAAATGTACCAGATAACATGAATAAAGTCCTAATTTTTCGCAAAAGTTTTTCAATTTTTTATTGAAATTTTATCCTTCTGCTATAATTGTGCTAAAGGATTCTGTCGTGCCTCCATTTCTTCCCTGTGACCATCATGCCAGCAGTCGTCATCCGGCCAGCCGAATTCAGGGTTGATACAGGTATAGATATCAAGCTCACGATCATTATTGTGCCCATAGTCCATTTTACACACACCTCCCCTGTTAGTGTGTGCATGACGGACATATTCTAAACAAGGAGGAATGATGAATGTGGAAGAAAAAGAAAAAGACAAAAAGCCCTTCAAAACCGACAGAAGTTTATGAACAGCGCAGCATTTCGATACATGAAGTACGGAAAGCGGTCAATGCTTATGCCAGCCAGCTTCCAAAAGGCGTCGAACTAAGTCTCATCATAAAGGAAGACTTGACGATTGATTATGACTTAGTGGCCCCTTTTCTGAAAGGGATTCCGATAGAAACTTACTATATGTCACGGGAAACTTATGAAATTTTTCCCGAGGAAGAAAAGCAGCTCGCCATCGACCTTGATACTGTCCAGCGTGCAGTCGATCAGTATATGAAAGCCACGAAGGAACTTCCGATTATCGAGAACGATCCTTACAAACGGGTGAGCTTTTATAAGCTCGAGACATTGAAACTGCTTCCTTACCGGCCTGATCGCGATTTCTACATTACAGATGAAGAATTCCTCATCACCTATCAATCCCCCTCAAAAAAATAAACGAGAACTCCTCGCAGCATATCGAGGAGTTTTTTTATGCAAAGGTTTAGCTAAGCATTGGTATTTCCTAAGACGCCTACGCAACTATCAGACCATAAAGTCGAAGACTTGCTTTCGAGATATTTTTGGAGTTTAGGAGCTACGGGAAACGATTCGCTTTCCGTGGGCGTGTGCTGAGTCTCCTCAGGCTTCGCCTTGCGGGGCCTCAGCGATCCCGCATTTCCCACAGGAGTCTCATCGTTTCCCTATGCCCCTAGTCATGGGAAGTTCTCGAAATCACACTTGTGAAAACCGCCCATGATAATAGAAAGAAGACTTTGGCACCTTTATATCCTTTGTAAATGCATCAAGATGAAGGTTTCAACTACATTCTTTCTCCTTTTGAAGGGTCCGTTTAGTACAAACTGGCTGGATGGGAACGGAAACGGCGAGACTCCCCGTTACCCTATCCTTTTTTTGAGGAACGAACCCTAAGCTGTAAGAAGATATCTTCCACATTCACTGCATGACAACAATGATGCAGGAAACAAGCTCTCTTTGTAACTGTTACTATGTTTGAAGGATTCTGCCTACCGACTCTTATAAATGCAAGGAGGTCCGGGAAATTGCGAGACTCCTCGAAAATGCTACGCATTTTCTTCGTGCGGTGTTTATTCAAGAAGCTTATTCAAAGTCCTATGGGAAAATAGTACATGGTGAGATCCCGCAGGGCTTTAGCCCGAGGAAGCTCACCGTACGCCCATGGAAAGCGAGTGATTTCCCGGACCTCCAAACGCTCACCACCATAACGGAAACAGTTTCTCCCAGTAAAGGGAGCATAAGTGGAAAATCAACACTGATATTTAACAGCGGGCAAAAAAGAGATAAAAAAGGACCAATATCCAACGGTGGATATTGGCCAAGAGACGACTGGTTAAACTTTTGAGTGAGGGAATTAAATCCATGAAAAAGCTTGGGAAAAGCTTTTCCATTGCAGTTGCCGATCGCCATCAGGTGATCAACAACTAACTCATATTTTTATTCTAATATATCCCCCCTCGTCCTTCACCGAAAAAATATTGCGGTACACCGCAAATGCCATTGCGTTATTTCTAGTTTCTGTCATAAAATTCTCATTTATTTGAATTTATTGTTATTGAAATGGGATTTTGTGAATTTCATTTTCAACCTTTTGTCATCAGTTCGCCACGAGTTTCCCCTATATTCCCTGCTATAACATTGTATGATAAGAATATATTCCATTCGTAAGCAGGGGGAGTTATTATGAAAAAAAGATATTATGCAATGTTTGCTGGTATCATTGCTATTGGTATTACCATTGGCATCATGTATCT
The DNA here is from genome assembly GCF_900107755.1 of Thalassobacillus cyri. Classification (GTDB taxonomy): domain Bacteria; phylum Bacillota; class Bacilli; order Bacillales; family Halobacillaceae; genus Thalassobacillus; species Thalassobacillus cyri. The sequence continues at coordinate 71,613 of NZ_FNQR01000016.1, read as the reverse complement.
GGAAGTTTGGCGTGATTCAGGGGTTCAGCTGCCAGAGGATATTCTGCTTGAAACGGTATCAGCAGAAAGCTATGATTTTGAAAACATGGAGCCAAAAGTACGCTTGATTGAATTTTACTACACCAAGTGTCCAGACGTCTGCCCGCTGACTACCCAGCGGATGATGCATTTAAGGGAAATGTTGAAAGAAGAAGGTGTCTATGGCAAAGAAGTAGAGTTCATCTCCGTGTCCATTGACCCTGAAAACGATACACCGGAACGGATTAAAAAATATATGGATACGTACGCCATCAGTCCTGATGAAGAGGGGTGGACTTTCCTGCGTGGCTCACTTGAAGATACGAAAGCTTTCGCCGAACCCTTCCGATTCCGTTTCCAGGACCGTGGAACAGACTATATTGTCCATGATTCTTTCACTTATTTGATTGATCAGGAAAACTATCTGATTGAAAAGTTTTCCATGGGTGAAGGATTCGATAAAGAAAAAGTGTTCAAACGGATTATGAGGACAGTTGACTGATTCCTTGCTGACACGCCGCCCTATTCAATTATTCCGAGTTATGAGTCAAAATCATTGGGTAAGAGACAATTTTATAGTTATATGAGACAAAAAAGAGGTCCGCAACGGGACCTCTTTTATATTTATTGAGCGATTTTATCACGCAGATTTTTACGTAAAATCTTACCTGTCGTATTCTTAGGAAGCTCTTCTAAAAATTCGACGCTTGTCGGCACTTTGTATTTTGCAAGATGTTCGCGGCAATAGGTGATGACTTGTTCTTCATTTAAATCAGGATTATCAGAAACGACAAAGCTGATCACGCTTTCCCCGGAATCAGGATGGGGAGCTCCGATGACTGCTACCTCAGAAATATTTGGATGCTCATACAGCACTTCTTCCACTTCCCGCGGATAAACGTTATAGCCGCCGACCAGAATCATATCCTTTTTGCGGTCAACGATATAGAAATAGCCTTCATCATCCATTTTCGCCATGTCGCCGGTATATAACCAGCCATTTCGAATCGCTACTGATGTTTCCTCAGGCATTTTGTAATAGCCTTTCATGACATTCGGTCCTTTGACGACCAACTCACCGACTTCTCCTGGTGCCACTTCCTCGCCAAGCTCGTCCACTACTCTGTTCTCGACATTCTTGATATTCTTCCCGATCGAACCTGGCTTTCTTGGACGATCAAGCGGGTTGAAACAGGTGACAGGACTTGCTTCGGACAACCCATAGCCTTCCGAAACAATGACGTCGAATTTTTTCTCGAATGCTTTCAGAAGCGCGACTGGCATGGAAGCTCCACCGGAAATACAAATCCGGTTTTGCTTGAACGTCTCTTCCATGCCATCGCCTGTCTGTAAGAGGTAATTATACATCGTAGGCACCCCTGCAAAGACGGTGGCCTGCCATTCCTTTGAAATTTTGAAAACTTCCTGTGGCGAGAACTTCGGCACGATCAGTATTGTTCCTCCGTTCATCAAAGGTCCATTCAAAGCCACGGTCAAACAGAACACATGGAACATCGGAAGCGCTGCGATGACCCGATCATCATTTGTAAATTCCAGATAATCAGCGACATCTTTGGCGTTGGAATAGATATTTTTATGTGTAAGCATGGCGCCTTTCGGCTTCCCTGTAGTGCCGGAGGTGTATAGAATGACTGCGGTTTGGTCATCATCCAGCTCCGGCCGCTCCAACTCCAGTCCGCCTGCTTCCACCGTTTTTGTAAACGATTTCATTTTTTCGCCCAGCGAAGACTGTTGCCAGTCCGGTTTACCACCTGTTTCCCCAACAAAATAATGCTCAATTCCTGGAATCGCCGCATCCATATGCTCGAATTTCTCAAGCAGGACATCCATTGTGATGACACCTTTCACATCACCATTTTTCAAAATGTAGCTCATTTCATCGACCGTATAGATCGGATTTATTGGGATAACGGTTGCTCCGACCCTTAATGCTCCGTACAATCCAATGATGAAATATGGACTGTTGCCTGCCACTAATGCCAGGTGATCACCTTTTCCATAACCGAGCCCCTTCAAACTGGAAGCAAATTTCGTGACGGCTCCTTCTAATTCCCGGTAGCTGGTTTCTTTGTCCTGGAATATGTAGGCTGCTTTGTCCGGTTGCTGCTTGGCCGTCAACGACAACTGATCACTAATATTCAAGCATGATTCCCCCTTTTTCCATTAAATGAATGAATAGTCATTCATCATATTGTAAAAAATATTCATTCTAATTATAAAATACTGAAAACTTTCCTGCAACCTCCGATTCTTAAGCCCCTTTAAAAAAAAGACCCCTCATCACGGGGTCTTTCAAGCTATCAATAAATAATATTTAAAAAGTCTTCTTTGTTTATTTTACCAAGATAATGGGCAATATCTACATCAGCAAGTGCTTGATCAATCGCACTTTTCTCGTATTTTGTTTCAATTAGCCGCTCTTCGATTTCACTAATATCGCCGACACCGAAAAAGTCGCCGTATATCTTCGCATTTTTTATGACCCCTTTTGCGACATCCAGACGAACATCATAGCTGCCTGCTCCTTCAATCCGCTTCGTATGCTGAATATTGAACTTCGGAGACTTTCCGTAATTCCATTCCCAGTTTTGGTAGCGTTCTTCGGACAATTGATGAATCGCTTTCCAATCTTCATCTGTCAGTTTGTATTGTGGTACGTCTTTCACATCTTCTACATCAAAAATATAGCGAAGAATCATGCGCTTAAACTCGTCCATTGTAATTTTTTCTTCCAGGTATTCAGAAATATTAGCAACCCGGCTGCGAATCGACTTGATACCTTTGGATTTGATTTTCTCGGTTTTGACATTCAAGGATTTCACCACATGCTCGACCTCTGAGTCGAACATCAATGTACCATGGCTGAACATTCTGCCTCGTGTAGAGAACTGGGCGTTCCCGGAAATTTTCCGCCCCTCAACAGTGATATCATTCCGGCCGGAAAGCTCTGCTTCCACACCCAGTTTCTTAAGTGCCTTCGTAACTGGCTCTGTGAACTTAGCGAAATCATGGAAGCTGTCTCCGTCATCCTTCGTGATGAAACTGAAATTCAAATTTCCAAGATCATGATAGACTGCTCCGCCACCAGACAGACGGCGAACCACATGGATTCCGTTTTCTTCCACATAATCGGTATTGATTTCTTCCACCGTGTTCTGATTCTTTCCAATTATGATTGATGGTTTATTGATATAGAACAGTAAGTATGTCTCATTGATATCCAGGTTTTTCAATGCATATTCTTCAATAGCGAGATTGATCCGTGGGTCATTGATCCCTTCATTATCGATAAAAAGCATTACAATCAGCCCCTTTTTTATTCTGCCACCTTCCATTGTAATGAAATTCCGCTAAAGAAACAATTCATTGGGATCAGATTCAATGGGAGCTCCATGTCCATCCTTCATGCGCCAGGGAAACGGTCCCCTCGTACCTTTCTTTTGCTTCTTCGACCAATTGACGGTGTTCACCGAAATGAGGCAGGTGACTCAGCAGCAGTTCCTTCACTCCCGCTCCACTTGCCAGCTTGCCTCCCTCTTCGCTGGTCATATGGCCAGGTCCTGCACCATCCATCCCTTTGTAAAAATTCGTATCGGCAATTAACAGGTCTGTGTCTTGGGCAAATGAAATCCAGTCCTCGGAAAAACTGGTATCAGCCGTATATACGATTTTCTTTTCTCCATCTGAAATCCGCATTCCATAACAAGGCACAGGGTGATGGGTTTCATGAAAATCAACCGTAAAAGGACCAACTTTCAGGCGCCGGCCAGGATCGTATGTGATTCCTTCTGTAAACTGATGACTCAGACTCTCAAACTTACCTGTATCGTAAGGATGCCCGTAAATCGGCAGCTTCTTTTTGGCACCTTTCAGCGTATTCTGTACCAGCCAGGCATATTGTAAAACACCAATGTCTGCTACATGATCGTGATGATAGTGGGAAATAAGTACCGCATCCAGGCTGGTTGGAACCATGAATTTTTGCAGCCTGGACAAACAGCCGCTGCCACAATCCACCAGTAACCGGAAGCCATCTTGTTCATATAAATAGCATGAGGTCGCGCTTTCTATGGCGGGATAAGCTCCCCAATAACCAATGACCGTCATCTTCATAGTCATTCCTCCTATTACCATCATTTTTACTATTTTGACATTGTTTTATAACAGCCTATTGATTTATTAGTTTTGTTATAATACAATATGGGTATACTAATTCTAAACACATTTTCAGGAGGCGATTTTTCATGATGAGTATTGTTGAATTCTTTAAAAATCTACCACGTAAACAGTGTGTGAGCTGCGGTAATGCCATTGATGAGAAAGCGGATTGCTACGGAAACCTTTGCGATGAGTGTGATCACCCAGCACGCTAAGTGCTGTTATATCAATAACCTTTTGCTTTGATATCCTTCCTGTCGGGACAGCTGTTATATAGCTGTCCCATTTTTTTGTGATGTGTATTAATAGGACTATAACAAATATACTGTATGAACAAAAGCGCAAGCGCCTTGCTCACCCCCGACAAGCTTAAGACCTCGAGGGGGGGTCGGCTCTGAAGCTGGGACCACCACTACCAGCACAAAAAGAAAATTTATAATTTCCTAACCATCAAAAAAAGAATTCCGCCATTAAAACGGAATTCTTTTTACTACACCTATTTTCTGATAAACATTTGGGTCCAATAGTTTCCATCTTTGTCATATCCGACACCGATATGAGTCAATTGACCATTCAAAATATTTTTCCTATGCCCGGCACTGTTCATCCAGCCATCCACGACACTCTCAGGAGTCTGCTGACCGGCTGCGATATTCTCAGCCGCTCGCGTATAGTCGACCCCGAAGTCTTTCATCATATCGAATGGGCTGCCATAAGTCGGAGAGTTATGGGAAAAATAATCGTTCTCCGACATGTCCTCTGACTTTTCTTGTGCTACTTCCGTCACTTCTTGATCGATTTTCAGTGGTTTCAACCCATTCTTTTTTCGTTCCTGGTTGGTCAACTCGACAACCTGCCGCTGGATATCGTTAATATCCCCTTGAGGCTGGTTCTGCTTCGGCTGTGTCTGATTCTGTTCTGGCTGCGCCTGATTTTGCTGCGGTGCGTTATCATTACCTCTGTCAGGCGCGGCAGTATCGCCACCGTTCCAGTTCGGGTTGTAGTCCCGCTGGGTACGGTATTCACCTAAATCGAAACCAGTAAAGAAACGATATTCATCACGCTGCATCTCATTCCGGTCAGGAGTGGCATCACCCGGGCCATAATTAACCCGCTGCATATCATTATTCATATCCTGCAATCCCTGATCATTATCAGCGGCGCAGGCGATTAAAAATGTCATTAAAAACAGAGACATTACCCTTGTTAAAAGCTTTTTCATAAGATAACCTCTTTCTATTTGTGGATGGTCATCTGTAGTATTTGCTGTGTGATTGTAAATATGCCGTCTATAACCTCTCCTAAAATTGGAAAGCTCCTGACCTTGCTATCCCCTTTCGTTCACCGTGCCAAATAAAAAAACGAGTAGAAACTTTTAAGCTTTCCTACTCGATTTAACTTACTATTTATACAGTTTCTCCAAGTTATCTGAACGATTCAGTTATATATCAGACCACTTTATCATTTATTTATTTTGCAAAAAGTTTAATACCTTTCCGACTGCATCTTTCCCCTGGTCGATACAATCAGGTACGCCAACGCCATGATAAGATCCTCCAGCGAGGTATACTCCTGGAAGCTCCTGTGCCATGGCTTGGTGGATTTCTTCCATTCGCTGTTTATGACCTACCGTATATTGAGGCATGGCGTTTTTCCAGCGGGTAATTACTGAAAATTCCGGTTCTGCGGTGATATTCATTGTTTTATTCAAGTCTTTGAGGACGATATCGATGATTTCCTGATCAGATAAATCAACGACCGCTTGATCATCCGGTTTACCGACATAGCAACGAAGCAGCACTTTGCCTTTTGGTGTGGAATGTGGCCATTTTTTATGTGTCCAGGTGCATGCAGTAATCCGAAAATCACTGTTACGGGAAACAACGAAACCTGTGCCATCGATGTCTTTTTTGATAGCCGATTCATCAAAAGCGAGTGCTACGTTGGCAACAGAAGTTGCAGGCATCTCCTGGAAGGGCTTCATGAAATCATACTTGCTCAGCATACGCTCCGTAGCCAAATGCGGTGCAGCCAGAATGATGGAGTCAGCTTTCATGACCGTTCCATCACTTAGCAGCAAGTGATAATAGCTGCCTTTATTCTCTATATGATCAACTGCTGTATTGGTACAGACCGTATCATCTTCGAGCTGACCGGCAACGGCATTGACCAAGGATTCCAATCCATCTCTCAACGTCAAAAACATGCTTGGTTTTTGACCTTTTTTAGCAGGCTTGCGATTGGGCATCTTTTCATTCAAGCCTTTGATCAGACTGCCATATTCCTGCTCAAGATGATAAAAGTTAGGGAAGGTGGACATCAAGCTCAAGTTGTCGATATCGCCGGCATAAATACCTGAAAGCAACGGTTCAATCAGATTTTCGACGACCTCATCACCCAGACGGCCACGGAAGAAATGACCGAGCGATTGATCATCCTGCGGTTCCCCTTTCGACTTGACGAAATCCTTTGCCGCCTTCACTTTTCCAACAGGAGAAAATAAACTGGAAAAAAGGAAAGGCCGTACTTTTGTCGGAATTCCCATGAACGATCCACTTGGCATTTTATGCAGTTTGTTTTTCACTAAAATGTAGGATTGGCCAGTGCCATTCGGCACAAGCTGATCTCCCAGTCCTACATCAGCGGCAAGTTCCGAAGCACTTTTTTTCCGGGCCAGAAATGAGTCGGGCCCTCGCTCTATCGTAAAGCCATCTCTTTGTTCTGTACGAATTTTTCCGCCCAATTGATCACTTGCTTCTACAAGCTTCACTTCGTAAGGAAGCTCTTGATGCTTGATTTCTTTTTGTAAGTAGTAGGCAGCTGCAAGACCGGAGATCCCGCCGCCTACAACTGCAATTTGTTTAGCTTCTGACATGTACATCCCCTATTCTTTCACTTTTTCCAAAACTACTTCAGCTAAAGTTTCAATGAACCTAGGATGAGTATTTGGCATTTCCGGACGATAGTACTTGGCACCGACTTCCTCACAAACAACTTTACATTCATAATCATTATCATAAAGTACTTCCAAATGATCGGAAACGAAACCGACCGGCGCATAGACGAAGGATCGGTAGCCTTTTTCATGGTAAAGATCTCTGGTCAAATCCTGGACGTCCGGACCAAGCCATGGATCGGGGGTGTTCCCTTCACTTTGCCAGCCAATTTCATACTGTGTGATGCCTGAAGCATCGGCGATCAAGTCTGCTGTTCTTTTCAATTGGTCTGGATAAGGGTCGCCGCCCTGAAGGATTTTTTCCGGCAGACTGTGCGCGGAAACGATCAAACACGCCTTTTCCTTTTCTGCTTCATTCATCTTGGTATACACAGCATTAATCTGTTCTTTCCAATAATCGATGAAGCCTGGCTTATCATACCAGCTCTCTACAGATTTGATGGTCAAATCATGTTTCGCCGCCTCTTCCTGGGCGCGTCCATTATAAGATTTCACACTGAAAGTAGAATAATGAGGGGCCAGTACAAGAGAGACTGCTTCTTTGATTCCATCTTCGGCCATTTTAGCAACCGCATCTTCGACAAATGGCTCGATATGCTTAAGACCAAGGTAAAGTTTGAATTCCACATCGTCCTGTATATCATTCAGCTTCGCTTCAATCGCTTTTCCCTGATTTTCCGTGATACGAGCCAGTGGAGAAATTCCCCCAATTGCATCGTAGCGGTCCCGCAAATCCAGGAGCATCTCTTCGGATGGCTTACGCCCACGGCGGATATGCGTATAGTAACGTTCCAAGTCTTCTTCTTTATATGGGGTGCCATAAGCCATCACCAGCAGCCCTATCTGTTTTTTAGCCATTATATTTCACCTCTTAATTTCTGCTGGAGTATTCGTGGATCAATTGCGTCAATCGTTTCAACGTTTCCGGTTTTATGTCCGGAGTGACGCCATGGCCCAGATTGAAGATGTGGGCGGGGTTCTCTTTCCCCTCATCGATGATCCGCTTTGCACGTTCCTCAATGACATGCCAGTCGGATAAAAGCAGGGACGGATCCAGATTTCCCTGGAGCGGTTTTGTAATTCCTGCATTTCTCGCTTCCGTAATTGACATTCTCCAATCCAGCCCAAGGACATCAACCGGCAGGTCGTTCCATTCCGTAATCAAGTGCCGTGCTCCGACGCCGAACAGGATCAATGGTACGCCTTCTTCCTGTAATGTTGAAAAAATCCGGTGCATTACCGGCTTGATGAAAGTACGGTAATCTTCCTGGTTCAAGGCACCTACCCAGGAATCGAAAATTTGAATCGCTTTTGCCCCGGCGTTCACTTGACCTCTGACATAATCGATCGTCATATCCGCCAGTTTATCCATCAATAAGAACCACGTTTCGGAGTCGCTGTACATCAATGACTTTGTTTTATTATAATTTTTCGACGGTCCACCCTCAATCATATAGCTTGCCAGGGTAAATGGAGCTCCGCTGAAGCCGATCAACGGGACATCCAGCTGTTCCTTCGTCAACAGGCGAATCGTGTCCATTACGTATGGAACATCGGATTCGGGATCAATGGTACCCAATTTCTCCACATCTGCTTTGGACGCGATCGGATTATCGATGACTGGACCAACGCCTTTCACGATATCCACATCGACACCAATCGCTGGTAATGGCGACATGATGTCCTTATATAGGATCGCTGCATCGACACCGTATTGCTCAACCGGCAGCCTTGTTACATACGCACACAGCTCCGGCTGATGGGTGATTTCAAACAAAGAATATTTCTCCTTCAGCTGGCGGTACTCAGGCTGGGAACGTCCTGCCTGACGCATATACCAGACCGGTGTGTAATCGGTCGTTTCCCCACGGAAAGCTTTCAAAATCGTATCGTTGATCTGTCTTGTCATGCAAAATTACCCCTTTACTATATGTTGATCTAAGCGGGATGAACAGAAGCATCGTGCTTCCGGCTGGACCACTTCTTTGCTCAGCTGTCATACTTTTTATCCGTATTCCACTATAACACTTTTTTACTATCTACATAGTAATTGATGATTTTTGTCACCATTTTGTACTTTTTAAGCTGCTACCATTCCAATACTGCTTTATTGGACGGTTCCCCTTCCATTTTTGTCAGTGGATCATAAGGAACGACATAATAGGTATTTCGCTTAAAAACATCACTTGGATTCACGGTATAGGAACCCTCGCCAGTCACTTCGCCAATTCGCGTATCGACTCCAGGTTCATCCCGGTAGACCCGATAGACAACTCGATCATCCTGTGCCGGTGTCCAGGACAATCTTCCTCTCACCAGGGAGACGCCCCCAACTTCAAAGTTCACCTTTAGATCGTCGATTACAGGAAGCTGCATCGGCGGCGGCACTTCTTTCACTTTCTCTGGTTTCTGGAAACTTGCACTCAACCCTTTCTGGCGATCGATTTCCGTCAATATCGACTTCATCATGGCTGTCGGATAACTGCTTCCACCTTCCAGGTAGTGATCTTTTCCGGAAGAATCATACCCCATCCATACACTGCCGACATATTCGGGGGTGTAGCCGGCAAACCACACGTCTTTATTTTTTCCTGCTACAGAATCATGCTGCTGGGTACCTGTTTTTCCGGCTAATGCTTTTCCATAATTGCCAGCTGTTCCAGTTCCATGAGTAACGACTCGCTGGAGCATCTCGGTGATATTCCAGGCTACCTGTGAGGAAAAAACTTTCCGCTCTTCCGGTTTCATCTCTTCTATGACTTTGCCGTTGCGGTCTTCTATCTTTTTGATCGTGTAGGCATCAATGGCTTTGCCGCCTTTGGCAAATGCTCGATAAGCTTCGACCATCTGGACTGGTGTGTACCCATGCTCAAGACCACCAAGTGCAAGTGAAAGCCCGCTATCATTCGTTTCAAGATTAAGCTTTTTCAAGTACTCCTTGGATGTATCGATTCCAATCTGATCGAGCAGCCAAACAGCAGAGACGTTTTTAGACTCCACTAGAGCCTGGTATAGCGAGACGATTCCTTCATAATTACCATCATAGTTCTTTGGTTGATACTTGCCAAATTTCATCGGCCTATCCACCAATAAGGAATATGGATGATACCCCGCTTCCATCGCCGGTCCATAGACCGATAATGGTTTGATGGTCGATCCGGGAGCGCGCCGGACATTCGAACGGTTCATGCCACCATGTTCAAAATCACGGCCGCCGATAGCAGCAACAACCGCTCCACTATCTGCATCCATCAACGTGAATGCTCCTTGCACACCTTCCACAGAACCAGGGGCATACTCTCCATTTTGCATCTGATCATAGGCGATTTTCTGAATGTCCGGATCCATACCGGTTACGATGCGGTAGCCGCCACGTTTCAGTTCATCACGACTGATATTGTAGCGTCCAGCCGCTTCCCGGATAACGAGATCCACATAACTATTCGACCATTTCTGCTCCTCCTGTTCCTGATGATTCACTTCCAATGTCTTACCTTGAAGCTGCAGCATCTGCTCGGAAGTAATCATGCCAACATCATGCATCCGGCTCAATACAACATTCCGGCGCTTCACTGCTTCTTCAGGATTATCGAGCGGAGAATACGTATTCGGAGCTTTCGGCATCCCCGCCAGCATCGCCCCTTCGGAAATGGTCATTTCAGAAGCAGGCTTGCTGTAAAAAGTCTGCGAGGCCTGTTCAATCCCATAAATTCCTTTGCCAAAATAGATGCGGTTCAAATAGAGCTCCAGTATTTCTTTTTTAGTATAATTCCGCTCTAAATAAAGAGCGGCCATGACTTCCTTTGTTTTTCTCATCCACGTTTTATCGTTGGACAAAAATAAATTTTTGGCAAGCTGCATCGTAATCGTACTGCCGCCCTCCACCTTTTTCATTGCAATCAAGTCCTTGTACAGCGCACGGATGATTGCACGAGGATCAATCCCGCCGTGTTCATAAAAGCGGGCGTCCTCGACGGCAATAAAAGCATCTTCAACATGATCAGGAACTTCATCAATGGATATCAAGGTGCGATTTTCTGTATATATCCGCTCAATCACTTCTCCATTTTCCAACTCGACTGTCGTAGCGTCATTCAATACAAGCTTTTCTTTATCGGCTACCAAAATTCCGCCAAACAGGATGGTCAGATAACCAAGCACCGCTAATAGTACAACACTAAGCGCGACAATCGCTGCCCATTTATAACGCTTCTTCTTGAGACGTTTCATCCTGGTGGGTGGTCTTTTGCTGTCATTCCATATCTTCAAGGTTTGTGCATCCTTTCTTCTATCTTTCCTGTATGGGTTTTAACTTGTTTTTTCAATTCTTTCATTGCTACACTGAATTTATAATGGAAAGGGGAAATGTGCAAATGAAAGTTTCTATGACAAATGGTACACCAAACTATTTAGCAAATCTAGATAAGAAACACCCAGAAACTACACTCTTTTTCATGCAAGACGAGGACAAGACAGTCGCTTACCATGAAGGTGAACCGTCCATATTCGAAGAAGGACGGGAATATGAAACCGTAGAAGCTGTAGGTGAAATGAAGCCCGACGGGTTCGTGGTAATGAATAACATTCCGGTCAGTGATGAAGGTCGTCCAGTTTTTGAAGATCGTTTTAAAAACCGCAAAGGCGGCGTTGAACAAATGGAAGGTTTCCAGGCCTTGCGCATTCTCCGTCCTTTAAAGGGAAACACCTATGTCGTATTGACTCAGTGGCGAAATGAAAATGATTTTGAGGACTGGAAGAATTCCCAATCTTTTGAGAAGGCACATCAAAACTCCGGACCAAATCACGGCAAAAAACCTTCCTTCATTGATGGGAATGCTTATATTACGCAATACCATATGGTTCAATTTGTAGATGAATAAAAAAGTGAGCGGCATGAGGCCGCTCACTTTTCATATTCACTTGCAATTTAATCGTAAATTCAGCTAAATTGATCGCTCACAAGCCGGATTTTCACGTCCGCTCGGCTTCTTTTTATTTATATCTTTTTCAATAATCGATTCTTATGAGCATAGACTGCCGCCTGGGTACGGTCGTGAACGCCGAGTTTACTGAGGATATTGCTGACATGGGTTTTGACCGTCTTGATACCGATATAAAGGGAATCGCTGATTTCCTGATTCGTCATTCCTTCACCGATACATAACAATACTTCCAGTTCCCTTTGCGTCAACTCGTCATGGGGTTTCTTTTCTGAAGATCGAAAGCGATTCATCATTTTGCTTTGTACCTTCGGTTCGATTGTATTTTCGCCACGGTATGCTTTTTTGATCGCACCCGCTATTTCATCCGCAGAAGATGTCTTCAGCATGTAGCTGAACGCGCCTGCTTCTAAAGCCGGAAATACCTTTTCATCGTCATAATAGCTTGTCAATATGATCACTTTGCAACCCGGATGATCGGCCATGATTGTTTCAGTAGCCTCAATCCCGGTCCCATTCTCCATGATCAGATCCATCAATACCACATCCGGCTTCAGTTCTGCCACCAATGCTGCTCCTTCATATCCGCTCGAGGCTTCACCGACAATATCAAGCTCGTCTTCCGTGTTCAGATAAGCGATGACTCCTTTTCGTACAACATCATGGTCATCCACCACCACTACCCGTATCATCCAATCTCCCCCTTCACTTCCCGTAATGGCACACGAATATCAATATGCGTCCCTTCACCTTCCCGTGAGCGGATGGCAAAGGCTCCCCCGATTTCCTCGGTTCTTTCTTTCATCGTCTTCAATCCGTAGGAAGCAACAATCGTTTCTTTTTCAGCGGTATCGAAACCGACGCCATTATCTCCAATATGTAAAAATAGTTCCTTGTTTTTCCTGTTTACTGTCACTTTTACCTCTGTTGCATTAGAATGACGCAGAATATTAGAAAGTGCTTCCTGGACGATACGGAACAAATGCTCTTCGATTGTTTGAGAAAAAACCTCTGTTTCTTCCAGATGGAGGTGAAAATGGATCGGACATTTCTGTTCCAATTCCTCTACCAGCCGCTTGATCCCCGTCGCTAGAGGTTCTCCTGATAAATGAACAGGACGAAGATGCAATAATAATGCCCGCATCTCTGTTTGTGCCTGCAGCGCCATGGAAGTGATTTCTTCCAGCTGCTGTTTCGCTTTTTCCGGCTTTTTATCAAACATTCTTACCGCAGCCTGAGACATCATGGTCAATGCGAATAACTGCTGGCTTACCGCATCATGTAAATCACGGGCCAGCCGTTGACGCTCTTCAATGGTCGCGGCACTATGGGCTTTTTTTGCCAGTTCTGCTTTCTCATCCGCCAACCGTACCAATGACTCCTTTTGCTCCTGCAGTTTTCCGCCAAGCTCATTCAATTCTCCACCAATCCTGGCAATTTCATCTTCTTCACTGAATAATACCTTCGTTTTGAAATTGCCCCTCGCGAGATGGGTAATGACGGTTGATAAACTGTCAATCCGGTCTTTCAGATCTCCACTTGACCGGAAGCCTGCATAAAAAGACATAAACAGGCCAAGCAAAAAGTAAACAGACATAAACAAAAGAATAGCCCCCGGCGACAGCCATGACGGTGAAAACCAAACATGAATCGACAACAGCACCGCAAGGAGGACGAACGTGTTCAATATTAAACCGAATAAATGAGATCTTATAAAGCTGTATCGGATACTGCTCAACCGCTTCAACATATTCATCCGCTCCTATACTTTATCGACCCGGATATCGCCGGCCTTTAATTCAATAGCGACCGTCAACCTCCGTGTCGCTTCCTGGTAGCCTGGCGTCTCATAAGACACCGTACGGTTGATGCCATCTGTCTTTTTCCCCAGGATGGAAATATTGCCTGCTTTCACGAATGCTTCAATACGAAATTCCAGATGCTCGGGCATCAGCATCTTAATATCTCCAGCCCATCCCTTCACGGAAATCGGAGTATCTTCTTCAGGAATGAAAGCTTTCGTAAAATCAAAATGATAGTCGCCGACCACATTGCGCAGCTCCATTGGCTCTACTTTCCAGTTATCTGCAGTATATTGATGATCGCCGATTACCATGTGTTGTTTTTTATGTTTCTTTTTTGCAGCTTTCCCATCCCCGCCATTCGTATCTACCTCTACCCGGAATTTTGGTTTGCTGCCGCCAAGAAATATCCCAAATCCGATATAGATGAACAACAGCGGCCATAATTGCAGCACATCTCCGAAAGTGAACGGAATAACATTTACCTTACCCAGCAGCACCAATACTCCATAAATGAACAGGAAAGACCCTGCCATCCATGAGCCACCGTTGCCGGTGATGCGGTCCCACCAAAGCTTTAGCCCTATAATTGTCAAGCAGGCCGCAATAATGATGCCCCAGGAAAAATACAACGTTTTTTCAATTACTCCGAGGTTCTCCAGCACCAGTATAATGCCAACTGCTATCAACAAAAAAGCAAGCAGAAATTGTAACCATCCTTTTCTCATCATCGCTCATCCCTTTTTATCTCTATCTTTTGTAAATTAGACATTTATGTCTTTAATCCCTTCTTTCCAGGATCCTTCCTTGTCTTTATTATCACAAAAAAACCCCCGGGCAGTAACGCACGGAGGAATGGTTTCTTCTCCGCCTTAAGACGGAGATGATTATTTTCTTTTTTTTACCCAATGATAGATAGAAAGCCAGATGACCACCACAAGGATACCGAAACTGAATCCAGCTACCACATCGGTCAGATAATGCACCCGCAGGATGTAGCGGCTGAACCCTATCAATAAAATCAATACCATGCCTGAAGCGATCATCCAGATGGCAGTTTTCATATTGTTCAATTTTCCTATTAAAAAATAAATCAAGAGTCCATAAGTAACCATTGAAACCATGGCGTGTCCGCTGGGATAACTCAACCCTGTTCCATCGACGCTCTCCAATATACGGGGGCGTTCCCGCTCTACCAAATGCTTGATTAAGAAATTGGCACCATAACCGACCGCCACCCCGAGCACAAGCATAATCCCTGCAATCAGATCTTTAAAATACAGCCACAGCACCAGGCCAAAGATAATTGCAATCGTATATAAAGCTATGCTTGAGCCTAATTCTGTAACCCAACGGAAAATGGCTTCGATACTTGTGCCTTCGATGTCAGCAACAAACTGATTCGCCCAGCGGTCGATGGCCGGTTTCCCATTCCCTTTCACTTCCATCGTGAAAATGACAACAGAGAGCAATGCCAGGATTACCATAGCAGCCAGAAAGTACCGTTGTTTTTGTGTCAACATCCCTAACACCTCTATTCTTCATTACGATACCCACTACTACGTTTATTAAAAACAATCCAGGGAATATTACCTGTGGATGAAGAATAATCGAAAGGGTGATAATCAATGGATGAAAAAATGAAAGAATTAATTGAAGGTTTAAATGAAGATTTAGCGAATGAATATGCCGCGGCTATCATGTATACCTACAATGCATCTACTGTGGATGGGCTTTACTACTCTGTGCTAAAGCCATTTTTCGAAGGGGAAATCGGTGACGAACAAGGCCACGCTCTGTATCTATCGGAAAAAATAAAGATCTTAGGTGGTACTCCGACGACTACGCCGGCAGAAGTCAAACAGTTTACAAACGTCAAGGATATGCTGGAAGAAGCACGTAAGTCAGAGGAAGACACGATCAACCGCTACGAAACACGTAAAAAGCAGGCAGAGGAACTAGGCCTTACCGAACTGGTCGTAAAGCTTGATGATATGATTGCTGATGAAACGCATCATATGGAAGAGATGGAACGCCTGTTGGCTGATCCTCGTTTATCCTAAAAACCATTAAGCGCTCTGACAAATGACCGTCAGAGCGCCTTTCTATTAATTGAACTATTCTGACACTGACCGAGGATGTGGTAGAATAAGGACACGCAAACTGTAAAGGAGGAGCTAATCGATGTGGCAAGAAATCTTCACGGCAATTGATCAGGCATATGAAGAAATGGTAGAGATCAGGCGATATTTACACCAATATCCTGAAGTATCATTCAAAGAAGAAAAGACAGCCAAGTACATTGCAGATACATATGAACAGCTCGGTATCCCCTATCAAGCACACGTAGGTGGAAACGGGATCATCGCCAGGCTTGAAGGTGATAAGCCAGGAAAGACGGTCGCCCTCAGAGCCGACTTCGATGCATTGCCGATCCAGGAAGAAAATGATGTACCGTATAAATCAAAAAATGACGGCGCCATGCATGCGTGCGGCCATGATGGTCATACAGCAACCCTACTGTCCCTCGCCAAGGTACTGGTGGACTATCAACACGATTTACCAGGCACAATTGTATTTTTGCATCAGCATGCGGAAGAATATGCCCCTGGTGGAGCGAAACCGATTATCGAAACCGGTGCATTAGAAGATGTGGACGCAGTTTTCGGTACCCATCTATGGGCTACAACTCCCTTAGGGACCATCGAAACCGCCAAAGGTCCCTTTATGGCTGGAGCAGACCGATTTGAAATTCTCATCAAAGGGAAAGGCGGGCACGGAGCCCAGCCCCACTTAACAAAAGATGCATTGGTCATTGGCTCCCAGCTTGTCACCTCGTTGCAGCAAATTGTCAGTCGGCGCCTTGACCCGCTAGAGACAGCCGTTGTCACCGTCGCACAATTTGAATCAGGTACAGCGTTCAACGTCATCGCAGACACTGCCAAACTCACGGGAACCGTGCGTACCTTTGATGCGGATATCCAGGATACGATTATCGAAGAGATGGAAAAGATCATCAAAGCCTCCTGCCTCCCTTATGATGCAGACTATCAATTCGATTATTACAAAGGCTACCCTCCGGTGATCAACCATGCGGATGAGGCAGACCTGATCCTGAAGCATGCTCACGAGGCAGATGAAACCTTAACTGCCAGAGAAACAGCACCAAGCATGGCCGGAGAAGATTTCGCTTATTATCTGGAGGAAAAACCAGGTGCCTTTTACTTTACAGGCGCAAAAATCGAGGGACATGCTTATCCCCATCATCATCCGAAATTCGACATTGATGAAAGAGCGCTCCCGCTTGCGGCAAAAACACTGCTACAGGCGTATCGTTCCTATCAGGAAAAGCATGCTTATTAATTTCGAAGCAATCGGAGACGGTAGCAGTTCATGGCCGTCTCCCCTAATTGCTCCAGCAAGCGCGTATTGGCTACTGCCCCGACAATAGCACCGATGCCCGGCAGCAGCTGTAGCATTTTAGCAAAATCGATGGTATCACGATATTCTAACTGCAATGTTTTCCAATCGACTTCCCGCCATTTTTCTTTCTCCTCTTCCCAATTAGCTAGGATCATCGCTACCTCTTTTTGATTGGCATCGCTGGAAAAAGCGAGCATGAAGACTTGCAGGATATACATCCGCTCCCGATAATCCCTTACCTCATAACCGTAGATCTGACCGACGTCAAACAAAAATTTCATTTTAAGGCTGAGCAAAAGGGGAAAATCAGCCATCCCCAGCCATAATCCTCCCGCTCCTGTACCTGCGCCTTCAATGGCAGCGGTCCGCTTATACTTTTTCAATCGTTTGTGTACCATTTCTTCCCTCTCCCTGAAAGAGGCTTCCGATGATATTTCTACTGGATCGATATAATCGGAGCTTGTTAATGCAAGCTCAATCATTTTTCGGATACTTTCCGTTACGACATGGTGAACACGCTCTGGTATTTTTTTGTTGATTTTCTTCTGAAACTGCTTAGATGAACGCTGCAATAATGGTGATCGTTTGCTTAACGACTTCTCCCATCTTTTCGCTTCTTTAAGTACAGTCTCCTCGTAAGCTGTCAACATACTAATCACTCCTAAACTGGTTGGCTCTATATTACTATTGGTGGCGAAGAAATTCACTCCCTCCCCCCTTAATAAAAAAGCTCTGTTAATCTCAGTGTTAATTTTACAGCTAAGCTCCCAATTGCTTAAGACTCAGTTTCAAGATAGTAGAGAAATGGGTTCTTGGA
Source organism: Thalassobacillus cyri (assembly GCF_900107755.1). Classification (GTDB taxonomy): domain Bacteria; phylum Bacillota; class Bacilli; order Bacillales; family Halobacillaceae; genus Thalassobacillus; species Thalassobacillus cyri. Next base: position 53,478 of record NZ_FNQR01000016.1, on the reverse strand, counting down.
AATAACTCGCTTTCCACGGGGAAGACGGCACTGTTATGGTAGTTGATCTTTATTTTCATCTTCATAAACAGAATGGAATTCAATCGATTCCACCTAAATTTTCAATTCAAGGGGCGTAGGGAAACGGTGAGACTCCTCGAAAATGCTACGCATTTCCTTCGTGCGTGGGTTAACTCAAGGTGAAAATGCAAAGTCCTGTGGAAGCTGAGTGATAGATGAGGCCCCGCAAGACGAAGCCTGAGGAGACTCAGCACACGCCCACGGAAAGCGAACCGTTTCCTGAAGCCCTCTTATACACATGAAAGCCTCGGAATCGAGTGTCTTCAACTTTACGGCCTTAAAATTAAATTATTCAACAATAACCTTTAACAGAGCCAAAAGAAAAAAGAGGCTTGATTTCAAGCCCCTTCGCTTATGTCAATCTTGGTTTGATATAGCTTTGGGTAAACAGCCAGCTGAAAACCGCACCGCCGCCCCAGACGAGGACGAGGCCGAGCAGATTCCACTGGATAATAAACAGCAGTCCGAATAAAAAAGTCTGAAACAGCATCAGCATAAGCAGCCATTTCAGGACGGCCTGCTGCCTCCATTCCTGTTTCAATGGATATAAATCCATCCAGGCAATCGTCCGGTGATGGTTCCACAGTGTCATCATCTGGAAAGCACTCAAGTAGAGGAACAGAATCGCGAATGCTACCTTCACCCAGATGTTCGGGACGTAATAAATCGCCAGCCCGCCGATGACAACCAGCCTGAAATACATCCCCACATAATCGCTGCTGCGAGCAAACGTAATCCGGTATAGATAATCAAACGATTCGGATTGTTTGTAAGGTACGGGCTTCACTAGCAACCCGACAAGCCAGTGGCGTTTTTTGATCGTATTTTTTAAATGTGGGACATCCGTAAACATATTGGCGATCCGGTAGAACGCCCGCATCCGCGCCTGGTCTTTTTCCACGAGGACATCCCATACAAGGCCAGGCTTTTTCTTAGCTAGTGTATAATTGTACATGGTGACGCCGAACAGCAAGACGGTGACTATACCTGCGAACAGCAATTCGCCAGCCGCGAAAAAGTAAAAGACGACGATATTGAGCACGATACGGATCAACAGATCCCAAAGCCTGGTGGTAGCATTACGCTCTTTCAACATCCACCAGTTGGCGAGCATATTCCAAACTTTGAAAATTAACACCACTAGAAGCATCAATAAATAATAATTGGTTCCCTGCTCAGGATAGCTCGCGAAATAAAGCGGACCTAATGCCGCCCCCACAAGCAGTACCAAATATAGCTGGATGACATAGCTGTAATAAAGGCAACGTTTGAAGTAGTCATCCAACTGATGTTCTGCCGGCAGCAGGAACACGAGGTCCGGCTCCTTTAATAGAGTTCGCACCGGACTATAGCTGGCAATCAAACCAAATGCGATGCCCACAATCAAAGCGGTTGGAAAGTTTTCCGGTAAATTGGCCAGCCATTGCTGATAGTAGAAAGCCAGGGCGGAAATGAAAAATATCATGGCGACCGCGATATGGCCATTGAAAATATATCTTAAGTACCTTCCTGTTTCTTTGGTATGCTCATTGAACCTTTTCAGCCAAAACGCTTTTGCATCAATCATGGCTCTCTTCCTTTGTCAATTGGACATATAAGTCATCCAACGATGAACCCGGCATCCGGAACGATTCACGAAGCTCCTCCAGCGTTCCTTTGGCACGAATTTCACCATCATGCAAAATAACGAAACGATCGCAGTATCGTTCGGCCGTCGCCAAAATGTGGGTAGACATCAGTACACCTGCACCTGCCTGTTTCATTTCCTCCATCAACTGGAGATAGGACTGGATACCAAGCGGATCAAGTCCTACAAACGGTTCGTCGACAATATACAATGAGGGCTCGATCAAAAAGGCGCACATGATCATCACTTTCTGCCGCATCCCCTTGGAAAAATGAACAGGAAACCAGTTCAATTTCTTTTCCAGCCGAAATTCTTTCAAAAGCGGATTCAGCCGTTGTTTGAACTGTTGTTCCTCTATCCCATAAGCCATCGCAGTCAAATGCAGATGTTCGTACAATGTCAACTCGTCATAGAGTATCGGCATTTCCGGAATGTAAGCCATTTGCTGGCGATAAGCTTCCGGATTTTCTTCAAACCGTTGTCCGTTGACCGCTACTTGTCCTTTTTTAGCCTGCATCATCCCGATGATATGTTTGATTGTCGTACTTTTACCGGCACCATTCAAGCCAATCAGTCCGACGATTTCATTTGGATAGACATCAAAAGAAATCCCATGCAATACATTTTTATGTGTATATCCTCCATGGAGGTTGTCGATATGTAATAAAGGTTTCATAAAACCATCCTCTCTCCATTGCAATCCTTCATTATAGAATTTTACCATTCCCCACATCCTATGCCAAAAAATTCTTGTGCATATTTTCTTTTCATTTCGACAAACTACGTAGTAAGGAGTGAGGCAATACCCGTTTCACAAGGACAATTTCAACTAGTGGTTCAACCACGAAATGAGGTGTCAGTGAAAGATCATTCATGAGCCGAATTCAGATTACCCATGCAAATGAGGTGTTGACAGAAGGCTTATAAACGGTTTCCTATCCGAAATTCCGGAAGCCTTTCCAATTGAATGGCTTCCCTTTTTGAAAGTAGGCAACAAGTTCGATCTATTGGCTTCACTCCTTTTATGGCAGAGTACCGGTTTCGGTGCTCTGTTTTCTATTTTGCAGGCATGATTCGGTAAAATATATGTTTTACGTCTTTCTTCCTTGTCGGATGTTTCTTAACAAAGGAAAGATTGTGGTACAATACAATCAACTATTTTAAAGGAGTGAGTGTGATGAGCCATAATGAAGATTGTATCTTTTGCAAAATCGTAGCAGGTGACATTCCTTCTGCTAAAGTATATGAGGATGACGACGTTTATGCCTTCCTTGATATCAGCCAGGTGACGAAAGGGCATACGCTCATCATTCCAAAAAAACATACAAAAAACATTTACGAAACCGATGCAGAAACTGCAGGAAAACTGTTCACTCGCGTGCCTCAGGTTGCTGCAGCTATTAAAGAAACGTACCAGCCGATCGGGATGAACTTGTTGAACAACAATGAGAAGCCTGCCGATCAATCCGTATTCCATTTACATATCCACCTCATTCCGCGTTATGGCAAAGGAGATGGATACCGTTCAAACTGGGAAGTGCATGCAGAAGAATATAGCCCGGAGGACCTTCAGAGAATCGCTGGAGAAATCAATCAACACATATCTTCCTAAACAGATACTTTGCTGTTGGACAATGTTTTGATATAATGTACCTATACTTTTGCAAACGGTCATGAGGACACGTTTGAAAAGTAAATGTAGTATAGATTAGTTGAGAAGAGGAGAGAATAAAGTGAATATTCGTATTTTAGTCATGCTTTCATTACTTGTTGGTATTGGTGCCGTTTTACATGCTATCATGCCGCCATTCTTTTTAGGAATGCGCCCTGATATGCTGTTAGCGATGATGTTTCTGGGAATCATTTTATTTCCTAAATTCAAATATGTGATGATCCTATCCCTGGCGACAGGATTCATTTCTGCACTTACAACAACAGTACCTGGAGGTCAGATTGCGAACATTATTGATAAACCGTTGACCGCATTAGCTTTCTTCGGGTTATTCATCGCCGGGCGTAAATTTGTGAAGCAAAATATCTATGCCCCTGTATTGACAGCAGTAGGTACGATGATCAGCGGAACTATTTTTCTCAGCATCATCCTTTTTATCATCGGTTTGATGGAGGGAAGCTTCGCTGTCATGTTTGCTACTATCGTGCTGCCGACAGCTGCGATCAATGCCATTGCAATGATGGTCATATATCCTGTAACCCAGGGAATTATGAAACGGTCACAACTAAGTGCTAGTTATCAATAACATTCCTCAACCTCTGGCTGCCAGGCTGGGGGTTTTTTTACTACTGGAAGACATATTCCCAGAAACTTTTGATATTCTTTTAAAAAGGGTTTCATTTTTACATATAAAGAGAAAATAATCACAAGAAGATGTTTTGAAAGGGGTTTTGTTCATGGCAAACGGTAAATCGTTATTTTTGGGCTTCATTGTTGGAGGAGTAGCAGGTGCAGCCTACACGTTAATGAATACGAAAACATCAGGGGAAGAATTCCGTGAAAACGCGAAAGCCAAGAGCGCGCAGCTGAAAAATACTGTCTTCAAATTGAAAGATGATGGCGTGCAATTGAAAGATCAAATCATGCAAACTTCTAAAGAAGGCGCCGAACTGATCAAAGACCTTTCGGAAGATGTGAAATCATCCATCGAAAGCTGGAAGAAAACCGTTGAACCACACCAGAAGAACATCCAAAAGTACCTCGAGCAAATTGAAGAAAGTTTGAAAGAATTAGAAGAAAAAGCTAAATCAGAACAAAACACTTCCCGTCAAACTCCACCAATGGAAGATCCCGATAAGAAAGAATAAATCAAATGCAAAAAGCTCCGTTTCCTGATGGAAGCGGAGTTTTTTTCGCACGTATCAAAATTGCTTTGCCATTTAAGCTCCCCTGTTGGGTCCGTTACCATGAGAGGCATGGGATGGGCAGGAAAACGACTCGCTTTCCAGCTTCATCGCCTAGACACTCGCGACATAAGCCTGCCATCAACGGGAAGAAAGAGCCCTTCCCTTTTGCTGTTCTGCTTATGCGTGTCGTGTCTCCCAAGGCGATTACGCATTCATTTCTTTCCTGCGGGGGACCTGGCAAGCTTCCACGTGCTAAAGCCCTGCAGGATCTTGCCTAGCCCCTTCTCCCGCGGGAGTCTCGACGTTTCCCTTCCATCCAGCCAGTTTTGTACTAAACAGACCCTTCCAAAAAGAGAATGGTGCACAACTTAACCCTTCATCCTGATGCATTTATAAAGGATATACAGAGGCCAACGTCTTTTTTCAATATTCATAGGGTGATTTCCAGAACTTCCTATGATGGCAAGGGGCGTAGGGAAACGGTGAGACTCCAGTGGGATTTGAGTGATAGATGAGGCCCCGCAAGGCGAAGCCTGAGAAGACTCAGCACACGCCCACGGAAAGCGAATTGTTTCCCGAAGCTCCTAAACCCCAACAATATCCGAAATCAAGTCTTCGACTTTACGGCCATTATGTTGAATAAGGTTTTTATGAAAAACAACACTAACATTTATCTGAGACCTTTAATTTAAAGGCATGCAAAAACCCCGCTCTTTAAATGAGAGCGGGGTTATAAACATCTAATTATTCAGCTGGTTGAAGGTCTTCGATAGAATCGACGTCCATGTATTTCGGAACGACAAGACCGATTTTTGCACCAGTCAAGTTAGCACCAAGATCGACAAGGTCATCTTTATGATCTTCGTATTGAGAACCATGAGTTCCAGGCAGCCATGCAGCAACCATACCATCTGCTTCACCAGATGCAACTGATTCCCACATCGGGCCATTATCCAAAGCAGTCATTGTTACATCAAAACCTTGCTGTTGCAGGACATGACCGATGACATTAGTGGATGCAATTTCAGAGTCCCAGTTCACATAAACCAATTCGATTTCTTTACCATCGACTTTTTCTGCACCTTTTGTCCAGGCTTCTACTTTATCGGAATTACTTTCTACCCAATTCTTTGCAGCTTCCTCTGGAGAAGAACCTTCTTCAGAAATCTCCAGCATAACCTTTTCCATGTCGCCTGTTTCCCATTCAAATTGATCTAAAATCTTATGAGCGTTCGGCATATCTTCTTCTAAGCCTTTACGTACCATTGTTTTGATTTCTTCTTCACCGCCGAATACTTCTTTCGGATCTTCAAGATATTTCAATTCAAACTTTGCAAACTTCCAGTGTGGCGTCCAGCCAGTCACCACGATCGGTTCCTCATTTTCATAAGCACTAGTAAGTTCTTGCGCCATTGCACCACTGGAAGAGGTTGAAACTTCCCAGCCATTTAGGCTGTCATATTCTTCTACAGCTGATTGCGCTGAGCTGACTACTCCAGCACCAGCTTCAATACCTGTGATGGTGTAATCCATTTCTTCACTATAGTTAGGTGCTCCACTGTCCCCGTTGTTTCCTTCATTGCTGCTGCCGCTTTCTTCCTCGCCGGATCCACAACCTGCAGCTACTAGAGATAAAGATAAACCTGCAACCATACCAAGGCGTTTCCAGTTTACATTAAACATAAAATAATCGCTCCCCTTTTAATAGTTTTTTATATGAGAAGACCAGCCTGAGCTGGCCCTGATCCACATTTATCCCTTATTGACCTTTTTGCGTATTCAAATTCTGCGTAAAGCGATCGATGATAATCGCCAGAATGACAATTCCAAGACCGGCGACGAAACCAGTACCCACGTCTGCACGCTGCAGACCGGTAATTACCGTCTGTCCAAGTCCCTTTGCCCCGATCATGGAGGCAATGACCACCATGGAAAGTGCGAGCATGACCGTCTGGTTGATTCCGGCCATTATCGTCGTTTTGGCCATCGGCAGCTGGACTTTAAATAGCTTCTGCATACCGGTGGTACCAAATGAGTCGGATGCTTCAATCAATTCTTTTGATACTTGCCGGATTCCTAAATTCGTGAATCGGACGGTTGGCGGGGTCGCAAAAATGACAGATGCGAATACACCAGGAACCATACCGATACTGAAAAATGCAACCGCCGGAATCAAATAAACAAATGCAGGCATCGTCTGCATAAAATCAAGTACCGGAGTGAGAATAGTCTGTACGGTCTTACTTTTTGCCATCCAAATTCCAAATGGAACCCCGATGATTACAGAAATCAGACTGGCAAATATGACCAGGGTGAATGTGTTCATCAGTTCTTCCCACAATCCCTGATTGCTGATAAACCACAAACCGATAACGGAAAAAGCTACCAAACCAAATCGTTTTCCTGAAGCAAAGAATGCCAGGATAGCAATGACTGCTATGAACAACCAAATAGGAACGGCCATAAGCAGATCTTCCGCAAAGAATTCAATGAAGTCTCCAAAATCTTCTTTAATAAAATCAAATAAAAATTCAAATGTATCTGTTGTCCATTCTGTGGCGTTGTCAATCCACTCGGCAACAGGCAGCTTAGGAATGATTTCCATTGATAGACACCTCGCTTCCTGCTAATGCAGCAATCACAGCTCCCCTGACAATGATTCCCTTCAGCTTGTCGTCCTCAACGACAGCAATTGGAACTGGAGAGTCATGTATCATATTAAAGATTTCGTGCATGGTCGTATGCATATCCGCTTTCGGTACATCCGTATGAAGAATATCATGCAGATCTTTCTTGTCTTGTTTCGCAGCAGCAGAAACGTCATCAGCAGTTACATAGCCATACAATTTACGCTTTCGATCGACGACATATATGCTGGATAACCCTTCTTTGCGCATTCTTTCTAATGCTGCGCGTGGACCATGTTTTTCAATGTCTACGGTTTCCGGACGCTTCATGATGTGCTGAGCCTCTAAGACTTTGGAGCGGTCGACATCCTCGACGAACTTCTCCACATAGTCGTTGGCTGGATTGACAAGAATTTCTTCCGGTGTTCCAATCTGAACAATTTTACCGTCTTTCATCAAAGCGATCCGATCGCCAATCCGAAGTGCTTCATCCAGGTCGTGAGTGATGAATAGAATCGTTTTCTTCATATTATCCTGAAGCTCTAGCAGTTCATCCTGCATTTCTTTACGGATCAATGGATCCAAAGCAGAGAAGGCCTCATCCATCAGCAGTACTTCCGGGTCATTTGCCAACGCACGAGCCAAGCCGACACGCTGTTGCATTCCCCCAGATAATTGGGATGGGAATTGATGAATGTACTCTCCAAGCCCTACCATATCCAATGATTCTTTGGCAAGCTTGCTCCGCTCTTCTTTATCAATCCCTTGCACTTCCAGACCGAACTCGGCATTTTGCAAAATTGTCCGATGAGGAAAGAGGGCAAACTTTTGAAAAACCATACTCAATTTTTCACGTCGTACGTTACGTAAATCCTGTTTGTTCATTTTAGCCAAGTCTTCTTCATCGATCATGACGCTTCCTTCAGTCGGTTCAATCAAACGATTGATCAGACGGACCAGCGTGGATTTACCACTTCCGGATAAACCCATAATGACAAAGATTTCTCCTTCTTCTACTTCAAACGAAGCACGGTTGACCCCTACCGTGTTCCCTGTCTTTTTCAGTATTTCTTCTTTGGATAATCCTTCATCAAGCAATTTAGTCGCTTGCTTGGCATTCTTTCCAAAGATTTTTGATAAATTTTCAACTTTAATTACGGGCACGAAATTCACCTCACTAAAACTTTTTGTCTAATTTCTATGATTATTATTGCCCATTCCTTATCTTTCACCCTACATACTGTAACGCACTTGTAATAAAAAGTACAAACAATAAACTCAGATAAAAAAGTATGAAATTTACGTACAGTTTAAACTGTATAAAATTTAAACCGGAAAATACGTACTTTTTCTTTGATTTTCAAGAAAATACATGGTCATCTGCTATTTTTATTTTTTTCCACCTTACTATAACGTGTTAATTGGTCAATATTTGAAAAAGGAGGATTTTATGGCTCCTAACTCCCAATTTTTAGAAGAACTCCACACCAAAGTGATTCATGAATTCTCTAAGACACTGGAAATGTTCGCATTGTCACCAGCAGAAGCCCGCTTGTTTGTCACCCTCTATCTTCACGGGGAGCCGATGACGCTCGATGAAATGAGCAAGGCATTAGGAAAAAGTAAAACCGCCATGAGCAACGGGATCAAAAGCCTGGTCGAGCTGAATCTTGTTGAACGTGTATGGAAAAAAGGGGTAAGGAAAGACCTTTACCAGGCGGATGAAAATTTATATCGAAAGTTCATGACTTCCTATATTCAAAAATGGCTGGATGCTGCTCAACAGCAGGAACATTCCTTGAAGGAGATCGAATCGACACTTGAACAAAAGGCTGACCAATTACAGGAACCTGGGGAAATGGAAGAAATTGAGGAACTATACAACCGGCTGAGGGATGTGATTCGCTTCCATCGATTGATCAATGAAAAATTCAGTGATATGAAACCTTCTGCTCAGGAAGCTTCAATAAAATAAAAAAAGATGAATCTCCCCGTTAATGGGATAGATTCATCTTTTGTGTGCTATTTATCCTATATTACCATTTGTTGACATACCATCGCAAAGTTCCAAACCTATTCCGGCGGCATTGTTTCCTACTGCTAACGCATTGGTTGTGCATACCGCAGTATAAATGGCGCACGCCATCTGAAAACCCGGCTCCCGATTACTGAAGATGTTGCCGACTAAGGATATCCTGTTGCAGGAAGATGTCACACGAATTCCTTGGCTTTCCGACGCATAGTCAGCTCCAATACCGGTCAAGCGATTATTACTGATTGTCGTGGTATCATTCCCGGTTATCCAGATTCCATGACCACCGACATGCGACAAAGCATTATTTGCAATCGTCAAGTCGCGGTTTCCCGTAAATGCCTCAATGCCAGTGCTCGATATTGATCTGATGATATTGCCTGTCACATTCACCATCGTGGTTGCCGTCAACTTGATTCCTTTTTCGGCACTCACAATGATATTATCAGTCAGGCTCGACTGAGTAACGTGGGCAAGATAGATCGCATTCGTAGAAGCAGAGCCTTCGATCGTATTGCCAGTGACACTTACTTCGAGCATGTCATGGCGTTTATCCCCGGTTATACTCATCACTGATCCATGAGCACCAGATTTGATGAAATGGTTTCCCTGGATCGTCACCCTTTTCACCTGGTTGCTGTCATTCGTTTGATTCCCAAATATATCTTCGCTGTCCACTTCATCATCGCCGTAGTAGTTCGGATCGACGGAAAGCCCTGCGCCGCAGCCATCGAAGATATTGCCAGTGATCGTAACATCTTCCCAGGAGTAAGCACGTATTCCCCACTGCAGGGTGCCAGTGATAATGTTATTCGATATGATAATCCGCTTGTGCCATCGATCTGCTGTTGCTGAATGCGAGCCAATCGCTCTTCCCCAGCTCCCTAACCGGTCACTAGAACCGAAATAACAATTGGTAATCATTACATCCTGACAAGGTGTATGATCGAAATGGGATTTCTTCCAGGGAAACACCCCGCTGCTTTTCATTAAATCGAGCTGGATGGCTTCTGAATAGAACTTGCGCTTTCTGGGGGCCATGCCGATAAACTTGCAGCCATCAATCAACACATTCATGGAAGAATTGATTTCCATTCCATGACCTGGGGAAACATCCTTGATTGTCAAGTCCCTGAAAATCAGATTTTTCGCATGACCAAATACAAAACTTGTCCCGCCTAAATACCGGTGACCATTATTATCCCAAATGCCACCGATGATGGTAATGTTGCCGTTTCCCTCATACCCAGTATCACTGCTGTTTTTCTCGATATTCTTGAGCATACCGCGATGGTGCACTTTATTGAATATGGCCTTCGGGTGGCACTCGATCCGTGTACCTTCATGAATCATCAACGTCGATGTAAGTTTATATACACCTGCTGGAAAATAAAGAGATATTCCGTTCTTAGTTCTCTTTGCTTCCTCCAACAGCGATTGGATACCGGAAGTATCATCGTGCTTACCATTCCCTTTGATACCGGGCATACTTGCTGCTATATAATGCCTGCTATCCTTACCGGTTTTCTGTTCGACCGTTCTCAGTCTTTCTCTTAAACGAGCTGTCAATAATGCTTCACCAGGGTCATCCGCACTGGTGCGGTCGGGTTTGTTTCGCTTCAGGATATCGCTGTATTTCCCCATCGTCATCTCTCCGTTTCTTTCTTCAAATCGTTCCTCTCCAAAACTCTTATTCCTATATTTATGTAAACTTCCTTATTTCTTTATCCATAACCTGTTTTTCACGTTTCAAACGTGGTATACATAGTCGTGACAACTACTGTCATGGCAGTTTATAAACTCTTTTATATTTTTTTGAGAAAACCTATTGCTTTTTCTCTCAAAACATACTATTATTCCATTTGTGCTACTCAATACATAACGGTTCAACCCAAATATCATAGAAACATTCCTTACTAATGTTTCATTCATTTTTGTAGTAAAGGGGGATTCTGAGATGAACTGCTGGAAAACAGTAAACATCACTAAGGATTTCGGTAATAATCGCATTTATCTCACATCCTTTCTTACAGGGTTGTTAGCATTTCTAATTTTGTATCTGCCTTTTTCGTTATTACACCTGACGCATGATGTAAAAGATCATGGATTCATTCCATTGCTGGTCATTCTTTTTTTCTTGCCGTCACTTCATCGAATGATGCATATACTGCCTTTAGTTCTTGCTAATAAACGCGTAAGGGTGAAATGGAAATTCAGGAGACGATTGATTCCAACATTCGATTACCGGTGTCAATCAAAATTATCTAAAAAAACATCTATTTTCATGGCGTTGGCACCAACATTATTCATCACCCTTCCAGGTTTGGCGTTGAGTTATGTATTTCCTGGATATTTCGCTTATTTTGTTCTGTTTTCAGCTGTGAATATCGGATTATCGTTTACCGATTTCCTATATTTGAATCAATTCATCCGGGCTCCTCGCCGCTGTGTCATTGAAAATGCTAAAGATGGCTATGATATTTTAATCAAACGTAAAAGCTCATAAATATAGATAAGTATAGGAAGGGTGCTGATTCAGCGCCCTTCTCTTGTTTTTTAAACATAAATTCTGTTCAAAAAGACCATTTTTTGATAAAGTAAGTGAATAAGGAATAAAGGAGGTATTTCAGCAGTGGCATTCGTGTTTATTCTATACGCCTTAATTATCCTATTCATCATCAATTCTCTGACACATTCCTTATGTATGAAGACTAACATGTCTAAAGAGAAGCAGCCGCGCGTATTCCGTACCATCAATGTTCTGATAACGATCTTATTGATATCCTCTTATGTAGAAGTATTGAACGCGGCGGCTTAATATGATGATTCCACTTATAAAAACAGCACAGAATAAAAAAAGCCAGACGCCTGAATCGGCGTCTGGCTTTCTTATTAAACCATTAAATCCTGTCAGGGATTACAGCCATGCTGCCCCTACAATAATGAGCAAAATGAATAACACGACGATCAAAGCGAAACCGCCACCATATCCTCGACTCATAACCTCACCCCCTTATGTGATACGTACAGTATCCTATGCAGCGGGGCGCAATGATGGATAGGCGTTTGCCCCCTATCCCTTATCTTTTGAAAAATATACTAGTTTTTGTTAATGCGTATATGTTATATTATGTCATAGGTTGTTTGCCTTACGTCTAGAATTTAAATACATAATAGGGGTGTATGAGAAATGAATAAGTTTGCAGTTGCAGCTACACTTGCAGCAGGAGTTTTAACCTTATCTGCTTGCAATTCTGATTCAAAAGAAACCAGCGAAGCAGTAGTTGAAACAAAAAATGGCGAAGTGACAAAAGAAGAGTTTTATGAAGCGTTGAAAGATCAGAATGGTGAAGCAGTTCTTCAGCAATTAGTCATGAAAGAAGTGCTTTCAGATAATTATGAAGTAACCGAAGAAGAAGTAAATAAAGAATTAGAGAACATGAAAGAGCAATACGGAGAACAATTCGATATGATCCTTCAGCAGAATAACTTTAAAAGCGAAGAGGACTTCAAGGATATGCTCCGTCTCAGCCTGCTTCAAGAAAAAGCAGCAATGGAAGATGTAGAAGTTTCTGAAAAAGAAATGAAAGATCATTACAATAAAATGAAAACGCAGATCCAGGCGAGTCATATTCTTGTCGATAATGAAGATACCGCTAAAAAGGTAAAGCAGCAGCTGGAAGAGGGAGCAGACTTCAAAAAGCTGGCTGAAAAATTCTCAACTGACAAAGCCTCTCTCGAAAATGGTGGAGACCTTGGATTTTTCGGGCCAGGAGAAATGACCGCGAAATTCGAAGATGCAGCTTATGCGCTTGAAGAAGGCGAAATCAGTGAACCGATTAAAACAGAATTCGGCTACCATATCATTAAGAAAACCGGTGAAAAGAAAGCTGAAGATGTAGGTTCTTTTGAAGAAGAAAAAGATACCATCAAACGTCAATTGGCTTCTAAGAAAGTTGACCAGACAAAACTACAGGCTAAAATGGATAAAATGATGGAAGATGCAAATATCAAAGTCAAAGACGAAGAGTTCGAAGGGTTATTCGATAAGCCAGAACAACCTGCCCAAGGGGACAGTGGCTCTAAAGAAGACGCACAAGGATAAATCGTATAATTTAAACTCAGAGCTAATGCTCTGAGTTTTTCTTTTTAAAAGCTATTTATAAAACTGCCTATTGTTGTAGAAAAAAGCTGTCTGCAAAAGGCTTCACCTTTACAGACAGCTTCATCATAAGGAGGAAATAATAGCAAATCAACCTGAAGCAACAGACTTCTTATGTTTTCTTTGCTCCTTCTCTTCTTCCATCCGCCTGATATAGACCTGGCCTTCGCGTTCGATGAACTGACGCTCGAGTTTTTGCTCAGCACGCATCGCCTTGTAAGCCATATACCCACTCAGAAAGATGAACAGGATGCAAAAGAATACCCAAATTGGAATTCCGAATAACATGGCATGATCCTCCCTGTCGGCTTTGTTCTATATTTATGCGGACAAGCGGACGGATATGCCAATCGGTTAATTATCTTCAAATAATGGTTTATAAAAGGTCCGTTGTTCCATCGCGAATAACCGTTCGGTAAATTCTCCAGGCTCTACTTTATCCAGGGCACGGTCCAGCATATTCATTTTGGCATCCATTAAATCAATCAAATGAAGCACTTCCGCTTCACGGACAAGGGGCGGTTTAGGGCTGCCCCATTCACTCTTACCATGATGGGAAAGCACAAGGTGTTGAATGATCGTCACTTCCTCCCCCTCAATCTTCAACTCTTCTGCAGCCTGGCCAATCTCCTGAATCATCATCGGGATATGTCCAATCAGTTTGCCTTCTATGGTATAGTTAGGAGCCGCGGCACCGGACAGCTCTTTCAATTTCCCTAAATCATGTAGAATAACTCCTGCGTATAACAAATCTTTATTCAGCGACGGGTAGAGCTCCTTCAACAGGCGAGCGAGATTCAACATCGATACGATATGATGCGCCAATCCGGACACATAAGCATGGTGATTTTTAGTTGCAGCAGGATAAGTCAATAATGCTTCCTGATACTTTTGGACAAAATACCGGACCAGTCGCTGAATGTTAGGGTTTTTCATTTCAAAAATAGCTTCCGTAATCCGCTCCATCAAAGCTTCCTTTTTGATCGGTGCTTTTTCAACAAAGTCTTCCGGCTTCACCCCATCTGTTGCCTGAACGGGGCGAATCGACTGGATTTTCAATTGCGGTCGTCCGCGGAAACTTGTTACTTCTCCACTTAGCTTTACTAGTTCCTCTGCCTGGAATAATGTCTCATCTTCTGGCGTGGCTTCCCAAAGCTTGGACTCGATCTCTCCTGTGGCATCTTTCAATATTAACGTAAGAAATGGCTTGCCATTACTTGCCACTCCTTTGCTGGCAGACTTGATCATCATGAAGCTGTCAAAACCATCCCCTACACTATAATAGGCAATTCCTTTTTTCACCGAATCTCCTCCCCAATTTCCAACAAAAAAAGATCATACCTTATATTTACGACTAACTTGATATGAAAAAGTCTTTGTAAATTAAACTATGATCATACTATTTGTCATTCCCGCGTTATATCGCTGAATTATATTTTTCGTAATCACTATTTCTCTGGCTGATCGAACTTCGGAACGTACTTGAAGATTTCCCCTGATTCCACGACACGTATAAACTCCATCAGCCATCGATAATAATTTTGTGCATAACGAAGGCGTTCGATATCCGAGTAAATCTTTTCTTTCAGCTGCTCATCCTCCGCTTTACAGGCGATTTTTTCCAGTTTATCTATCGTTTCTTCCGCTTCCTCGATATTCGTCTCTGTATGATGCCGCCACCGGCTTCCGAATAGTGTGGTGAATGATTTATACCAATCTTCTTCTGATTTATATAAATCCTTACGCACACCCCGTTTAAACGCAGGTTCCACCATCTTCATATCTGACAACGCCCGGACGCCGGTAGACATACTCGTCTTACTCATTTCAAGCGCATCCCTCATCTCATCCAGGGTCATCGGATCCTCCGCAAAATAAAGGACACCATATAAGCGGCCAATTGATGGTGTAACCCCATAAAGACTCATGTTTTTTGCGATAACCTGAATGAATTTTTCCAGAGTTTCTTCATATTTACTCCATTCTGTTTGTTGATCTTTTTTTGCCACAGGAAAACCCTCCATTATCCATCACAATCTGACCCTATAATCTGAACACATTTTACCATTAATATTTTTATTAAGCGAACTCTCCTGTTATTTGGTCTGCTAATTGGATAGCACGACTTTCTTTCGCTTCCTCAGCTAATTCTTTCCTGGTAGTAAATAAGAAAACCTGATGATGCTTTGACATCTCATCCAGTATTTCCATCATGACGCTTGTCCGTGTATGGTCAAAATGCACAAAAGCATCATCGATGAAAAACGGCAGTCGTTCCTTTCGGGAGAGAACCGCACTCAAGGAAAGGCGAAGGGCGATATAGAGTTGGTCTGCTGTTCCCCGGGACAGTTCGGAAGCGTCAAAATTCCATCCAGAAGCAGCTTCAATCTGAAGCTTCCCTTCTTCGGGATGAAAATAAACCCGTTTGTACTGTCCGTTAGTCAGTTTATCAAACCATCCGGTAGCACGGTCCAATACCTCTGGTAAGTATGAATGCTGGTATATTTCCTTTGTCCTTGATAACAACTGGTAAGCCGCCTGAAGAACGGCCCATTCTCGTGCTTCCTCACGTAGTTCATCACGCTCTGTCTGTAACTGATAGCGTTTATAGGAAAATTGTTCGGCACCTTCCAATTGTGCCAGCCTGCTATGAATATCTGCAAGCTGTTGCCGTATGTCTTCTTGTTCTGCTTCCAGCTGTTCCTGCATCTTCTGTTGCTCTATTTTATCCCTTTCCAGCTGTTGATAATCAGGGAAGGCTTCGAACACACGATATTCCTGTACATCGTTTTGTTTTAAAGTGGCAGCCAACTGTTGCTGTAATTCTTTCTGCTTCTTGCGGTGTTCTCTTGCTGTTGCAACAAAAACGGCGATCTGAAGAAATTCCTGCTCTGTGTCCACTCCACCCTGCTCCAGTAAAGCTTGTCGTTCTTTTGCATAAGGAATCATACGTGTGTGTACTTGCTTCAACTTATCTTGCAGCTCTTCCTTTTGATTCTCATATTGCTGTAACTTCGATTTTATTTCTTTATTCTGATCGTTTATATAGGACAATTCAGATAAAAGAGCAGAAATCTGGTTATCTATCCATTCCCATCCTATTTCTTTTAAAAACCTCTCTGCTTTAGCCCGATAGGAACGCAGCTCCTGCTCGATTGTAT
This sequence comes from Thalassobacillus cyri, assembly GCF_900107755.1. Lineage (GTDB taxonomy): Bacteria > Bacillota > Bacilli > Bacillales > Halobacillaceae > Thalassobacillus > Thalassobacillus cyri. The sequence goes on along the minus strand of NZ_FNQR01000016.1, from coordinate 36,950 downwards.
CGATTTCCTTTTTAGCTGCCTGATACCCTCTATATTTTTCTTTCAATGGTTTAAGGGCATGGTAAAGTTTGAACCAATGGCCGCATTCCACGTTGCTTAAAAATGGATAACGCGTACGGTGTCTCTGCAGTATCTGGTCTAATCGTTCCCTTCTGGAAGATAGCGTCTGGGCTTGTTCATCTGTTTTCATTCTCTCTGCAGCAAGACGCTGACGTTCCTCGTGCATCCGCTTCAGCTGATACAAAGCTTCTTCATGACGGTCAACTTTATTTCGCACTGCCTGGTATTCTTCCTGAGAAAGGTAACTTCCGGTTGGATTATTTTCCGAATCAGGCATATCAGCGGAAGACTGTTTATAAATGTAAAAACCGCCAAGGAGCATCAATCCTGCAAAAATAGCAATTGGAATCGAAGACAGCAGCCAGGATGCCAATAATCCTGCAGCAGACAAGCCTGCTGTCAGGGAAAACACCCTTTTTGCCTGCTGGCTGCGTTTTTCCAACATCGTTGATAACACATCCCTGTCTTTCCTGCTCTCGAAACGCTGCCTTTGTTCATATGCCTCGAGGTCAATGATATAATCCCGGTACGTTTGCTCTGATAAGAGAGCTTCTTCAAGTGCAGCATGACGTTGTTTTGCATGTGTTTCCTCTGATGACAGCTGTCGTTCCTGATCGACGAGCCGTTCTCCTTCATTCTCCAGGCTCTCTTTCTGCTTAGCTGCCTGGTTCCATTCCTCTTCTAAATAGAACGGGAAATCGTAAATGTCCAATTCGTCGAGGCTTAAATCAATAGCTAAATCTTCTAACTCACGGGTAAGCCTGTGCTCCAATTGCCGGACTCGCTCGTTAAGGTTGTCATTGTTTCGGATTACGTCCTCCACAGAAGGAATTTCTCCTATCAAGGCCTCCAGCTTGTCACGGGATGCTTCCGGAAACTGCTGTGCTTGAAGTTCAGCCAGCTTCTGTTCTGTTTCTTGTAATGTCTCTTCGATCAATTGCCGTTCACTTTCCAAAGGAAGCAGCTGTTCTTTAATCGCAGCCAGTCTTTCTTTACCATCAACAGGAAAGTTTTCGGGATAAGCTTCAGCTGCATTAGCGTGCTGGTGGTAGGCTGTCACTAAATCCTTCACTTGTAGTAAACGCTGTTGCCGGAATAGAACTTTCTGAACCGACGCTTTCTTCTCACGCAACTCTTCCATCTTTGCTTGTAATTTTCGTTGCTCTTCCTTCAACTGTTGATAAGAGCCTTCTTCCTGCTCCATCTCCCGCAACTCTTTGGCAGATTGATTTATCTTCTCGAGCCGTCGATTGATGAGCGGTTTCTTCCCGTGGGGTTTAAAAAGTCCAGCGAGCTGCTGGTCTAGTTTCTTTTCGGTATCCTTGATCTGTGCCGATCCGGTCAATCCGATATTCAGCAACGTCTCTCCCAAGTCCTGTTGCTCCATATGATGAATATCGGTAAGGTCACTGGCTTCAAAGGAAAAAATCGCTTCATAGGAAGCACGTTCCATCCCTATCAATGAGGCCAGGTAGCTCTCATCCCTTTCTTCCCCATTCGGCAGCCGACAGACAGCCGCCCCGTTATGGCGATCATGGACACGCTCAACCATCACTTTTTTTCCGCTTTCCATGAGGAGTTCCATTCTTCCGCCGATCGGACCACCTGTTTTCGGCTGGAAATATTCCCGTTGTTTCGGCGTCAATCCGAACAGCATAAATAATAGGAACTTTCGAAGTGTCGATTTTCCTGCCTCATTATCTCCCAACATGACTGGAAAATTTCCGCTATGGAGGTCAAGCTCAAAATTCTGCCATTTTCCGAAACCATAAATATGTAAATAAGTTATTTTCACCGGTTCCCCTCCTCCCTCATTTCAGTAATTCCATCAACACTAAATCCTTCGCTTCTTTCAACACTTGCTTTTTTTCATCATCTGACATCCTGTCGAGGTATTTTCTAGCGGTGCGGTGGCGGTATAAGGGGTCCAACCAGGCTTCCATATCGCCTAAAGCTTCATATTGCCGTAGTACTTCTCCGACAAAATGCTTCTCCTGTTTCAAATCTTTCTCATTCCAGGATGGCATAACATCAAGCGTGATATCACGGATCCATACCCACTGGCTCTCTGCCTGTTCTTGCTCATTAAGCCACTCCAGCAATGCCGCTATGTCATTTTTATTATGCCAGAGGGCTGCCAGTTCCTCACCGCCGGTTAGATGGAGATGGATAATGGCTGGACCTGTCTGACGCCATTGTTCCATTTTCGCTGCAAGAAACTTTTCCAATCCATTGAAGCTGTCTGCTTCTGTTTCCAGCGTAATGTTATAGAATTGAAAGGTATGTAATGGCAGGAACGTCAAGGTTGTGCTGGCAGGGTCCATCTCCACTAAGTAACAGCCTTTCTCGCCAGTTTCTTTGATGGAACGACCCTGGATATTACCGGGGTATACGATGTAGGGCGCTTCTGATAAAATTTCACGTTTATGGATATGACCGAGCGCCCAGTAATCCATATCCTGTTCTTTCAGTTCTCTCACACGGAAAGGAGCATATACATCATGATCGGAATTGGTTTCGATACTTCCGTGTAGCATCGCGATATGATATTTTCCTTCGTCTATACGTCGGAACTCTGCTGCTTTTCTCTCTTTCACGGCCCGGTGATGATAACTGAAGCCATAAACAACAGCTGCCGGCTCACCATTTTTATAAAAAGATTGATTGGTCACATGTGGCTCCGTGAACAGATGGACATTTTCCGGGTATTCAACCGGGTGGAAAACCGCTGATAAATAATCATGATTCCCATGGCTGACGAATACTTCGATGCCATGCTCGTCGAGCATCTGGAAGGCATCACGCAGTCTGATTTGTGCCTTCAGGCTTCTTACTTCATGATCGAATAAGTCTCCTGCTATCAGGATAAAGTCTACCTGGTGGACGATGGCCTGCTCTACTAGTGACTGCAAGGCTGTAAACGTACTATCTCTTATTTGCTGTTCTATCATGGATGGAAGTTCTCCTATCCCCTTAAATGGACTGTCGATGTGCAAATCGGCACAATGGAGGAATTTGATTTGATCGGTCATACGCTCGTCCCTTTCTCCTTATTTCCTTTCATTGTAGCAAAGCCAAAAAACGAATGCACGTTCGATAGCAATTTTTCTGAAAGATGGGAAATGCTAAGTCTAAGGAGGTGCCTGGACAATGCCAAAACAAAAGAAAGATCCATCGGAACGAGCGAAAAGCGCGGCCAGCGTCAAAGGAAAGAAAAACCAGGGTCCTGTCGACCCATTCGTGGACGAGCCGGAACACCAGACGACGAATATGCAATACGGCAAAAAGAACATGGGAGAATGAATATAAATAACCGCAAGCAACGGAGACTCCATGCTTGCGGTTGTGTTGTATTTTATTCTTTTTTTGATAGCTGTATGGCTGCTTTGATATCTTTGAGTGACGATGATTTTCCATACATCAGGACACCGCCACTGTAAATGCGCGCCCCGATAATCGCCATTATTAGTATGGTTAAAATCAAAATACCGATGGATAAGCCGACTTCCCAAAAAGGAAGGTCCAGCATCCCAACCCGTAAGAACATCAGCATCGGTGTAAAGAATGGGATAAAAGAGGTTACCGTTACAAACCCGGAATCCGGAGCGTTAAGGCCGAACATGGCAATCATGAAAGCCGCCACAATCACCAATGTCATCGGTGCAATTAACTGCTGTGCATCTTCAAGCCGGCTGACCAATGAACCAAGCATGGCTGCAAGCGTTGCATATAATAGATAGCCAAGAATGAAAAATACGATCAGATAAATAAATAAACTTACCTTCAAATCGTCCAGCCCGAAGTATTCAAAAATCCCTCCAGTCATCACATCCTGATTCATTTTTACCGCCTGAAAGCCGACCACCATGAATAACGTAAGCTGCGTCAACCCAAGTAGTGCGACTCCGATGATTTTAGCGAACATTTGAGCAACTGGTGAGGCACTTGAAATCAATATTTCCATGACCCTGCTCGACTTTTCCGTGGCTACTTCCATGGCAATCATGTTTCCATACATGAGCACAGCAAAGTACATGACAAATAGCATGACATAGACAAGTCCGCGTGCTTCGCTCAACTCTTCCTCTGTCTTGGCATTTTCCTCTAAAGCAATCGTATCGAAATGGACCGGGGAGGAAATCTGCTGAAAAACAGCCGGGTCGATATCAGCTTGATCTGCCGCTATCATTACTTTCAACTGCTGCAAGGCATCCCGGATTTTATTGCTTAGTGTCGTATTGGCAATCTGATTGGCATAAAAGGTTGCAGACGGTATTTCATTTTCTGCCGTCAGTTCCACAAACGCCTGATACTCCCCATCCTGGACAGCCTGCTCTGCTTCTTGTTTTGAGCCATCAAATGCTGCTAAATCAACGGAAGCCTTCTGCATATCCAGTTGATTCTGCAGCGGCTCGATCAAGCTATGCTTATCACCAATGACCGCAACTTCCTGACTATCGCCTCCTTCACTACCAGTGAACTTCTCAGCGATTGTTTGGAAGTTTGCCAGACCAATAACCAATAACAGCGTCACACCGGTAGTGATCAGAAACGACTTTGATTTCAACCGGTTCATATACGTATGGGTTAACATAATCCAAAATTTATTCATAAGAAGCACCTACTTTTTCGATGAAAATGTCGTTCAAAGACGGCTCTTCTAACTCAAATAGACGTACAAAACCTTTTCCATGGAGGGTATCGAATACAAGCTGGGCTACGGATTCATTTTCAATTTGCAGCTCACAGCCTTCTCCAGTCTGCTTGTATTTTACAACTCCCGGTACTTCTTTCACGTGTTCAACATCGAAATCTGCGTGGATGCGAAGGTTCTTCTTGCCGAACGATCGTTTGATTTCTTTCAGTTTGCCTTGGACTACTGGACGCCCTCTTTGTAAAATGCACAAGTGCTCGCACAATTCCTCGACATGCTCCATCCGGTGGGAGGAAAAGACGATGGTGGTGCCCTGCTCTTTCAAATCGATGACCGCCTTTTTCAATTGCTCGACATTGACCGGGTCTAACCCAGAAAACGGTTCATCTAATATCAACAGTTCCGGTTTATGTATGACAGCGGAAATGAACTGGATCTTCTGCTGGTTTCCTTTGGACAATTCCTCGACTTTTTTCTCTTTATATTCCGGTATGTGGAAACGGTCAAGCCAGCTGTCCAGCTGCCTGAGTGCCGATTTTTTCTCCATCCCTCTTAATCTGGCTAAGTAGACAAGCTGGTCTTTCACTTTCAGTTTCGGGTACAGCCCACGCTCTTCCGGCAGATATCCGATCAGATGGCTTTTCTCGTAGCTGATCGTCTCATTATTCCAGGAAATAGATCCGCCTGATGGATCAAGGAGTCCAAGAATCATCCGAAAGGTCGTCGTCTTGCCAGCACCATTCCCTCCCAAAAATCCGAACATCTCTTTCTCTGGTATGGTAAGTGATAAATGATCGACTGCCACAGCATGGCCAAACCGTTTAGTCACTTGATGCAATTGTAGTGTCATAACTGCTCCCCCTTTTTTTATCCTTCTTTTATACGCTGTTATTAGGCAAATAGTTTCATTTATTTCTATTAATTTTAAAAATACACTTTTCAGGGAAATAAAAAAAATAAATCACCAGTAAGCAGGATTTTCTGCTATATGTATTTAATTGTAGAAAGTGGGAAAATTTTAGGAGGGGTTAAACTATGAAAGCCTACGCACTGACTGTCTTTGCCAAAGATGGCGAGAAATTATTGGATGAAAACTTTGAAGCTGCCGATGACAACGATGCGAAACAAATCGGCCAGAATAAATTACAAGAACATGGCTACGAAGAACATACCCATCGCTGTGTCGCACCAGAAGGCCACCTGGTTTTATTCCATAGGTAGAACAAAGGCGCAAGCGCCTTGCTAGTAAGGACGTTCGACTAAAAACGGCACGTCCTCAAAAAAGACTCTGTCTTTTTCTGCGAAGTACATCCAAAGAAGTAGTTCTAGTGTGCCAACGTCGAACTGACCTGCATCCTTGAAAAAGAAAATAAAGATGTATTCCTTGTCCTGCAGGCCTCCGACAAGCTTAAGACAAGCCTAGAAAATTTTAAATTTCCTAGACAAAAACAAAAGCAGGCTCAATCCGGTTTCCCGTGATCGAGCCTGCTTTTTAATGGCTTATGCTTTTCATATTATTTTCCGGTAAACTCAGGTTTCCTTTTTTCCATAAATGCTTTGACACCTTCCTGGTGGTCACTCGTCTGCCGCAGTTTCCACTGGGCTTTTCTTTCTTCTTCAAGATATTTCTTCAACTTTTCCAGGCCATATTGATGGTACAGCTGTTTCGTCGCAATCATCGACTGAAGCGGCCTGTGGCTCCACCTTTCTACAAGCGCTATTGTTTCTGCTTGCACGTTTTCATCTGCTACCTGGTCGACAAGATGGTAGTCATAAGCTTTTTTAGCGTATAGCTCTTCCCCGTTCCATGCAAATTGCTTCGCACGATGCGTGCCAAGGCGTTCCTGAAGCCAGAAGTGTCCACCGCCATCCGGAAAAAGTCCGATACCGATGAAATTCATGGAGAATCGTGCCTCTGGATCGGCGATGATGTAATCAGCCGCAAGAGCAATGCTCAACCCTAAGCCCACAGCTGGACCGTGAACGGAAGAAATCACTACCTTTGGCATCGTGTATAGTTTAGTAACGATAGTTTCGATATTCCCCATCACTTCATGGAACTTGGCCTCATCACTTACTTCCGTCATCATCGAGACATCGCCTCCGGCACAGAAACCATCTCCTTTTCCAGAAAGTACGACGATCTGTGCATTGGATGCCTCTACCTCCTCCAGCGCTGTTACGAATTCCTCGAGCATTTCTACATGCAGTGCATTATAACGTTCTCCACGAGCAAGCTTCAGCTCGATGATATTATCTTTATTCTCTAATTCAAAATAGTTCATAACGATCTCCCCTTCATAATAAAAAGCTCTTCCATGTCTTTTTCGCTATCCCATTTACAAAATCCTGCCAGTTTCGACATAATTACATGATCTTCTTCTCTTTATATAAAGGATTTGTTAAATCTCCGTGTTGATTTTACAGATAAGCTCCCTTTAATTGAAGACTCAGTTTCGAGATAGTTGGGTCCGTTACCATGAGAGGAATAGGATGGTCCGGGAAACGACTCGCTTTCCAGCTTCATCGCCTAGACACTCGGGACATAAGCAGTCCATCAACGGGAAGAAAGAGCCCTTCCCTTTTGCTGTTCTGCTTATGCGTGTCGTGTCTCCCAAGGCGATTACGCATTCATTTCTTTCCTGTGGGGGAACTGGCAAGCCTCATCGGGCTAAAAACCCTGCGGGATGAAAATGACAGGTGAGACCCCGGAAGACGAAGTCTGAGGAGGCTCAGCGCATGCCCGCGGAAAGGGAGTCGTTCCCCACCGGACCCTTATTCAGACAAACATCTCGAAATCAAGTCTTCGACTTTTCGGCCCTATTGTTGAATAGGACTCTGATGAAAAATCAACAACCACTTAATAGAACCTATATAAAAAGCTCATGCAGCTTATCGAACCGATTACCGTATAATGAAATTCTGGGACAGGATAAGGCCTGTTTTCCTGAACCAAAAAAAGTAGTTCAATCAGGGAGTACAAATTGTTTTTGCACTCCGAAACTGAACTACTTCACTAGGGTTTGGTCCCTTTGTATTACTGTTCTTCTGGTGTACCATAAAGCTCTTCTAGAGGCTTTGTGATGATACGGCTCACATCGTTGATTACGGTGTTCAACTGCTGTTCTTTTTCCATAAGTTTAGAAATCACTTCATGCTGCTGAACAAGCTGTACTACTTGCTGTGCCTGCTGCACTTCTTCTTCTGTGATTTCTTCTCCTTGCATTTGTTTTTGCTGCAAGTTGATTTGTGTTTCACGGAAGTTATCGAACATTTTCTTCGCTGCTTCGTCAGCCATTACTGCTTCGTATGCTTCTTTCAATCCTTGGAATTCATCGCTATTACGAATCGCTTTTTCTAAGTCATACGCATTATCATAGATATTTGCCATTGTTTTAAAAAACCTCCTGTATAATTCACTTACTTTGATTCCTACCCCACTATAACAAACGTAAACGGATGTGTATAGGAATAGAGCTATTATCCTAAAATTAACACGATTACTCCCTGGAAGATTCCGATTAATCCACCAAGTAATGCTCCCAGATAGGTAATCATTTTCAATTCCCGCCTGGAAATATCCAGAACCATCGCTTCTAATCTCCCAACAGAAAAAGCCTCGACTTGATCCTGGACGATTTCCGCCAGGTGAAGTTTTTTCATCATCGGCTCAATCCGATCCGCCAACAGGGTACCTGCTTGCGCGACCAGCACCGGGACTGCATCCTGGATGATTTTAGAGCGAATTGGCTTCACCCAATCGGCTACGGTGCGATTCAGCCAGTTTTTAAGCGGGAAAGTTTTGGCTACGGTTGTACCTAACGTTCGTTTAATAGCGTTTTTCCCGATTTTTTCTTCAATTGTTCCTACCGGTTGACGGACCCAATAATCTTTTTCTTTTCCGATCAATTCTACGAGCCATTCCTTCGTTTCGGGAGCCCTCACATATTGCAGGACGGCCGGATGGGCTTTATCTGTAAGTCCCTGCGGTGTGATGAAGGAGGAAATCATATTACCGAGAAACCCTTGGCCGGTTAAATAATGTTCTATCAATTCCGCAATTTTACGCTTGCCTTCCGGGCTGTCAATATAAGTGCTTAGCTTAAGCTGGATATTGGCTGCAAGCTTATCTACTCCCTTATCCGCTTTCTTTTTCCAATCTTCCGGAAGCAGCTCCTCGACAGGAACAGAACGGTATTGGGTCATCATCTGTTCATATTGATTTTCCACCCAATAGGATACTTTCCTGCGAAGCTTGTCCTCGTCCGCTTCGACATCGAAGGAATCCAGCAGTTCGGTAATCTTTTTTTCCTGTTTGAGCAACTGTTTGACTTCTTCTTGTGCCCAAAGGGTCATCTGTCTTTGAAACTCACTCTCTTCCAGTTTTTTGCGGATCCCCTCTGCCGTCAAAAGATGCTGGACAACCATCCGGCCAAGCTGTCGGGCCAGTTCCTGCTGACGCTTCGGTATCAATCCGGGTGTAAAAGGCAAACGATATTTACCTATAAATTTTGCTTCATATGGTCGGAATAACATTTTTATCGCTAATGAGTTGGTGAGACCGCCAATAAGTGCTCCGATCGCCATCATCATCAGTATTAATAAGACTACGTTCATGACATCAACCTCATTTCCATTCTCCGTCACCAGTATATATCATTTTCCCGGAATGAGAAACGGTCATGCTAAGAATTGCTTGTGCATATATAAATAGAAAGACGGGGAGGGCTGTCCATGTATTTTTCCATACGTTATTACGCAGGATCACACGCCAGAATGATCGTTCCAAAAGCCTATGAAAAAGAGTTCCAATCTGTCGATTCCTTATCATTCGGAAAGAAATACTGTACGGTCCGATGCTTGACTCACCGGGAAAATGATAATTGTATTTTAATTTCTTCTGCAGCTAAAGAAAAATTGCAGCTGCCCGATCATCGTATGGCGATGTGCCATATCACTGCTGATAAAGCACGTTTGACTGTTCCATTCGGCGTATTTACAGCTGGCTTTCAAATAGAAGGCCAATTACTGGGCCCGCGGACAAAATATTTCGAGGGCTTCAGTACCACAGGACAGGAACTCGGATACCAGGCTGTTTTTTTCGGATGTCAGCATTTGTCCACACTCCCGGCCTATATTAGTGGTTATGTCTACGACAGGCAAGTGTGGCGGAAGATAGAATCGCCATTACCGGAAGTTGTCTATAACCGTATCACGAACCGGAAAACAGAAAACCACCCGAAAGTCCACCAGGCTCTGCGGACATTAAAAGAAAAATCTCGTTTGTTCAATCCTGGATTCTTTAATAAAGCAACTATTTTGAAATATGTAATGGAAAGTAATGAAACCGATCATTTGCTCCCCCCTACCATTTTCAACCCTTCGAAACAAATGCTCGGGGATATGCTGCAAAAAAATGCCGTGTATATCAAACCTACCCACGGAAGCCGTGGCGAGGGTTTGATGAGAGTAAAACAAAATGAAGATGGTTCACTCGATGTTCACGAATCCGATGCCCGCCATCCTCATCGCTTCCAGAGTATCCATAGTTATTTTCAAGCTTATTTTCCGCAAGGCAGTTCCGGTTATTTAGTTCAACCGAAAATCGATCTCCTTGAAATAGATGGGAAGCCAATAGATTTTCGTGTTCATAGTAATAAAGATGAAAAAGGGACTTGGAAAATCACACTGATCGGTGTCAGGATCGGTAATGAAAACCAGCCTACCACCCACCATATTCATGGAGGCACTATTAAGATATTAGAAGAGATTTTTTCTCACGTACGTATACGCCAAATCAAACAGCGGCTGACAGACACAGCACTAACGGTCAGCAAGGAAATCGATCAGCACTTTGACGAGCAATTAGGTGAATTAGGCCTCGATATCGCCATCGACAAAGATGAGGGATTGTGGTTGTTCGAAGTCAATTCCAAGCCCGGATTTTTCTTATTCGATCATCCTGCCCTGGCTGAACAAATGAACGATTATTTTTCATATAGCTATCGATACGGGCAACACTTGATGGATCGAGACACTGATTAATTTCTTTGCGCATGAAAAAGACTTGCTGGCAAAAAATAAGTGTATATTGCCGGGAGGTGAAACAATGAAGGAGAAAAAAGAACGCCACCATGCCACAGAAGGCAAGGGAAAATTGGAATTAGATGTTGACCGGATGATTAATGAAGGCATGGCCGGCGGAATGGAACGATCTGTTTATGGCAGAGAGCAGCTGGGAGAAGTCCATGAATTAACTGAACAAAAAGATGACTGACCATTTTCACATTAGAAAAATTCAGATTATCGCCAAGTACTTATGGCGAAAGCAGCCTAAGTGTTTCTTATACCTTAGTCCTTTAACAAGGTTAAACTTTCTTAAAGTACAAAAAACGTACGTCAGAATTGCTGACGTACGTTTTTTTATAAGGACTTTTCTCTATTGGTGCTTAGCGGCTTTTAACAATCATTTGTACAGCGTCGTTGATCAGCTGCTCGGCAGAATCGCCTTTTTCGTTGCTGGTACGAATACAGGTTTCAAGGTTTTTAGCAACGATATATCCAATCGCACGGTCCATCGCAGAACGGGCGGCAGACAGTTGGGTGATGACGTCTTTACATTCTTTTTCATCTTCCATCATCTTTAATACACCGCGGATTTGACCCTCTATACGTTTCAAACGGTTTTTCGTTTCCTGGTTATATTGGTCCATTTTAATTTCTTCCATGCTTGTCCCTCCCTTTCCCTAGGGTTATATCATGAAAAGTATTCCCTTTTTCAGTGTACCCTTATAGGTATATTATAATCATTTTCTCCTGAAAAATAAACCCTTATGTTTGGTATAAGTATTCCTATTGATATAATAAAGAATAACTTAAAAAAAAGGAAGATACAAATGATTATAATAGAAAAAATAAAATCGATTTACCCTTCTCTTGTCCAACTTCCATGCGAAAAGCATCTGGACGCAAATGAATATAAATGGTTTCGCACAGAAACCGACGAAATCATCGGAATTAAAAAAAGTGAACTATCCAGTCGTGAATCTGACATGCTGGAAATCTTTCTGACCCCATATTACTATGACACTCCTTATATTACTGAACGGGAACAACAATGGATCGACTTGATTTACCACCATCAGCCGGAAAATTTGAATGAAAATAATCCACCCGGCAGCTTCCGATTTGTTTTTTTCAAATTATCAGAGCGAAGTGCTGAGCCTGAAACCTTCCGCGAAGCCATCCAGGGTTTATTTTCCGTTCAAATGCCAATCATCTGGGAAAATGATCATACCGGATTCATTATCGAAGAAAGAAAAGGAAAGGGAGAAGAGAAACTTTCCTTTGAACAAATCATCGATGTATTAATGAGTGATTTTTATAGAAAGCTATCTTTTTATGTCAGTGAATTCGTGGATGATATCGGGGATGCTCCCTCCCATTTCAGCTGGAGTAAACACTGTTTTTATATCGCACAAAATCACTTAAAAAAAGATGTCACAAATTTTCTTGATGTGATTCCCTATGTATACCTGGATCAGCTTCCTGACGACCAGGCTGCCCGGGTGACTCAGGCAATACTGCAGGAAGTGATCCAGGAAACAGATCTTCTGCATACCGTGCAGGTATTCCTGGAATGCAATTCCAACGCTACCTTGACGTCAAAAAAATTATATATGCACCGCAACAGTTTGCAATACCGGATAGATAAATTCATTGAAAAAACCGGAATCGATGTCCGGCAATTTCAATTCGCCCTCCCCACCTACCTGGCACTATTGCAAATGAAAATCAACAGCTGGAGTGACCGATGATTGTTAAATGGACTGTACTGAACCATGGAAAACCACAAAGGGTATATGCGAGCGGAGGTCCTAAATGTTCGTAGTAAAGATAATGCACGAGCCCCAGGCAGCAATATAAACACGAAAGGTAAGGCGCATAAGCTGATGCAACTATACAACGTGCACAACCAGGTATAGTTTCTTTGTGCATGTTGTCCATTTACGCCCTCTCAAGATAAAGGTAGACTAAACCCATAGTTTAATAAAACGCTTACATAACTTCGGGGAGGAATTAACATGGCAGAGCTTAAATTAAATCATATTGATAAAGTATATGACAAAAATGTCAAAGCGGTAGAAGATTTCAATTTGGATATCGCGGATAAAGAATTCGTAGTATTTGTAGGACCATCCGGGTGTGGTAAATCCACGACGCTTCGTATGATCGCTGGTCTGGAGGAAATCACAGGTGGAGATTTTTACATCGATGACAAACGTATGAATGATGTTGCGCCTAAAGACAGGGACATCGCAATGGTGTTCCAGAACTATGCATTGTATCCACACATGAATGTATACGATAATATGGCATTCGGCTTGAAACTTCGTAAAATGGATAAAAAAGAAATTGACCGCCGAGTGCAGGACGCAGCAAAAATTCTTGGACTGGAAGCATTACTGGATCGTAAACCGAAAGCCCTTTCCGGTGGTCAGCGTCAGCGTGTCGCTTTAGGGCGTGCGATTGTACGGGATGCGAAAGTATTCTTGATGGACGAGCCTTTATCCAACCTGGATGCGAAATTACGTGTACAGATGCGTGCCGAAATCCAAAAACTGCACCAGCGTCTCCAGACCACAACAATCTATGTTACTCATGACCAGACAGAAGCGATGACAATGGCGACACGTCTGGTTGTCATGAAGGATGGTTACATTCAGCAGGTCGGTGCGCCTAAAGAGGTGTATGACAAACCGAATAACGTTTTTGTCGGTGGTTTCATCGGATCGCCAGCGATGAACTTCCTGACTGGTACATTGAAAGAAGGCTATATCGAAATCGGTAATGTCAACATCAAAGTCCCAGAAGGAAAAATGAAACCACTCCGCACCCAGAACTATTTGAATAAAGAAGTCATTCTTGGTGTCCGTCCAGAGGACATCCATGACGAGCCTTTGTTCATTGACGCCAACCCTGAAAGCAAAATCACTGCCCATATCGAAGTAGCAGAATTGATGGGTTCTGAATCCTACCTTTACTCTAAAGTGAACAGTCAGGACTTTATCGCCCGTGTTGATTCCCGTACAGATATCAATGGTGGAGAAGACATCGAGCTAGCAATGGATATGAACAAAGCTCACTTCTTTGACGCAGAAACAGAAGAACGTATTAAGTAATTTTCCCTTAAGGTAGCGTTGCATCATAAAATAAGAAAAAGGACTGTCATCTTTTCTAAAAGTGGCAGTCCTTTTTCAATATGGTGCTTCTTGTATCTCTTTAGTCATGATCTTTCCACAATCTACACATTGGATGATATGAATGCATTGATGAGCGGTGGCCGAGTCCGAATCTCCATCGACCAGCTTTGTCATCATCACCTCCAGGTACGGGCTGTAGTCGTCCAGGTAATCAACTATTTTTCCCTGATCGACCATGTCACTCGCACAATCCGGACAAATATCCTCAATCTCTTTTATCCCATTGCAAATCGGACAAATCAGCATATCCATCTCTCCCCTTACCATCAATACCTCAAAAGAGTGTTGTTATGCACAAAGGACCTTGATATATGTTTTACAGGATTATACTACTAAAACAAAAGGAAGGAGAAGCGTAGGCCGCTTCTCCTGTTTACCATTCATTTATCGTGGTTGTTGTCCGCCGAATTGAGATTCAGCCATTTGGACAAGACGCTTAGTGATTTCTCCACCTACAGATCCGTTAGCACGGGAAGTAGTGTCAGCGCCTAGTTGCACACCAAATTCTTGTGCAATCTCCATTTTCATTTGATCAAGTGCTTGTTGAGCACCAGGTACTACTAATTGATTAGATTGGTTTTGGTTTTGAGCCATTGTGTCTCACCTCCTGTGTAATTGTAGTTTGACCCACAATTCAGGAAGTATCACGAAAAATCATTGGTAAATTTGTACAAATCTACATTACTTTGCGTTGGGTTTGGTCATCGCTTTCGGATCGACATATTCTTCGAATTCTGCTTCTGACAAAATACCTAATTCTACAGCTGTTTCTTTCAATGTCTGATCCTTCTCGAAGGCTGTTTTTGCTATTTTTGCAGCATTTTCATAACCGATATGAGGATTCAAAGCAGTAACAAGCATCAAGGAATCCTTCAAATATTGCTCGATTTTGCCATGTTCAGGCTCTAAACCACTGACACAGCGTTCATCAAACGATACCATACTGTCAGCTAGTAATTGAGCAGACTGCAAGAAGTTATAAGCGATTACGGGTTTGAAAACATTCAATTCAAAGTTTCCTTGACTGGCTGCAAAACCGATTGTCGCATCATTACCCATGACTTGAGCTGCTACCATGGTAACTGCTTCACTTTGGGTCGGATTGACTTTACCAGGCATGATCGAGCTTCCAGGTTCATTGGCAGGTATGGTAATCTCACCAATACCGCAGCGAGGACCGCTTGCCAGCCATCTGACATCGTTTGCGATTTTCATAACATCAGCTGCCAAAGCCTTCAATGCCCCGTGAGCATGGACTAACTCATCATGAGACGTCAATGCATGGAATTTATTCGGAGCAGAAATGAATGTTTTTCCTGTCTCCTCATTGATTTTTTTCACAACCGTTTCAGCAAAGTCCGGATGCGCATTCAGGCCTGTCCCGACTGCTGTACCGCCGATAGCCAGCTCTTTTACATATTGCAGGCTGTCTTCGAGCATGCTTTCTGTCTTTTCCAGCATACGGTGCCAGCCACTTATTTCCTGGCCAAGCGTCAATGGTGTCGCATCCTGAAGATGTGTACGACCGATTTTTACGATATCTTGAAACGCTTCCATTTTTTCTTTTAATGTTGTTTTCAATTGCTTCAAGGAAGGCAATACGGTTTCTTCCACTTTCAATACAGCTGCGATATGCATTGCTGTTGGATACGTATCATTGGAGCTCTGGGATTTGTTCACATCATCATTCGGGTGCAATCTTGTATCCGTCCCCTGCTCCTTCAGCCATTCATTACCTACATAAGCGATAACCTCGTTGACGTTCATATTGGATTGCGTACCGCTTCCAGTCTGCCAGACAACCAGTGGGAAATGTTCCTCCAGCTCTCCAGCTACAATTCGATCTGCAGCATGTCCGATAGCATCGGCTTTTTCTTGTTCCAAAAGTCCTAATTCCTGATTCGCTCGAGCCGCACTTTTTTTCAAAACGGCAAATCCATGAATCACTTCCACAGGCATTTTTTCATTGCCAATTGGGAAGTTTTCTTTACTGCGCTGCGTTTGTGCTGCCCAGTATTTTTCTTTTGGTACTTTCATCTCACCTAATGTGTCTTTTTCAATACGATAGTCCATGTTGTATCCTCCCTCGCCTTATGAAAAATAAACTCCTGTCCAATTATAACAAAAATTTTTGCGCTTCATCACCAGGAAGTACGACTTCCATGATAATAAGCAACTTTCTGACTATTTACATTATTCAGAAATAGGTGTATGGTATATGTAACAACTCGGAAAGGAGGCAGGAAGGCACTACATACAACGTGAAGGAGGGATGATCACCGAAACACGTTTAGTAGCTGATTTTCTTGCTCGATCTTTTTTCAGTGGGTAGAATAATGGATTAGTGGTTGAAGAAGCCCTGTGGGAGGGCTTCTTTTTATTGTATAATAATGACAAAAATGATTACATAGGAGGTTTATCCATGCCCAATATCTGGACCCATATCCATTTTAGCCAATCATTGCTGGACACCCTGGAGCACACCGAACGGTTTAAAATCCTTTCAGCTTATGTCAAATTAGGGGCCCAGGGACCGGACCCGTTCTTTTATCACCGCTTTTGGCCTTTTTTAGAAAGCAAAGGCGTCGAGGAAGTTGGCATGCGTCTGCATACCGAATATTGTGGGGATTTCCTCCTCGACCTTATCAAACAAGGGAAAGAAGCCCCAGCATCCTCCCAAGCCTACATTTTCGGTTTCCTGACCCACCATATCCTGGACCGGAACACCCACCCTTACATCCATTACCGTGCCGGATACGAAGGAAATAAACACCAGGAATTAGAAGTCATCATCGATACCCTCCTATTAGAACGCGAGAAAAATATGAAAACCTGGCGCAACCCTGTCCATAAACAAATCGATGTCGGAAAAAGGCTCGATAAATGGCTTATACGGCTCCTCGATACTACCATCAAAAAATACTTTGCTGATGTGAGTACCGACCTCCCCGGTGATTACATCCAGGAATCTTATTATGATATGAAAACAGCCATGCGCGTGTTATATGACCCGACAGGCTGGAAAAATAAGCTGTTGGGCTCCCTTGTTTCTTCATTCTCCCACCGGCCAGTTGAGGAAACGAAAGATTACCTGAACATTAATGAAAACGAATGGCGCCATCCGGCAACCGGAGAAACAAAACAGGAATCGTTTGATGAGCTTTACGAAAAAGCATTCGATGAAGGAAAAGAAATCCTGACGTTACTGCTGCACTATTGGCAAAACGGTTCAAAAAATGCATTGGAAGAGCTAAAAGACAAGCTGGCGAATATATCGTACGATACTGGCGAACCGCTTCATAAAAACCTGATAAATCAGTTTAGTGCACCAATCGTATAACACCGCTAAAAAGACTTGGTCTCCCAAGTCTTTTTATGTGAATTGCGGGGGAAGCATTCTCTATTGATTCCGACTTACGTGTGTATTTCTACTTTATCTTTCAGCCGTGTCTGGTCCTTCGCATCTTTCGTCCCCTGCTCGACATCCACTTTTTGAAGCAACACCAAACCTAGAACAAAAAATACGAGGAGAGCCATGATTCCCAACCGGCTTGAACCTGTCAATTGCCCGACTATTGCAAATAAAAATGGACCAAAAATAGCAGCGAATTTAGACGAAATCCCATAGAAACCGAAGAACTCGGCATGACGGTCTCCGGGCACCATGCGGCCAAAGATAGATCTGCTTAAGGATTGCGCACCGCCCTGTACCATTCCGACACAGATAGCTAATACATAAAAATGAAATGCAGAAGTCATAAAATATCCGATGATAACGATCATGATATATACGACAAGACTGAGGGAAAGCGCCTTTTTAGCAGTGATTTTACCAGCAATCCAACCGAACAAAAAGGTGAATGGAATACCGACAAACTGAGTAATCAGCAGGGCAAGAATCAAATCATTGCTGCTGATACCGATATCCCGCCCATAGACGGTCGCCATTTTGATAATGGTGGAAATGCCGTCATTGAATAGCCAAAAAGCAATCAGGAATAAAAATAGCTGCTTGTATTGCTTGATTTCCTTAAATGTAGTCCCGACACGGTTGAAGCCAATACGAACATAGGACTTAGTCCGTTTCGGTTTGACTTTTTTCTCTTCAAAAATATTTTTAAATAAAGGAATGGAGAATACCAGCCACCACACCCCGACGGACACAAATGCCAGTTTGGTAGCTATTAATGTATTCGCAATACTAAATAAGGCGGGCTGCATTATCATCAGCAGATTGATCGCAAGCAGTACCCCACCTCCTATATATCCAAAAGCGAAGCCCCAGGCAGATATTTTGTCGATTGTATCTTCATCGGCTACTTCCGGCAAAAAAGCATCATAGAACACATTACCTCCTGAGAAGCCGATGGTACCGAACACCATCAGAATAGAAGCCAGAAGGTAGTCTCCCTCCCCGACAAAAGCCATCAGGATACTTGCAACCATTCCCATGAATGCGAAAAACATCAAAAACTTCTTTTTTGCAGCCGAGTAGTCGCTGATCGCCCCGAGCACAGGCGCCAGGACAGCTACAATCAATACGGCAATCGACTGCGTATAGCCCCAGTAACTTGCTGCCAATGACTCTTTCAAACCAGCCGCTGCAACATCATAATAAAATATAGGCAGTACAGCTGCCATCATCGTTGTAGCAAAAGCAGAGTTCCCAAAATCGTAGAATACCCAGCTTAACACCGGTTTCTTTTTCATAACCTTTCCCCCATCAAGATCAGACTTGTTATACTAAGCATAGCAAAATTTTACTATTACGATGCATCTTTTTTCTGAAGATTATATTTATTTAGGAGGAATACGATGAAAATTGCTGTATTTGGAGCGACCGGAAGAATCGGCTCCGTATTTACTGGTTTAGCCGAAGATTCAGGATGGGAAGTTAACGCTCTTATTCGAAATCCCCATAAAATACCCCCTTCGCTTAGAAAAGTTAACGTTATAGAAGGAAATGCCTCACGGCGGTCTGATGTGGAAGCCACCATCAAAGGCTGCGATGCCGTTTTTGTCGGACTTGGCACTGATAAAACAGATACCCTGTCTGTCTCTGCTCCTCTGATTACCGAAGCCATGAAAAAATATAACGTAATCAGGGCAGTTATCATTGGGACAGCTGGGAT
Source organism: Thalassobacillus cyri (assembly GCF_900107755.1). GTDB lineage: Bacteria > Bacillota > Bacilli > Bacillales > Halobacillaceae > Thalassobacillus > Thalassobacillus cyri. Next base: position 17,841 of record NZ_FNQR01000016.1, on the reverse strand, counting down.
ATTGGACAGCCGTTATCAACCAGGGAAATATCGTTTTGAAACACCAGAAAGTAAGCGCAAGTCCACGGCAGCTGCTGAGGAACACTTAAAGGCTTATCAAGCATGGAAGGCCAGTGGACTTGACTGGACGTACATCTGCCCTACTTACCTGCCTGACGGTGATGTGCAGGGAGACGTTCGCTTTGAACGCAGCTACCTTCCGGAAAACGGAAAAAAAGTAACCGTTGGGGATACCGCAAGCTTCGCTTTTGATACGCTAGTGCAGGAAAAATTCATCCAGCAAAGAATCGGGATATGTTACTGAGCAACTATTTTTATAGTTACAGCAACCTTTTGAGTACCAGGGAGTTATAGGTTTCCCCAAACAAAAAAGCACCATCTGATTTCGAAGCGACTCGCCCGACTTCAGATGGTGCTTTTTAATTTATGGATATAATCCAAAGAACTCTTCTAAGGTTTCCTGCTCTTGATGAATTTCAGTGGCTGTTTCTATGCCGACATAACGTAAGTGCCATGGCTCATAGGCATAGCCTGTGATATCCGATTTTCCTTCTGGGTAGCGAATGATGAACCCATATTCGTGAGCATTGTCTTCAAGCCACTTGCCTTCTTTTGTTTCAATAAAAGACTGTTCCAGCTTGAAGGCTGCTGCCGCTGAAGTAACATCCATGGCCAGTCCGGTTTGATGTTCACTTGTTCCTGGTTTGGCGGAGAATTGATTGGCATGTTCTTTACCATTCTGACTTACATTATTTTGATAGATCTGTTTTTGCCTTTCATACGAACGGTAGCCTGAAGCCGCTACCAATTCTACCCCGTCCTGCTTTGCTCCACGGAAAAGTTCTTCCAATGCTTCAGCCGCCTCTAAGCGAAGCTGTTTCTTTTGGTGGAACTCATCAAAAGGGAACGGAACTTCAGGTACAGTCAAATTTTTCGGTTCAAACCCTTCCGGCAGTTTCCTGTTTTTATTGACTACTACCGTAATGGCATGGGGCTCCTTCACCGTAACCAGTTCAGAACCAGAGCCATCCCCAGAATCAGATTCAGTTTGTTTATCTTTTGTTTCATTTTCAGATTGATTATCATTCTGAGATTTTTTTTGCCCTGTATCCGTTTCTTTTTGATCAGCCTGTTGATCCGAATCTGCTCCGAAGCCTTCCGTATCATCCGGACCTTTCTCCTTATCGGGATTCTCTTGTTGGGAAGAACTATCAGAGGACGTCGAATTGCTATTATTCTCATTTGTGACGCCACTGCAGCCGGCACCTATAACCAGCAAAAAAAGCAATACGGTGATGTATAAATGCTTCATGTGAAATATCCTTTCGTAAAATAACTTCCTCTCAACTATAACATGGAAAAAGAGCAGGGTGACAAGTAATTGTTGAAAAAAATACCATCAGGACACTTGCTTATCCTCCTGTAACAAAGCCATCGAAGCATTTGTTTCTGTGATTGCTTCGGTTAAAACCTGCTGGTCATACGTTTGTTGTTCTACATGGGCCTGAAGCTGCTGCATGGTGGCAGAGGTCTCTTCAATGATCGCAGCCAGTTCATTAACAGCCTTATCAATAGAGAGAGAGGAGCTGCGTATATCTCTCGCCTGTCCATCGAACTCTTTCATTTTTCCAATGAAACCATCCAGTTTATTTGTAACAGAGGTAAAAGCACCGGAGGTCTCCGTCGTTATGGCGAGGCTCTCTTCCAGTTTCACTTCGTTATCCTTCACCTGGTTTTCTGTTTTGATTGCGCGTTCTTTAATTTCTGTTAAATTATCGTTAATCTGGACAGCAGTCTGGCTCGAACTTTCCGCAAGCTTACGTACTTCTTCCGCCACCACTGCAAACCCTTTTCCTGCTTCTCCAGCCCGGGCCGCTTCTATGCTTGCATTCAATGCCAATAGATTGGTCTGTTCCGCAATGGCCTGTATCTGCTTCGTAAAGTTGGTATTCTTTTTGATGCCCTCGGTCAATTGTTCCATATCACCTCGCATCTGGTCAAAAGCTTCCTTGAAACCTTCCATCGTATGGGTAAGTGATTGTAAAGAAGTTTTTCCAAGAGCAGAAGAATCCTGGACTTCTTCCCCGGATTGAGCCAAATCATCAAAATCACTCATCATTCTTTCCAATAATCCATTTGCCTGATCGGTAGAAGTAGTAATCTCTGTAATTGCTGATGCCTGTGACTGGGCAGCGTGGGAGATCTCCTGGAACGATAGATTCATCTCATTCATCATCCCGGTATTCTTTTTACTGCTCGTATCAATAGCCGTCATATTGGATTGTACGTCGCTTGCGACCTTTCTAATCCTTTGTGCCTGCTCGCCACTTTCTATTACAAGTTTATTATTATGTACCAGGTTTGTTTCTACGTCACCTAGTAATTGCCTTGAAAGTCTGACCTGAATCATCAACACAGCAAAAACCAAAATGAAAAACACGAGTGAAATAATAGTGGCCCGCATATCAAAGTCCATCACTTCCCCTTTAACTATGACAAAAAGAGCAAGTAACCCTAGCCCTAAAACGCCCCCTGTCATCAATACAGTCAAAGATAAAGAAACGGCAGCTACTCCCAGCAGGAAAAATGTGAACAACATGTTCGTAACATAATCAGAACTCATCATGATGACGAAGGCCACTCCAGTCATTCCCGAAACAGCGACATACGGAACCGCCTGCTGCCAAAGCTTCTTATAATGGAAAAGTATCATCAACCCTGCCACTACAGATCCTCCAATTCCAAGAGCCAGCATGTTGACCATCGGAGCTCCTACTGCGAGTTCCGCTCCTAACCCAAGCAGGATGGATAAAAGCATAATTTTTATTAAGACTCCATTCTGCTTTACTAAAATCGTCTGTTTGATATTATTCTCCACCGTGTTCTCCCCCTATAAATGAACCTTTATTCATATATCTAATATATCGGCTCATTAGGGCATTAATTAAAATTGTTCCACACACCAAAAAGACCGGTCCACCTGGTGTACGGTGAACCGGTCTGAAAAATGTTTAGTTACTCCCATGTATAGGGTTGATACTGTTTGCTTAAACGATCGAAACTATCTCGGTCTTCATTTGCTATTGCCTCATTAATCTGTTCATCCAATTTATGTTTATTGAACTCATAACTTAATTCATCAAGGATTAATCTGGAGGCGAGTTGTAAACCAAAGGATAATTCTCGTTTAGCAGTGATTGTCTTATTTCCAAAAACAGGGCTTCTTCGCAACACGTAATTGATTTTTTGCTTTTTCATGTGGCCTACCCCCTAAAGACTTTTTTCTATTATGCAGGAAATCGTTGTGTTTTGCAACAATTTTCTGAATATTTACTATACAGTTCCCCGCTTCAACCCTTGTTAAACCTGAACTTAACGATTATTATTTTGTAAATATTGGTAATTAATAAGTTAAAAAGGACTGCCTTTGTCCTTATAGGCAGTCCTTGTTGTATGAGTCTCTCCACTCATTTTATCATATAAAATGCAACTATTAATTCTTTGGTCCTTTTTCTTTGTTTTTATTTTTTCCTTGACCTTTATCAGCAGCTTCCTTAGCTTTCGCTTCCGCCTTTGCTGCTTTCTTCTTTACTTTAGCTTCAGCTTTGGCTTGCTCTGCCTTTGCTTTAGCTTCTTGCTTTTTAGCCTTTGCTGCCTCTTTGGCTTTTTTAGCGATTGCTGCCCCTTGACTATCTTCTTCGATTGTTTCCTCGATATCTTCTGCCGTTTCTTCAGCGGAATCAGAAGTGTTGACAATCACGGAATCTTTTTCTTGGTCAGATTCCTCAGCTGTTTGTTCTTCGTCAAGGCCAGCTAATTGTTCTTTCAAAGCGCTAATATTACCATATTTAGCTTCCAGACGCTCTAATGACTTATTCATATTGCGCTCAAGCACAAATTTTGCACGCTCGTTTGTCACTTTCATAGAAGCCAGTTTCAAAGCAATCACATTTTGACCGATTTTAGCTTCCAGCATTTCTCCTTCATCATTACTTTCCTCTTCTTCAGAGCTTTCATCATTTTCATCTTCTTCTACATCTATTGGATCTTCTTCACTTTCTTCCTCATCACTATCGGTACCTTCTTCATCTGTTTTTTCTTCGTCGCTGGCCGTATCTTCTTCATCAGCGCCTGTGTCTTCATCTTGCTCTTCGTTGTATGTATCTTCCTCGACTAATGATTCTGCTTTTTCCATTAATTCGGCAGCTTTTTGCAAAAGTTCGACTGCTTCCGCTTCATTACCTTCTTCAATCAGCTCTTCTGCTTTTTCAATTTGCTTTTCTGCAAAATCTACAAACAGGTTGGCTTGTTCCATATCATCCTCATCCAGCGACCATTGCAACTGATTCACCAATGTATGGAGAAAATTAAAAAGATCACCCTCGAAATAAATCGCTTCGTTTTTCACATCTTCTTCAGTTTCGATCTCTTTTTCGACCTCACTCATATCTACTGTCACAGTGTCATCATCTTCCGCCCAGGCAGAATAGGGTACCGCAGAAATAGCTACTGCCAAAGCCGCGGATGATAGTACATTAATTACTTTCTTGTTTTTCATTGGATTTCCCCCTTTTATGTTTTCGTTCATACTTTTACGTAAAGCGTTTTATCTTTACGGGGGTACATGCTTCATTTTTTTACAAAAACATTTCAAAATCATTTCAATACGTTAAATGGCTGCATATAAAAAGCGCCTCTTTTAAGAGACGCTTTTCCCTGAATATTTATTTTTCCTGGCCTTTTACGACCATTTCTGCTACTTGAAGTGTACGGAGTGCCTGGTTTCGTACTGCTTCCTCTACGTCTTCTTGCATATTACCTTCCGCATCGACAGTGACACTTGTACCATATGGGTTTCCTCCAGAAGCGAATGCTGCGTCATTGGTATAACCCGGAGCAGCAATTAACACGCCCCAGTGAAACAAGCTGGTATAAAGGTTAAGGATAGTAGCTTCTTGGCCTCCATGAGGATTCTGAGCCGATGACATGGCACTGGCAACTTTGTTTACCAGTTTTCCCTGGAACCAAAGTCCACCGGCCTGGTCCATCAACTGTTTAAATTGTGCCGGCACGTTTCCGAACCTGGTCGGCACACTGAAAATGTAGGCATCTGCCCATTCCAGGTCATCGACCGTCGCTTCTGTTACATCTTTAGTTGCTTCGTAGTGTTCTTTCCAGGCAGGATTCTGTTCGATTGCTTCCATTGGAGCAGTTTCTGGCGTCTTTACCAATTTCACTTCTGCTCCGGCCTGCTTGACTGCATCCTCAGCCCATTTCGCCATCTTATAGTTGGTACCGGTTGAACTGTAATAAATTACTGCTACTTTTACATTTGCCATCGTTACCCTCTCCTTACTTAGAGTCGTTCTAAAGTTCGAATTCAGCCAACGCTAACTGTCTCATCACATTTTTACTAATACCCGTGTATTTCATCACTCAAACTAAAGATTCTTCATTTCAAGATATACAGCATAAAGAAAGGCTTGAACTACAGTCAAGCCTGTTGTGTTATCTTTCCGTCATGCATGTATAATATCGAATCACCCAGCTTGCTTGCTTCATCATGATCGTGGGTTACAAGCAGGATCGGTATCTGCCATTCCTGTTTTAGCCTCAGAATTTCTTCATGGCACTGCAGACGATTTTTTTCATCCAGGGCTGAAAATGGTTCGTCCATCAAAAGCAGATCAGGACGGTATGCGAGCGCCCGGACAAGAGCCACACGTTGTTTTTCCCCACCTGAAATTTCGCCTGGATACTTGCTTAACAAGTGGTTGATTCCAACGATGTCGATCAATCGCTTCAAGTGGTCTCCAGAATTAGGTAGTTGTTTCGATTTTATGCCATAATAAATATTCTTTTCCACGGTCACATGAGGAAATAAAGCATAGTCCTGGAACACATAGCCGACATTCCTTTGCTGTGGAGGAAGATCCACTTTGCCTGCCTGATATAACATCCGGCCGCCGAGCCCGATCTCCCCTTGTTCCGGCTTGAGCAGGCCGGCGAGCATGTTTAGTAATGTCGTCTTTCCAGAACCGGATCTACCAAAAAGAATCACCAGTTCTTCTTCTACTGTGAAGGACACATCCAGCTTATAATGTTCCAAGTTCTTTTCCAGGTTTACCTTCAACATGCCCTTCACCTCTTCCGACCGACGTGTTTTTTCCAGGGACGCTGGTTCCAATTATTAAGCCAATATATCGTCGTGAACCCGATAACTACCATGATGATGACCCAGACGAGCGCTTGATTTTCATTCCCAGCTTCTACTGAAAAATAAATGGCGAGTGGCAGCGTGTCCGTTACACCTGGAATGTAGCCTGCCAGCATCAATGTCGCTCCAAATTCACCAAGAGCACGAGCGAAAGACAGGACAAGCCCTGCAACCAGCCCAGGCCATGCCAGCGGGAAAGAAATCGTCCAGAACACCCGCCACCTGCTCGCCCCCATGGTATATGCAGCGTTTTCCAGCGAGCGATCATACTTAGAAAAAGCTGCAACGGCGCTTTGATACATCAATGGAAATGAAACGACCATAGCAGCAATGACAGCCGCATACCAGGTGAACACGATCTGGATGTCAAACCATTCAAGCAGCAATTTACCGATCCATCCATTTTTACCAAACAAATACAATAGCGCAAAACCCACCACTGTAGGCGGGAGAACTAAGGGTAATAAAAACAGAGCATCGAGTACTTGCTTACCTGGGAAACTTCTTCGCGTCATCCATCTTGCACTAAAGGTACCGGCTGCGAACACTATGATCGTAGATATCGTGGCTATCCTGATGGATAACCATAACGGAGATAAATCCATACTAACACCCTGCCTTATTGTTCAAACCCGAACTCTTTTATGGTCTGTTTTGCTTCCTCGCTATGTATATATTGCAGGAACTCTTCGGCTGCTTCCTTCTGCTTAGATTCTTTGACAATCCCAGCAGGATAAATAATCGCTGTATGATGATCTTTGTTGACTTCGTCAGCTGCCCTTAATTTATTCGACTTTATCATATCACTTTGATAGACGAATCCTGTATCGACGTTCCCGGATTCAACATAGGCTGCTACTTGCTGCGCATTTTTACCATAAACCAGCTTTCCTTGAATATCTTTCCATAAACCGAGACTTTCCAATGCTTGTTTGGCATACATCCCCGCCGGTACGCTCTTCGGATCTCCAATAGCTATTTGGGATACAGCATCTGTTGTAAGCTTTTTAAGTACAATATCACTCGAATCGTTTACTGCCAGAACTAACCGGTTGGCCATTACCGAAGCTATACTTTTTTCATCCATCATTCCATTATCGCTAGCCTCTTTCATCCAGTATTCGCTCGCAGATATGTATATATCACTCGGCGCACCTTGTTCGATTTGCTGTGCCAGTGTCCCTGAGGAACCAAAATTCATCGTTAATTGAATGTCGGTCTGGGATTCAAAATCTGTTTCTATTTGTTTCATCACACCGGTAAGACTTGAAGCTGCGGCGATACGAAGCTCTGGTTTACCCATCTGATTATCTCCCTGACAACCCGTTAATACTAAAAGTCCTAAGATTACTGCTATAATGTTACGTGTCATATGATTCCCATCCTGCAACTCAGTCTAACACCCATTATAACGAATCCTCTGGTATTTTGACTACATATACACAACAAATAGAAATAGCCGTACATGGGGGAATACATGCACGGCCATTGGAAAGTCTATCTCTTAGATTACCATTTCGTAATAAGCCGGATAAGTCCAATAGGCATCCTGCCAACCACGTTGGATTGCCAACTCTTCAAAATTTCTAGCCTGACTTCCATAAAAACTAATAAGAGCTTGTTCGGGTGTTGCAGAATCTGGGTTATAAGATAATAGTACCGGTTTAGAAAATTTCATTTCATCTACATAACCTTCAATGATGACAGTTTCCTGAATAATCAAAAGACCACCCCCGTTTTTGTAAAATTTTAAATATTATAATAACTATGCCTCTGGTTTGTATATACCCTTGTAACACAAAAGTAATCGTTTTATAAGAAATTTATCTATCTCATTATTTGACTGCTGCAAAAAACATTGGCATATCACAACTACTGTGAGACAGACTATCATTGTTTCTCTAGACTTACACAAGCAGGCTTTGGTAAGCTATTTATGCTTGACAGCCTAAATTCCGGAGGCAGTATTATGAACGAATATGAGAATTTAAAAAAGGGAGAAAAAGGAGCATGGATCAGTATCATTGCCTACCTCCTATTAGCAGTGGTGAAATTGTCCATCGCTTATATCGGCGGTTCCTCGGCATTAAGAGCTGACGGTTTAAATAACACCACCGATATCATCGCATCGCTGGCAGTGTTGATCGGCTTGAGAATCTCCAGAAAACCCCCAGACGAAGACCATCACTATGGCCATTTCCGCGCAGAAACGATAGCTTCCCTGATCGCTGCTTTCATTATGATGACTGTCGGTTTCGAAGTGCTATACGGAACCTTCCAAAGCATGTGGACGAGCGATTACAGTCAGCCGGACATGGTGACAGCCTGGACTGCACTTGCGGGTGCTGGTGTCATGATCGGAGTTTATCGCTTCAATTTAAAATTATCTAAAAAAATCAGCAGTGCTTCTCTCTATGCAGCTGCTCAGGATAATCGGTCCGATGCCCTGGTAAGTCTAGGCGCTTTTACCGGGATCATCGGTACTCAGTTCGGCCTCTACTGGCTGGATCCCCTGGCCGGATTTATTGTGGGTATCATTATATGTAAGACCGCTTGGGATATTTTTTCCGATTCGACCCATACACTAACGGATGGTTTTGATGAAGATTTGCTTCAGGATATCAGACATCATATTTCTAAGAATCCAGGGGTATGGGTGGTGAAAGATGTTAAAGGACGTCTCCAAGGGAACATTATTTTGATTGATGTAACTATCCTTGTCGATCCGCACATCACTGTGCAGGAAGGCCATGAGATCACCGATGAAATCGAAGATATGCTGGAAGACGAACTCAATATTCGTTTTGCGCAAATCCATATTGAACCATATGAGGAAGAAGTATAAAGCCATGGTTCCCGGTGAACTCCGGATTCATGGCTTTCGTGTGTGTAAACTTTTTAATTAATAAAAAAACACCTCCGCGCTGCTTGTCAGGAGGTGCCTGCATTTTATTAAATCTGTTTACTTTGTGAAGCAAACCATTGAACTAGTTCATTAATATGTTTCCATCCGAAAGCCGTTTCTTCATACGTACCTTCTCCTATGGTAACGGTTTCTGCCTCCACTAGCTTAGCACCGTGTTTACGATAAAAATCGCTCGATGGATTGTGAGTCAGCACCCACACGAGCAGCGATTGATAGCCAGCCTCCTTCATTTCTTTTCCGAAGGCTTCTAACAGCAACCCACCGAGTCCCTGCCTTTGGTAGGAATCTAACAGATAAATGGCATAAATTTCACCATCGTAGCCATAATGCTTCGTCCTTTCTTTTCCACCTGAGACAAAGCCTACTACCTTGCCTTCATCGCTTTCCACAACAAGAGCAACCTGACCATTGACAGGGACTTTCAAGACGGCTTCCCAAAGGGCGATTCGGTTTTCCACGGTTATATTACTCATATCCTTTTCGTCTATCAAATCTTTGTATGTAGATTTCCAACTCCTGACATGCACATGCGCTATTTGTTCTGCATCTGCAAAAACTGCCTTTCTTACATGAAACATACTAGATCCTCCTTCAAACACTGGTTATGAACGCCAACAGCAGCATGCTCGATACTGCTGTCAGCTTTCTTACTTGTTAACATTGGAAGGTAACAATTCGATCTGTATCTATGCCAAAATAAACCCATTGCCTGCGGCGTGGCCGCCAACGATAACCGGCAACAGACCGGCGCCCGATGAATACAGGGTAGAACCAAAATCTTTGCCCGTTACGCAGCATCACTCTCGTCATTCGGTATAGGCAGCCGTAAAAAGCCCCAGGGTCTACAGCATACACCCCAGGTCCGCCTTGGAATGACTGTGCTCCAAATTGTGGTACATCTGTTGGCGGTGGTGGTAATTGCATCGTCTGCCCCTGACCACCGCCTACCGGTCCTTGCCCCGGGAATCCTCCTGGGCCCTGACCTGGAAAGCCACCTGGACCTCCAGGGAATCCGCCCGGTCCGCCAGGGAAGCCACCTGGACCCTGGCCCGGAAAACCGCCTCCGCCAGGGCCGAAGCCTGGAAAGCCGCCAGGACCTTGCCCTTGGCCATAGCCGCCGCCAAATCCAGGTAAGTTAGAAAAAAATCCTCCTTGTTGTCGATCCATATGCGATCAAACTCCTTTATAGGAATAATCTCTACACTATATGCATCGCAACAGGGCGCGTGACTAGAGAGTCACCAAAAACACTGTAGTGATCGCACCTATCACCACTAAGATTATATTCATCCCGAACCATGCTAATGTAATGGCGACCGCCCCGCCGATCAACCCGACATGAGGAGCATCCGGTTTCACTGTCATGATCCCTGGGAAAATCAATGCTCCTAAAGCTGCGTAAGGAATCGCGTTCAGCCATCGATCCACCCAACGGGGAAAGTTCAACTTATCCACTATAAAAGCCGGCATTAACCTTGGGATAGCAGTGACAATTGCCATCCCGATGATCACCCACATCATGCTGCTTCCTCTCCTTTCAGCAGGAAGACGCCACAGCCCCCGCCAATGATCGTTCCAAGTACTATCGCCCATCCATCACTGATAAATAATGAGAAAAAGAAATTGATTAGCATCGCCAGCAAAGCTACCAGTGCAACCTTTGTCTCTTTTTTTACAGATGGAATCAGTAAACCGATGAACATGGCATACAAAGCAATTCCCATACTTTGGCTAAGTCTGCCTGGAATCACATCGCCCAGTACACCGCCTAAAAAAGAACCGCCTACCCACGATATATAAGCAGTAAGAATCAACGCTCCATAAAACCAGGTTCCATGGGTCTCCTTTGCCTCTTTGGCATGCAGGGAAGAAACCGTAAAAGTTTCATCGGTTAATCCGAGTGATAAGGGGACTTTCCACTTCAAGCTCACTTCCCTCAGACGGTTCATGAACGAAAGGCTCATGACAAAATGGCGGAAATTCAACACGAAAGTAGCAATGACGATTTCGACCATCCCCGTGCCTAACGCAATCATATTAGCTCCCATGAACTGGGCAGCTCCCGCGAAAACAAGAATACTCATCAGGGTCAATTCCAAATTAGAAAGTCCGGATTGTCTGGCCAGCACTCCATATGTAATCGCTACCGGCAAATAGCCGAGCATGATCGGAAAGCCTGCAGCAATCCCCCGTTTAATCATCGTCATCCGCACAGATTGATCTGTTACAGCAACAGCATTAGGTTCCACAACTTTCCCCCGCAATCAAGAAAATTTCCACTATTATACACAATTATAACTTATCTTGAAAGAACTTATTGATAATACCCTCAATAGTAATAAATGACAATCAGAAAATACATTGACAAACTTCCCGGCTATCCTTTATATTTACTTTACAACATAAAAGCGTTTAAGTGTAAAAGAAAAGCATCAGGGATTCCACAGTAGATGGAACAGAAACAGCATCAGAGACTGGATGGCAGCTGAGAATCCAGGTTTCTTTCCATTCGAATTACAGAGTTCGTCAAGGCTATGTTTTCTTTTAGAAAGAGCGGATGATCGTTCATCAATCAGGGTGGTACCGCGGAGCCAGGCTTCGTCCCTATTCAGGGATGAAGCCTTTTGTATGTTCACAAACTTACGCTTTTTAAGAATATAGGAGGAATCGTAATGCTTCATTTACAGCCTAAAAAATTACCAGGGTTAATGGAATCAATCGGAATGCTGCTTGTTATTGTAAGTTTGATCAGTTTTTTTATCATTGAATTGCAGAGTGTTCCACACGTGCCGATTTTATTAGCGGTACTTTTGATGATTACCTATGGATTTATTAAAAAATTCACCTTTGCCCAGCTTCAGGAAGGGATGGTACAGGGTGCCCAATCAGGGATGGGTGCTGTCCTGATCTTTTTCCTGATTGGAATTCTGATCAGCAGCTGGATGGCAAGCGGGACGATCCCGGCATTGATGGATGTCTCTTTTTCTTTAGCCGGAGGATCCTGGTTCCTAGCAATTGTTTTTACGATCACGGCAATCACCGGTGTGGCACTCGGGAGCTCATTCACTACCAGTGCTACCCTTGGAGTAGCATTTCTTGGAGTGGCCCAGTCGATGGACGCATCGCTTGCAATGACAGCAGGCGCCATCGTTTCAGGGGCTTTCTTCGGGGATAAAATGTCCCCGTTATCCGATACGACCAACCTTGCGTCCACAGTAGTAAAAGTGGATTTATTCGACCATATTAAAAACATGGCCTGGACGACGATTCCAGCTTTTATCATTTCTTTTATTCTGTTTGCTGTGTTATCTCCACAACAGCGTGTGCAGTCAGAAAATTTAGCTACAATTCACAACGCATTAATTGAATCAGGATTGGTTCATTGGAGTTCCTGGATTCCAGTCCTTGTTTTACTGGCGATGACTGTCACAAAAAGACCAGCCTTTGTTGCATTAGCAGTCAGCAGTATTACTGCAACGCTGATTGCCGGCTTACGTGGGATCCTGCCATGGAGTGAACTGTGGAGTACCTGGTTTGGCGGTTACAGTGCAAGCACCAATAATGACATGGTCAATGAAATGCTTTCCAGAGGCGGAATCGACAGTATGCTGTTCACGATATCACTTGTAATCCTTGCTCTTGCGCTTGGCGGATTGTTCTTTGTGACCGGAGTCATTCCATCCGTGCTGTTCCACGTACAGCGCATGCTGCAATCTGTTCGAACAATTACATTATCAACAGCGTTTACTGCAATCGGTATCAATGTCTTTATCGGGGAACAATACCTTTCGATTCTTTTGACAGGCGAAGCATATCAGGATATCTATGACCGCGCGAATCTGGCCAGAAAAAATTTATCCCGGACGCTGGAGGATGCCGGGACAGTAATCAACCCACTCGTTCCATGGAGTGTCTGCGGTGTATTTCTTGCTGATGTTCTCGGAGTAGCGGTCATCGATTATCTGCCGTTTGCATTCTTTTGCCTGCTAAGCCCGATACTAACTATCTTATATGGATTGACTGGGAAAACTATTACAAAAAAAGCCTGAATCTCTTTTCATGCATAACATCCCCGCTTTCTATCAAGACTAAAAGAAAACGAGGAGCATGAGACATGGATAAACATCAGGAACATTTGCAAGATGGTTGGAAAATGGACCATGCGGAACCGGACATCATCAAAGAAGATCTGGCCATTTACCAGACTCTGATCGCCAATGTTTGTATGATCGGAACAGAAAACACCGACGACTGGGTACTTGTCGATACCGGAATTGCCCGCTATGGGGAACGAATCCTGGCAGCCTGTGAAAAACGATTTGGAGACCGTCCGCCAAAAGCAATTATTCTGACACACGGGCATTTTGACCACGTCGGCTCAGCTAAGTATCTCTGCAAGCATTGGGATGTCCCGGTTTTCGTTCATCCGATGGAGTGGGACTATGTCATCGGAAGACGGGATTATCCAGTCGGGGATTCAACCGTGGGTGGCGGCACCATTGCCTTATTCTCACCGTTTTTTCCATCCAGAGGCGTAAACCTGGCAAGATATGCCGAGAAACTTCCGGAAGATGGAAGCCTACCCTTTTTACCAGATTGGAAATACATTCATACCCCAGGCCATACACCTGGGCACATTTCCTTATTCCGGAAAAAAGACAAAGCCTTGATTGCTGGAGATGCATTTACTACAGAAAAAACAGAGTCCACCCTTTCCGTTTTCACCCAGGCTCAACATGTCCACGGACCTCCCGCCTATTATACTCCTAACTGGCGAGAGGCTGAGACATCCGTCAAGCGGTTGGCTGAACTGGATCCTTCTGTCGCAATCACCGGCCACGGTCTGCCGATGGAAGGTGAAGCACTCACCAAGCAATTGAATGAACTGGCAGATAACTTCCGGGAACTGGCGATTCCTAAGCATAAACGTAGCATTCACTAATCCTGGGAAATTTCAGGATGGAGAAGGTCAGAAAGTTTTTTCAATCCTTCTAACAAACGAGGAGACGGTCGGCAATATAGCGATTCCTCCAGGACATGGATCTGATTCTGCTTGACTGCCGTCATTTCCTCCCAGCCCGGACGCTTCTTCACAAGCGCCGGGTTCATTTTTTCTTCTTTAACGCCTACCCACACCATACAGATATGTTCAGGATTCCGTTGCAGCACATCCCCCCAATCGGTTTGGATATTCGCTTCCGCTTCTGTTTGAAAAATATTATACGCACCGGCAAGTTCACTTATCTCGGTAAGCCAGTTCGCTTTTCCAGGGGTGAAAATGGGCTTCGGCCACCACTCCCAATATAAAGCAGGCCGCTCCGTCAATTGTCCTGCCCTGCTCCGGTACTTTTCAATATTTCGGACAAACTCCTCCCTCTTTTCTCTCGCAGATGACTCTAAACCAATTGCTTCTCCGACTGTTACCAGGTCATCGGCAATCTCTGTTAATGAATTTGGGTTCAAGATGATATATGGCAGCCCTTTTTTATCCAAAGCTTCTATATTCTTTTCCATCCCCGGAACGCTTAAGGAGGCAAGCACCAGATCCGGCTCAAGCGCTGCGACCTTTTCCATATCAATCGATAAATCCGGCCCTACTCGCGGGAGATGATTTATTTCTTCCGGCCAATCGGAATAGTCATCCACCCCTACCAGCCATTCTGTTTTTCCCAAGTATGCAAGAAGCTCTGTGTTACTGGGGCATATTGACACAATTCGCACATTATCTCCTCCTATTTCGGAATTATCAGGTATTTCATTTTCTTCCATTATAGCTTATATTTAGAGTAGCGATAACCATTAGGGAAGGGTGTTAGGATGAAGCCGATTTTATTTGAAACTTCCAAGGGGCTGGTTGAGTTCAGTTATGAAGGCAATGGTCCTGTCATTTTATTATTAAAAGGCGGGCATTGCAGCCGTGACACAGATCTTTCACACCGAAGCCTCATCCATGAAGGATACACCTTGTTGACAGTTTCACGGCCAGGCTATGATAAAACAGATATCAGAACCGGAAAGAAACCCGAAGACTTTGCAGATACATTGATTGAAGTCCTTGACCACCTGTCAATCCCCACAGCCCACGTCATTACTGTATCTGCCGCGGGTCCTACTGGACTTGCGCTTGCTTTTCATTATCCATCCCGGGTAAAAACATTGACTCTTGAAGCTGCACTCGTAACGCCCTGGGAAGTACGATTCCAGCGTAAAGGAAAGCTATTGTTCGCACCAGCCGGCTCACTTGTATGGAGAGGTTTGCGGAGTCTTTTGAAAGTCCAACCTGACTTTGTGATGAAGTTGATGTTAAAGGAGTTGACTACTGAAGATCCTGAAAAGCTCTTACGTGGTCTATCCAAGCAAGACCGGAGATTCCTCTATGATATGCTCGCCACTTCCCACTACGGTAAAGGGTTTTCCGCTGATTTAGATCATAACCCTATTGACCTCTCAAAACTTACAGTTCCTGTCCTTGGTATGTACTCTCAAAAAGACGGCAGTGTCCATTACTCGAATGCGATTCTGCTTCAATCACTGGTTCCCCATAGTGAGATATATGAGGTTCCATCCGATAGTCACTTGATTTGGATTGGAGACCACGCCAACGAACTATGGGGTAAGCGGCTCGAATTTCTAAAGAAGCATACGGAAGTTCGCCAGCCCCTGGAAACAAAATAAATATGTAAATAAAAAAGCTGTCCTTGAAAGTGATTTCACATTCACCTTTCTGGGACAGCTTTCTTTTTAATCTTCTTCTTGCTCGGTTAAAATCACCGGACCATCAGCCGTGATTGCTACGGTATGTTCATATTGGGCAGACAGCGAACCATCTACAGTCCTAGCCGTCCAGTTATTTGTATCCATCTTGCTTTCCCAACCGCCAATATTGACCATCGGCTCAATCGTAATGACCATTCCTTCTTTCAAGCGGGCTCCTTTTCCAGCTTCACCAAAGTGGGGAATGTATGGATCCTCATGAATCGTCTCACCTATTCCATGACCCGTGAAATCACGAACAACTGAGTAGCCTTCCCCTTCGACATAGCTTTGAATCGCATGGCCGATATCGCCGATACGCTTCCCGACTTGCGCCTGCTCAATCCCTTTATAAAGGGAGGATTTTGTAACATCCATCAGCTTTTGTGCCTCTTCGCTGATATTTCCGACCGGATGTGTCCAGGCAGAATCCGCCAAACCACCGTTCAAACGGATTACCATATCCACTGTAACGATATCTCCATCCTTCAATTCATCTTTTCGTGGGAAACCATGACAAATCTCATCGTTGATGGAAGCGCATGTGGCATATTCATACCCTTGATACCCTTTTTGCTCGGCTGTTGCCCCATGCTTTACTAAATATTTTTCCACGAAATTTTCAATATCCATGGTGGTGATTCCTGGTTTTATAAAACTCCTGAGTTCTTTATGCACCTTGGCCAGCAGCTTGCCAGCTTCTTGCATCAGTTCGATTTCCCGCTTACTTTTTCGTTTAATCATCCTGTCATCCCCTCTTTCCTGCAATTCAATTATCCTTCAACCATTATAGATGGTAACGAAATATTACATGAGATGCTATCCATAACTATTGTATCAATTTAATTGTCTAACGACACTGCACGGGTTTCCAGCCGCGAATACATTAGCTGGAATATCGCGTGTCACGACGCTTCCAGAACCGGTAACCGTATTATCACCAATTGTCACGCCAGGATTCAATATAGATCCTCCGCCAATCCAAACATCATTTCCCACATAGATAGGCTTTCCGAATTCCAGTCCTGTCTTTCTTTTCTCGGCATGGAGGGGGTGTGTAGCCGTCACTTGAACTTTCGGTCCCAGCAAAACCCGATCGCCAAATGTAATTTTACACACATCTAAAAATACACAATCAAAATTTGCAAAGAATTCTTCGCCGACATGAATATTATAGCCATAATCGCAATAAAAAGGCGGCTCGATACCGAATTCTTCACCAGTCGATCCGAATAACTCCCTAATCAATCGAATTCGGTAATCGCTGCCATGCTCACTCGAATGGTTGAATTCTCTTGTGAACTTCCTGGCCCGTAACCGCTCCTAAACCAATTCCTCATCCCAAGCCTGATAAAGTTCACCACGCAGCATTTTCTCTTTTTCAGTCATCGCCTATTCTCCTTTTCATCTAATTCTCTATTTACAATATCATGAAATTAAGATACTGTATTCTTTAAAAATCAAGATAGAGGGTTCCCTTGCCATAAGTAATCTTGTCAGTGGAACAGCTCGCTTTTCTTTTTTAAAAAAATCTCTTGATTTTAAAGTTATGCTCCCTTTAATTGAAGACTCAGTTTCGAGATGGTGGGGTCCGTTAACATGAGAGGAATGGGATAGTCTGGGAAACAACTCGCTTTCCAGCTTCATCGCCTAGACACTCGTGACATAAGCAGTCCATCAACGGGAAGAAAGAACATTTCCCTTTTGCTGTTCTGCTTATGCGTGTCGTGTCTCCCAAGGCGATTACGCATTCATTTCTTTCCTGCGGGGACCTGGCAAGCTTCCTCGGGCTAAAAGCCCTGCGGGATCTCGCCCAGCCCTTTCTCCCGCGGGAGATTCCTGTGGGATTCAATAGAGGGGTCCTTGTATTAAAAAAAGCCCTCCGTTATGATGCATTTGTACAACCAAATACAAACATCAAAAGGAGGACTTCCCCTTGAATTCT
>NZ_FNQR01000026.1 GCF_900107755.1 Thalassobacillus cyri | reverse complement strand
CCTAATACAGTTAGGAAACGCAACGCGTCCCTTTATTTACCTTAAATTTGAATAAAAGGAATAACTTGATTGATGAATGTAAAATAAAAAAATTTTAAAGTGTTAAAAACGATTGATAACCCTTGGTGTATCAACATTTCCGGAGGGAGTCTCGCCGTTTCCCTGCGCCCCTATACTCCAACAAAATCTCGAAATCAAGTCTTCGACTTTACGGCCCTATAATTGAACTGGTCTCTTATAAAAAACAACAACGTTTAACAAAGCTAAATAAAAAGGATGGTTCTCCTTATTGGGAGGAACCATCCTTTTTTAGTTTCTTGATATAAGCCGGATCGGGAGTGACGAACAATGTTTGCTGGTTATCATAGATGACATAACCAGGTTTTGCGCCGGAAGGCTTTTTCACATGCCTGATTAACGTATAATCGACAGGCACGGAAGAAGACTGGGAGGATTTACTGAAATTAGCAGCAAGCTGTGCCGCTTCTAACAGTGTGTCTTCTGATGGATCATGCGACCGGATTACTACGTGTGAACCAGGGATGTCTTTCGTATGAAGCCAGACATCATTTTTATTTGCCATACGGTTGGTCAAATATTCGTTTTGCTTATTATTCCTGCCTACATAGATGGTTGTTCCATTACTGGCGGTGAAGGTTTCCGGTTCTGGTGTCTTCGGTTTCTTTTTTCGCTTATGTGTTTGCGGCTTTTTCTTCAGATACCCTTCTTCGCGTAGTTCTTCTCTGATTTCTTCAATGTCTTGTTCCCTTGCTTTTTCTACCTGCTGGATCAGTTGATCGAAATAGTCGATTTCCGTTTCTGCTTTTTTGATTTCTTCCTGGACGACTTGCTTGGACTTTTTCATTTTTTGATAAGTTTGGAACAGGTTCTGAGCATTTTCACTCGGTGTCTTATTAGGGTTCAGTTCAATCATGATCGTCGGCTGCTCTGGATCATAATAGTCGACAACTTCAACTTGTTTATCCCCTTGTTTTACTAAATGCAGGTGAGCGGTCAACAGCTCGCCCTCTTTCTGATAGTCAGCGGCTTTTTCCGCTTTCTTTAATGTCTGTTGATGCTTTTTGATTTTACGGATATTTTTTTCGCGTTCATTTTTCAAAAAGCGGTACAAGTCTCCAGCCTGTTGTTTGACACGGTCACGTTCTGCTTTTCCAGAATAGTAGGAGTCCAGCATCGTGCTGACCCGTTCGAATTCCTCTGCCTCCCCTTCGACTGTGGAAAGCGGCAGGACGTAAAATTGTTCTTTCTTACCATGATAAATATGTGGTTGATAATCATGTTCCTGCAATTTTTGCTGGAACTGTAGGAAAGCTTCCTGATAGGCGTTGGATGAGCCTAAATGAGCCTGGTGGGCGAGTTCCTTGGTAATCAGTGGGGAACATCCCATTAAAACATCCAGCATCTGCCGGTCCATTTTTCCTGCATTGAAATCAAGCTTCCGGACGAAAGATTCGCCATCAAGCTCTAATGGATTGACTTTCCCTTGATCCGGGGGGGATTTATAAGGCTGTCCGGGCATAACTGTCCGGTGCCTGTTCTGCGATGGTGGAAGATGCTTGATACTATCCAGGATATGTCCTTTTTCTTCGTCTACTAAGATGATGTTACTGTGTTTTCCCATCACTTCAATAATCAGGATTTTCGTTGTTTCATCTCCAAGTTCATTTCTTGTTTTCACATGAAAACGTACAATCCGTTCCATATCCACCTGCTCGATTTTCTCAATGAATCCACCAGTTAAATGCTTTCGAAGGAGCATACAAAACATCGGTGGTTCTTTCGGGTTATAGTAGTTATCATCCGTCAGATGAAAACGGGCATAGCTCGGATGAACAGATAAAAGTAACGAATGGTTTTTCCGACGGGATCTCACGGTGAAAACCAGTTCGGTTTCAGTTGGTTGATAGATTTTCATAATTCTTCCTGTGGTAATAGCCTGTTCAAGTTCGTGGGTTACAGCTCGAGTTACTATTCCATCAAATGACATAGGGATTCACCTCTCAATGTTGCTAGTATAGCATGTTTCCCCGAATCGTCTCTATCATCAGGCGTGTTTTTCATAGCCATTAAGAAGGTCTTTTTGTTAAAATGGTAATCAGCATGGAAACATATTGAGTTGACGGGTGTGATTTTATGGTAACAAGTATGACAGGATATGGAAGGAAAACGGTGGAGTTGGGAGAAGCGCGGTTAAGCCTGGAAGTAAGATCCGTAAATCATCGTTTTTTGGATATCTCCACAAAGATGCCGCGTACATTTTTATTTTTAGAAGATAAAATGAAAAAAGTGATTCAGCAATCAATCCACCGTGGGAAAATTGATATTTTCCTATCCATTGAAGGCGAAGGCCTGGGAAAGCGTGAATTGAAGCTCGACTGGGATTTAGCAGATCAATATTTCAGCCGTTTAAAAGAACTTAAGTCCCATTATGCATTGACTGGTGATGTTACGGTTGATATGGTAACTAAATTGGATGACGTATTTCTTGTACAGGAACAGGAGCACAATGAAAAGCAATGGGAACAACACGTGCTGTCTACCCTGGAAGCCGCTGTCTTAAAGCTGATGGAGATGAGACAGCGCGAAGGTGATGCCTTGAAGCGTGATATGCTGAATCGGCTTTCGAATATCCAGCAGATAGTTGAGGGTATTGGTGAGCGAAGGGAAGGGGTCATTGAGGCCTATCGGGATAGGATCAAGCAGCGAATCAAGGAATATATCCAGGAAGAACTGCATGTCGAAGACTCCCGCATTCTACAGGAGGTTGCCTTGCTGGCTGAAAAAGGGGATATCACGGAAGAGATCACACGGTTATTTTCCCATATCGAACAATTTGTTGATACATTAGAGAAGCCGAATGCCATCGGACGCCGGTTGGATTTCATCGTTCAGGAAATGCACCGGGAAGTAAATACCATCGGTTCGAAATCAAATGATGCCAAAATCAGTGAATGGGTGGTATTATTAAAAAGTGAGATCGAAAAAATCAAAGAGCAAGTTCAAAATGTGGAATAAGGTAAAAAGCTATTGATGAACTGCCTGCATGCCGGTATTATATTGTTTTTCACCAGCGGTACGATGGAGCCACCTCCTTCACCAGCTTGAAAAACACAGCCAGGAATCATACAATTTACACTGCTTGCATTTTTTCCTTATAATATAAGTAATGCAAAGAGAACGTGTCATGGAGGAGGAACTGTTTTGAGTCTAAAGTTAATTAATATAGGTTTTGGAAATGTCGTCTCTGCCAACCGGGTGATTTCTATCGTTTCTCCGGAGTCCGCTCCGATTAAACGTATTATTACTGTTGCAAGGGACAATAATAAATTAGTAGATGCTACATATGGCCGCCGTACACGTGCAGTCATCATCACCGACAGTGATCACGTCGTCCTCTCCGCTGTTCAACCGGAAACAGTAGGACAACGGGTGATCAGTCACGACGATATATCTGATGAAAACTAGGAGGACATAAAGTGATTGAAGAGAAAGGTATTTTATTCATTCTCTCAGGTCCGTCCGGCGTTGGAAAAGGTACTGTCAGGAAGTCCCTATTCGAGCAGTCGACCGATTTGAGATATTCCATATCAATGACCACCCGGGGAGCCCGGGAAGGGGAAACCGACGGCGTCGATTATTTTTTCAAGAGCCGGGATGAATTTGAAAGATTGATAGCTGAAGGTAAATTGCTCGAACACGCGGAGTATGTCGGTAATTATTACGGCACACCGCGGGAGTACGTCGAAGAAACCCTGGAAAATGGAAAAGACGTATTTCTGGAAATCGAGGTCCAGGGAGCCTTGCAGGTCAAACAAAACTTTCCACAGGGAGTATTCATTTTCCTGATTCCACCAAGTCTTGAAGAGCTGAAAGACCGTATCGTCAGCCGCGGTACAGAAACCGAAGAAAAAGTGAAAAACCGGCTGCATACAGCAAGAGAAGAAATTGAGATGATGGATGCTTATGACTATGTTGTCGTCAATGACGAAGTAGACAATGCGGTCAAAAAAGTCCAATCGATTGTTATGAGTGAGCATTGCAAACGAGAACGCGTCGCAAAACAATACAAAAAAGCATTGGAGGCTGGTCAATCATGATGTTAGAACCATCAATCGATTCCTTACAAAAACAGATTAAATCAAAGTATACGCTTGTTACGTTGTCTGCCCGCAGAGCTCGTGACTTGCAGCAGGAAGGCGAGCCGATGATAGAAAAACCACAGTCCCATAAATTCGTCGGCATCGCGCTGGAGGAAATTCGCGAAGGCAAGCTGACTTATTCCTTCGCCGACGAAATCCAGGAACGCCAATTTTAATTTTGTCTCTGTAAAAATTGTTGTTGAATTTTCATAAACGCCTGTTTGGAATCGATTTTCTCTAATTCTATCCAGAAAGTTAAAAATAATGTTCAGATATCCATTTGTGTACCTTTTGCAGAATGCTCCAAGAGGGTTTAGTTACTCCCATGGTAATGGGGTCTTGGAAATAGTGAGACTCCTGCGGGAATGGATAGACTGGCAAGACCCCGCAGAGCTTTAGCTCGAGGAGGCTTGCCGTCTTCCCCGCGGAAAGCGAGCTATTTCCAAAGACCCCATCCGCCAATTAAAATGCAATGATATCAATGTTCAACAAACAGGAGCTTAATCGTTAAATCAGCATGTGGTTTAACAAAGCCTAGTTTTAAAAGCGAAAGTGCACATTTTACAAGGGTACGTGACAGTCAAAATTTTTAGTATGATGAAAAGCCGCGCTAAGTACAGCATTGAGCGCGGCTTTCCTTATAGTTATTAACTAATCGACAAAGTAGTAAAGGGAGAAGATGGTTATGCTCAAGGGAAAGCGGATTGTACTCGGAGTTTCCGGAGGAATCGCCGTTTATAAAGCTAGTGCATTGACAAGCAAGCTGGTCCAGGCGGGTGCTGAGGTTAAAGTAATTATGACAGATAGTGCCAGGGAATTCGTTACGCCGCTGACGTTCCAGGCCTTATCGCGCAATCCAGTCTATACCGATACCTTTGATGAAAAAGACCCCCGCTATATTGCGCATATAGATCTGGCAGATTGGGCGGATTTATGTTTGATTGCACCAGCTACTGCTAATATTATCGGTAAGCTCGCTAATGGGATTGCGGATGATATGCTTTCCACGACTCTGCTTGCGACAGAAGCGCCTGTCTATGTAGCACCAGCGATGAATGTACATATGTATGCACACCCCGCTGTTATCAAAAATATGACCACGCTGGATCAATGGGGCTACAAATTCATAGAACCTGGGGAAGGATACCTTGCTTGCGGCTATGTTGGCAAAGGACGACTGGAAGAGCCGGAAACGATTGTACAAGTATTAGAAAATGTCGACTCCCCTGGCTGGCTGCACGGGAAGCGCGTATTGGTCACGGCTGGACCAACCAGGGAAAAGATCGATCCGGTCCGTTACTTCACAAACCCGTCTTCCGGTAAAATGGGCTTTGCTTTAGCAGAAGAAGCAGCAAGGCTAGGTGCAACGGTGACTCTGGTTGCAGGACCAGTGCAGTTGGAAACGCCTGCAGGGGTGAACCGGATTGATGTGACCACAGCAGAGGAAATGTATCAGGCAGTCCTCGCTAATAACAAGACGCAGGATATTGTCATTAAATCGGCTGCTGTCGCTGATTACCGTCCGGCAGTCACTTACGATAAAAAAATGAAAAAACAACCTGGCGAGTATGTCGTTGAAATGGAACGGACGAAAGATATACTGAAGAAGCTGGGTGAAGAAAAGGAACGGCAATTCCTCGTAGGTTTTGCAGCGGAAACGGACACCCCCGTCCGCTATGGGAAGGAAAAGCTCGAAAAGAAAAACCTCGATGCCATTGTTATTAATAATGTGGCTGCTGAAGGGGCAGGGTTCGGACATGATACGAATAGAGCGGTATACATCAACCATAAGTTCGAGGAAACAGAACTGCCGATGATGACTAAAAAACAATTGGCACAAACCATATTCAACCAGATAAAGTTGGATTGGAACCATGAATAATATAGACATTGCCCGCGTCGTCGTGGATGTCCCCTCTTCACAGACCAACCGCCCCTTTGATTATCGAATTCCAGATAAATATCAAGGTATCGTCCAGCCAGGTGTCCGGGTCATCGTTCCATTCGGTCCACGGAAAGTGATGGGGTATGTTGTAGCCCTCACCGGTGAAAGTGAGTTCGATAAACTGAAGCCTGTGTCCGATGTACTGGACCTTACTCCGATTCTAACGGAAGAACTGATCGGACTCGGAAAATGGCTGACAGAACAGACGTTGAGCTTCTATATTTCATCTTTCCAGGTTATGTTGCCACAGGTACTTAAGGCTAAATATAGAAAAGAGTTATGGCGCCAGGATGAAGAGCTGCTCCCTGAAGCTTTAGAGCAGCTTTTTGCCAGCCGCGACGTGATTGATTTTGAAGAATTCGAGCAGGCAGGCATCAGTTATCACCAGCTGCAAAAAACGATTCATGATGGCCTGATTGATGTCCATTACGAGGTCAAAAGCAAGGAAACGAAGAAAACGACCAGAATGATACAGCCAGGAAAAGAACCACTGGAATTAGAAGAAGCGACGATTGATTTGCCGAAGCAGGCAGTGAAGCAAAAAGAAATTGTCCAATATTTTATTGACAACCCTGAACCTGTATCTCAGAAGTATTTGTTGCAACAATTATCGACTACCCGTGCGTCATTGAAGCCATTAATAGAAAAAGGGCTTCTGGAGGAATTCAAACAGGAAGTCTACAGGGACCCTTATCAAAATAGAGAATTCGAACGTACCGAGCCGTTTGCCCTGACAGAAGAACAGCAGGAAGCGATTGCTCCAGTTTTGACCAGTATTGAAGAAGACCGTCATGAAGTGATGCTGCTGCACGGCGTTACAGGAAGTGGTAAAACGGAGGTTTACCTGCAGTCGATACAACAGGTGATCGATAAAGGCATGGAAGCAGTCATGCTGGTTCCTGAGATTGCGCTGACCCCACAAATGGTTGAGCGTTTTAAAGGGAGATTCGGCTCCCGGGTTGCTGTCATGCACAGCGCCTTATCAGCAGGAGAGAAATATGATGAGTGGCGGAAAATTCAACGGAAAGAAGTTCAGGTGGTGGTGGGTGCCCGCTCGGCCATCTTCGCTCCCTTTACGAATCTTGGCATTATCATTATTGATGAAGAGCACGAAACAAGCTATAAACAAGAAGATCACCCCCGATACCATGCAAGGGACGTTGCCATTTACCGCGGAGAACGCCACCAGTGTCCAGTCGTACTTGGGAGCGCCACGCCTACGCTTGAAACATTTGCTCGTGCTAAGAAAGGGAACTATCGACTGTTGACACTTTCGAAACGGATGAACGATGCCACGATGCCGGAAGTCGAGCTGGTCGACATGCGGGAGGAGCTGCATGCCGGCAACCGCTCGATGTTTTCCCGGGCGTTGATGGAAAGTATTGAGGAACGTTTAAGGCGAAAAGAACAGGTGGTTCTATTTTTGAACCGGCGCGGCTATTCGACATTCGTGATGTGCCGGGATTGCGGGTATGTCAGCGAGTGTCCGCACTGTGATATCGCGCTCACGTATCATCGCAGACAGGAACGGTTAAAATGCCACTATTGTGGCTATGATGAAGCCCTGCCGAGCAGGTGTCCGGAATGCGAAAGTGATTCGATCCGCTATTTCGGGACCGGGACACAAAAAGTGGAGGAAAACCTGCAACAATTGCTGCCGGAAGCAAGAGTAGTACGGATGGATGTTGATACGACCAGAAGAAAAGGCGCCCATGAAAAGCTGCTGTCCCAATTCGGCCGGGGCGAAGCAGATATACTATTAGGGACACAAATGATAGCCAAAGGTCTGGACTTCCAAAACGTGACACTGGTGGGGGTGCTGACAGCAGATTCTCTATTGAATCTTCCTGATTTCCGTGCTGCTGAAAAAACGTTTCAATTATTGACCCAGGTCAGTGGGCGCGCCGGGCGGCATTTGAAGCCAGGCGAAGTGATCGTTCAGACTTATACACCGGAACATTACAGCATTGAGCTCGCCAGTCAATATGATTACACGCAATTTTTCAACCATGAAATGAAACTCCGAAAGGCATTTCAATATCCGCCTTTTTATTTTTTGACGTTGATTACCGTTTCCCATCCTAATCAATTGAAAGCCCAGGAGGTCACCCAGAAAATATGCAAGTTCCTGAAAGGAAAGCTGTCAGATAGAGCCACCATTCTCGGACCCACCCCTTCTGCACTTGCACGGATCAAAGATAGATATCGGTTTCAATGCATGATAAAATACAAGCAAGAACCAGAGCAGCGGAAATTATTAAAAAAAGTACTGCATTACTATGATGAAGAAATCAGAAAGAATGAGCTGCAGATTTCGATTGATTTTCAACCATATCAGCTCATGTAAGAAGGGAGCCGCCAAACATGACAAAAATCGCATTTATGGGAACCCCGGATTTTGCCGTTCCCGTATTGGAACAATTAATCAACGACGGGTATGAAATCGTACTTGCCGTCACACAGCCGGACCGGCCAAAAGGAAGAAAAAAGGTCATGACCCCGCCGCCTGTAAAAACAGCCGCCGAAAAACATGGCATCCCTGTCTTTCAGCCGGAAAAAATCCGTGATGAATATGAAAAAGTCCTCGCTTACGAGCCTGATTTAATCGTTACTGCTGCCTTTGGACAAATATTACCGAAAGCGTTATTGGAAGCACCCAAACATGGCTGTATTAATGTACATGCTTCCTTACTTCCTGAACTGCGTGGAGGTGCGCCGATCCATTATGCTATTCTGCAAGGGAAAGAAGAAACTGGTGTCACCATTATGTATATGGTTGAAAAGCTGGATGCCGGTGATATTCTTTCTCAGGTCAAGGTAACGATCCAGGAAGAAGACCATGTCGGTACCTTACATGACAAACTGGCTGAAGCGGGAGCTGCGTTATTGCATGACACACTTCCGGCATTGCTGGCTGGTGAGATCGAACCGGAAAAGCAGGAGGAATCATCAGTCACCTTCGCGTCCAATATTAAACGAGGGCAAGAGGAAATCGATTGGAGCAGTGACCATCTATCCGTCTATAATCAGATACGCGGGTTGCATCCCTGGCCGGTTGCCTACACTTATTGGAGAGGTAGACCGATGAAAATTTGGTGGGGTGAAAAAACAAGTGTGCCTGGAAACGGCGAGCCAGGTGAAATCGTCGATATCCAGGAAGACGGTTTTGTCGTTACTGCCGGTGACGGAAAAGGACTCAAGATAACGGAATTACAGCCTTCAGGAAAAAAACGGATGTCAGCGGTCGATTTCCTGAATGGGGCAGGAAGTCAGCTGGAACGAGGCGAAAAGTTAGGAGAAGCCAATGAGTAAATATGTGTTGCGAGAAACAGCCCTGGATCTGCTGACAAGAATCGGCGATCAAGGAGGCTTCAGTCATGTTTTGATTGACCGGGCCATGAAAGAAGAGAAGTTGTCAGAGCGTGATGGCGCCCTTTTGACGGAAATTGTATATGGAACACTGCAGCGTCGCAACCTGCTGGCTTATTCTGTCGATGACAGGATCAAAGGGAAGAAAAAGGTGAAATCCTGGGTGAAATGGCTGCTTTATATGTCTGTATACCAAATGCAGTTTTTAGATAAAGTACCGGATCATGCCATTATTCATGAAGCCGTGGAGATTTCAAAAAAACGAGGACATAAAGGGATCGCTTCTCTGGTTAATGGAGTTTTACGTAATATTCAGCGGGAAGGTGTGCCGGATACCAGTAAAATCGACGACCCCGTCCAAAGGCTTGCTATCGAAACCAGCCATCCGGAATGGCTCGTGGCCAGTTGGATAGATATGTATGGGCTGGAAACAACTCGTGATATGTGTAACACCAACCTGACACATAAGGTTGTCAGCGTCCGTGTGCAGCCGATGAAAGCCGACAGAGAAGAGGTCATCAAGCAGTTGACCAGGGATGGATTGGAGGTAGAACCTTCCAAACTTTCTCCCCAGGGAGTTTTAATTCATAAAGGCAACATACTAAAACATGGTTTATTCCGAAATGGTATCGTGACGATCCAGGATCAAAGTTCCATGTTAGTCGGAGAGATGATGGACGTCCAACCGGGAATGGAAGTACTGGATGCCTGTAGTGCTCCTGGCGGCAAGACTACGCATATTGCTGAAAAAATGCAAAATGAAGGCAAGGTTATCGCTTACGATCTCCATGCCAAGAAGGCAAAATTGGTTTCCGAAAAAGCGAAACAGCTCGATCTTCACATCATTGAAGCGGAACAGGCGGACAGCCGCGAGCTTGGTGATAAACACCAAGTGGAAAGTTTCGACAGAATCCTGCTCGACGCTCCCTGTTCCGGGCTTGGCGTTCTTCGCAGCAAGCCGGATATCAAGTATCATAAGCAGGAAAAGGACATATTGGTTCTGTCATCCATACAGGACGAATTGCTCGAAAGCATGGCCCCCCTTTTGAAAAAGGGTGGCAAGCTGGTATACAGTACATGTACAGTTGACCAACGGGAAAATGAAGATGTCATCCAAAGGTTTTTAAACAACCATCCTGAATATACGATTGACCCATCTTTCAACAGGGACCTTCCAGGTGAGTTGCGCGAGGCACCAGGACTTAGCGAATATGGTTTGCAGCTATTTCCACAGCATTATGATACCGATGGGTTCTTTTTGACAAGGATGATCAAGCTTGATTAAATCAGGAATAAATAGTAACTTAGCGTAACAGAAGACGAGGTGAAATGATGAACGGTTATTTTTTGACAGACAGGGGCCAGGTGCGAAATCATAATGAAGATGCAGGAGGCCTTTTTGTTAATGGTCGTCACCAGACGCTTGCCGTTGTAGCGGATGGAATGGGCGGCCATCGAGCTGGGGATGTGGCAAGCGAAATGGCTACATCCTACTTACATAACCATTGGCAGAGTGCTGATAAAATTACATCACCAGACCAGGCAGAATCGTGGTTAGAGCAAGCGATTCATTCTATTAACCAGACGATTCTGGATTATTCAAGGACCAATGAGGAATGCAAAGGGATGGGCACTACCATCGTTGCTGCCATTTGTACGACTGAGTTCATTACTATCGCACATATTGGAGACAGCAGGTGTTATTTAGCGAATCATTATGGGTTCAAGCAGGTGACCGAAGATCATTCCTTAGTAAATGAGCTGGTCCGTTCCGGCCAAATAACCAAAGAGGATGCGGAGCAGCATCCGCGTAAGAATGTGTTATTGAAGGCGCTTGGCACAGAGCCGGACCTGACAATTGATATAAAGACATTAGGTTGGGAACAGGATGACGTCCTGCTGCTCTGCAGTGATGGGTTGACCAATAAGCTGAATGACGAGGAATTGTTTGAATTGGTGAAAAATCCACTGGAGCTGGAAGAAGCGGCTAACAAACTGGTTCAAATTGCAAATGAGCGTGGTGGAGAAGATAATATAACCCTTGCTCTTGTCCATTTTGACCACTCGAATGAGAAAGAGGGTGGCTCTTAATGCTGAACAACCGCCTGTTGAACGAACGATATTTGATCAAAGAGATGATCGGCGGCGGCGGGATGGCGAATGTCTACCTGGGAAAAGATACGATTCTGGAACGCGAAGTAGCGATTAAGGTACTGCGGCTGGAGTACGGTAATGATGAGGAATTCATCGCCCGGTTCCACCGGGAAGCTCAATCGGCCACCAGCCTCTCTCATCCGAATATCGTCAATATCTACGATGTTGGTGAAGAAGACGATATCTATTATATGGTGATGGAACACATTGACGGGATGACGTTAAAAAAATACATACAGCTTCATAGTCCTGTGGAAGTTACCGAGGCTATTGATATTATGCGGCAAGTCACTTCCGCCATCGCTCATGCACATGATAACGAAATCGTTCATCGGGATATCAAACCAGAAAATATTCTAATCGACCATTACGGTCAAGTGAAAGTCACCGATTTTGGGATTGCCATGGCTCTAAGCGCTACAGCGTTAACTCAGACCAACTCTATTCTAGGTTCCGTCCACTATCTCTCACCAGAACAGGCAAGAGGTGGGGTCGCTACTAAAAAATCAGATATTTATTCCATGGGCATCGTCATGTTCGAGCTATTGACAGGACGTCTTCCGTTCTCAGGTGAGTCTGCTGTATCTGTGGCATTGAAACATTTGCAAAATGATACACCATCATTGAAAAGATGGAACCCTGATCTACCACAAAGTGTCGAGAATGTCGTATTGAAAGCGACAGCTAAGGATCCTCTCCAACGTTATGCGAATGTACATGAGATGGAAGATGATATGGAGACCGCATTGGATCCTGCACGAATCGATGAAGCCCCTTTTGTGATCGAAGATGATTTGGATGAGAAAACGAAGGCGATACCAGTCATTACAAAAGAGGCGTTTGAAAATAACCATAATGATGAAACGATTGTCCATACCAACGGCAAAAGCCATGCCACAAAGCCAGTAGAAGTCGTGGCTGATAAAAAAAAGAGCCAGCCGGTCAAGAAAAAAGAAAAAAAGAAAAAGAAAAAGAAGGTCTGGCCATGGCTATTAACCATATTTCTAATTCTGTTAGCTGCAGGGGCAGCGGCTTTATTTGTTCCAGGATTAATAGAGCCGAAAGACGTCGAAATGATTGATGTCACGGGTATGGAATATGAAGAAGCATATAGTGAACTTAGAAATTTGAACCTTCAGGTAGAAAGAGAAACCGTTTTTTCTGATACAGTGGAAGAAGGGTATGTAGTCAGAACGGATCCAGAAGCGGGCGAAACGATCAAAGAAGGTGCAACCGTCACTGTTTACTCCAGCGACGGAAAAGAAAAAACTACGTTCGGAGACTATGTCGGTGAAAATTATGAACAAAAGAAAGCGGAATTAGAAGCGAAAGGCTTTTCCAATATAAGGACTTTTGAGGAATACTCTACCGAATATGAAAAAGGGATCATCATGGATCAGATTCCACAGGAAGGCCAAGAAGTTGTCCCTGAAGGCACACAAATTGTGTTTACGGTAAGTAAAGGACCTCCTCCTGTCGAATTAAAATCTTTAATTGGGTATACCCAGTCTGAAGCGGAGTCCTATTTAGAAGAAAACAACTTAGATGTAGAAGTACAGCAAGCATATTCGGATAACACAGGTAAAGGAAAGGTAATGTCTCAGGATCCTTCATCAGGGACAGTGGAGCAAGGGTCAACCGTTACGATCGTTGTCTCTATGGGACCGGAGGCCAAACCACGTACCCACACCGAAACAGTTACGGTGAAATATGAACCTCCTGAAGATGAAACGCAAAACCAGGACAATCCGGAACAGGACGATGAGAATCCGGATGGAGAAAACCAGGATGGTGAAAATAAAGACAACCCTCCAGAAGAAGAACCACCTGGACAGGAAGTGATCATTTATGTGCAGGATAATGATTCCAATGGGGAAGAGGTATACGAAAAAGCGACCATTACGGAAGATACGGAATTCAAGGTTGAAATGAGTATAGCTCCTGGTTCAGAGGCCAGTTATCGAGTCCTCCGGGACGGCGAAATCTACGAGGAACAAACGATTCAGTATTAGGATGGTGAAATAATGCCGGTAGGAAAAATCACAAAAGCATTGAGTGGCTTCTATTATGTCTATTCCGAAGGGAAAGTGTATCAATGTAAAGGCAGAGGGGTGTTCCGTAAACAAAAGATCACCCCTTTGGTGGGGGATGAAGTCACCTTTGAAGCGGATAACCAGAAAGAAGGGTACGTCCTTTCTATCGGAAAACGCAAAAATGAATTAGTAAGGCCGCCCGTCGCTAATGTCGACCAGGCATTGATCATGACCTCTGCAAAAGACCCGGCATTCAATCCTTTACTCCTCGATCGGTTTCTTGTGCTGGTGGAAGCTAACCGGATAGAGCCATTGATTGTCATATCAAAAGTAGACGGGTCAAAGGAAGAAGGAGACATACATGCCTTCCAGGAGCTCTATCAGCAGGCGGGTTATACGGTCATATTGACATCGAAGGACAAAGACATAGCGCTTGAGGAAATCCAATCACACCTTACAGGTAAAATCACGGTCGTTGCCGGCCAGTCAGGCGTCGGCAAATCCACCTTGCTGAATCACCTGGACCCGGAATTGGATATTGAAACGAATGAGATTTCTGAAAGTCTTGGCCGAGGAAAACACACCACCAGGCATGTGGAATTATTTGAAATTGCCGGAGGATTAGTAGCGGACACCCCTGGTTTCAGTTCACTGGAATTCCAGGAGCTTGAAGAGGATCAGCTGCCGGAATGCTTCCCGGAGTTCAGGGAAGTGCAACACTTATGCAAATTCCGGGGATGTCTTCATAAAAAAGAGCCGAAATGCGCGGTGAAGGCTGCTGTTGATAATGGGGAAATAGCCAGTCAGCGCTACGAACATTACTTACAATTTTTAGAAGAAATACAAACGAGAAAGCCGAGGTATTGAAACAATGACAAAAATAGCACCTTCTATATTATCCGCAGATTTTGCAAAACTGGGACAGGAAATTCAGGAAGTGGTAGACGGGGGAGCGGACTATATCCATATAGATGTCATGGATGGTCATTTTGTTCCCAACATCACGATCGGTCCTTTAATTGTCGACGCCGTACGTCCAGTTACAGACCTGCCTTTGGATGTCCATCTGATGATTGAGAATGCCGAACAATATATCGAAGCTTTTGCTAAAGCCGGTGCAGATATTATAACTGTACATCAGGAAGCTAATGTGCACCTGCACCGGACGCTCCAGTTAATAAAAAGCCATGGAGTAAAAGCGGGGGTCGTCATCAATCCTGCTACCCCAGCTGAAGCGATTAAGCCAATTCTTCCTGATGTCGATCTTGTTTTACTCATGACGGTCAATCCTGGCTTCGGCGGTCAGTCATTCATTGAATCAGTAGTACCGAAAATTCAGCAGATTGCTGACTGGAGAAAAGAAATGGACCTATCATTTGAAATTGAAATTGATGGAGGGGTTAATTCAGAGACGGCCAAGACTTGTGTCGAGGCTGGCGCTGATGTTCTCGTTGCCGGAAGTGCTGTTTTTAACAAGAAAGACAGAAAAGCAGCCATTGAAGCAATAAAGAATACTTATTAAAACTATGCCAGCCGCACATTGTGCGGCTGTTTTCCGTTAGGAGTGTTGCAGATGAAACGAATTGCAATTGTCGGGGGAGGGCCGAAGCGGTATATCCCTGAATTAAAAGCATACCATGAAGAAAGAATGATTTGGATCGGTGCGGACCAGGGAGCCGAAGTACTTTATGAACAAGAAATTCCGATGCAATTGGCGATCGGGGATTTTGACTCGGTCACGGAAAATCGCCTCGGAGAAATAAGAGGGTATGCAGCTGTTACGGAGGTCTACCCAGAGGAAAAAGATGATACGGATTTAGAACTTGCAATCAAAGCAGCGATCAAAGAACAGCCTGACGAAATCTATTTATTTGGAGTTACCGGCGGACGTATCGACCATACCCTGGCTAATATCCACTTGCTTCACCAGACGGAGCGGGCTAAAATCAAAGCAATCATTATCGATAAGCAGAACCATATCGAACTGACTACTCCAGGAGAACATCAGGTAAAGAAAAATAACAGCTACCCTTATATATCATTCATTCCCATGTCGTTGACAGTAGAGAATCTGACGCTTCAAGGTTTTTATTACCCGCTTGAAAATAAAAATCTGCCAATCGGGTCGACTCTCTGCATGTCAAACAAGCTTGTTAAAGAATCTGGTACTTTTTCATACAGCCAAGGCATACTATTGTTAATAAGGAGTCGAGATAGTTGAGCGCACGCACCATACAGCTTGTCTGCAAGTAGTGATTTGGGAAAGAGGAGGGGGACTCATTGAAATTTTATACCATTAAACTCCCAAAATTCATTGGTGGCTTCGTAAGAGCTGTCATAGGAACCTTTAAAAAAGGGTAACAAAAAAAGCACCCCGGCGCAGGGTGCTTTTTTTGTACTTTAAAAGTGTAAATGATTTCCCGTGTTAAAGTAAATGATATGCGCCCGGATATATGCAGGCGCAGTTCTGCGTAATTATACGCGCGTTACTTTACCAGATTTAAGTGCACGGGCAGATACATAAACTTTTTTAGGCTTGCCGTCAACCAAAATGCGTACTTTTTGTACGTTAGCCTTGAAATTACGTTTATTAGCGTTCATTGCGTGTGAACGATTGTTACCTGAAGTGGTTTTGCGTCCTGTTACAACACATTTACGTCCCATGGTAATCCCTCCTAGTGCTTACAAGTCTATCTTGAAATACTTATACAATGTATCATAATGGACAGTGGATTGCAATAATTGCTGTTAAATTATATCAAGAATTTTCACTTGACAGAACGGAGTAATTAATCCAAAGTATTATAGGGGCAATCTTTAATCTACGGGTGCCTCTACGAGTTAAGGAGTTAAGCGATAATCCTTGCATACTTGAGAATGTGTTATAATATAGGGAATAATCTTATAGGGACGAAGGAGGATCATCATGTCTGTTAATATGAATACCAAATATGGTCAAGTAACAATCAGTAACGAAGTTATTTCTACTATTGCAGGTGGAGCCGCAGTCGAATGCTACGGAATCGTAGGGATGGCTTCCAAAAGCCAACTGCGTGACGGTATCGCGGAGATTCTTAGAAAAGAGAATTTTTCCAAAGGCGTGGTGGTCAGACAGGAAGAAGACACGCTGCATATCGATATGTACATTATCGTCAGCTACGGTACGAAGATTTCCGAAGTTGCGCATAACGTCCAATCTCAAGTGAAATATACATTGAATAAGACAGTGGGATTATCCGTAAACTCTGTGAACATCTATATTCAAGGTGTTCGCGTTTCCGCTGAATAATCCAATCAAACAGAAAAACTAGCAGATATAGAGGAGGAAGCAGGTGTGACGGTTAAAATGTTGGACGGCAAAACGTTCGGAGAAATGGTGCTGGCAGGCGCGCAGCATCTGACTAACAACGCTGATACGATCGATGCATTGAACGTCTTTCCCGTTCCTGATGGTGATACAGGTACGAATATGAATTTATCAATGACTTCAGGTGCCAATGAGGTAAGAAATGTGGAGAATAATCATACCGGGGATGTAGCCCAGGCGCTGGCGAAAGGTTTATTAATGGGTGCACGTGGGAACTCAGGTGTCATCCTGTCTCAATTATTCCGTGGCTTCGGAAAAGAACTTGCTCAAAAAGACTCATGTAATACAAAGGAGTTCGCTCAGGCGTTGCAGTCCGGAGTTGAAACTGCATATAAAGCAGTGATGAAGCCGGTTGAAGGGACAATTTTAACAGTAGCAAAAGAATCAGCAGAAGCGGCTGTCAAAGCAGCGAAAAAAGAAGAAGATATGATCGCTTTTCTGGAGGAAGTCGTTAAAGAGGCCAAGGCATCTTTAAAACGAACTCCGGATCTTCTTCCTGTCCTGAAGGAAGTAGGCGTTGTAGACAGCGGCGGACAAGGCCTGGTGACGATCTATGAAGGGTTCCTTGCCAACCTGAAAGGTGAAACGTTACCAGAACCGGTAAGTTCTTCTTCCATGAACGAAATGGTGAATGCAGAGCATCATAAACTTGCCCAGGATTTTATGAATACTGAAGATATCGAATTCGGCTACTGCACAGAATTCATGGTCAAATTCGAAGAAGACAAGCTTCAGGAAAATCCCTATGACGAAGATATATTCCGTAATGAGTTGAGCGAAATGGGAGATTCTCTGCTTGTGGTATCCGATGATGAACTGATTAAAGTACATGTTCATGTAGAATATCCGGGTGAAGCGATGACACTTGGTCAGCGCTACGGAAGCCTTGTGAACATGAAAATCGAAAATATGCGCGAACAGCATACATCCATCGTCGGCGACAAAAAAGGGAATAAAAAGCACCAGCCGAAAGAGAAAGCGGAATACGGCATTATTACTGTATCCATGGGTGAAGGACTTAAAAAAATGTTCGAAAGCCTAGGCGCTACGGTTGTCATCCAGGGCGGTCAGACGATGAATCCAAGCACGCAGGATATTTCTGAAGCTATCAGCCAGGCACATGCGAAGAACGTAGTGATTCTGCCTAACAATAAAAATATCGTGATGGCTGCGGAGCAGGCGGCTGATCTTGCCGAAGACAATGTTGCTGTGATCCCGAGCAAGTCAATTCCTCAAGGGATGAGCGCGCTTTTGGCGTTCAATCCAGAAGCTGATCTTGAAACAAATCAGCAGGAAATGTCCGGGATGATGGAGCATGTAAAAACAGGGCAGATCACCTACGCAGTCCGTGATACACAAATTGATGGCTTGACCATTGAAAAGGATCATTTTATGGGAATTTTAGATGGCGATATCAAAGCTACGGATAGAGATAAAATCATAACTGTCGAAAAATTACTCAAAGAAATGATCGACGAAGATGAAGATGAAATTCTGACAGTCCTGACCGGAGAAGATGCGACCCAGGAAGAAATCGATAAGATTGAATCCTTTATGGAAGAAAAATTCGAAGATATTGAAGTGGAGGTCCATCAAGGGGGCCAGCCGATTTACTCGTTCATTTTTTCAGTTGAATAATAATAGGTGTGAAAACTAAAGAAGGTCTAAATCAAATGAGATTTAGACCTTTTTTCATTATAATTGAAAGAACACCTATGATTTTTAGGTTTTTGTAGAAGAATATACGTGAATAGATAATCACAAAACCATTGTGAAAAAGGAGATATAATGACACATATTAATGAGATGGGATGGAATTTTGATAAAAGTTATACGCGTTTGCCGGAAGCATTTTACGAAAAAGCCGAACCTGCCACTGTTCATTCGCCGGAGTTGGTCATCTTCAATAAGTCATTAGCAGAAACTTTAGGGTTGAACAGTGATTTATTGCAAACAAAAGAAGGAGTGGAAGTTTTTGCGGGGAATCAGGTGCCCGAAAATGCGGCTCCGATCGCCCAAGCTTATGCTGGTCATCAATTCGGGCATTTTACCATGTTGGGAGATGGGCGCGCTGTACTATTCGGTGAGCAGATTACACCTTCAGGTGAACGGTTCGATATTCAGCTCAAGGGATCAGGGCGGACACCATTTTCCCGAAGAGGTGACGGCCGGGCGACACTTGGACCGATGCTGCGGGAATATATCATCAGTGAAGCGATGCACGCCCTTGGAATTCCTACTAACCGAAGTCTTGCTGTCGTTACCACGGGAGAGACGGTCATTCGGGAGACCCCTCTTCCTGGGGCTGTATTAACCCGTGTGGCTGCAAGCCATCTTCGGGTCGGCACTTTTGAATATGCTTTGAGACTGAATGATGTAGAAAAACTCCAGGCCCTGGCTGACTATGCTATTGAGCGTCATTTTCCTGAGATGGAACAAAACGGAAAGCGATACCTCACGTTGTTTGAAGAAGTGGTCAAACGTCAGGCCGAACTGATAGCCAATTGGCAGCTGGTAGGGTTTATTCATGGAGTGATGAACACGGACAATATGACCATCAGTGGAGAAACGATTGATTATGGACCGTGCGCTTTTATGGATGAATACAATCCGGCTACCGTATTCAGTTCAATCGATGTTCAAGGCCGGTATGCTTATCAGAATCAACCCGCAATCGGCCAATGGAACTTGGCACGTTTTGCTGAATCTCTTGTACCGTTGTTACATGAAAAGCCGGATCAGGCGGTTGAATTAGCTCAAGACATTCTTGGCACTTATGAAAAATGGTATCACCACCATTGGCTCACAGGTATGCGAAAGAAACTGGGAATTCAAAATGAGGAAGAGCGTGATGAGAAGCTGGTGGAGGATCTTCTCGGCATAATGAAGGAACATCGTGCCGATTATACAAATACCTTCCGTGCTTTAACCTTAGATAAACCAGAGGATACGGCGATGGCTGGGACGGCCGAATTCAAGCAATGGTATGCACAATGGCAGAAGAGATTAGAACGGCAGGAGATATTGAAAACTTCTGCTTATCAGTTGATGAAGGAAGTAAACCCTTCCATTATTCCCCGTAACCATCGGGTAGAAGAGGCACTTGAGGCTGCTGTAGATAAAGGTGACTATAGCGTGATGGAAAAGCTTTTAGATGTTCTTTCTGATCCTTATGCTTATTCTTCTGATCAGGAGGAATTTACCAAACTGCCGGAGCCATCAACATTTCCCTACCGCACCTATTGCGGCACATGATGACTCAGCTATGCAAAGACAGTGGAAACCCCACTGTCTTTTTTAAAATCTGATAAATCTCGTTGATTTTACAATTAAGCTCCCTTTAC
Organism: Thalassobacillus cyri; assembly: GCF_900107755.1. Taxonomy (GTDB): domain Bacteria; phylum Bacillota; class Bacilli; order Bacillales; family Halobacillaceae; genus Thalassobacillus; species Thalassobacillus cyri. Next base: position 36,593 of record NZ_FNQR01000026.1, on the reverse strand, counting down.
TTGAAGACTCAGTTTCGAGGTAATTGGGTCCGTTACCATGAGAGGAAAGGGATGGGCTGGGAAACGGCTCGCTTTCAAGCTTCATCGCCTAGACATTCGCGACATAAGCAGTCCATCAACGGGAAGAAAGAGCCCTTCCCTTTTGCTGTTCTGCTTATGCGTGTCGTGTCTCCCAAGGCGATTACGCATTCATTTCTTTCCTGCGGGGGGATCTGGCAAGCTTCCTCGGACTAAAGCCCTGCGGGATCTCGCCTAGCCCCTTCTTCAGCGGGAGTCTCCCCGTTTCTCTGCCCATCCAGCCAGTGTTTACTAAACGGACCCTTCAAAAAGAGTAAGAATGTAGCTGAAACCTTCATGTTGACGCATTTATAAAGGAGATATAGACGCCAGAGTCTTCTTTCTATATCATGATCGTTTCCATAAGTGTGATTTCGAGAACTTCCTATTATGGCAAGGGGGCGTAGGGGAACGGGGAGACTCCTACGGGAAAAGAGTTCCAGGTGAGACCCCACAGAGCGTCAGCTCGAGGAGGCTCAGCGAACTCCCGTGGAAAGCGACTCGTTCCCCTGCGACCCTTCCCTTCTTACAATATCTCGAAACCAAGTCTTCGACTTTACGCTCTTTTGTTGAATAAGGCTTTTATGAAAAAACAACTATATCGTTTACAGTTCAAACCTTTCGGTAAAATAGTTGGAAAGGAGGAATGATGATGGAAAAAAGGAAAATTGCAATCGTAACCGGAGGAGCTAATGGAATTGGAGAAGCTATCGTTACTGCTTTTGTTGAGAAAGGTTATACCGTCATACTTATTGATAAAGATGAAAAAAAGGGCAGGGAAGTTTGTAAAGGATGGAAAGAAAACGGATATCAGGCAGAATTCAAATGGTGCGACGTAGGCAATTATGAAGCAGTACAGAAGTTATTTAAAGAAATAGAGATGGAATATGAACGTATTGATATTTTAGTGAACAATGCAGGAATTTCAAAATTCAAAGACTTTTGGGAGATGAGCGAGCAAGACTGGAATGAAGTTATTTCGACTAATCTAAGTAGTGTTTTTTACTTAACCAAACAAGCTGCTTTACTCATGAAGGAACAGGGAGGAGGTATTATCAATATTGCATCTACGAGAGCCTCGATGGCTGAACCGCATACAGAAGCCTACTCAGCAAGCAAGGGAGGAATCGTGGCACTCACTCATTCACTGGCAATGACATTGAGTGATCATTATATCCGTGTGAACAGTATCAGTCCAGGCTGGATAGCAACGGAAAATTATGGCGACTTAAGAGAAGTCGACCACTTCCAGCACCCTTCCAAAAGAGTAGGAAGACCGGAGGACATTGCCAGAGCCTGTGTTTTTCTAAGCCAGGAAGAAAATGATTTCATTAACGGAGAAAACATCGTCATCGACGGTGGAATGACCAGGAAAATGATTTATGAACATTAAGTGATTCAGGAGCAATTATGTTTACTTTTTAGAACGGCTCGTAACTTCTCTACATAAAAAGTTACGTGCAGCTTTGTCTCCTATATATTCTGTAATTTTCTCATACACCCGCACGTTCCCTCTCCAAATAGAGATATTGAAGTGACCAAAGGAACGACCGGTGTCTTTATGTAAGAGGCCCAGACATGTATACTCTGGGCCTCTCGTATTTTTAATATTCTAATGTCCGACTGATCGCATGACAAATTCGAATAGGAACATCATGGCGATAAATACGACTGGGAAAGATAGCTCCCTTTGTTTGCCGATCGCCAGCTTTACCAGTGGATAGGCGATGAATCCAAATGCCATCCCGTCAGCAATCGAATAGGTGAACGGAATCATGACAATGATCAAAAATGAAGGCATTGCCTCTGATAACTGATCCAATTCGATGTGTTTGATATTCTGTACCATCAAAGCTCCGACAATAATTAATATCGGGCTGATGGCTGTGGATGGTACCATTGAAATCCATGGAATCAACAGTAAAGTTACCAGGAATAGAATCGCCATCGTGATAGCGGCACGGCCAGTTTTTCCTTTGGACGCTATGACGGCTGCACTTTCAGCAGAAGATACGGTCGGCGAAGTGCCTAGAAATCCGCTTGCCAGTGCAGAAAAAGCTGTCGCCTGGTACGCTCGTTTAAATTTGCCTTCGTTGTTAAGCATGGCTAGCTGGCCATGGATTAAACCCATATTTTCAAATATCAGCACAATACTTAATGGGAAGACAGCCATCCAGAAGGTCAACGACCCGATACCGGCAAAAGAAGGGTTCCACACAAAACCATCCATTTCCATTGAAATCCCTTTTCCAGGCTCACCGAGCAATCCAAAAAAGTAGGCAATAACGGTACCGATAATCATCGTCACCAGGAAGTTGCCAGGTACATTCCTTGTAAAGAGAAAAATAGCGATGAACAAGGTCAACAGGCTGGTGATCACCATTTCAGAAGATGGATTGCCGAGCGTAATCAGTGAATGCTCTCCTCTGACGACCAATCCGCCTTTTTCCAAACCGATCAATGTCAAAAACAACCCAAGACCAACGGTGATGGCATGCTTAAGTGAATCGGGAATCGCTTCTTTCAGCCACTCGCCAAGCTTCGTGAATGCTGTCAAAAGAAATATCAAGGATGATACAATGACAACAGCCAGTCCTTCCTGGAAGCTCATGCCAGTGCCTTCGACGATCGTATAAGCGAACAGGGCATTGACCCCCATTCCGGGTATCAGTACCATCGGGGCATTTGCAAGCAAACCCATCAGCAACGTGCCGACAAAGCTGGCAAGAATCGTAGCGACCATGGCATTTTCCACACCGATTCCGGCATCATTCAAAATCGAACTATTGACCGCTACAATGTAGACGGTTGTAAAATAGCCGATAAAACCAGCCAGAACGTCATTTTTCCACTGGGCAGCATCGATGTCATGTTTATGCTTGTTAAACATGGTGTACTCCTCTATAATATTGTAGCCCTCTCCCACCCGGTTGTTCATGCAACCCACAAAATTTAATTATAATACGGGTTGGGTATTCTGGCAAACTTATTATCTTTCAGGAAAAAATAGTATAGAAAACACCTGTTCAAGTAAACGGTTTCTCGCTAAAATAGAATAGGGCATAAGCTAATGTGAACTCCATCCATAACTGCTTATCTCATGGAAGGGAAAGGTGAAATATGAAATTCAAATCAGTTTTCGATATTATGGGTCCTGTCATGATTGGACCATCCAGTTCGCATACAGCAGGAGCAGCGCGAATCGGACGGGCTGCCCGAAATCTCTTTGGCCGGGAACCGAAATGGGCGGAAATCCATTTGTATGGTTCTTTTGCCAGAACATATAAGGGACATGGTACAGACGTCGCTATTGTAGGCGGGCTGCTGGACTATGATACGCACGACACGAGAATAAGAAATGCTTTAGATACTGCTAAACAAAAAGGAATTAAAATAAGGTTCCATGAAGAGGATTCTCATACCGACCACCCAAATACTGCAAGGATTCGCATCGGCGACGATGATGGTGATCTGGAGCTTGTCGGTATTTCGATTGGTGGAGGGATGGCGGAAATCACCGAGTTGAACGGTTTTGAATTACGTCTATCCGGTGGCCACCCTGCCGTCTTGCTCATCCATAACGACAGGTACGGAGCAATCGCTTCAGTAACGGCAATCCTAGCACGCCATGAAATCAATATCGGCCATATGGAAGTTTCCCGGAAGCAAGAAGGACAGCAGGCGTTAATGGTCATCGAAGTCGATCAGAATATTGATGAAAGTATCTTGCAAGAGCTGGAAAGGGCCGACCATATCCTGCAAGTGGCCAAGATAGTCGATTAATAGAAAGGGGCATGTATTATGTTTCGTAATGTAGCCGAACTCGTCGAAATGGCGGAAAGTGAAGGCATTCAAATATCAGAAGTGATGATTCGCCAGGAGATGGAAGTGAAAGAAAGAACCCGGGAAGAGGTTTTCGGGCAGATGGAACGTAACCTGGATGTCATGGAAAAAGCTGTCGAGGATGGTCTCAAAGGGGTGAAGTCCCATAGTGGTTTGACAGGCGGCGATGCCGTTCTTATCCAGGAATATATGAAAAATAATAACCCTTTATCAGGGGATATCCTGCTTGATGCGGTCAGTAAGGCAGTAGCTACTAATGAAGTGAACGCCGCAATGGGAACAATTTGTGCGACGCCGACAGCCGGGAGTGCCGGATGTGTTCCTGGTACACTGTTTGCGGTAAAAAATAAATTAAATCCAACGAGAGAACAAATGGTGCGTTACCTGTTTACTTCTGGAGCATTCGGGTTTGTCGTAGCCAATAATGCTTCCATCTCCGGTGCTGCCGGAGGATGTCAGGCAGAAGTCGGATCGGCGGCTGGAATGGCAGCTGCTGCAATTGTCGAGATGGCAGGCGGAACGCCATCACAATCGGCTGAAGCAATGGCGATTACCTTGAAAAACATGCTCGGACTTGTCTGTGACCCGGTTGCAGGTTTAGTGGAAGTGCCATGCGTGAAAAGGAATGCGATGGGAGCTTCCAACGCTGTGGTGGCAGCTGATATGGCATTAGCCGGCGTAACAAGCCGCATTCCGTGTGATGAAGTGATCGATGCGATGTACAAAATCGGGCAGACCATGCCAGTCGCATTGCGTGAGACAGCACAGGGAGGCTTGGCTGCAACACCGACGGGCAGAGAACTAGAAGCGAAAGTGTACGGAATTTCTTTGAAGAAAGAGTGATTATGTGTTAACGCAACCAGTTTCCGAGGTGAACGGAGTAGGGGAAAAAGTGACGGAAACCCTGAATGAACTAGGTATATATACCATTGAAGATCTCATGTTCTATTTTCCCTATCGTTATGACACGTATGAGGTCAAACCGTTGACGGAACTAGTTCATGATGAAAAAGCGACCATCGAAGGGGAGGTCATTGGAGAACCTTCCCTTACTTTTTATGGTCGAAAGAAATCCCGGTTGACGATGACATTGCAGGTAGAACAATTTGCGGTCAAAGCAGTCATGTTCAACCGCGCATTTGCGAAGAAACAAATTAATTCCGGGGACATTATTACCGTAACCGGCAAGTGGGACCAGCATCGGCTGCAAATAACAGTCAGCCAGTATAAGAAGGGTCGTGCTGAGGCACAAAACCCGATTCAGCCGGTCTATTCCTTGAAAGAAAGCATCACTATGAAAAAAATGCGGAAGCTGATCCTCCAGGCATTAGAAGACTATGGGGAAGAAATCCGTGAAATTTTGCCAGAGCATTTGATGGAGAGCTACAAGCTGCCGGAACGGTCGGCTGCTTTATGGCAAATGCACTATCCCGAAAGCAGGGAGTTATTGAAGCACGCCCGGAGAAGATTCACTTATGAAGAGTTTCTTGTTTTCCAGCTTAAGATGCAGCTCTTACGTAAATTGAAACGGGAAGCGACAGAAGGGAATCTGCAGGCTTATGATAATGATAAGCTGACAGAATTTGTGGATTCCTTTCCGTTTGAACTGACGAAAGCGCAAAAGAAGTCACTGGCAGAAATTTTAAAAGACATGAAATCCCCCCATCGTATGAACAGACTGCTACAGGGGGATGTTGGTTCAGGGAAGACGGCTGTCGCCGCGATCGCCTTATATGCAACGATTACAGCAGGTAACCAGGGTGCATTGATGGTGCCGACAGAAATTCTGGCTGAACAGCACTATGAATCGTTGCAGCAGATGTTCGGGGACCTGGTGAATATTGTGTTATTGACCGGTTCAATTAAAGGAAAACACCGAAAAGCTGTATTGGAAGAAATTCGCAACCAGGAGGCAGATATCATTGTGGGGACCCACGCCCTGATCCAGGACGAAGTGGTCTTTTCCAAACTAGGGTTAGTGATCGTCGATGAGCAGCACCGTTTTGGTGTCAATCAGCGGCGGACATTAAGGGATAAAGGATTGCATCCGGATGTATTATTCATGACAGCCACCCCTATTCCACGAACGCTGGCAATCACAGCATTTGGGGATATGGATGTTTCTGTCATTGATGAAATGCCTGCTGGACGAAAACCGGTGGAGACATACTGGGTAAAAGGAGATATGATGGACCGGGTGCTGCAGTTCATTAACAAAGAAGTCGCAAGAGGTCACCAGGCCTATGTCATTTCTCCGCTGATAGAGGAATCGGATAAACTGGATATCCAGAATGCTGTCGATCTCCACCACCAGTTGCAGACCTACTATGAACCGGATATTTCCGTCGGCTTGATGCATGGGCGTCTCCATCAGGAAGAAAAAGAAGAAGTCATGCAGCAGTTTGTCGATAATGACATCCAGGTTCTCGTTTCGACGACTGTAGTAGAAGTAGGAGTCAATGTACCCAATGCAACAGTAATGGTAATTTACGACGCTGAACGATTCGGCCTCAGTCAATTGCATCAGCTCAGGGGACGTGTCGGCCGTGGAGATGCCCAGAGCTATTGTATTCTTTTGGCTGAACCCAAAGGGGAAATTGGCAAAGAACGAATGCGTATCATGACAGAAACAACGGATGGTTTTGAGTTATCGGAGCAGGATCTTCAACTGCGTGGCCCTGGTGACTTTTTTGGTAAGAAACAAAGTGGGGTTCCAGAGTTCAAGGTCGGTGATATGGTCCATGATTACCGTGCTCTGGAAACCGCTCGCAAGGACGCGGCGGATATCATAGAGACGAACCAATTGGATACCGGTGAATCATGGAGTTCTTTGCGGGAATTGTTATTTCGTGACGAAGCGTTACAAGGAGAAATACTAGATTGATAAAAAGGATAGGGTTGTTTCAGCACAAAGGCTGAGCCACCAATTTAATTGGCATTATTTTGGCTTGGGTAAGACTTTGTCTCTGAAGCAGCCCTTTTTATTTTACCTGGTAACTGATCGTTCATCTAGCTAAACAGTTATGAAAGCGCTTCAGTGATAGGATGTAAATTTCTACATATTTTTGAACTGCATTGCTAATTGAGGAAAAATTTGATAGAATTTTAAGAAAATTCCCCCAAAAAACGTAATAATTTAAACAGCCAAAGGAGTGTTGCATCTATGAAACTATTTCTTTCAGTAGATATGGAAGGAATAACCGGTCTGCCCGATTACACGTACGTGGATTCATCGGAACTAAATTACGACCGGGCCCGTCGTATCATGACAGAGGAGACGAATTACGTCATCGAGGCGGCTAGAAAATTCGGCTGCGAAGATATATTAGTGAACGACAGCCATTCGAAAATGAACAACCTGCTGATCGATCAGCTCGATCCGGAAGCTCATCTGATTACAGGGGATGTGAAACCGTTATCAATGGTTCAGAGCCTGGATGATAGCTTTGCAGGGGTGATGTTCATTGGATATCATGCAAGAGCGGGACAGCGCGGGGTAATGTCTCATTCGATGATTTTCGGAGTAAGAAATTTCTACATAAATGACGTCGAGGTAGGAGAACTAGGCTTTAATGCATACGTTGCCGGATATTATGGCGTTCCCGTTTTATTAGTCGCCGGTGATGATTGTGCCGGACAGGAAGCTGAATCACTTATTCCAAACATAACTACAGCAGTTGTAAAAGAAACGATTTCCCGCTCAGCAGTCAAAAGTCTCACACCAGTGAAAGCTGGAGAACTATTGCAGAAAAAAGTGACAGAGGCACTGAAAATACGTCATCTGGTCAAACCCTTGACTCCGCCTGATAACCCCATATTACGAATAGAATTTACCAATTACGGCCAAGCAGAATGGGCGAACCTGATGCCGAATACTGAAATTGAACCAGGCACCACAATCGTGAAATACCAGGCAAAAGATATCATAGAAGCTTATCAAGCGATGATCGTCATGACCGAACTGGCGATGCATACGTCTTTTAGCTAGGGAGGGTGCCTGTATGACGAGATACATAATAAAACGTTTTTTAATTATGATTGCAACGGTGTTGATCATTGCGACGCTTACATTCTTTTTGATGCATGCCATACCTGGTTCCCCGTTAAATCAGGAAAGAGGAACCAATGCAGCAGTTCAGGCAAACCTGGAGTCCCACTACCATTTGGATGAACCGTTATTTATCCAGTACCTTATTTACTTGAAATCTATTGCGACACTGGACTTCGGTCCATCGATCAAGCACCCTACGGAAACGGTCAATGACTTATTGGGACGAGGATTTCCGATTTCCTTTGAGTTAGGAATTGTTACCGTCATGGTTGCCCTTATTTCCGGGATTATTCTCGGCGTGCTGGCAGCGCTCAAACATAACGGCATTATCGATTATTTAGCGATGACCGTAGCCGTACTTGGAATTTCAATCCCTAACTTTGTACTGGCAACACTGTTGATTCAAAAGCTCGCTGTCGATTGGGGCATTTTCCCTGCTGCGACCTGGTCAAGCCCGACTCATATGGTGTTGCCTACACTGGCGCTGGCTACAGGTCCAATGGCAATCATCGCAAGGCTGACAAGATCGAGCATGTTGGAAGTGCTGACACAGGATTATATTAAAACGGCAAAAGCAAAGGGATTAAAACCATATAAAATCATTTTCAAACACGCATTGAAAAATGCCTTGATGCCTGTTGTTACCATTCTTGGAACCTTGCTGGCTGGTATCCTGACAGGAACGTTTGTCATCGAAAAAATATTCGCTATTCCTGGTATGGGCAGGTATTTCATCGAAGGCATTAACCAGCGGGATTATCCTTTGATTATGGGTACGACCGTATTCTACAGCTTTTTCTTAGTCTTTATGTTGTTCTTGGTTGATATCGCCTACGGACTCCTGGACCCCAGAATCAAAATGCATAAGAAGGAAGGGGAATGAGCATGAATCACCTTGCGGAAGAACAAAAAACAAAACATTCTCCTGCTGTCCATGATATTCCTGACGAATGGTTTAAACCCAAAGAAAATAGCCAGAAAGACTCGGAAAAGGTCGTACGTCCTTCGTTGTCCTACTGGCAGGATGCCTGGAGGCGACTGGTCAAAAACAAACTGGCCATGGGCGGACTGTTATTTCTGATATTTTTAGCACTTATGGCAATTTTCGGTCCAATATTGTCTCCTTACACCGTTCAGGAAGGGATACCGGCTAATCAGAATCAGCCTCCTTCAGGTACCCATTGGTTCGGTACCGATAACCTGGGAAGGGATGTATTTACGAGGACCTGGTATGGGGCACGGATTTCCTTATTTGTCGGTTTGATGGCAGCAATGATTGATTTCTTCATCGGGGTCATTTATGGCGGTATTGCCGGTTATAAAGGCGGACGTATCGACAGCAGCATGATGCGTATCATTGAAATCCTTTACGGATTGCCATACCTGCTGGTAGTCATCCTGCTTTTGGTCGTTATGGGCCCAAGCCTCTTGACCATCATCATTGCACTCACCGTGACAGGGTGGGTTGGAATGGCGCGGATTGTACGCGGGCAGGTACTACAGATCAAGAATTATGAATTTGTGTTAGCTTCCCAGTCATTTGGGACGAAAACCTGGCGGATCATCCGGAAGAATCTGCTTCCTAATACCATGGGCCCAATCATTGTCCAAATGACATTGACGGTACCGACAGCTATTTTCGCAGAAGCATTTTTGAGCTTCCTGGGTCTGGGAATCCAATCTCCTTATGCCAGCTGGGGAGTAATGGCTAATGATGCCTTAGGGACCATATTATCCGGCCACTGGTGGAGGCTGTTTTTCCCTGCATTTTTCATATCTGCAACCATGTTTGCATTCAACGTACTTGGAGACGGGCTTCAGGATGCACTGGATCCTAAGCTCAGGAGGTGACAACATTGGAAAAATTACTGGAAGTGAAAGACCTTGAAGTTTCCTTTTTGACTTATGGCGGGGAAGTACAGGCCGTAAGAGGAGTCAGCTTTGACTTATATAAGGGTGAGACGCTTGCGATAGTCGGGGAATCCGGCTGTGGGAAAAGCGTGACTGCCAATTCGATTATGCGGTTGATTCCTCAGCCGCCAGGAAGGATTACAAATGGAACGATACAATTCAAAGAAAAAGAGTTGCGTCATCTTCCTGAAAAACAAATGCGGAAGATCAGGGGTGTGGATATTTCCATGATCTTTCAGGATCCGATGACCGCATTGAATCCTACGTTAACGGTAGGCAACCAGCTGACCGAGGGTCTGAAACAGCATACATCTGTCTCAAACCAGGAAGCAAAACAAAAAGCGATAGAAATGCTGGAATTAGTAGGCATTCCAAATCCGGAAGAAAGACTTGGTTTATATCCCCATCAGTTCAGTGGAGGAATGCGGCAGCGGATTGTCATTGCGATGGCATTGATTTGTGAACCAGAACTCTTGATTGCTGACGAGCCGACTACGGCGCTTGATGTGACGATTCAGGCGCAAATCCTGGAACTATTCGAACGTATCCAGGAACAGACCGGGGTAGCTATCATTCTGATTACCCACGATTTAGGCGTCGTAGCAAAAATAGCCGACCGGATCGCTGTCATGTATGCTGGTAAGATTATCGAGGTTGGGACGAAAAAAGAAATATTCTATCATCCCCAGCACCCCTATACAAATGGTTTATTGACTTCAGTGCCGCGGTTGGACCGGCGGGAAGGGAAGCTGATACCGATTGACGGGACACCTCCGGATTTATTTTCACCACCGATCGGATGTCCATTTACAGCCAGATGTCCGAAAGCGATGGAAGTGTGCGAGCGGGTTTATCCTATGCAGACTGAACTCAGTGAAACGCACCAGGTCGAGTGTTGGCTCCAGGACGAGCGGGCGATCAAATTGTTGGCTTCCAAGTGAAGCCTCAAGATAAATACATACCTAGAAGGGGGAACGTAACATGAAAAAATGGCTGATGATGTTTTTAGCCGTAATGGTGGCAGTAGTTTTGTCCGCCTGTACGACAAGTGGCAGCTCTGGCAGTGACGAGGAGAAAGAAGGAGGTGGGGAAGCTTCGAGTGAAGAAAAGGTACTGAAGCTGAATAATGGTACAGAACCTACTTCCCTGGATCCGCCGATTGGTTTTGATTCGTATTCATGGAATGTATTGAACAACTTAATGGAAGGGATGACCAGATTGGATGAGTCCCATGAGCCTGCAGCAGCGACTGCAGAGAAATGGGAGGTTTCAGAAGATGGAAAGGTATATACATTCCATATTCGTGAGGATGCCAACTGGTCCAATGGCGACCCGGTTACAGCTGGAGACTTTGAATTTGCCTGGAAGCGTCTGCTTGACCCGGAAACAGCATCTCCAGCAGCTTTCCTTGGCTATTTCATTGAAGGGGCAGAAGCTTATAACACGGGAGAAGGTACCAAGGATGGTGTAATGGTAGAAGCTGTGGATGAAAAAACGTTGAAAGTGACATTGACTTCACCAACAGGGTATTTCTTGAATGTCATTTCCAACCCTGCTTTCTTCCCAATCAACGAAAAGGTCCAAAGCGAAAATGAAGAGTGGTTCTCAGAAGCTGACTCTTTTGTAGGAAACGGACCATTCAAAATTGCAGAATGGAAGCACGACAGCAAACTGGTCATGGAAAAGAACGACGAGTACTGGGATGCAGAAACCGTCAAGCTGGATAAGGTAGAGTGGGCGATGGTCAACGATACCAACACAGAATATCAAATGTATGAAAGCGGTGACCTCGATACTTCAGGCATTCCAAGCGAAATGGCAGAACAACTGCTGGATAATGAAAATGTAGTGATTGAAGATCAGGCAGGTACGTATTTCTACCGCTTCAATGTCAATCAGGAACCATTTACAAATGAAAAAATCCGTAAAGCGTTCGCGATGGCTATCAACCAGCAAGATATCGTTGACTATGTAACCAAAAACAAGGAAGAGCCGGCTTATGGCTTTGTATCCTATGGGTTTACGGACCCAGCAGGAAATGATTTCCGTGAACAAAATGGTAAGCTTGTCGAACACGATCCGGAAAAAGCAAAACAGCTGTTAGAAGAAGGAATGGAAGAAGAAGGGTATGAAAAACTTCGTCCAGTCACATTAACGTATAATACCAGCGATTCCCACAAAGCGATCGCAGAAACCATCCAAAACATGTACAAAGAGAATCTTGGTGTCGATATCACGCTGGAAAATACCGAGTGGAATGTGTTCTTGCAGGATCAAAAAGATTTGAAGCACCAATTATCACGAAGCTCCTTCCTTGCTGACTATGCTGACCCGATCAACTTCCTGGAAAGCTTTACAACAGATTCTTCCATGAACCGTACTGGCTGGTCCAATGAGGAATATGACAAGTTGATCGCGAATGCGAAGAACGAAGCAGATGAAGAGAAACGTTTCGAATATATGTATGAAGCAGAGAAGATTTTATTTGAAGAAATGCCGATCTTTCCGATCCATTTCTACAACCAGGTCGTATTGCAGAAGGATAAAGTGAAAAATATTGTCCGTCATCCAGTCGGGTACTTGGAATTGAAATGGGCAGAAATCAATTAATAGGTGGAATAAAATAGTTTCCTAATAAGTTAGATATAAAGAGGGACGGGGCAGGCGCCGATGGAAGCAAAATCTGGCAACAGATCAATGGCTGATCCTTGCTCCCGGTCCCTTTTTACATACGGAAGGCAGGGATGAAGATGCTGTTACCAAATCGTTTACATAAAGGGGATAAAATAGGTGTCATTGCACCGGCAAGTCCTCCGAATATTGATCAGATGTATCAGGCTTTCCCGTTTATAGAATCCCTTGGTCTCGAGGTCGTACTGGGAAATCATGTGAAAGATGTCTATGGCTACCTGGCAGGAAAAGATGAAGACCGATTGTCTGATTTCCATGCCATGTTCCGGAATCCGGACATCAAAGGGATATTTTGTGCTGGTGGCGGTTATGGTACAGGCCGAATTGCCGGGAAGATTGATTACAAGCTGGTAAAAGAAAATCCAAAGCCTTTCTGGGGCTACAGCGACATCACTTATTTACATACAGCGATACGTCAGCAGACAGGGCTCGTTACCTTTCACGGTCCGATGCTCAGCTCCGATATCGGCAAAGATGATTTTCATGAGAAATCGCAGGATATGTTCCGTCAGCTGTTCGCTCCTGCTGAATTGAACTATTCCACCTCTTACTCCGAATTAATGATCATTTCCGAAGGAGCAGTTTCCGGAGAGCTGGTGGGCGGCAATTTATCTTTGCTTGTGAGCACTCTTGGCACCCCTTATGAATTGGAGGCAAAAGGAAAATTATTATTGATCGAAGATATTGATGAAGAACCCTACAGGGTTGACGGTATGCTGAATCAACTGAAGTTAAGTGGAAAGCTTGATGAGGCAGCGGGTATTCTTATAGGTGATTTCAAGAATGCTGAACCTTCCAAGCGCAAAGAATCTCTCAGTCTTTCACAAGTTTTAAGTGATTACTTGAGCGATCTGAATAAGCCGATAATAGCGGGCTTCAAAATTGGCCATTGCCAGCCTCATTTCGCTGTTCCACTCGGCGTACATGCTGAAATGTCAACAAAGAAATTATCCCTTACTATCGCTCCAGGAGTGAAATAAACAAATTGAGGAGTGTTCCTATGAAACTGCAGGCAATAGAAACTTTTCGGATATCCGCTCCCCTTCATACGCCGTTTAAAACTGCCCTACGTACGGTTACGGTGGCAGAAAGCCTCGTTGTCAAAGTTACCTGTGACGATGGCACCGTAGGATTCGGGGAAGCACCGCCTACCCATGTCATCACCGGAGAAAGCCTGGCAAGTATAGAGACGGCGGTGGAAGATATTATCGCTCCCAATCTGCTGGGAATGTCGCTGTTAGAGCGAGAGAGGGTTTTTGAGATGCTTCACCGGTTGATAATCGGAAATACGAGTGCCAAAGCAGCCATCGATATGGCTCTTTATGACTGTCTTTCCCAGTATGCCGGCATGCCGCTCTACCAGTTTCTCGGAGGTTATCGGAACCTGCTGGAAACAGATTACACCGTGAGTGTTAACACGGTAGAAGAAATGGCTAAGGACACCGTCCGGTACATAAAAAATGGTTTTGATGCATTGAAAGTGAAAGTGGGCAAAGATGATATTGATATGGATATCAAGCGTATTCAGGCGGTACGTAAAGCGGCTGGTACAGACATACTTATCCGACTTGATGCCAATCAGGGCTGGAAGCCGAAAGAAGCGGTATATGCAATCAGAAAAATGGAAGATTCAGGTTTAAATATCGAACTGGTTGAACAACCGGTCAAAGCTCATGATCTTGCAGGTTTAAAGCAAGTGAAGGAGCAAGTAGATACACCGATTATGGCAGATGAGAGCGTGTTTTCCCTATTTGATGCAAGGCAGGTATTAGAAACAGAAAGTGCCGACTTGATAAATATCAAGCTGATGAAGAGCGGCGGCATCTACCAGGCTCTGAAAATAGCGACCATAGCAGAGAGTTATGGAGTGGAATGCATGGTAGGAAGCATGATTGAAACTAAAATAGGAATAACAGCCGCCTGTCACTTTGCGGCCAGCCAAAAGAATGTGACACGCTACGACTTTGATGCCCCTCTGATGCTGGCGGATGACGTACTGGACGGCGGAGTCCAGTATCAAGGAAAACACATTCATCTACCCTCGGCTACAGGACTAGGCATTAAGGAAATAAAAAAGCAATTCATTAACAATTAAAAAAGGAGGGAACCTGATGCTTGAAGAAACGCATGAAAATTATATCGTGAGTGTAACGGCAGCCACGGTTTGGACAGCTCCAACATCACCAAGGGAACTGGATGAACCCGGGTTGTCCAACCCGGTGAATCTTAACGAATGGCTGAAGCGTCTCACCAGAGAAAAACGCCTGGAGCTTTGTGATGAAAACCTGGTCCAGTCCCAGCTTTTATACGGAGAAGAAGTGATGGTAACGGATAAAAATAATGGCTGGGCCCATGTCATCATCCCTACTCAGCCTTCAAAAAAAGATGAACGGGGTTATCCGGGCTGGGTCCCGCTGGCCCAGCTGCAGCCGATTACAACACAGCTATGGGAGACGGACAAAACGGCAGTAGTATCCAGCAAAAAAACCGTGTTGAAAGAGGAATCCGGGAACGAAATACTTGAATTAAGCTACATGACGATGCTGCCTGTTCAGGAAGTCCTTGAAACTTCTGTCAGGGTTAGTTCTCCTCACGGCTCAGCTTATATACCAAGAGAAGATTCGACCATATTTGCTGAATCACTTGGGATGAAAAAAGAAAATGGAGTCAATATCGTCCGCCTCGGTGAAGCTTTTATCGGCCTTCCTTATTTTTGGGGAGGCATGAGTGCCTACGGTTATGACTGTTCCGGTTTTGCCTATAATATGCATAAAGCGGCAGGCTATCAAATCCCACGTGATGCTTCCGACCAGGCTAAAGCGGGGGAGGAAATTTCATTTGACCACCTCATGCCCGGCGACCTGTTGTTTTTCGCTTATGAAGAAGGACAAGGAAACATCCATCACGTCGGTATCTATTATGGAGATGGAAAAATGCTTCATTCTCCAAGTACAGGGAAGGGGATTGAAGTCAGAACCTTGGGAGGAACGATATATGAAAAAGAACTATGCGCAGCCAGACGCTACTGGCAGGAGACGGAGGAACCAGCATGAGCAGCAAAGTCATACTACAAGTGAATGAATTGAAAAAGCATTTTAACCTTGGCAAAGGTCGTAATCTCAAGGCCGTGGATGATGTCAGTTTTGATGTGTACCAGGGAGAGACATTCGGGCTTGTCGGGGAGTCTGGCTGTGGCAAATCTACCATCGGCAGAACGATTATGGGGTTGTACAACCGGACGGACGGCCAGGTCAGCTATGGTGGGAAAGATGTTCATGAACTGGACGAACAGGAGAAATTCAAATTCTACCGGAATATGCAAATGATTTTCCAGGACCCTTACGCCTCCTTAAATCCGCGTTCTACAGTAGGAGAGATCATATCAGAGCCAATGATTGTGCATGATTTGTATCCGGATAAAAAGAAGCGGATGGAGCGAGTCTATCAATTACTGGAAGAGGTAGGACTGAACCGTGATCATGCTACCAGGTATCCCCATGAATTCAGCGGTGGGCAAAGGCAGCGGATCGGGGTTGCCCGCGCCCTGGCACTGGACCCTGACTTTATTATTGCAGACGAACCGATTTCTGCCCTGGATGTTTCTGTCCAGGCTCAAGTGGTGAATCTATTAGAGAGATTACAAGAAGAAAAAGGACTGACCTACTTATTCATTGCCCATGATCTATCGATGGTACGTCACATTTCCGACCGGATCGGAGTCATGTATCTTGGCCATTTAGTAGAATTGACCGACAGTGACAGTCTTTATGAAAACCCGAAACATCCTTATACGCAAGCGTTATTATCAGCGATCCCGATCCCAGACCCTGATGTTGAAGAAAGCAGGGAACGTGTGATTTTGGAAGGAGAACTACCCAGCCCGATCGATCCGCCGAGCGGATGTGTGTTCCGCACCCGCTGTCCAATGGCGATGGAAGCATGCGCCACTACGAAGCCTGTCTGGCAGGCAGTGGATGACAATCATTTCGTTGCGTGTCACCTTTATAATGATGACATAAAAGACAAAACACCAATAAAACATAAACCCAAACAATTGAATTGAGCAGAAAGGCTATCATCGTTAATATCTAGGCTTGTAGATAACCACACAGTTTATCTGCAAGCCTTTGCTTTTTTGTTTTTTCTATTAAGGGCAGGGGATTAACTCACTTTCCGAATTACTGTCAATAGAGCGTTTTTACTTATCTTATACCCTTACTCTTGCATTCGCCTATTTGGTATTATATATTACTATTAGTACCTAGTCATAATTCGGACGGTGGATGGCAAATATGAAAAAGGATAAACGAACACGTCAAAAAGAATTAAAAGAAACGATCGAATCCACTCCATTCATTACAGATGAAGATCTGGCGAAAAAGTTCGGTGTCAGTATCCAGACGATCAGGCTTGACCGTATGGAACTTACCATTCCAGAGCTGAGAGAAAGAATTAAATCTGTAGCTAGAAATGAATGGAATGAAACGGTAAAGGCGTTACCAATCGAAGAAGTTATCGGTGAAATTGTAGATTTAGAGTTAGATCAACGGGCCATTTCTATTTTGGATATCGACCGGGAGCATGTGTTTTCCCGAAATGATATTGCTCGGGGACATCATTTATTCGCCCAGGCTAATTCATTGGCGGTCGCCGTCATTAACGATGAACTGGCACTTACGGCCAAGGCAGAGATCCGTTTTACCCGCCAGGTGACAAAAGGAGAACGTGTGGTAGCAAAAGCCTCTGTCACCGGGGTCGATGAAAAGGGACGGACCGTCGTCGAAGTGTATAGTTATGTAGAAAATGAAACAGTGTTTTCTGGAGTATTTGAAATGTATCGCTCGAATGAACAGAGGGGGCAGCAGCAGTCATGAGAATCGCAATCGACGCAATGGGCGGGGATCATGCACCTGGTGAGATTGTAAAAGGTGCGATAGAAGCGGTGAAAACCGATACGAACCTACAGGTTACGTTAGTAGGCGATGAAGAACAAATCAAACCATTGGTGAAAGATACTAATAATATTACGATCATACATACAAATGAAAAAATAACCAGCGAGGATGAACCGGTAAGAGCGGTTCGCCGAAAAAAACAAGCTTCCATGGTACTGATGGCCGAGGAAGTGAAAGAAGGAAGGGCCGATGCCTGCATCTCTGCCGGCAATACCGGTGCATTGATGAGCGCCGGACTCTTTATTGTCGGAAGAATCAAAGGGATCGAACGGCCAGCTCTAAGCCCGACGCTTCCGACTGTAGACGGTAGAGGGTTCCTTTTACTCGATGTTGGTGCCAATGTCGATGCTAAAGCGCATCATCTGGTTCAATATGGCATCATGGGATCCATTTACTCAGAGAAAGTCAGAGGAATCAAGCAGCCGAGAGTCGGCTTGTTGAATGTCGGCACGGAAAATGGAAAAGGCAGTGAGCTTGCCAAAAAAGCTTTTGCCGAATTGCAAGAAGCGCCAGTGAATTTTATCGGAAATGTCGAAGCACGTGACCTTCTCGAGGGCGTTGCTGATGTCGTGGTTACGGATGGTTTCAGTGGCAACATTGCACTGAAAACGATTGAAGGCACTGCAATGACGATGTTTTCTATGATAAAAGAAACCTTTATGTCTAACTTTAAAACGAAACTAGCAGCCGGTCTGGTAAAAAATGATTTGAAACAGCTGAAGGATCAACTCGATTACTCCGAATATGGCGGCGCCGGGCTGTTCGGGCTTGCCGCCCCTGTCATCAAAGCCCATGGTTCTTCTAATGCCAGAGCGGTTTTCAATGCCATTAAACAAGCTTCCCACATGGTGGAAGAGGATGTTACAACAAAAATAGCTGAAACGGTGAAGAATATCCAGGAAGCAGAGGAGGAAGAAGCATGAAACGTGTAGCTTTTATATTCCCCGGCCAAGGTTCCCAGGAAGTTGGAATGGGGAAAGCGTTGTTTGAAACATATGACGAAGTGAAAGAATTATTTGAACAAGCAGATGATCAACTCGGCGTCTCTTTGACGAAGTTGATGTTTGAAGGACCACAGGAGGAACTGACGAAAACAGAACATGCTCAGCCAGCGCTGTTAGTGAATAGTGCTGCCATCGTATCCCTCCTTAAAAAAGAAGGAATTGAACCGGTAATGACAGCCGGCCACAGTCTGGGTGAATACAGCGCGCTGGTGGCCTCCGGATCATTACAGCCTCTTGAAGCGGCAGCACTGGTTCAAAAGCGGGGACAACTGATGGAGCATGCTTACCCAACCGGTAAGGGGGCAATGGCTGCTGTTCTGGGTCTTGAGCAAGATGCTATCCAGGAAGTTCTGGATAAAATCGAAGGAGAAATTGTAGATCTGGCGAACATTAACTGCCCTGGTCAAATTGTTATCTCAGGAAGCAAAGAAGGTGTAGAAAAAGCATCAGATTTATTAAAAGATGCTGGAGCCAAACGTGTCCTCCCACTGAATGTGAGCGGTCCGTTCCATTCCCGTCTGATGAAGCCGGCTAGTGAAGATTTCTCCAAAGCATTGCAGGAAGCAGAGCTATCGGATGCTGCCATCCCTGTCTATGCAAATGTTACGGCTGAAGCCGTACAAGATAAAGAAATGATCGAAGAGCTATTAGTCGAGCAACTCTACTCTCCTGTCCGGTTCCAGGAAATTCTGGAAAAGTTTGTTGATCAGGATATCGATGCCATCGTAGAAGTAGGACATGGTAAAGTATTGAGTGGATTGGTTCGTAAAGTAAAACGGAGAATGAAGACATTCAATATTCAGGATCCAGAAACATTGCAAGCATTCATTGACTGGTATAAGGAGGATTCGTAATGTTGGAGAATCAAGTAGCGCTGGTTACAGGCGCGTCACGTGGTATTGGACGAGCGATCGCCCTGGAACTTGCTGATAAAGGCGTCGCCGTCGCTGTCAACTACGCAGGCAGTGAAGCAAAAGCACAGGAAGTTGTAGATGAAATCGAGGCTAATGGCGGAAAAGCGATCAAAATACAGGCAGACGTATCAAAAGAAGCCGATGTAAAAGGTATGGTCAAACAGACCATGGAAGCTTTTGGCCGCCTGGATATCCTGGTGAACAATGCTGGTATTACCAAAGATAACCTGTTGATGCGTATGAAAGAAGAAGAATTCGACCAGGTGATCGATACCAACCTGAAAGGTGTGTTCCTGACTACCAAAGCTGTTACCCGTCCAATGATGAAGCAAAAAAGCGGCCGGATCATCAATATCGCATCCATCGTAGGCGTATCCGGAAATCCTGGACAGGCGAATTACGTGGCAGCAAAAGCTGGTGTCATCGGGATGACAAAATCAAATGCAAAAGAACTGGCAGCAAGAAATATTCTTGTAAATGCCGTAGCTCCTGGCTTCATCACAACAGATATGACCGATGAATTGACAGAAGAACAGCGGGAAGAAATGTTGAAAATGATTCCGTTAAACCGCCTTGGTGAAGGAAAAGATATCGCAAATGTGGTTCGTTTCCTGGCCTCTGAAGACAGCAGTTATATGACTGGCCAGACAATCCATGTCGATGGCGGCATGGTAATGTAAGGATGGACCCGGTAAATTACACCGGTTGAAATCATAAATGTTGAATCATCTAGTTTTTCTATGGAATTTCTACTATAATAACGGAAGGGAGGTGAAGTCTTATGGCAGATACTTTTGATCGTGTCAAACAAATCATTGTTGACCGTCTTGATGTAGATGAATCTAAGGTTACAATGGAGGCTTCCTTCAAAGATGATCTTGAAGCGGATTCTTTGGATGTAGTTGAGCTTGTAATGGAGCTTGAAGATGAATTCGATACAGAGATCGCTGATGAAGAAGCAGAAAAAATCAATACTGTTGGTGACGCTGTGAATTACATAAACAGCATCCAATAAACAGTTGGCAAGGAGCTGTCCCTCAAGTGGACAGCCCTTCCTATATTTCATCAAATCAAACTGAAAGGGTTTAGGTGAGCGATGGAAGACTTTTCAACCTTTCAAGAGAAAATCGGTATCCATTTCAATGATGTGGATATTTTAAAACAAGCATTTACCCATTCATCTTATGTGAATGAGCATCGTAAGACAGATCGCAAGGACAACGAGCGTCTTGAATTTTTAGGCGACGCAGTACTTGAGCTTGGGGTGTCCCAATATCTCTATCGCAAATATCCCGATATGAGTGAAGGGGAACTGACAAAGCTGCGTGCCTCCATCGTCTGTGAAATTTCCCTGGTTCGTTTTGCTGATGAATTGAACTTCAGTGAGCTTATCCAGTTAGGTAAAGGGGAAGAGATGACTGGGGGAAGAAACCGCCCGGCGCTGCTTGCGGATGTTTTCGAGGCCTTCATTGGTGCGCTCTATCTGGATCAAGGGTATGAGGCTGTCCTTGCCTTTTTGGAAAAATATGTGTATCCAAAGGTTAAAAAAGGTGCTTTTTCGCATGCGATGGATTTCAAAAGCCAGCTGCAGGAGTTTGTCCAGCGTGAAAAAAACAGGGTCATCGAATATGAAATTGTCGAAGAGCTTGGGCCGGCACACAACCGTGAATTCGTCGCCCATGTCCGCATCCAGAATGAGACTGCGGGTGTCGGAATCGGTCGAACCAAAAAAGAAGCAGAGCAAAAAGCTGCTGAAGAAGCGCTCCGAAAAGCAGGCGCATGTAAATAAGGTAGAAGAAAGCCGCGCAGATTCTGCGCGGCTTTCTCTTGACATTGCATTATTTTCGGTAGGCACCCAGCTCCTGGACAAATGCCTGGGTTTCTGACACACTTAACTGCCCTTTGGTTACAACCATATCATGCAGGGATTTGATTTCATCATAGTTGTCAAGGTCATAATCGGCAGGGTCCATAATGGAACGGTTGACGACCTGCAGACGGTCAGCCAGGTCGTTGATGATCGTTTCTAAGTTTTCTTGGGTCGGTTCATTTAAGCTCATAATGGTTTCCTCCTCACAGCAGGGTTGCTTGGCTTCTTCTATAGCCTTATTGTTTATGATAAAATAAATGAGTTGAAATGCAAACGATAAATCAAATGAAAGTTAAATACATAGGAGGATGCAGATGTTCCTCAAACGTTTAGATACAGTTGGATTCAAGTCTTTTGCTGAACGGGTCACCGTAGATTTTGTCCCTGGTGTCACTTCTGTGGTAGGACCGAATGGCAGTGGAAAGAGTAATATTACCGATGCGATCCGTTGGGTACTCGGTGAACAGTCTGCCCGCTCATTAAGAGGCAGTAAAATGGAAGATATCATTTTTGCAGGCAGCGATACAAGAAACGCAATGAACATGGCAGAAGTGACGTTGACATTGGATAATGAAGATCAAACCCTCCCGCTGGATTACCAGGAGGTCAGTGTCACCCGGAGAGTATACCGATCGGGTGATAGTGCTTTTTATATCAATAAACAAGCCTGTCGTTTGAAGGATATTGTCAATTTATTCATGGATTCCGGGCTGGGGAGAGAAGCCTTCTCCATTATCAGTCAGGGAAAAGTGGAAGAAATCCTGAGCTCAAAAGCTGAAGAAAGGCGCAGTATTTTTGAAGAAGCTGCAGGGGTGTTGAAATATAAGCAACGTAAGAAAAAAGCCGAATATAAACTTGCAGAGACACAAGAAAACCTAAATCGTGTGGAAGACATCATTTATGAAATCGAAGGACAGCTTGAACCTTTGAAGGAACAGGCAGCCATTGCGAAAGATTACCTGGAGAAAAAAGAAGAATTGAAACAAGTGGAGATTTCTTTATTGATCGCCCAGATTGAAACGGTTAATGAAGAATGGCAGCGCCTTTTGAATAACCTGGAAGAGATGAAATTGAAAAAAGCGGAAATAAAGACGGCTATGGAAGAAAAAGAAGCGATTGTCGAAGCCGAACGCGAGCAAGTGCTTGCGTTGGATGAATCGCTGGAAAGTCTTCAGGAGAAGCTGCTTGTTTTGACGCAGGAATTAGAGAACTTAGAGGGAAAGAAACAGTTAGTCAAAGAACGATTTAAACATTTTGAAGAGAACAAAGCGAAGCTTGAAGAAGAATTCAGCCAACTTTCAGACAGGGTAGCGCAGACAAAGGAATTATGCGATGAACATGAGAACAACCTGAACAGTTGGAAAGAACAGCGGTCCAATACGAAAAAGGCGTTAAAAGAAACAGCCAGACAGCTTGAGCTGGAGAATCAGAATATCGGTGAGCAGATTGAAGAGTTGAAAAGTGATTACATTGAATTATTGAATGAACAAGCGGCTAAGCGAAATGAAAAACAATCCATTGCGAGACAATTGGAACAAATCGGTTCCAAAAGTGAAGTACAAAAAGATAAATTTAAAGATATGCGAGAAGAAAGAGAACAATTGCTTGTCGAGAAAGAAAAGCTGGAGCGTGAAGTGAACCATATCCACGAGCAGCGGGTACAAAAAGAGCAGGAATTGAGCGACCTGGAAGAAAAGCTGAACAGCAGCCAGGAACGCTACCAGGACCTGCAGAGCAAGCTTTACCAGGGTTACCAGTATGTGGAGAAATTAAAATCAAAAAAAGAAATGCTGGAAGATATGAAAGAAGACTTCTCTGGCTATTTCCAAGGTGTCAAGGAAGTCCTGAAAGCGCGAGAGCAACACTTTTTGTCAGGGGTAGAAGGAGCGGTGCTGGAATTGATCGATGTTCCTAGTGATTTGATTACAGCCATCGAGACAGCGCTTGGCGCCCAGGCTCAGCATGTGATCATGCAAAATGAATCCTCCGCCCGCCAGGCAATCCACTGGCTTCGCCAGCACAATAAAGGCAGAGCGACGTTCCTGCCACTTGAAACGATACAGCCACGCTTCATTCCGGCAGATATGACTTCCAGAGTAAGCGGACAACCCGGTTTTGTCGGCGTAGCTGCTGATTTGGTTCAATTTGATGACCGTTATGATCGTGCCATCCGTCATTTACTTG
The DNA here is from genome assembly GCF_900107755.1 of Thalassobacillus cyri. Taxonomy (GTDB): domain Bacteria; phylum Bacillota; class Bacilli; order Bacillales; family Halobacillaceae; genus Thalassobacillus; species Thalassobacillus cyri. Next base: position 13,113 of record NZ_FNQR01000026.1, on the reverse strand, counting down.
GCCATATTGTGATAGCCGAAAACCTGGAAACAGCGAACGCGCTTGCTCAAACGATGCAGCGGCGTTTCCGGATTGTAACCTTAGAAGGGGATGTCATCAATCCGGGTGGAGCGATGACCGGTGGTGCAAAGAAAAAGACCAACCAATCCTTGTTTACGAGGGAAAGAGAATTGCAGGAACTGAACGACAAGCTTTCGTCTTTTCAGCAGAAGACCATGGCGGCAGAACAAGAGATGCAGCAATTGAAGAACATCACTACTAATCAACAGGCAGCACTGCAGGAACTTCGGACATTAAGAGAAGATTTGAAAGAGCAGGAACAGGAAAAACGGGCAGTCTTGCGTGAAGCCCAGGTGAAACATCAAAACCTGAATGACCAGTTATTACTGTTCGACCAGGACCAGGAACAATATGAGCAGGACCGGGACCAGCTTACGACTAGATTTGAAGACCTTGCTGGTGAATTAGAACAGTTGGAACAGCAGTTGGCAGCTTCCCAAAAAGAAATTGATACACTCACAGAAGCTGAAAAACGACAGTCAGAGAATGAGGAAAACTTGAAAGCAAAGCAGCACGAATTACAGTTGAAACTCGCTGAGCAGGATTCTGAAGTGAAAAATCAACAAGAGAAACTGTATGGATATCAAGTCCAAAAGAAAGAACTGGAACAACATGTTGAAGAGAATAGAAAGCAATACGAGCAGTTGATGGATATTGCCCATAACAAGCAGACAGAAGCTGAACTGGAAGAAGCAATTGAAGATAAAAAATCAGCTAAGGAAGAGACAGCTCGTCTGATTACAGACCGTAGAGAACAGCGCAACGAGCATTCTGATACGATCAAGCGGATAGAGGTGCAGTTGAAGGAAGAGAACAGGACCCATCACCATTACGTCCAGGATATCCAGGATAAAGAGGTCAAAGCGAACCGTCTGGATGTAGAGTTGGAAAACATGCTGGACTACCTGCAAAAAGAATATTTTCTTACTTTTGAACGGGCCCAAAAAGAGTATGAGCGCACAACAAATATTGAAGAAAGCAAGACAAAAGTCAAGCTTATCAAACGTGCCATTGATGAACTGGGTACGGTAAATCTCGGGGCGATTGATGAGTATGATCGAATTCAGGAGCGGTACCAATTTTTGAGCGAACAACAGACAGATTTGAATGAAGCGAAGGATACATTATATTCTGTCATTTCCGAAATGGACGGGGAGATGGAGCGCAGGTTTGAAGATACATTTACACAAATCAAGCAGGAATTCTCGGTGGTATTCAAAGAGTTATTTGGAGGGGGACGAGCCGACCTTCTACTAACCGACCCTGATAATATGCTGGAGACTGGGGTGGATATCGTAGCTCAGCCGCCAGGTAAGAAGCTGCAGAATCTCAGCCTGCTTTCTGGGGGAGAACGTGCTTTGACAGCGATTGCGCTGCTATTCGCCATCCTCCGAGTGCGTCCTGTGCCGTTCTGTGTGTTGGATGAAGTGGAAGCAGCGCTCGATGATGCCAATGTCGATCGGTTTGCGCGTTATCTGAAAGTCTTCAGTAAAAATACGCAATTCATCGTCATCACCCACCGGAAAGGCACGATGGAAGAGTCGGATGTACTGTACGGAGTCACGATGCAGGAATCTGGCGTTTCGAAGCTTGTTTCTGTAAGGCTGGAAGAATCTCAAGACTTACTAGAAGTATAGAAAGGAAGATTGGATGAGCTTTTTCAAAAAATTAAAGGACAAATTTATATTAGACCCCTTTGAACAAGAGTTAAAAGAACTGGAGCAGGAACAGGCAGAAGATCTGGAAGAGCAAGACCTGGGAATTGACGAAATAAATGCACCGGACGAAGATAATGGAACCTCAGGTCCGAAAACAGATGAGAAGCTTGCTGAAGAGGAAGAGGTCCCAGAAGTAGAAGAGGAGGAAACCGTAGAAGAAACTCCGGTAGAGCAGCTTGAAACGGATGTGGAAGAGCCAGCACCACTGGAAGAACCGGAAGCTACTCCAGCGTTGCCTGTCGAAGATACCAAGCCGGAGATGGAAGAGCCTGACCCTGATATAGAAGGTCGTGAAAAATCGATTGCGGCCAAGTTCCGTATTGGCTTGACGAAAACAAGAGATTCATTCTCCGGAAAAATCAATGATCTTGTCGCACGTTATCGGACCGTTGATGAAGATTTCTTCGAAGATTTAGAAGAGATCCTCATTTCGGCAGACGTTGGTGTCACCACCGTCATTGATATGATTGATGAACTTCAGCTGGAAGTGAAAAGACGTAATATCAAAGATACCCGTCAAGTAAGAGAAGTCATTTCAGAAAAGCTTGTAGAAATCTATTACGGTGATGACGACAGCGAAGAAATCGAAGGATTGAATATTGAACATGATGGGTTGTCCATCGTCTTATTCGTCGGTGTCAACGGAGTCGGTAAAACGACCACGATTGGAAAACTTGCTCACCAGCTGAAGAGTGAAGGGAAGAATGTCATGCTGGCCGCCGGGGATACTTTCCGTGCCGGCGCCATCGAACAATTGGATGCCTGGGGAGAACGGGTCGGAGTCAATGTCGTCAAGCACAGTGCAGGCAGTGACCCTGCAGCGGTTATCTTTGATGCCATCCAGGCTGCTAAATCACGTAATGCCGATGTGCTGTTATGTGATACGGCAGGACGGCTGCAAAATAAAGTGAACCTCATGAATGAACTGTCTAAAGTGAAGCGTGTAATCGAACGCGAGGTTCCGACAGCCCCACACGAAGTGTTGCTGGTTTTGGATGCTACTACCGGGCAGAACGCGATGAGTCAGGCGAAGACATTTTCAGAAGCTACTGATGTCTCCGGTATCGTGCTGACGAAGCTTGATGGAACCGCTAAAGGTGGTATCGTACTTGCGATTCGCAATGAACTGGATATCCCTGTTAAACTAGTAGGGCTTGGTGAAAAAGTTACTGACCTCCAACAGTTTGACGCTCACGCTTTTGTATATGGACTATTCGCCGATATGGTAGAAGCCCACGATGAAGAAAAAGAATTGTGATGCTTGACAGCCTAGCCTTTCATTCTGTAATATTCATATATGTAAAGGCATTTCACTTAACAAGGAGTGGTTGCCGTGCTAGAAAAGACGACACGAATCAACTATTTGTTTGATTTCTATCAGACGTTGTTGACCCCAAAACAGCGAAATTACATGGATTTGTATTATTTAGAAGACTACTCTCTAGGGGAAATATCAGAAACGTTTGATGTCTCAAGGCAGGCTGTCTATGACAACATCCGTCGTACGGAAGCCATGCTGGAAGGATATGAGGATAAATTGAACTTATATGAAAAATTCCAGGAGAGACAGCAACTGATCGATAAGCTGCAGGACAGGCTTAAAAATCAGAAAGAAGTACAGGATTTACTCGAAAGATTAAAAGAATTAGATTAGGAGGGCTCCTTCTATGGCATTTGAAGGTTTAGCCGACCGTTTACAAAATACAATCCAACGGATAAAAGGTAAAGGGAAGGTAACCGAACAAGATGTAAAAGAAATGACGCGGGAAGTCCGTCTCGCCCTCCTTGAGGCAGACGTCAACTTCAAGGTCGTCAAAGATTTTGTCAAGCGTGTGAAAGAACGCGCGGTAGGCCAGGAAGTCATGGAAAGCTTGACACCGGGCCAGCAAGTCATCAAAGTGGTCAAAGAAGAATTGACCAATTTGATGGGTGGGGACGAGAGTAAAATTGCTGTCGCCAAACGCCCGCCTACCGTCATCATGATGGTCGGGCTCCAGGGTGCCGGTAAGACGACAACCACAGGGAAACTGGCTAATCATTTACGGAAGAAGCATAACCGTAAACCGATGCTGGTAGCGGCAGACGTCTATCGTCCGGCCGCTATCAACCAGCTTCAGACGCTGGGAAAACAGTTGGATTTGCCGGTATATGCCAAAGGCACAGATGCCAATCCAGTTGACATCGCCAATGAAGCAATTGCTGAGGCGAAAGAAAACCATTATGACTATGTCATCATTGATACCGCGGGTCGCCTGCATATCGATGGCGAACTGATGGGTGAATTGCAGCAGATCAAGGATAATGTCCAGCCGGATGAAATCTTTTTAGTTGTCGATGCAATGACCGGTCAGGATGCCGTCAACGTCGCAGAAAGTTTCGACGAACAGCTAGAAGTCAGCGGTGTCGTACTGACGAAACTTGATGGGGATACACGAGGCGGGGCCGCGTTGTCTATCAAGGCAGTGACAGGCAAACCAATCAAATTTGCCGGTATGGGAGAAAAGCTTGACCAGCTCGAAGCCTTCCATCCTGAACGGATGGCGTCTCGTATTCTTGGCATGGGGGACGTTCTGACGCTGATTGAAAAAGCTCAGGACAACGTTGATGAAAAGCGTGCCAAAGAATTAGAAGAGAAGATGCGCTCAGCTTCCTTCACTTTTGATGATTTCCTGGAACAAATGGGTCAGGTCCGCAACATGGGACCATTGGATGAACTGCTCGATATGATTCCTGGAGCCAACAAGATGAAGGGCTTGAAAAATGCGCAGATTGACGAGAAACAAATTTCGCATGTAGAAGCGATCATCCAGTCAATGACCAAGAAAGAACGTCAGGAGCCATCCCTTATGAATGCGAGCCGCAAACGCCGGATCGCCAAGGGATCTGGAACTTCTGTTTCGGAGGTCAACCGGCTTCTCAAACAATTCGAAGAAATGAAGAAAATGATGAAGCAAATGAGTAACATGCAAAAAGGAAAAAAAGGCAAAGGAATGAATTTTCCATTCATGTAATGGAAAAATCCTTTACACACAGAAAAACATCTGCTAAAATCTAAACTTGTGCGAAACATTAATAATTTATGGAGGTGCTTAAAGATGGCAGTTAAAATTCGCCTAAAGCGCATGGGATCTAAACGTAACCCATTCTACCGTGTAGTTGTAGCTGATTCACGTTCTCCTCGTGATGGACGTTTTATTGAACAAATTGGCACATATAATCCAGTTGCTAACCCAGTAGAGGTTGACATTGATGAAGAAAAGGCTTTGAACTGGATGACTAATGGTGCTAAGCCAAGCGACACGGTTCGTAACCTATTTTCTAACGAAGGCATCATGACGAAGTTCCACGACGCAAAAAACCAAAAGTAAAGTAGTGGTGATACCATGAAAGCCTTGATTGAAACTATTGTCAATCCGCTTGTCGATTATCCGGAAGACATCCGAGTAGACGTGAAGGAAGAGGAACGTAAAATCGTTTATCATCTCACAGTCAATCAAGACGATGTCGGCAAAGTGATCGGAAAGAACGGTCGGATCGCCAAAGCGATCCGGACAGTCGTTTACGCAGCAGGGTCAGACTCTAAGAAGAGAATTTACTTGGATATCATGTAATGAGGGAGAGGGATTAATAACCTTTCCCTTTTTTACACTTTCGCTTTTTAATTCATGTTGTAGTAAGTTCTATTGATGGTGAGGGAATTCGCTCCCTTTCCACGGACGCACGATCGGGCCTCCTCGCGAAACCCACGCTGCGGGGTCTCGACACGTCCGTTTTTCCGTAGGAGTGTCACAAATTCCTTCACCATCAATGCCCAAAAAGAAGGTTATTGTTTATGGCATGCCTTAAAGTAGCAAATTGGTAATAAACTTATATTTGTGTTGCTAAACATTACTGGAGGAAGGGTCCATTAACCTTTCTATGTATAAAGGGGAAGGGAAACAGCGAGACTCCTGCGGAAATAGCAGGATTGGCAAGACCCCACAGGGCGATAGCCTGAGGAGGCTTGCTGCCTGTCCGCGGAAAGCGAGTTGTTTCCCTGCCCCACTTCTCCCAGTATACTAATGGACCAGCACAGTAAGGAAAGCTTCGGGACAAAGGGGCAGGAACATGAAAATAATAAAAAAAATTCCTGTAAAACAAGTATTGACGGAAGAGAGCAAGAAACAGCTCTCCCAGGACTTCCAGGCACGTTACCAGCGATATGACCGCGAATGTCAGCAACTTCGTTTTGAACAGAGAAAGCTGGAGAAAAGAAGTGACATTTCCCCAAGTGAAATCGAAAAACGGTTTACACAGGAAATCAAGCGCAGAAAAGAAAATATGAACTGGGTGGAGTACAAGCTTCAGCAATTAGAAATACTGCCAGAAGGCAGTGAATTGTTCATAGAAGAAGTGGAAGCGATCGTGGAGGTCCAGGAAGGCGCTAAATGGGATGAAATATATGAGCACCAGACAATCGTCATTAAAGATGGAATAGTAATTCAAGCGAGGTAATGAAAAACTATGGAGCAACAAATGTACAATGTAGGTAAAGTTGTTAACACGCATGGAATCAAAGGGGAAGTGAAGGTGATGCGTATCACCGACTTTGACGAAAGATTCCAGCCTGGAGAGCCTTTGTATTGGGTTAAGGACGGGGGGAAGCCGGAAAAGTTGATTGTGTCCGGACACCGTAACCATAAAGGCTTTGATCTACTCACGTTCGAAGGTCTTCCGACAATCAATGATGTCGAGCGTTTGAAAGGTGGAATTCTTCAAATCCGTGAAGAACAATTGTCTGATTTGGAGGAAGGAGAATTTTACTTTCACGAAATCATTGGGTGCCGCGTCATTCTCGAGGATGGCACGGAACTTGGAAAAGTAAAAGAGATCCTTACCCCTGGTGCAAACGATGTCTGGGTCGTGGAACGGGATGGAAAGCCTGACGCCCTTATTCCTTATATCGAAGATGTCGTAAAGCAAGTGGATATTGTGGAAGAACAAATAGTCATTGATCCAATAGAAGGGTTGCTCGACTGATGCATATCGATATACTAACGTTGTTTCCAGAAATGTTTGAAGGTGTATTGAATAATTCCATTTTAAAGAAAGCGCAAGACCGTAACCTTTTCAGTTATGATTTCATTAATTTTCGAGATTATAGCGCAAACAAGCATCAAAAGGTCGATGATTACCCCTATGGGGGAGGCGCAGGGATGGTGCTTACTCCTCAACCGTTATTCGACGCAGTCGAAGCGGTCAAGGAACAACGGAAAACCACCCCCCGTGTAATTCTTCTGTGTCCCCAGGGCGAAACATATACCCAGGGCAAAGCGGTGGAACTTTCGGAAGAGGATCATCTGATTTTCTTATGCGGACATTATGAGGGCTATGATGAACGAATACGGGAACATGTGGTCACCGATGAGATTTCAATCGGAGATTACGTATTAACTGGCGGAGAGCTAGGGGCGATGGTCGTTATAGACTCTGTCGTACGTCTTTTGCCTGAGGCGTTAGGAAATAAACGGTCTGCGCCAGAGGATTCCTTTTCAAATGGTTTGCTTGAGCATCCGCATTATACACGTCCAGCTGATTTTCGAGGGATGAAAGTGCCGGACACCCTTTTATCCGGGGACCATGCCCGTATAGAGGAATGGCGCCATCAGCAGTCTTTATATCGTACGTGGCAGCGTCGGCCTGATCTGTTAAAAGAGAAAGACTTGACGGATAAAGAAAAATCATGGATAGAAAAATGGGAAAATAACGGATAGCTTGTTGCAGTAGCAATGAAATTATGATATATTAAATTTTGTGCTTAAACGTCGGTTTAAGCGGAAAACGATGTTCCGCTGTCTCCTAGTTAGTCAAGAGCATTAGTTTGGAAGGAGAGTGAAATAGGATGCAAGATTTGATTAACGAAATTACAAAAGATCAACTTCGTACAGACCATCCTGATTTCCGTCCTGGTGATACCGTGAAGGTCCACGTAAAAGTCGTGGAAGGTACTCGCGAGCGTATCCAGGTTTTCGAAGGCGTTGTAATCAAGCGTCAAAACGGCGGAATCAGCGAAACATTCACTGTACGTAAAATTTCTTACGGTGTTGGAATCGAGCGTACATTCCCGCTACATTCCCCACGTCTCGAGAAAATCGAACGTACACGCCGCGGTAAAGTTCGTCGTGCGAAGCTATACTATCTACGCAATCTGCGTGGTAAAGCTGCGCGTATTAAAGAAATCATCTAATGAAACAGTAAGGAGCTTGCACATGCCAAGCTCCTTTTTTCTACTTGAAACTACTTATGAACTTATTAGTCAGCTTATAGGAAAGGGATGGCCTTCATGAAGAATGCATGGGTGGAATGGATCAAAGCATTCCTGATCGCTGCCATATTAGCAGTATTGGTGAGAGTCGTACTTTTTGCTCCGGTCGTAGTCGAAGGACCATCGATGCTTCCTACCTTGGAAGATAATGACCATCTGATCGTCAGTAAAATCAATTACACTATCGGTGAGCCGGAACGGTTTGATATCATCGTTTTTCACGCAACCGAACGGCGTGACTATATCAAGCGCGTCATCGGAGTGCCTGGTGATCATGTAGCGGTTGAGAATGATGAGTTATACATCAATGGAGAAAGAGTAGAAGAGCCGTACTTGGAAGAACGGAAACAAGATATGCCAGATAGTCATATCCTGACACAGGATTTTACTTTGGAGCAAGTGACAGAAGAAGGATATGAAACAGTCCCGGAAGGACATGTTTTCGTACTGGGCGATAACCGAAATAATTCTACTGATAGTCGTATGTTCGGTGTTGTTCCTATGGACCAGATTGTAGGGGAAGCAGTTCTGACCTACTGGCCGCTGGAACGAATCCGAATCGTACTGGAATAAGGTGATTATATGACAATACAATGGTTTCCAGGCCATATGGCCAAAGCGAAAAGAGAAGTAGGAGAGAAGCTGAAACTCGTCGATTTTGTCATCGAACTGGTCGACGCAAGAGCTCCGGAATCTTCCCAAAATCCGATGCTGCAGCAATTACTTCAATCGAAACCGAAAATGATTGTAATGATGAAGAAAGACCTTGCCGATCCAAAGCTTTCCGATCAATGGTTGAATACCTTTAAAAATGCAAACGCACAGGCTATAGCAGTGAATGCAGAGGATAAGAAAGATATACAGGCACTCATTCAACTGGCCAAGGAAATGTCACAGGAAAAGATGGATAAATGGAAAGCGAAAGGGATTAATCCCAGACCGGCGCGTGCTATGATTCTTGGCATACCCAATGTAGGGAAGTCTACGCTTATCAACCGTCTGGCCAATAAAAAAATTGCAAAGACAGGCGACCGCCCGGGAGTTACTACCAGTCAACAGTGGATCAAGGTCAAGAAAGATTTTGAACTGCTGGATACCCCTGGAATACTCTGGCCTAAGTTTGAAGATGAAGAAGTAGGATACCGGCTGGCCTCTATCGGAACAATTAAAGATCAAATCTTGCCTATAGAAGATGTTGCCGCCTATATATTAGACTACCTGAAAAACTTTTATCCGAATCTCATGCAGGAAAGGTATGGATTTTCCAGTTTCGATGATATGATTGAAGCATTCGAGACAATTGGAAAAAAACGCGGCTGCCTTGAATCCGGAGCCAGAATCAATTATGAAAAGACCGCAGAGGTCATCATTCAAGATTTGAGGTCTGGGAAGCTTGGCCGAATTACTTTTGATGTACCGGAAGGGTATTGATGTACCAGCGCATTTTTGAATTTCAAAAGTGCGCTTTTTTCTTTGTAACTACATAAATGTGATAAATGTCCGATAATAATAGTGACGATAGGGGAGTTAAACGTGGGAAAATGGACGATAGCTGAAGTGAAAGACATGCTTAGTCGTAAACAGCTGGAGGAGAAAGATATAGAGGAATTAAGAAAGGATACCCGTAAAGGGATTCAAAAATTACTTATGCAACGTGAACAACGATTGCAAAAAGAACATGCCATGCTCCTCAAGTATCAGGAAATGATGGATTTTGAAAAGAGACAATACCAGCTTGGCAATCATTTTGTAGCAGGCATTGATGAGGCTGGCCGCGGGCCATTGGCAGGACCAGTTGTAGCCGGCTGTGTCGTTTTACATAAGGATTATTACTTGGAGGGGCTGAATGATTCCAAACAGCTTTCCCAGGAAAAAAGGGAAAGGTTTTTTGAAAAGATTGTAACTGACGCATTCGCTTATGGGAGCGGGATCGTAACCAATGAAGAGATTGATCGTTATAACATTTACCAAGCTACAAAAATGGCGATGAGAAGAGCAGTTGAAAATCTCGGCATGACGCCGGATCATGTGCTGATTGATGCTGTGAAGCTTGAGGGACTGCCTTGTCCATCAGAATCTTTGATCAAAGGGGACCAGCGAAGTGTTTCAATCGCAGCAGCAAGTATTATTGCAAAAGTAACCAGGGATCGGAAGATGCGCGAAATTCATGAAAAATTTCCCATGTATGATTTTAAAGCGAATCAAGGATATGGAACCAGCACCCATCTGGAAGCACTTGAACAATTCGGGCCATCTCCGTATCATCGACGCAGCTTTTCACCTGTTACAGCTGCAATCAAAAGGTAAGGGAGGAGGCAATGGGATGCAAGCCAGTGCTACAAATCTTTTTCAAGCTTTACATCGAGTAGCGGCACCAAATGCACCAGTCTTACGTCCTGGCCAAATGTTATCGGGAAGTGTGAAGAAACTGTTGCCAAATAATAGGGCAACAGTTTCATTGGGGGACAAGCAAGTGACTGCCCATCTGGAAGCATCACTGACCTTAGGGAAAAAGTATTTATTCCAGGTTCAATCTACAGACGAAGTAATCCATTTAAAAATGGTTTCGAAACAAGCTGGTACGCAGATAGAAGAGATGAGCGAGCTTCTTAAGCGTCTTGGCATGAAAGCAACATCTGAAAATATCAGGCTCTTGGAACAACTGATAACAAGAAATATTCCATTTCGCCAATCCTCATTAAAGCAAGCAGCAGCCATTTTGAAGAACTCCCCTAATGCCCATCACTCACTGACAGCACTCCTCCATTTATTTGAAAAGGAGTTGCCAGTTCGGCCGGCGATTGTCAATGCTTTAATAGCCAGGGACCAGTCGCAATGGACAGAACTCCTGGCAAAATTGGAAGATTCGCTCCTTCATAAACAATCCTTAAGTAATACGGAAAATAACCTCCTGGCCCGAATAACAAGTATGCGGGGGAGTGGTTCGGCAGATAAGGGGGCACTGACAGCAACCCTTTTGCATCATGTAATGAATGGTAACACCCAAAGCTTTCAGGTCATGAAGCAGGCTGGAGTAATTTCTGAAGGTACCAGCTTTGACCGTTTTCAACGGTTGTGGCTGCAATGGGCAGTCAATCAGGGGATAAAGCTCCAGTCCCGGGAATCAGCTGCTTCCATTCAAGCGAAGTTGATGACACAGCATCTATCCGGCTTTCCTTTTGACTTGACCTCTGAGACCTTCTCACGTGGAATAATGCAGCTGTACCAGCAGCAGTTATCATGGAATAAAACATCACACGCAACATTGAATCAATGGATGAAAGCATTGGATGCGCTTCTCGACAATCCGGATAGAGGGGTTTCTTCCCGCTTGCTCCAGCATCAAAATCATTTAGAAAAGCAGGTGTTTCCTAAACTTTTTAAGCATTTACCGGACATACAGGCAGCTCTTCAGCATTTTCGAGAAACAGCAACCCTAGGAAAGATTCCCACGAATGAACAGTTGAGCCTTCTCCATCAAGTGAGAGAATTGGTAGCTGCCACAGCAGGAAATCAATTAAGCACAGAAGGGAGAAAGACCCTGACCACCTTTTTGCACACCCTTCCTACTTCGCCTGAGTTATCGCAGAGACTATTGCTGCAAATGAAAACCACGCTTCAATTTGCAGGCCTCGATGATGAAGCGAGCTTTTTAAAACAGGTACTGACCAATGAGAACATTCAGGGGAGCCAAAGTCTGAAATCTATCTTACTACAGGCCATACAGGAACAATCGGTGGGCAAGACGCAATCAGAACGGATGCAGCAGTTGGTTCACTTCCTAAATGGTGTCCAGTTGACTGCTCACCAGGAAAATCCGCAGATGGCACAAATGAGCCTTGTTTTTCCGGGTACACTTTTGAAATCACGACAGGATATTCACATGAACATAGAAGGCAGGAAAAATGAAGAAGGGGGCATTGACCCTGAGTTTTGTCATGTCCTGTTTTATTTGGATTTAGAAAATTTAAAGGAAACGGTTATTGATATGTCTATCTATGATAGCAAAGTCGGGTTGACCATTTATAATCATGACCCGGCGCTCCTTCGAACGACAGCCAATCTTCAAACGGAATTAGAAGCAGGACTGGAGAAGGTCGGGTATCAACTCACTTCGCTTCAGATAAAGAAAATCACGGAGACGAATAAGCCATCTGTCTATCACGGCCATTTTTCAGAAAGAGGAGTGGACTATAGAATATGAAGGAAAAACAAAAGCAGGCAATTGCACTTGGTTATGAGGCGGACACGGATCATGCCCCCAAATTGAAAGCCCAGGGAAAAGGCTATGTAGCGGAAAATATTATTGAGAAAGCCCGCAGGAATGAAGTTCCCGTACAAGAGGATGCCTCGTTGGTCGAATTGTTGTCCCAATTGAATATTAATGAACAAATACCTGAGGAATTATACCAGGTCGTCGCGGAAGTTTTTGCGTTCATCTACCGGGCCGATCAGGATGCAACTCCTTAAACATGGTTGTTGATTTTTCATTAGAGGATTATTCAACAATAGGGCCGTTTAATAAGGGTCCGGTGGGGAACGACTCGCTTTCCGCGGGCATGCGCTGAGCCTCCTCAGACTTCGTCTTCCGGGGTCTCACCTGTCATTTTCATCCCGCAGGACTTTGAATGATCATCCTTGAGAAACACCGCACGAAGGAAATGCGTAGCATTTTCGGGGAGTCTCGCCGTTCCCCTCCGTACCTTGCCCGTAGAAAGTTCTCGCAATCACACTTGTGGAACCGCACTAGGATGTTGAAAAAAGACTTTGGCCGCTTCATACCTTCGTAAATGCATCAGTATGAAGGTAGTTATACATTCTTTCTCTTTTTGAAGGGTCCGTTTATAACTAAACTGGCTGGATGGGAAGGGAAACGTCGAGACTCCCTCCGGAAATGTTGATACACCAAGGGTTATCAATCGTTTTTAACACTTTAAAATTTTTTTATTTTACATTCATCAATCAAGTTATTCCTTTTATTCAAATTTAAGGTAAATAAAGGGACGCGTTGCGTTTCCTAACTGTATTAGG
>NZ_FNQR01000023.1 GCF_900107755.1 Thalassobacillus cyri | reverse complement strand
AGAATTCAATGGGAAGTCCTCCTTTTGATGTTTGTATTTGGTTGTACAAATGCATCATAACGGAGGGCTTTTTTTAATACAAGGACCCCTCTATTGAATCCCACAGGAATCTCCCGCGGGAGAAGGGGCTAGGCGAGATCCCACAGGGCGCAGCCCGAGGAAGCTTGCCAGGTCCCTCGCAGGAAAGAAATGAATGCGTAATCGCCTCGGGAGACACGACACGCATAAGCAGAACAGCAAAAGGGAAGGGCTCTTTCTTCCCGTTGATGACCGGCTTATGTCGCGAGGGTCTAGGCGATGAAGCTGGAAAGCGAGTTGTTTCCCAGAACCTCCCGCTCCTCTCATGGTAACGGACCACACTATCTCCAAACTGAGTCTTCAAGTAAAGTTAAAATCAACACTAAAAATTGAACAGAGCCTTTTATTTTGTTAAAAAATAAATAAAGACGACGATTGTGGCTCCGTAGGAAAATACAGCCTGCAGCCAATACTTCCTGCGTTCTCTGAGGAGCAGCCACTTATTCCAAAGAAAGAATACGACCATGGCGAACACCAATGTCACTAAGGGCTGCCAGGAAAGCATACTTTCCATAAAAGCATAGGTTAACCATACATAAAGGTAGCTAAAACAAGTAATTAAGCCAAGAATGGCATTCGATAGAATAAAAAAAGAATGTTTTCGTGATTTCATCATGCACCACCATTATCGAGTCAGGTTACTTTATACTACCTATGGTACCTTGTTATAAGCAAGGAGACAACTTACCCGTTTCTGAAAAGAGAGTTTCCCCTGTTCGTATGTGCCCCCATGGTCTGATTTCCTGTGGATATGCCTCCCAGCCTTCTTCCTTTAGTAAGCTGCTGGTTCTTTTTGCCACTTTTCAAGCTTTGCTTCCGCTTTTTCATCAAGCTGACCATTTGCTTTCATATAACGGATAAGCTCCTGAAAACCCGTCAAGGTCTGATAACGGAATCCTGCTTGTTGAAAAGCCTCCTCTGCTTTAGGAAGTCCATAGCTGAAAATGGCCATTACCTCAATTACATCGGCTCCAGCCTCCCGTAGTGCTTCCGCAGCCTGGATGGATGACTGACCGGTGGAAATCAAATCTTCAATCACTATGACCCGATCTCCTGGATGAATCATCCCTTCAATCTGGTTACCTTTCCCGTGCTTTTTAGCTGAGGAACGTACATAAACCATGGGAAGATCCATAGCTTCAGCAATAAAAGCTGCATGGGGAATACCTGCCGTAGCACAGCCGGCAATCACATCTACAGCTGGTTTCACTTCCCTGATACGTTCAACAAACAGATTCTTGATTTTCTTTCTGACTTCCGGGTAAGACATGGTCAGCCGATTATCACAATAAATCGGGGATTTTATCCCTGAAGTCCATGTAAATGGATCTTCCGGGCGGATCTGGACGGCTCCGATATCCAACAAATCCATAATGATTGCAGTATGTTCAGCCATGATTCCACTCCTCTATAATTTGTTGATAACTAATATAAGGGTCAGAGGCTGCTGTTATGGCTCTTCCGACAACGATCGCATCGGTTCCCTGCTGTTTTGCTTCCAATGGGGTCGCTGATCGCTTTTGGTCATTCTGCTGCGCACCTTTTGGTCGAATACCTGGGGTAACGGTCAAAAAAGAAGACCCGCAAGCCGCTTTTATGGCTTTTACTTCTTGCACCGAACAGACTACCCCGTCTGCACCTCCCGATTTTGCCAGTTTGGCAAGATGAATAACCGATTCTTCGACAGTACCGGGTTGGCGAAGTTCTTCCGCCATCATGGTCTGGTCGGTCGAGGTGAGTTGCGTTACTGCCAGTAAAACTGGCCGCTCTTTTCCCTGACAGCCTTCTTCCAGCCCCTGTTTCGCTGCGGTAATCATTTCCCGTCCTCCCTGCGCGTGGACGTTTACCATATCAACATCGAGCCGGGCAAGGTTACGCATGGCGTTTTTAACGGTGGTCGGGATGTCATGCAGCTTCAAATCTAAAAATATATCATGATTACGTTCTTTTAAGCTGGTAATGATAGATGGGCCTGCGTGATAAAAGAGTTCCATACCCACCTTGACAGCTGCGCCTTCCAACTGTTGTTGCTTTAAAAACTGCAATGCCTTCTCCTTATTTTCAATATCCAATGCTACATAGAGGGAACTGATATTTTTCAACGGTGTGCCCCTCCTATCATTTCTTCGATAGTCGTGAATCCATAACGGTCCATGGCTGCTGGCAGCTCCTCAATGAGTTCCTTGCAGATGAATGGATTTTTGAAATTGGCACTTCCGATTGCTACCGCGCTGGCCCCTGCCAGGAGGTATTCGACTACATCGTCCGTGGTTTCCACACCGCCCATGCCGATGATAGGGACGTCCACTTCCTGATAGACTTGATAAATCATCCGGATAGCAATTGGTTTGATGGCCGGCCCCGACAAGCCCCCTGTCTGATTGGCGATGATCGGCTGTTTGCGGTCAAGATCCAGACGCATTCCGGTCAATGTATTGATCATAGACAAACCGTCAGCCCCTGCTTCCTCCACCGCTTTTGCCATCGACACGATATCCGTGACATTCGGTGAAAGCTTCACATAGACCGGTACCTTACTTACCTGTTTTACCTGTCTGGTCACTTCTGCAGCCAGTTCCGGATCTGTTCCAAACTGCACACCGCCCTCTTTCACATTCGGGCACGAGATATTCAATTCCAAAGCTCTCACATGGCTGATCTGGGATATTTTCCCGGCCACTTCTACATATTCTTTTACCGTGCTGCCGGCAACATTGGCAATCACAGGCGTATCAAACTCACTTAAAAACGGCAGTTCTTCCTGAATGATACGGTCGACTCCCGGATTTTGGAGGCCGATGGCATTGAGCATCCCGGAGGATGTTTCAGCCACACGCGGGGTCGGGTTTCCATAGCGTGTGTTGCCGGTTGCTGCCTTGATAATAATCGCCCCTAGTAATGATAAATCATAAAAGTCACTGAATTCTTTGCCGAACCCGAAACAGCCGGATGCTGGCATGATCGGATTCTTCAATTCCAAACCCGGAAGAGAGACTTGCATCGCTGTCATAATATCACCTCTCCCGTACGGAATACCGGTCCATCCCGGCAAATCTTCCGGTAGCCTTTTGCATCTCCTTCAGGTGCAGGCACGACACAGGCGAAACAAGCACCCACCCCGCATCCTAACCGTTCTTCAATGGATAAGTAACCATCAAAGTCATCAAGTGTTTCGGAAACAGCTTTCAGCATCACAGCCGGACCACAAGAAAAATAAGTATCAAACCGTCCATCCAGGGACGGCAGTATGTCGGTTACGAACCCTTTGCTTCCGTAAGAACCATCATTGGTTGCCACGATCACTTCTCCTAACTCACGGAACTCGTCCTCGAAAAAAACGGCATCCGCATGCTGGAAACCAAGCACAGTCGTAACATCAATCCCTTTTTCTTTCAGCTGTTTGGCCAGGTAGTATAAAGGAGGGACACCGATCCCTCCACCTACAAGCAATGCCCTGCTGGCCGAAACTTCTTCGATCGGATAGCCATTTCCACCGGGGCCAAGAACGTCGAGGTGCTCACCGACAGGCTTCTCAGCCATGGATGCGGTCCCTTTTCCAAGAACCTTATATAAAATTGTCAGTGTGCCTGACGTAAGATCGACATCAGCAATGGAAATCGGCCGTCGCAATGAGTCACTTGAATCAATGAGAATATGGACAAATTGCCCCGGCTGTATCACATGG
Organism: Thalassobacillus cyri; assembly: GCF_900107755.1. Taxonomy (GTDB): domain Bacteria; phylum Bacillota; class Bacilli; order Bacillales; family Halobacillaceae; genus Thalassobacillus; species Thalassobacillus cyri. The sequence goes on along the minus strand of NZ_FNQR01000023.1, from coordinate 60,813 downwards.
GAGGGCATGTCACCTTTTAGCGTCATCTTATACGTTTTGTCCGCTACGAGCTCATGGGATAGGATTTCCATGTCTTCCCTTATCATCATGTCTGGGTCACCTCACGATTACCTATCGCTCTTGCTGTGAATGACATGGAATCGATGACCTCTACGATTGCATTGGCAGTATCCAGGCTGGTAAGGCATGCGATGCCGTGTTCGACCGCGGTGCGTCGGATACGGAAGCCATCACTGCGTGACTGCTGTCCCTTGGTGAGCGTGTTGACTACAAACTGGACTTTGCCCGATTGGATGATATCGATGATATTCATTTCCGTCGCTCCCACCTTGCTGACGGTTTTGACTGGGATACCGGCCGACTGAATAGCATCAGCGGTGCCAATGGTGGCATACAGCTGGAACCCGAGTTCATGGAAGGTACGAGCGATACCCAGCATTTCCTCTTTATCTTTATCGGCAACCGTAAGCAGGACGGAACCTTCTACTGGTATCTTCAATCCAGCTGCGGTCATCCCCTTGTATAAGGCTTTTTCCAGGGTTCGGTCGTAGCCGATGACTTCACCAGTCGATTTCATTTCTGGTCCAAGGGTGGTATCGACACTACGCAGCTTTTCAAATGAGAATACCGGCACTTTCACATAGACCCCGTCAGGACAGCCGGCGACACCGGTGTTATAACCCAGATCCGTCAATTTTTTACCCAGTATCGCTTTCGTCGCCAGGTTAGCCATCGTTATTCCAGTGATTTTACTTAAAAACGGTACGGTTCTGCTCGCTCTTGGATTGACCTCTATCACATAAGCAGTATCGGCATTTACGACAAATTGAATATTGATCAAGCCCTGCATATTCAGTTCTCTGGCAATTTTCACAGTGGCATCGACACATTGCTGCTTCAGTTCTTTGCTGATCCGCTGGGATGGGTACACCGCCATCGAGTCACCAGAATGGACACCAGCCCGTTCGATATGCTCCATTATGCCCGGGATGACGACTGTCTCGCCATCACTGATAGCATCGACTTCGATTTCCATACCGGTTAAATATTTATCAACCAAAATCGGATGATCGCTGTAATCCTTTACCGTTTCTTCCATATAGGAAAGCAGTTCTTCTTCTCCATATACGATTTCCATCGCTCTACCGCCGAGAACGTAAGATGGGCGTACAACGACGGGGTAGCCGATATTGCGGGCGGTTTGGACGGCCTCTTCTACACTTGTGACACTTTCCCCGCCAGGTTTTGCAATTTCAAGGCGGTTCAGCAACTGTTCAAATAAATCCCGGTCTTCTGTTTCGTTGATTGCTTCCATAGTGGTGCCGAGTATTTTCACTCCGCGGCGGTTTAAACCGTCCACGAGATTGATAGCTGTCTGGCCGCCGAACTGAACGATCACACCTTCTGGTTTTTCTAGTTCGATAACATGCATGACATCTTCCAGCGATAACGGTTCAAAATACAACTTATCGGAAACACTGAAGTCTGTCGATACCGTTTCCGGATTATTATTCATGATGATCGCTTCGTAACCCATTTCCTTCAACGCAAGCACAGAATGGACAGTAGCATAGTCGAATTCTACTCCTTGCCCAATACGAATCGGTCCAGATCCGATGACAAGGACTTTTTTACGGTCTGAAATGACTGACTCGTTTTCGTCTTCGTAGCTGCTATAGTAATACGGTGTTTCAGAGGCGAATTCACCAGCACACGTATCAACCATTTTATATACCGGTGTTATTTGATGCTCCATACGGTAGTTATACACCTCATCAATATCTGTACCTATCAGTCTGGCCAATTGGGCATCAGAGAAGCCAAGCTGTTTCGCTTTCTTGATTGGTTGATAGGTAAGCCCCTCTGTCTGGATGACTAGCTCAAGATCCATCAACTTCTTCAGTTTATTAAGGAAGAACAGATCGATTCCGGTCAGCTCATGCAGTTCATCGAGCGTCCGGTTACGGCGCAACGCTTCCGCCAGAACAAAAATACGTTCATCATCGGCTTTGACCAGCCGTTGGTCGATCACATCATCAGGCAAATCAGCTAAGGATGCCAGATAGAGCTCCTCTGTTTTACCTTCCAATGAACGGACACCTTTTAACAACGATTCTTCGAAGTTCCGGCCGATTGCCATGATTTCACCAGTTGCTTTCATTTGGGTGCCGAGCGTCCGATTTCCTTTTGCGAATTTATCAAATGGCCAGCGCGGAATTTTGGTAACCACATAATCAAGAGCTGGTTCAAAACAGGCGTAAGTTGTGCCTGTCACTGGATTTTTAATTTCATCGAGGGTCAGACCGACTGCAATTTTCGCCGCCAGCTTGGCAATCGGATAGCCTGTTGCTTTCGAAGCCAGTGCGGAAGAACGGCTGACCCTTGGGTTGACCTCGATGACATAATATTGAAAGCTGTCCGGGTCAAGTGCCAGTTGAACATTACATCCGCCTTCGATTCCAAGGGCACGGATGATTTTAAGCGAAGCATTTCGCAGCATCTGGTATTCGCGGTCGCTCAATGTCTGGGAAGGAGCGACTACGATCGAGTCACCGGTATGGATTCCGACTGGATCGAAGTTTTCCATGTTACAAACGACAATGGCATGATCACTTTTATCCCGCATTACTTCATATTCAACCTCTTTGAAGCCAGCGATATTCTTTTCAATCAGACATTGATCAACAGGGGATAGCGACAAGCCATTGCGGGTGATTTCCCGCAATTCCTTCTCGTTGTCACACATCCCCCCGCCAGTGCCTCCCATGGTGTACGCAGGTCGTACAATGACAGGGTAGCCGATTTCCTGAGCGAAAGCTGCTGCGGCATCCACTGTGCTGACAATCGTGCTTTCCGGCACCGGCTGCTTCAATTCATGCATTAAATCCCTAAACATCGCCCGATCTTCCGCCTGTTCGATCGCTTCCATACGAGTTCCCAGCAATTCAACGCCATAGTCTTCCAGAATCGTCGTTTTACTCAGTTCCATGGCCAGGTTGAGCCCTGTCTGCCCGCCAAGGGTAGGAAGGATGGCGTCCGGCTGCTCTTTCCGGATGATTTTCGTCATGAATTCGACGGTGAGCGGCTCCATATATACTTCATCCGCAAAGGTATAATCCGTCATGATAGTAGCTGGGTTCGAGTTGGCCAGGATGACTTCATAGCCTTCTTCTTTCAAAGCCTGACATGCTTGTGTTCCTGAATAGTCGAACTCTGCTGCCTGACCGATAATGATCGGTCCGGAACCAATAACAAGAATTTTATTTAAATCTGTGCGTTTAGGCATGTGGCTTCCTCCTTCTGCTGCTTCTTGTCGGCTTGTATGTTTTCTAGAAATACATCAAATAAGTTTTCCGTATCTTCTGGTCCTGGTGAGCTTTCTGGATGATATTGCACCGAGAATACCGGATGTAAGCGGTGTGCAAGCCCCTCAACCGATTCATCATTCAAGGAAGTCTGGGTAAGTTCCAGATCGGTCGCTTCCAACGACTCCCTGCTCACTGAGTAGCCGTGGTTCTGAGAAGTGATGTAGGTTTTGCCATTTTTCAAATCTTTGACAGGCTGGTTGGATCCCCTGTGGCCGAATTTCATCTTCGCTGTATCAGCTCCGCTTGCTAAAGCGATCAGCTGATGACCAAGACATATACCGAACACCGGTACCTGGCCGATCAATTCTTTGATTGTCTCAATCGCTTCCGGCACATTCTTCGGATCCCCCGGTCCATTTGTCAGCATGATGCCATCAGGCTTAAGCCGGTCGATCTCCTGGGCTGTTGTATCGTATGGTACTACGGTGACATGGCAGTCCCGCTTCGTAAGTTCTCTTAAGATCCCATGCTTCATCCCGAAATCCATCAGGACGATGCGGCATCCTCTTCCAGGTACTACATATGGCTTGATGGTAGATACCTGGCTAACCTGATCTATAGGAAGTTTTGTCTGATTGAGAATTTCCAGCACTTCCGATACCGGCCGATCCATTGAAGTAATCATCGCTTTCATCGTTCCATGACGACGTATGATTTTCGTCAGCTTCCGCGTATCGATACCTGCGATTCCCGGAATGTCTTTTGCCTCTAGAAATTGATCCAGCGTTTCTTCACTGCGGAAATTTGAAGGCGTGTCGCAATGCTCTTTCACTACAACCCCTAAAATAGCCGGGTCGACGGATTCAAAATCATCACGGTTGATGCCGTAGTTCCCAACCAATGGATAAGTGAACGTTACAATCTGTCCACAATAAGAGGGATCTGAAATGATTTCCTGGTATCCTGTCATTCCTGTATTGAAGACGATTTCTCCTATTGACTCGCTGTCGCTGCCGAAACCTTCCCCGACAAAGTAGCTGCCATCTTCAAGTACTAGCTGTTTTAAACTCATATCACTCATCCTCCCAAACAATTTTTCCTTCTGCTATCGTCAATGCCGGCCATCCTGTTGCTTCCCATTCATGAAATGGAGTGTTCTTCCCTTTTGATACAAAGGCATGCCGATCGATGGTGGCTCGTTTTTCAAGGTCAATCAGTGTAATATCAGCCACAGCGCCTTCTTCCAGCCTTCCATATGGGAGTCCGAAAACATCGGCAGGCACCCGGCTCAGACGATCAAGCAACTCCTCCAGACTGATTTTTCCTTTCTGGACCAGGTGGGTGTACAATAACGGAAATGCGGTTTCCAGGCCTACAATTCCGAACGGCGAACCTATCAGCCCTTGCGATTTTTCTTCCTCGGTATGGGGGGCGTGATCCGTGGCAATACAATCGATTGTTCCATCCAAAAGTCCTTCCAGCAAGGCTTGCTGATCCGCTTCACTACGTAGCGGGGGATTCATTTTGAACATGGCGTCATCATTTTTTATATCATTTTCATTCAATAACAGGTGATGTGGTGTCACTTCTGCTGTCACACGTATTCCTGCACGTTTCGCATCACGGATAACCCGGACCGATTCCTTCGTACTTACATGACAGACATGGTAATGACAGCCCGTTGCTTCGGCAATAAGAACGTCCCTGGCGATGTGGACAGATTCGCATATAGATGGAATACCAGGCACATCCAATTTCTCACTTGTCGTACCTTTATGGATGACTCCTCCCTGAATAAGGCTGTTATCTTCACAATGGGCAACAATGCTATACCCATGCTCTGCAGCCTTGGTCATGGCCTCTAACATTTTCCCTGCTTCCTGCACCCCGACACCATCATCAGTAAAAGCGAATGCTCCTGCTTCATACAAAGCCTGCATATCGACAACTTCTTCGCCAAGCTGACGGGTTGTTATTGCTGCATATGGCAGAACACGAACCTTTGCGTCCTGCTCGATTTTTTCCTTCAAGCTAGTCACTGTTTCTTTCGTATCTGGGACCGGCCTGGTATTCGGCATTGCGCATACCGTTGTAAATCCGCCTTTAGCTGCGGCATCCGTGCCGGTAGCTATGGTCTCTTTCGCTTCTCCGCCTGGTTCGCGGAGGTGAATATGTACATCAACCAGCCCGGGAGTTGCTATTTTTCCCTGGCCATCAATGACTTTGTCAACCTCTATATCAATAGATGAATCAATTTTTTTAATGTTGTTGCCCTCCACCAGGATATCGTGAGTCAACCATTCCCCTTCTTTTCTGAGTTTTACATTTTTAATTAATAGATTCATTACAATTCCTCCTTCAGCAATGCAGTGATGATCGCCATACGCATTGTCACGCCGTTCGTCATCTGTTTGAAAATCCGTGATTTTGATGAATCAACTACCTCACTATCGATCTCTACCCCTCGATTAAAAGGCCCAGGATGCATAATTATTGAATTTTTATTCATTATTGCTTCTCTATCCTTGGTTAACCCATAGGTGTAGAGATAGTTATTTTCATCCGCGGCTGTTTCATGTCGTTCCCTTTGGATGCGAAGCAGCATGACGACATCTGCAAGTCTGACCGCCTCATCGATAGATACATAGTTTTCGGATATCCCCTCGTCCTGCCACTCCGGTCTGGAAACGTAATATACTTCTGCTCCCAGCTTCCTTAAAGCTTCACTATTGGAGCGGGCTACCCTGCTATGTTTGATGTCACCGATGATGGCAACTTTCAACCCTTGGAATGTATGAAATTCCTGATAAATCGTATAGAGGTCCAGCAGACATTGGGTGGGGTGCTGACCGGTCCCATCACCAGCATTGATGATCGGTACATCCACTTGATCTGCTATTTCTCTTAATATACCATTTTGGGAGTGACGTACAATGCATAAATTTGCAGAAATACTGTATAATGTTTTAACAGTATCATATAAAGACTCCCCTTTTGTCAAACTCGAATTCTCCCCGGAAACATCGAGAACTTCCAGTCCCAACCGTCTTTCTGCGACGATAAAGCTATTTTTCGTCCTGGTGCTTGGTTCTAAAAAAATATTTGCTGCAAATAATTGTTTGAGAAATGCCGGAACATCTCCTCGTTCAATCGCTTCTGCCTGGTTGATCAAACGAAAAATGTCTTCGGACGTCAAATCTTCCATCGATAGTAAATGCTTCACGTCATAAACCTCCTTAAGTTGTCGGGGGTGAGCAAGGCGCTTTCGCTTTTGTGCACGCAACAGGGTATAAAAAAAGCACCCCCGGGGTGGGGGGTGCTCAATCATCATCATTTTGAGACATGACGAATCAATCAAACCCTACACCCTTTAAAATCTCACGGGATTTTATTAAAAAGTGTGATGGTTCGCTTATGCGGCGCTATCATCATTTGATTTTTTATTATTGACTGTAGTGTCCTTAAACATTTTACCATTTCCATGAGCCTTTTCTTTTCCTGGAAGAATGACATTCAATACGACACCAATCAGTGCGGAAAGAGCCATGCCGGCGATTTGTACATTATCGGTAACCTGGATGAAAGCTCCACCGATTCCGATTACCAGAATGACAGATGAGATGATCAGGTTACGCTTTTCTCCTAAATCAACCTGATTGTCAATCAGCATGCGGAGCCCGCTGGATGCGATGATACCGAACAGCAGGATGGAAACCCCACCCATGACAGCGGATGGAATCGAACCGATCACAGCGGTACTCATACCGATGAATCCGAACAGGACAGCCAGGACTGCCGCTCCGCCGATGACGAAGACACTGAAAACACGTGTGATGGCAAGTACACCGATATTTTCACCATAGGTAGTGTTCGGCGGGCCTCCTAGGAAGGAAGCAATAACGGTCGCTGTTCCATCTCCAAGGATCGATCTGTTCAAGCCCGGTTCTTTTATGAAGTTTCGCCCGACGACTTTTGATAGTACCATCTGGTCTCCGATATGTTCCGCAATTGTTACCAGTGCGATCGGCACCATAATAAAGACGATCTCTACACTGAGAACATCCAGCGGTGAGTAATCTACGAACGGGACAATGAAATCCGGTTTCTGGAAGATTGCGCCCAGTACTCCACCAAGTGAATCCGCGGAAGTGATTGCTTCCCATTCGACTTTAATCTCTGAAGTGTCAACAATGCCGCGGAATAGTCCGAATACATAACCGCCGACGATCCCGACAAGGATTGGCAGAAGGCTGAAAAATCCTTTGAAAAAGACGGAAGCGATGATGGTAATGGCTAGAGTGACTAACGCGACACTAAAGTGTTTCGAGCTGTACACCTGCTCATCGATACCTGGTACATACATCGACATGTCGATAGCAGTTGTGGCAAGTCCAAGCCCAATGACGATGATGACTGGCCCCACTACCACAGGAGGCAATAAGTTGATCAGCCAGTTGGTACCAAACATCGTGATCAGGAGAGCTACCAAACCGTATACGATACCGGCAAGGAAACTACCGACCATGGCCCCGGGTACTCCACTGGCCGAGCTTGCAGCTATTACAGGAGCGATGAAGGCAAAACTGGAACCGAGATAGGCTGGAATCCTTCCTCTTGTAATCAGCAGGTAAGCCAGTGTACCAGTACCGCTGGAAACTAATGCAACTGATGGCGACAATCCTGTCAAGAATGGTACAAGGATTGTTGCTCCGAACATGGCGAATAAGTGCTGTAAGCTTAAGGTGAGCCATTTATGAAGAGCAGGAACCTCTCTGACATCTAATGCAGCGTTATTTGATTTCATAATCATTTCCTCCTTTTGTTTATTGCAAGTTGCTTGCGCTTTTGACATAAAAAAACCTCTTTGCTTAAAAAACCGCAAAGAGGTGAACGTATCTTTGGATTGCCTGATACGTACTGGTTTGCGACCTTTTAAGCCTCACTGGACTTACTTAAAGGTGCTTCGTTATTCGTTTTTTTCGAAGATGACTACTTCATCTTGTTTATCTGTTTCTGAGACAGTCACCGTTACTATTTCATCGAGTGATGTCGGAACATTTTTTCCGACATAGTCAGCCCGGATTGGCAATTCACGATGTCCACGGTCTACGAGGACGGCCAATTGTATTTGTGAAGGTCTTCCGTGATCGATCAAGGCATCCATTGCGGCACGCACTGTCCGACCTGTATAAAGAACATCATCGACGAGTACCACTTTTTTTCCGTCTATGTTCGTTTCAATATTCGTTTCTTTCAGTTCAGGTTCTTTTTGATTTGTTTTTGTAGTCAGATCATCGCGGTAAAGCGTGATATCCAGTTCCCCGCTTGGCAGGGTGACTCCCTCGATATCATTGATCCTTTTTTGCAGGCGGGCTGCCAAAGGCACGCCTCTGGTTTTTATACCGACAAGGATGACGTCTTCGACTCCCTTGTTCTTTTCTATAATCTCGTGGGAGATGCGAGTGAGTGCTCGTCGGATAGCTGCTTCGTCTAATACGGTCGTCTTCGGTTTCATTCCTCCACCCCCGGTTCTCTGAATTTATTGGAAAAACTTTCTTTAAAGTATAAAAAACCCTTTTCCTGCGTGAGGGCAGAAAAAGGGTATGATACACATACGAAAATATGAGCCGTTTCCTTTTCAGCCTCACAGGACTGTCTTTAAAGGTCTTATTCAGTTCTTTAATTGATTATCACAAATGATACGCGATTTGTCAACTGCGTTTTTTCACAAGTTCGAGCATTTCTTTGAAATCATCTGGAGGTTCGACATGAAAATCCATGCGCTCATTCGTTACAGGATGATTGAAGGCAAGCGTTCGGGCATGAAGTGCCTGACCGTTAATAGGCAGCGATTTACGCGGGCCATACTTTGGATCACCAGCAAGTGGGTGGTTGATATATTTCATATGGACTCGAATTTGATGGGTGCGCCCTGTCTCGAGTACACATTCCACATGGGTGAAGTCCTTGAATAGCTCGAGCACCTTAAAATGCGTGACAGCCGGCTTGCCTTCTTCTACCACAGCCATGGACTGCCGGTCTTTATTATCACGTCCGATGGGTGCTTCAATCGTGCCGTATTCATGAGCGATTTCACCATGGACAATCGCTTCATACTTTCTATCCGTCGTTTTGTTTGCCAATTGTTCCGCCAGTGACTGATGGGCATGATCATTTTTGGCAACCATTAACAGACCGCTGGTATCTTTATCTATCCGATGGACGATCCCCGGCCTTGTGACTCCATTGATCCCGGACAAATCATCACAATGATGCAGAAGGGCATTGACCAATGTCCCATTTGGATGGCCGGAAGAAGGGTGTACAACCATTCCTCTTGGCTTGTTGACAACAATGAGGTCCTTGTCCTCATACACGACGTCAAGCGGGATATCTTCCGCTTCAATTTTCAAAGGTTCCGGCTCTGGTATCTCCCAGGTAATCTCATCATTTTCCTGGACTTTATAATTGCTTTTCACTTGTTCCCCGCCCACAAGGAGGTGACCATCTTTGATCCAGTTCTGCACCTGTGTCCGTGAAGCGGAAGGATCTATTTCTGTGATCAATTTATCGATTCGTTTGCCTGTATCCTGTTCACTTACTTGATAATGATTACTCACGATTGGGTACTCTCCTTCTTCTTACGTTCATCCAAAAAGGATGCGATCATCACTAAAATGACACCGATCACCAGGGAGGAGTCGGCGATATTGAAGATCGGATAATCGTATGTAAAAATAATAAAATCAAAAAAGTCCACGACTTCTTTCCTTAGCAGCCGGTCGATGAAATTCCCGATGGCTCCAGCCAATAACAATGCGAGGGCAATGCCCCCTAATTTATATTGTTTTCCATATTGATGCAAGTAGTAAATGATTACGCCAATGACCACCAGTGTGATAATGTAAAAAAAGATCATCTGCCCTTGCAATATCCCCCAAGCTGCCCCACGGTTACGGTGAGAAGTCAGATAAAAAAAGTTTGCAACGATCGGGATACTTTCCCCGAGATACATATTTTTAACGACCAGCCATTTTGTCCATTGATCAATGACGACGACAAAACTTGCTAATATGTAATACCAAACCATAGTCTTCCTCCAAAATAATTATTCGATTTTTTCATTGTACCATAACTATCACTGAAAAAGATAATCACTGTCATTTGTTTACATAATAATATTATTAACAAATAAAACCAAGTAAAAAGCCGTGTGCAGCTGGTTTCTTGCACACGACTTAATAGAATCAATTAATCTTGATAGTGCTCTTTTACGACAGTGGCACAGCGTACACACAATTCCGGATGCTCGTCGTCTTCTCCAACATCATTGGAAGCGACCCAGCAGCGTTCACATTTTTCACCTTCATGCTTCTCGACATAAACGTCGACATGCTCATATGCTTTTGCATCAGGATGTGATAATGCTACCTCTGCTTCTGAGACAATCAGGAGCTGGTGGAGATGCTCAATGTTTTTCAAGACACTTTGTGTCTGCTCATCCTTCGGTACAATCGTCACTCTTGCTTCCAGTGACTTACCAATGACTTTTTCGTTCCGGGCATCTTCTAAAGCTTTTAGAACATCATCTCTCACATCCATGAAATGATCCCATTTGGCTTTAAGCTCCTGGCTGTCGATAACGGCTACCTCTTCCGGCATATCAGTCAGTTGGACACTTTCTTCGCTCACGCCTGGCAGGTACTCCCACACTTCATCTGTGGTGTGAGGAATAATTGGCGCTAACAGCTTAACTAATGCAGTCAGCGTTTCATAGTAGACCGTCTGGATGCTTCTTCTCCGTGGATGATCAGGAGCTTCGATGTACAGGATATCTTTGGCGAAATCCAGGTAGAACGAGCTCAAATCAATCGTACAGAAGTTATGAACCTGATGGTAGATCACGTTGAATTCATAGTTGTCATAAGCTTCATTGACGTTTTTAACCAGGTTGTTCAATCGCATTTTCATATAACGATCTACTTCTTCCAATTGTTCCTCCGGTACACGGTCGGCAGCTGGATCGAAATCATGAAGATTTCCGAGCAGGAAGCGGAACGTGTTGCGAATTTTACGATAAACCTCAGATACCTGTTTCAGGATATCATCGGAAACTCTTACATCTGCCTGGTAATCAGAGCTTGCCACCCATAAACGGATGATTTCCGCCCCCAGCTGCTTCGTCACCTTGTCCGGCAGGATGACGTTACCGATTGATTTACTCATCTTACGGCCATGGCCATCCAAAGCAAACCCGTGGCTTAAAATCCCTTTGAATGGTGCTTTTCCTGTCACAGCTACAGAAGTAGATAAGGAAGAGTTGAACCAGCCGCGGTATTGGTCAGAACCCTCTAAATAAAGGTCTGCCGGACGTTGAAGCTCTGGGCGCTGGTGCAGTACTGCCTGGTGTGACGAACCGGAATCAAACCAGACATCCATGATGTCTTCTTCTTTGGTGAATTTGCCGTTCGGGCTGTGTTCGGAAGTGAAGCCTTCCGGAAGCAAATCTTTCGCCTCGCGTTCGAACCACACATTGGAGCCATGTTCACGGAACAAACCTGCAACATGGTCGATCGTTTCATCCGTAATGATTGGCGTTCCATCTTCCCCATAGAACACCGGAATCGGTACGCCCCATGTACGTTGACGGGAAATACACCAATCTTCACGGTCGCGAACCATGTTGTACAGACGTGTTTCACCCCAACGCGGCACCCATTTGACATGGTTGATTTCCTCTAATAATGTGTCACGGAAATCTTTGATGGAAGCGAACCACTGGTCTGTAGCACGGAAAATCGTCGGTTTCTTCGTTCTCCAGTCATGCGGGTAGGAGTGCGTGATGAATTCTAATTTTTCCAATGCTCCTGCTTCGGTCAATTTTTCTGTAATCGGTTTGTTTGCTTTATCGTAGAACATGCCTTCAAAACCAGGAGCTTCTGCGGTAAATACCCCTTTGTTATCAACCGGGCAAAGCACCTCCAGTCCATATTGCTTTCCGACCCAGAAGTCATCTTCCCCGTGCCCAGGTGCGGTATGGACACACCCGGTACCACCATCTGTAGTAACATGATCACCAAGAATGACTAGAGATTCACGATCATAGAATGGATGCTTGGTCGTAACATGTTCTGCTTCTTTTCCTTTAAAGCTCTTCTCGACTTCGTGAGATTCCCATTCCAGCTTTTCTGCAACATCTTCAAGCAGATCTTCAGCAATGACGAATTTATTGTCTCCAGCTTTCACGACTACATAGTTGTAGGCCGGATTCAAAGCGATTGCCAGATTAGAAGGAATCGTCCAAGGAGTTGTCGTCCAGATAATGAACTTTTCATCTCCGTCAAACAAATCCTTTCCATCTTTCACTTGGAAAGAGACATATATGGATGGGGACCTTTTATCCTGATACTCGATTTCAGCCTCTGCAAGCGCTGATTCGGATGATGGAGACCAATAGACAGGCTTCAATCCTTTGTAGATATATCCTTTTTTAGCCATTTCTCCAAATACTTTGATCTGTTCAGCTTCATAATCTTTATTCAATGTCACATAAGGGTTATCCCAATCCCCGCGGACACCCATGCGTTTGAATTCTTTTCGCTGGTTATCCAGCTGCCCCATCGCATAATCCGCACACTTTTGACGGAATTCAGCTATGGACATCTTTTTACGATCAATTTTCTTTTTCTTTGTCAATGCTGTTTCAATCGGCAGTCCGTGTGTATCCCAGCCTGGGACATATGGCGCATGGTACCCGGACATGGATTTATACCTGACGATGAAATCCTTCAAGGATTTATTAAGCGCATGCCCCATATGCAAGTCGCCATTAGCGTACGGAGGGCCGTCATGAAGAACGAACAATGGACGTCCTTCGGTCCGTTCCTGTACTTTTGCATAAATGTTCATTTCTTCCCACCGTTCCTGCATCTTCGGTTCACGGTTCGGAAGGTTTCCCCGCATTGGAAACTCGGTCTTAGGCATCCGTAATGTATCTTTATAATTCACTGTTGCTTCCTCCTTCAGTTTCTAAGTATTGCTAAATAATATAAAAAAGACCCTCTTATCCCTGGAAGGGACGAGAGGATCTCGCGGTACCACCCTTGTAGAACCGGCCATCAACATGCCGATTCCGCTCTGTTGATCCGTATCGTGGATAAAGCGTCCATTTCTACTCATCGCTTTTCGAATGGAAAACTCGAGGGTGATTTTCCATCTAGGCGCTGCCCCAGGCTTTCACCATCCCTGGATCGCTCATGCTGCATGCGAGCCTGTGTACTCTCCCTGTCATCGTTCAACTATTTCTATTCTTTTCTTCTGGAATTATATCATGTTAATGAATTATATGTAATATTACTTTTTTCGTCAAGATTTATTTTCCACCATCTCTTTTTTCACGTTTGTCTTATCATCTAATTCCGTGTCAAATAAGTGATCCCAGTCGTCTGTATCAATCATATCCAGTTGGGCTTCCACCAGCATACGCAGCCGGGTTCTGAACACTTTTGACTGTTTTTTCAACTCTTCCACCTCGATAGCAATCCGGTGGGATTTCTGCAGGGCTTCATTGATGATTCGGTCGGCGTTCTTTTCTGCTTCTTTTATAATCAGCTTAGATTCTTTGCTGGCATTGCTTTTTACTTCTTCTGCCGTTTCCTGAGCCACTAGAATGGATTTATTAAGCGTTGTTTCGATGTTATTAAAATGACCGAGACGCTCATTCATCTGTTCCACTTTTTCTTTGAGCGCTTTTTTATCACGGTTCACCATCTCATAATCTTTGATGACCTGCTCAAGAAATTCATTGACCTCGTCCTCATCATAACCTCGAAAACCGCGTGTGAATTCTTTATTATGAATATCCAGTGGTGTTAATGGCACACCAGCCACCTCCTCAAAAGTATCGGACATTATTTCGAATTATATTCCATTTCGACAAAAGTTGGTCGATTCCTGCTTGCACAGCGGTTTATTTTAATCGGGAGATGATCACTTTGTACTTATCCTTTTTGGTGGTGCCCAGAACCTCTGTGAGTTTGCTGCGGCCTTTCCCCCTGATGGAAATTATGTCGCCTGATTGCAGCTTGAATGAGGTGTCTTCAACGATTCGGAAGTTCACCTTCACCTGTCCTTTTTCAATGAATAAAGATGCTTTCTGGCGGGAGATGCGGTAAATTTCTTTGATGAGGGTATCCAGCCGCAATGATGAAACGGTTGTATTTAACTCTTCCCACTGTTCATAATCCTCCAGCAAACGGTCAAAAGATATCTCCTGAAAATGCACGGTGGCTTTTTTTATCCCATCAAGATTCATACGTACATAATCTGCAATTTCACTGGCAACGATGATTTGAACGACTCCATTCCTGACAATCAGATCACCCAGCTTCTTACGTTTGATGCCCAAACTCATGAATGCACCGAGTACATCAGGATGAGTCAAGGTGACAAACTTCTCTGGATAAGAAGCCTCTAAAAGAGTCAGGTCGAATTGGTCTGGTTGAATTTGTTCATAATATGGTGCCAAAAGCCCTCGCTTCCGTTCGGAATCTTCCCTCCCACCGAACAGTTTCCAGGTAAAGTCGGGATGATTGCCAAGCAGGCTTTCAAAAATAAATTGTTCTCTAGGATCCAGAAAGTCAGTCAGCTTACTTTGGAAACTGCGGCCAACTTCCTCCTGCCAGGAGAGTACTTGATCGATGAATGGCTGTTCTTCTTTTCGAAAATGCTGATAAATATCCATTTCTTCCTCCAACTCCAACACTATATCAAATTATTACCCAACTTTATTCAGGCTTAGTATCTATGGAACTCGTAAAAACGAAATATAGTTTATAGCTGAAACGGGCCAAACGGCGAGTCAATGCTTTGCACCGGTGTTTTTTGAGGTAAGATTTGGCCGCACCTCAATGTAGGAATAAAAGCTCATAAGAAAAGCCGCCAGTGGCAGCTTTACTTCCCGTTCATTATGATATCTATTACATAAGCATGATGTATAGTTCACGAAGTCCCATATTTGCAAAGTTCAACACTAAAATAGCTACAATTGGGGAAATATCAATCATTCCAAGCGGGGGAATGATGCGTCGGAACGGCTCTAAAAATGGTTCACATATTTTAGCCAGAAACTGCCCGATCGACGATTCTCTAGCCCCTGGGAACCAGGACATGAAGATATAAATAATTAATGCCCAGCTGTAGATTTGGATTGCATTGGTCAATATAACAAATAGTTGTTGCATTTCTTTACCACCTTTTGTCTAGATCGTCTTCCTGCTCAAGAATTTCTGAAATCGAACCGGATATCTCTACATTGTCTGGTGTGCACAGGAAAGTCTGCATACCAAGCTTTTGAATATCCCCTCCAATAGCATAAACGGTTCCGCTTAAAAAATCCACAATCCGTTTTGCCTGCTGGTGATCCACTCGCTGCAAATTGATCACAACCGCACGACGATTTACGAGATGATCCGCAATATCCTGTGCCTCGTTATAATTGCGAGGCTCACACAACATCATCCGGGAAGAGGATTGGGCGCTTTTTAAACTGACAACGTTTTTTGTCTTCTGCTCAGGAAAACTTTGCTGCTGATTAGCCGGCTGGTTGTTATTAGTATCTTCCATTTCTTCCTCCATGTATTCATATTCATCATCTAGTGTGAAAAATGATTTGAATTTATTTTTCATACTCATTTCATGATCACCTCTTTAATAGTTATCAGCCTACCAGGCTGGAGCCAAGCCGGATAAAAGTAGCACCTTCTTCGATCGCCAGCTTGTAATCATTGCTCATTCCCATGGATAATTCCTGACATGGGGCGTGGGGATATTGCTTGTCCCTGATCCGGTCGCGCATGGCACGTAATTTACGGAAAGTGCCTCTAAGCGTTTCTTCATCCTCTACATGAGGAGCCATGGTCATCAATCCGATAACCTGGACATTAGGGTATGCTTCCAGCCACTCAACGAACGCTTCTACTTCATCCAGTGCCATCCCATGCTTTGATTCTTCCCCGCTGACATTCACTTGCAGGAAACACGAAACAGGGCTATCGGCACGTTTGTCAATTTCCTTCGCCAAGGATTTTCTATCCAGGGAATGGATATAGTCTACATCATTGATGATTTCCTTAACCTTACGAGACTGTAAAGACCCGATGAAATGCCAGATGGCATCATTACCGATGGTTTCGTACTTTTCCAAAAAACCTTTCATTCTGTTTTCCCCGAGATGGTTGATACCTGCAGCTAAGGCTTCTCTCGCCCGCTCAACTGTTACGTATTTTGTAACTGCTACTACTGTAACTTCTTCCAAATCTCTTCCACAATTCCTACATGCTTGTTCTATCGTTGTTTGAATTTCCTGCCAATTTGCTTCCACACTCATGCTACACGTCTCCTTTTCCATCTGTAAAGCCTATGAATCCAAGCATCCGGCCTGTTTTCCCGTAATCACGGCGATGGGAAAAAAATACGTCTTCTTGTTCGTATGTACAATGCTCGGTAACACGGATGTATTTTTCATTTACTCCTGCATCTAATAAAATCAGTCGATTCAATTCTCTCAAATCCAACAGAAATTTTCCATCATGAAGGGGTTCGGTGACTTTATTTACATGTTTACCTTCTATGTGGTCGACCACACGTTGATCCACTTCGTAATGTTTCATGCTGATAGAAGGACCGATGACAGCGCTTATTTCTTGCGCTGGTATGCCTTGAGCTTGAAAGGCTTTTACCATCGATGCAGCCATACCATTAACTGAACCTTTCCAGCCGGCATGCGCGATACCAATCCATCCTGCTTTAGGCGCGTGAAAATATAACGGCACACAATCAGCGAAAAAAGCAGCTAATAACACGCCTGGGGTATTTGTGATCAGCCCATCGCACCCCTTGACCGCATTGTCTTGTCGGTAAGCCCCTTTACCGGCATCTTCCTCATGAACAACAGCCACCTCTGTACTGTGGACCTGTTCTCCAATCACCCATCTATTTAGGGGAATACCAGCAGACACAGCAAGTCGTTCCCGATTTGTGATGACATCCTCTTCTCGATCATTTACATGCAGGCCCTGGTTGAAATTTATAAACGGAGGCCCGCTGACCCCACCATACCTGGTTGAAAAGCCTGCCGTAAGCGCCTGATATTGCTTCCAATCCTGTATAGCTAACAGAGAATCGTATTTATGTTTAAATGGTTCTGTCATGTTACCACCTCAGTTGCCCTATATTTTACCACAGAACCAGTCATATTTCTTCTTCTAGCCCCATTATTCTATCTTATTTGTCGATTGAGGAGGGAGTGCGAAGGGTTTTTTCACTAAAATAACATCCGTCCCGATGTTGATGATCTGATCCCACGGTATCACCGCTTCTTCATCTTTTCCAAACAGGCCCATCATTTTTCCTTTCAGCGTAATCACGATGGCAACCACTTTGCCATTATCGACATCTATATCCAAATCAGCAATCTGACCGAGCCGTTCACCTGTTTCCATGGCGATGATATCCTTCATTTGTAATTCTGAAATCATCATATCTAATCACCTTCCTTGATCTATTCTATGCAAGAAAGGTGGATTACATGGTTCTAAAATATAAAAATGCGCTGTGAAATCTCCTTATTTGATTTTACAGTAAAGCTCCCTTTAGTTGAAGACTCAGTTTCGAGACTTTAGGTTGCAATGATGGAGGCTGGGAAAACGGATCGCTTTCCGTGGGCATGTGGTGAGCTTCCTCAGGCTTCGCCTTGCGGGATCTCACCGATCATGTTCATCCCACAGGACTTTGAATAAACATCTTGAATACACACCGCACGAAGGAAATGCGTAGCATTTCCGAGGAGTCTCACCGTTTTTCCAGCCACCATATGGTTGTAAGAATCTCGAAACTTCTGTTACGAATGGCATACTTTTGAAGCAATAAGAACGGATCAATCTGGCATTGTAATAGTATTCTCCTAACAATTTAGGGTAAGTAAATTTAAGAGCGATTTCGATAATCTTATGTGGTAAGGGGCGTGAGGGAAGGGTGAGACTCCTGCGGGAAAGGATAGACTGGCAAGACCCCGCAGAGCTTTAGCTCGAGGAGGCTTGCCGTCTTCCCCGCGGAAAGCGAATCCTTCCCCAACGACCCTAATCTCCTCCAATATCTCGAAATCAAGTCTTCGACTTTTCGGCCCAATAGTTGAATAAGTCCTTTGTTAAAGATTAACAACAACGTTTTAATAGAGCCAAAATAAAAAAGCGCACCGGGGTCCGGTGCACTTTGTGAATAGCTTGGTTTATTCAAACATGGTTGCATTCATTTCTTTGATGGCTGCTTTTTCAAGCCTGGAAACCTGTGCTTGAGAAATTCCGATTTCATCCGCCACTTCCATTTGCGTTTTTCCTTGGAAGAAACGTTTCGTTAAAATCATCTTTTCTCGTTCATTCAAACGCTTCATGCCTTCTCTAAGTGATAATTCATCAAGCCATACCGAGTCTTTATGCTTTTCATCCTTTAGTTGATCCATAACGAATATCGGATCTCCTCCGTCATTGTAGATTGGTTCGAACAATGACACTGGATCCTGGATTGCATCCATAGCGAAAACGACATCTTCATGGGGGACCCCCATTTCCTTGGCTATTTCAGCGGGTGCCGGATCCTTTGAACGTTCACTGATTAACTTCTCTCGCATTTGCAAGGCTTTATACGCGGTATCACGTAACGAACGTGATACACGGATCGGGTTGTTATCCCGAAGGTACCTGCGTATTTCACCAATAATCATCGGAACAGCATAAGTAGAAAACTTTACATTATGGCTTAAATCAAAATTATCGATGGATTTCATAAGACCAATACAACCCACCTGGAAAAGATCATCTACGAACTCGCCACGGTTATTGAACCGCTGAATGACACTCAATACCAGCCGTAAGTTGCCATTGACTAGTTCCTCCCTGGCAGATCGATCTCCATTTTGCATCCTTTTGAATAAAATACGCATTTCGTCATTTTTAAGTACTGGAAGCTTAGATGTATCTACACCACAAATTTCAACTTTATGTCTAGTCACGGTATTAAACCCTCCCAGGAAGCTATTCAAAATTCAGTATCTCCCTGGGTTGGGAATTATATGCATATCCAATTAAGACAAAACGGCGAACGTACGTTTCAAAAATACCGAGAAAATGCTATACCATCTTGTTAAATTCCCGTTTCAATCTTTTTATAATTTTTTTCTCAAGCCTTGAAATATAGGACTGGGATATACCGAGCATGTCGGCGACATCTTTTTGGGTCTTTTCTTCTTTATCCACCAGGCCGAACCGGAGTTCCATGATTTGCTTTTCCCTGTCATTCAGCTGTTCTAATGCTTTTTTCAATAACCGCTTATCGACCTTATCTTCGATACCTTTGGTAATGATATCTTCCTCTGTACCGAGAATATCAGACAGCAGTAGTTCATTTCCATCCCAATCGACATTCAACGGTTCGTCGAAAGAAACCTCTGATTTCAATTTATTGCTTTTCCGCAGATGCATGAGAATTTCATTTTCGATACAGCGAGAGGCGTACGTAGCAAGCTTGATTTTCTTTTCTGGATTAAAGGTATTCACGGCCTTGATCAATCCAATTGTACCGATGCTGATCAAATCCTCGATATTCAGACCAGTGTTTTCGAATTTTCGAGCAATATAGACGACCAGCCGCAGATTACGTTCAATCAACATCGCCCTGGCGGCTTTATCCCCTTTCGGCAGCCGCTTTAACAGCTCTGCCTCTTCTTCTCTTGATAATGGAGGGGGAAGCGCTTCACTTCCTCCTATGTAATAAATTTCATTCGTTTTCAAGCCAAGCTTCAATAAAATCCGATAATACCAAAGCCGTAACTTCAATTTCCATTTGTTCATATCAAAACTCCTTCCTTTTAAGCTACTTTTCCTTTTTGCATCATTTCCGGATGAAGCAGGACATGATAGCTGTCATCATCCGTCAATCTGCCGAACTGCAGACCCAGCAGCGGAGCATGCATGCTGATTTTTTTCTTCTCATCACTGACTAATTCGATTTTGTCTAATTGTAGGGCCAGCATTAATTTTCTTTCTCCACTGGCACCCTTGTAGGGAATGAAATGTACGGATTCCTGTAATGAATCAGGGATCCGGTTAATATCATAGCTTTCTTCTACCTCTTTAAGCTCCGACCATTCCTCCTCGGTGACAAACGATCGGAATACCTCTTCATCTCCCAGAAAAACAAGCTTGTTTGTCAACGGGTCACTCAAATGGTTCCCGCTATCCACTAAGCCGGTGGAAGCAGCCCTTTTCCCGTTCCACTCTAAAATAACGTCATAGATTTCCTCGTATTTCAATTTCAATATTGCAATCCTCTGTAAGCGTTGTTTTGTAAACCACCAGGCAACAGGAAACCCGATAAGCACAAACATCCAACTGATTGGATCGCCATAACCTGTAGAGAAGGTGACCATCCCTGGCGCAGACATCTGGACGTTCATTCTCAAGAAAAAATGACTGGCAAACAGGGCACCTCCAATCGCAAAAGTAACAAAATAGAAACTGGTCAAGTTACGTAAATAAACGGCTATAGACTTATAAGGGAAAGCCGCCAATATGATAATCATCGAATAAGCGAATTTACCTAATGGAGATACTAGCCAGGAATCTGAAAAAAATATCGTCAGAGGTACAATAAGGGAGGCGATCAGAGCAGCGAACATAATCCGTCGCATCGTTGTATAAGATTTTGTGACTGCCTGCGTTATAATCAGAATCATTCCATCTACTAAAAAATTAAGCAGCCATACGGCGTCGAGATAGATCATCACCTCTTTCTCCTTTTCTCAATAAATAGTGATACCAAGTATAAGACATGCTGTTCCTAAAAGTCTGTCACTTTCTGCCAGGACAGGAAGACTTTTTTTAGCCGATTTTGTCGCTGTTCGATAAGCATCCCTTTCAAGTCGAGCGCTAAAGCATGTCGAAACGTAAAAAAGGCTTCCTGGTCATTGACAAGAAGCCTTTTATGATTAAGTTGGGAGAAAATACTGGAAACTCAAAGGTTAAACGGGTTACGGGTTACATAACAAAGAGCCTCCTGCTGAATGGCAGGAGGCTCTTTGTTCATCGTTATTATCTTCTACGGTTGCGGTTTCTTAAAAATGTCGGAATATCCAATGTGTCTTCTTCTTGATTACCACGCTGCTGGGATGGCATGTCTTGTTGACGTGGCTCTTCTCTTCTTCTTTCCATGCGTTCCGGTTGTTGCTGCTGGTTGTTGACGCCGCCTCCCATTTGTCCAAGAGCCGGGCGCTGCTGTTTCGGTTGGTTCTGGCTCAACTGAGCTTCATCAAAACCAGTCGCAATAACTGTTACAACAATTTCGTCCTTCAGGTTTTCATTGATGACAGAGCCGAAAATAACGTTTACTTCCTGATCGGCTGCCGAAGTCACAATGTCAGCCGCCTCTTGTACTTCATACAAGCTTAAATTAGAACCGCCGGTGATGTTCATCAATACACCGTGCGCACCATCAATGGAAGTTTCCAGTAATGGGGAAGATATCGCTTTTTTAGCAGCTTCCACAGCACGGCTTTCACCTGTTGCAATTCCAATTCCCATCAAAGCAGACCCTTTATCCATCATGATTGTCTTAACGTCTGCAAAGTCAACATTGATCAGACCTGGGACTGCAATCAAGTCAGAGATACCTTGTACACCTTGACGAAGCACATTATCCGCTTCACGGAATGCTTCAAGCATCGGCGTATTCTTATCAACAATTTCCAATAACCGGTCATTTGGAATAACAATCAATGTATCCACGGCGCTTTTCAGGCCATCGATACCTCCTGTCGCCTGTACAGACCGCTTCTTACCTTCGAATGTGAATGGGCGTGTAACAACACCGACAGTCAATGCTCCCAGTTCTTTTGCCACGTTGGCAATGACAGGTGCTGCACCAGTACCGGTACCTCCACCCATACCAGCTGTAACGAACACCATGTCTGCTCCTTGCAAGGCTTCTTCCAGCTGTTCCTTACTTTCTTCCGCAGCCTTTTTACCTACTTCCGGGTTGGCACCTGCGCCAAGACCGCGGGTAAGCTTACCACCGATTTGCATTTTAACTTCTGCTTTAGAAAGGTTCAATGCTTGGGCGTCCGTGTTGACTGCGATGAATTCTACACCTTGCACGCCATGTTCAATCATTCGGTTGACAGCGTTGCTTCCGCCGCCACCGACTCCAATAACTTTTATTGTTGCTAGTTGGTCCATGCTTGTATCAAAATCTAACATTTTTCGTTCCTCCCAGTTCAAAGATTACGAGACTTATTTTAGCTTCCATTCGTCGGATATGAAGGAAACGTTGTTTAGTCGAAAAAGTATTTCAGTAGATTAGATAATCCTGATTCTTTTTTCTCTTTTTCTTCCTTAACAGGCTTTTCTTGTGGTTCTTGTTGTTTTACGGCACTCCGTTTCTGCTTTTTCGGTCTCGGTTGTTGATGATCTGCTACTTGTACAGATGGAAAAATCTCTTTTCCTTGTATTTTCGCATTACGATAAGCGAATTGCAAGATACCGACACCACTTGTGAATTGAGGTTCACGAACCCCGATATAATCCGGGATCGCCAATCGGATATTCGCATGGAAGATATCCTGTGCCAACTCCATCACACCAGGCATGCTCATTGTGCCACCTGTCAGTACGAAACCTCCAGGAAGATCTTTTACTCCCATCCGGTGGATTTCTTGTGCTGCAAAAACATAAATCTCTTCTAGTCTAGCTTCAATCATATCAGATAATTGCAATTGATTGAATGTTTGTTTTCGATTACTTCCGATAATTGTTGCTTCAAATTGTTCTTCTTCCCGGGCATCATCGAAAAAGGCATGTCCATGTTCCAGTTTGATTTCCTCTGCTTCTTCCGTAGAGGTTCTCAAACCGATCGATAAGTCTTTCGTAATATTATCACCGCCTAAAGCGGTCATGCTTGTCCCTTTAAGGTGTCCATCTTCAAAGACAGAAACAGTAGTGCTGCCACCTCCGATATCGATCAATGCAACACCAAGATTCTTTTCATCATCAGATAATGCCACTGTACCTGCAGCAAGTGGCTGAAGGCATATATCCAACACTTGAAGTTCAGCTCTTTCCACACACTTCAGCAAGTTATGTAGCACAGTTTTTGAACAAGTTATAATGGTTCCTTCCATTTCCAGTCGTACTCCGATCATCCCACGTGGATCGGTGATTTCATCCTGTCCATCTACAATGAACTGTTTAGGAATGACATCGATGATTTCACGTTCCGGAGGTATGGAAATGACTTGTGCGGCGTCGATAACGCGCTTGATGTCTTCATTTCCGATTTCCCTGTCATCGCTGGAGACAGCTACCACACCATGACATGGCTGAAGCTGAATATGATTCCCGTTCACCCCGACAACGACACGATCTATTTTCATATCAACCATTCTCTCCGCCTGCTCGACTGCCGAACGGATGGACTGGACCGTTTGGTCGATATCTACAATTGCTCCTTTTTTCATACCATTTGATTTTGCGGTACCCACACCGATGATATTCAAGGAATCGTTTAAGATTTCCCCGATGATCACTTTGATACGGGTGGTTCCGATATCTAAACTTACTAGAATTTCATTTTGATTCAAAAGCGATGCACCTCCTGCACTAAAGGCATATGAATAGTTCAAATATTATCGAATATAAGAAGAAAATACAATCCATTTCACCTTTCGTAAATAGATTGATATATTATGTGGTTCTTTTCACTCACATAACTGGGAAATAGAATCAATTCATGTTCTGTTTCCACAGAAAGACGTGATAATCCTCTTATTTTTCCGTATTTTTTTTCAGTTTGTTCGAAGTACGCAGATTACTGATTAAATGTCTTCGGATAATCGCTATATTCTGGAATAAACGAACTCCAAACGCGAATACAGCTGCCAGATATAAATCGATACCGAGCTGTACCCCCAAAAAGGCCAATAAGGCAGCTAATGCTACGTTGGAAAAGAAACCAGTCAAAAATACAATGTCATCGAATTTCTTTTCTAATTGGGCCCGAATACCGCCTAGCAATGTATCGAAAGCAGCCAGAACTGCTATGGTCAAGTAATCAGTATATGCATCCGGCACACGGATATCCGTCAACAGACCCAGGATTATCCCGACCAATAAAAATGCAATCGGCAGCCACATTAGTTTTCACCTGTTTCTTTACTGGAATCATGCTCCAATATTCCTAGCTGAAGATTATCGTCATATCCAGGCAGTTTCAAATTTTTTTCTGTCTGCACATCCATGGAAATATCATCAAGCGCGAACATATCCCTGGAGCGACTGGCATTTACATAATCAAGCATTTTTTTTGGATTACTGGTGAGGACTTTTATTTCCACTGGCAAAGGCTGCATCGGCCGGTTATTCACATAAGTATCTCCGTTTACATTCCTGATTGGAGATAAACTAACCACCCTCTCCTCCCCTACCGCTATTCCTTCGGCTCCAAATGTATTCAATTCATTGATCAGATGCGTCAACAAAGAGGTACTCACCGTCGGATAAGCAGGGGCATCTTCCTCCCACTCTTGAAAAATCGGAGCGAGTTTAATGGTGATGCCACTTCCTTCAACTGTGGTCAACCCGGCTTGCTGCTCTAATTGCTCTATCGAACCTTTCAATGTTTCCAGCTTTTCTTCATCAGAAACTTCGTCATACTCTTCCAATATACGATCCGCACTGGTTATCTGCTCCAGCAATTCCTGCTGCAGCTTTTGCTGTTCCTGCAGTTCTTGCCGTACTTCCCATTGATCGCGTGTATCGCGAAGTTCAGGTTCTGAAGAAGCCGTTTGAAATTGAATGGCGACCATGAAGCCAATAATTGCGAAAATGATTGACATGAGCCATTTACTACGCTTACTCACAGCATTCACCCTTCACTGGAAAGCCTTGCATCCATTTGGATAGCCTCCGACTTTTCCAGCTCTACTTCAATATTGTCAGCGACCAGCTGATCGACTACCCCATTTTTCAGAGAGAAACTGGAAAACAGCACTTCCGGGTCGCCGATTGCAGAAATGACAAAAGGTGCGGGATGCTGTGTTCCATCAACTGTAATTACTGGGCCCGTACAAGCAAAATAACTGTTGCTGAGATATCGCTGCCCGTTGATAGCTATCGCTTTAGCTCCAGCACTCTTTAGCTCATTGACCACTTTATGGATATGAGGCTCATGCACAATATAATTATTCGCATGTGCTTCATCGGGGATATATTCCGCATCCCTTAGTGTTACCGTCATTCCTGGTCCTTCTACTGGCAGCTCTCCGGTAAGCAGTTGAAGTTTTTTCTTCCGTTCTACAAAATCTGCGATCTGTCGTTCGCTAGATGCCAAATTGTTTTCAAATTGCTGAATCTTTTCTGTTTTGCCTTGTAATTCCTCCCGAAGCTCTCTGTTCTTTTCCTCTAAATCGAGGAGCTGTTTCCGGTAAAAATATTCCTTCTCCCACGTGCGCTCGGTCAGTTTAACCATTTGGGACTCTGTATCGGCCTGTGTATAACTATAAGATACTAAAAATCCCGTTGCCAAGAGAACGAAAGCGAGAATGACATGCTTACCCTTGAGTTTCATTTTCATTCTCCTCTGGTTCTGCTTGAGCGTCTTCATCTTCTGATGATTCTTGTTCAGATGTTGAATAAGCTTCAAAATAAGCACCCACATCAATATGGATGATCCCTTTATCTTCCGGACCTAACTGAGTCACAATTGAAGGGTATGCTCTCATCTTTTTAGAAAAATTCCGGATTGTCCCCTGTACTTCATATCCATCATTCATATAAAGTTTGATTTGAAATGGATTATCATCGGTCGGCGTCCAGTGAATTTCGGAAATCAATCTAGCTATACTGGCTGGGAGTTCCCTCAGTTCTTTGGACATTTCTTCCAAATAGGTAGCTTTATCGAAGCCAATCAAAAGTGGTGCATCACCGTTTGTAACATGAAGCTCATAGGATTCCAGGCGAGTCCCATTTTCCAGGATAGGATAATAGCTGCCATCGAGCTTTACATACCCGACCCGGTCATATTCCTCCACCTTGATTTGGATGGTATTCGGAAAGTTTCGCGACACACTTGCTTCGTTTACTTCTGGATGGGCCATTACACTAGTTTGGATTTGGTGTTTATCCACTTGCCAAAAGTTCTCGTCTCCCGAGACGTGGCTCATTTCCTTGATCTCTTCATCTGTAACATGGACATTTCCACTGACCTTGATATTCTTCACATGGCTAAGGGGGGACTGCAAGTAGATCACTATCGCAATCAGTAAAAACAAAATGGTTAGGTAAAAGATCAAGCGTCTGTTCGCTTTTTTCTTCCGAGCCTGCTTCAACTTCGGAATGCGATCTTCAATGGAAACAATATTCTTTTTCTCCATAATGGTGATTTCCCCTTAACATCGTTCAATATAATGAAAGACAGCTATTATGTAGGAAAATTTTTTTGAGCTTATGTTCCTATCATACATTACCTTTCAACTATCTTCCGTTGTTTCTCAAACCCATCTGGTTTCAACCCTTCAAGAAAAGCATCGGGTCATTCGAGCTAAGAAGTTATCGGTTGATGCATCGTAAACTACTGGTTTACCTGATTTGACCCCAAACCCGTTTGAATGTACCCGCTTGAAAGTTTATTTAAACATTTATCTGCCCCTCCATTTTATCATGTTAGAACAAGTTTTGTGACTCCTAGTGTTAAAAACTTAATATTTTTTAAAGATTCACCATATTTAGTGGTAATTAAGACTCTCCATACGTAAAAAAGCCGAAACTATACCTGTTCACATAGTACGGCTTATGTCCTGTGAATTTGACTGTCATTAACAAATTTCTTTACCTGCTACGAAAATTTCTTGATTTATAAAATTAAAATCCACTTCAACGGGAAAAGTATACCACTCGTTTGCCATAAATAGTGAGGGCGGGCAGGGAAAACAGTAAGCTTTCCGCGGGCGAGACGCCAAGCCTCCTCGGGCTGTGATCCCGCAGGAGTCTCCCTGTTTTCCCTGCCCTTCCAGCCTAAATAGCATTAACGAAACTTAAGTGAGTGGATTTCACATCATGAAAATAGATTTCCAACAACTATTATTTAGAAAATCATAAGTTTTCGTCTGGAAGTATATTCGCCCCCGTGTCTCCTTTATGGAAAAATGGTTGGGGAAATGGTGAGACTCCAGTGGGATTAAAGTGCCTGGTGAGATCCCGCAAGGCGATAGCCTGAGGAAGCTCACCGTACGTCCACGGAAAGCGAGCTATTTCCACAACCACCTACTCCTCACCTCAATAACGGATCAGCCAAAGGCTATTAACTATTTCTACGGATCACCAATACTTAAAGAAATAATTGCAAACCTACATTTTTCTAGATTAAATCGA
Organism: Thalassobacillus cyri; assembly: GCF_900107755.1. Lineage (GTDB taxonomy): Bacteria > Bacillota > Bacilli > Bacillales > Halobacillaceae > Thalassobacillus > Thalassobacillus cyri. The sequence continues at coordinate 33,032 of NZ_FNQR01000023.1, read as the reverse complement.
TTGTTTTAAGAGTAAGATTAAAGTTTCGAGTATCTGCTGACGCTTAGCAGGATACCTACAGAACATAGCGTTAAGGTCAAGGACGAACCGCCATAGCTTAAAAACGGAAGCGTGATACCCGTGACGGGGATGAGACCTGTCACAACACTGATATTGATCATCACCTGGATTGATATCATGCCGATGATGCCGAGCGCAAGCAGGCTTCCATATAAATCGGGGGCATAAAGGGCTACCCTTATTCCTCTCCACAGAATAAGCAGAAATAACAGCAGGACAAATGCACCTCCGAGGAACCCTAATTCTTCCGCTAAAATAGCAAATATGAAATCTGTCTGAGGTTCAGGAAGGTAAAAGAATTTCTGCAGGCTTTGGCCAAGCCCAAGCCCCATTAAACCGCCAGGACCAATCGCATATAAAGATTGAATGATTTGAAAGCCACTGCCCAGTGGATCTTCCCAGGGATTCAGAAAAGCGGTTATTCGCTTGATCCGGTAAGGAGCAGACGCAATCAAAGCGACAAAACCAGCCAGACCAAGCAAGCCTAACCCGATGAAATGTGCCCACCTGGCGCCTGCCACGAAAATCATCAGCATGCAAGTGCCTACCAGTACGACCCCGGTTCCTAAATCCGGCTGTAGCATAATCAGTGCAAATGCCACCATTACCAGACTCAAGGCAGGCAAAAAACCTTGCTGAAAAGAGGTAATATATTTTTGCCGTTCTGATAAGAACTTAGCCAAAAATATAATCAAACCGAGTTTCATGAATTCAGACGGCTGGATACTGAAGGCTCCGACACCAATCCAGCTTTGCGCTCCTCCTCTGACCATACCGACTCCGGGTATCAGTACCGCTATTAAAAAAACAAAACAGATGATTAAGAGCTTTTTTGCATGGGTCCTCCAGAATAAATACGGTATCCTTGCAATAAAAAACATCGCCAGGACCCCGACACCTGCGAATAAAATCTGACGTTTCGCAAAGAAAAATGAATCGTTGAATTTATAGCTCGCCCATATACTGGATGAACTGTATACCATGATGACTCCTATCGTCAGCAAAGACAGGATTCCAACCATCAATAGGATATCCGGCATTGTTTTGGGATTGCTAGTCTTATGCAATGAAAAAACCCCTCCTCCAACTAAAATTGGAAAATGGGGCTTTTACTGCGGAACAAGCCCCTACTTCAGCTTATGCACAGCTTGGACATACATATTCCCTCTTTCTTCAAAAGTACGGTACTGATCCCAGCTTGCGCAAGCTGGAGACAAGAGGATGACGTCCTTATTTTCAGATAGTTCATATGCTGCCTGTGCTGCTTGTTCCACATTATCGACTTTTTTAATTGCAGTTATACCAGCCTGTTCACCAGCCTGCTGCATTTTACCGGCTGTTTCGCCAAACACGACCATCGCTTTGACATGATCTAAAAAAGGAACCAATTCATCAAAATCATTTCCACGGTCAAGGCCGCCTGCCAAAAGAATCACAGGCTGTTTGAAAGAGCTTAACGCTTTCGAGGTAGCGAGAATATTCGTAGCTTTCGAATCGTTATAGAACAGTCTGTCTTCAATATTGTCTACAAACTCTAAACGGTGCGGAACACCTTTAAAGCTTGTCAACACGTTTATTATTCCTTCATTGGTGGCACCATTCAGTTTAGCAGCAGCTACTGCTGCCAAAATATTTTCCATATTATGTTCCCCTACCAGCACAACCTCGTCCCGTTTGATGATTGGCTCGCCATTGTAATAGATATATTCTTCATCTGCATACGCGCCCTTATCAAGTTTCTGCATGGTAGAAAAAGGGACGAGCTGTGCATTTGCTTCGCCTATAAACTTAGCAATCGTCGGATCATCGATATTAAAGACAAGAAAATCTTCCTCGGACTGGTTTTTGAAAATTTGCGCTTTCGCCTGCCGATAGTTCTCTAATGTTTTATGATAATCCAGGTGGGCTTCATAAATATTCAATAATACGGCAACAGTAGGACGGAAACGCTCAATGCCCATTAATTGGAAAGACGACAACTCAATAACCAACGTGTCTTGGTCATTCGTCCGCCTGGCTACTTCACAAGACACTTCTCCGATATTACCAGCGATGCTTGACTGCTTGCCGCTTTTCAATAATATTTCATGGGTCAGGGTAGTTGTAGTGGTTTTTCCATTGGAACCCGTAATCCCAATCATCGGTCCTTTATGAAGGATACCGGCAAGTTCTACTTCCGTGATGATCGGCAGGCCGCGGACCTCCGCTTCAGCTACCAGGCTGTTGTCATATGGAATGCCAGGATTTTTGATCATGACATCGATTCCATCCAGGGCTGAAACAGGATGGCCGCCAAGAATGATTTCGGCTCCAGCCTCTTTTAGGTCCTGGACGACCGGATCCTCCGGGTTAGCTTTATAATCATTGATACGGACAGAAATACCGCTATCCAATAACAGCTTAGCAGCAGCTGTTCCACTTTTAGCGAGTCCTAAAATTAGTGCATGATGATACGTAAAGTCTTCTAGTCGTTTCAACCTAACCACACCTCAATATAGATTCCTAGCATTGCGAACACAAGGCCGAGAAGCCAAAAAGACGTCACAACACGCCATTCCGACCAGCCTTTCAACTCATAATGGTGATGAAGCGGACTCATACGGAATACCCGCTTGCCTGTAGTTTTAAAAGATATGACTTGAATGATGACAGATAAGGTTTCGATAACAAACACGCCACCGATAATGACAAGTAATATTTCCAGTTTTGTAAGAATAGCTACGATAGCGATCGCTCCACCCAATGCCAGTGAACCGGTGTCTCCCATGAATACTTTAGCAGGATGTGCATTAAATACCAAAAATCCTAGCAAAGCACCGACAATAGCCAATGAAAAAATCGTGATTTCAAATTGCGGATTCCCCGTCCATGCAAGAATGGCAAAAGCACCGAAAGCTAAAGCCGCCGTTCCTGCGAGCAGCCCGTCGAGACCATCTGTCAGGTTGACAGCATTTGACGCACCTACCAGCATGACGAGGATCAATACCGGGTAAAGCAGTCCTAGGTCCAACTGAATATCAGTAGCCGGAACACCTATGTAAGTCGGAAAGTTATGCTGCCTTAGAATCATGTAAACGACCACAGCAATGACGAATTGTGCCAGTAGTTTCTGCTTGGATGTCAAGCCAAGGTTCCGTTTCATGACGACTTTGATAAAGTCATCTAAAAAGCCAATCAATCCATACCCGATCAATACGAATAAAAGTAAAAAGACTTCAAAACTCATCGGGTTGGGATTGAATTTTGCTGCCATGATCAAGGTTGTGATACTGACAGAGAATAATACCATCAATCCTCCCATGGTAGGTGTTCCGGATTTTTTTTGATGGCTTTCTGGTCCTTCTTCCCGAATACTCTGACCAAATTTCAATCTGCGAAGAAAAGGGATGAATACCGGTGAGATCAGGACGGTGATTAAAAATGCGACTGCTATGGTGATTAATAGTACATAATCGTTCATTTGTTGTTCCTCCTTTACGACAGTTCCCGTCCGTTACTTTTCTATCAAGGGATCGATGATCGTTTCCAGTTCCACACCTCGGGATGCTTTCACCAGAATGACTGTTTCCTCACCCAGTTCTTTTTCGACCATTTGCTGCAGTTTCCGCTTATCGGTGAAATGGTCTGTTTTTATAGTAGGATTTTTTTCTTTAGCGGCTACACTGATCTGATTAGCATCTTCTCCATACGTAAATACAGCCGCGATCGTGTCATCAATCACTTCTGCCACAGACCGGTGCATTTGTTTCGCGTGTTTGCCAAGCTCGTAAATATCACCAAGAACAAGCACTTTGTGGGTCTTTTCTTTCATTTCCTTGATGACTTCGATGACAGCTTTCATCGAGGTGGGAGAAGCGTTGTACGCATCATTAATGATCAGGGACCCATGCTTGCCTTTCAGTCTTTCGAACCGCATGCCTGTAACTTCTATTTCGTTCAATCCTTCTTGAATCTGTACTGGTGAAATATCCAAAAGACGAGCAAGGGTAATGACAAAGCTTGCATTTTTAACATTATGCTTCCCGGCAAGCGGTAATTCATAGTTGATGCCAGCAATAGAAAAACGGCTGTTTTGATCCGTCAATTCAAGGTTTTCGATACGGGAACGGTTCTGTGGCTCCACCCCGCACCCCCAATTATTCGCATTCTTTAATTCTTCTGCAAGTAAAGGTTCGTCGCCGTCAAAAATCAAGGCCCCTTCATTCTTAAGCCCTGCTTTTATTTCCAGCTTCGCCTTAGCAATCCCCTCTCGGCTTCCTAAATATTCAATATGAGATTCGCCGATATTCGTTATGATCGCATAATCCGGCTTTGCTAAATGGCTCAACACTTCGATTTCCCCAGCCTGGCTCATGCCCATTTCCAGGACAGCCACTTCTGTCTGTTCTGGCATAGCAAAAATAGTCAATGGCAAACCAATGTGATTATTGAAATTCCCAGCTGTCTTATGGGTGCGGTATTTTGTGCCTATGACTGCTGCCGTTAAATCTTTCGTAGTCGTTTTTCCATTTGAGCCGGTCACACCAATAACAATCGGATTGACTTTTTCTAAATAGAGTACCGCCATCGCCTGCAAAGCAGCCAATGTATCGTCGACAAAAAATAACGGGAAATCCGTCGGTACATACCGAGGCACTTCCCTGTTTTTTTGCCATATCGATGCGACAGCACCATTTTCAATCGCTTGTTTGAGGAACTCGTGGGCATCGAAGTTTTCGCCGACGATTGGAACGAAAATGCTCTGCTTCAGATCTTTTCTCGAATCCGTCATCACGTGACGCAATGGAATACGATCATTTACTGCCCCTTTGGACTCCGGGAATAAATCATTCAATTCGTTTACAGCAAATAACATCATTTACTCTCCTTTAGCTGCTTTAAAAGTTCACGTGCTACTTCACGATCATCAAATTCGTATCGTTTGCCGTTAATGTCCTGATAGGTCTCATGTCCTTTACCGGCGATTAAAATCATATCCCCAGGCTGTGCTTTTTCCACGGCAAATCGAATCGCTTCCTTACGGTCCACGATTCTTTCATATCCTCCCGCTTCCAGATGCTCAACCATATCATCGAGGATCTGTTCTGGAGGCTCTGTTCTTGGGTTATCCGAAGTGAATATGGCATGGTCACCGAACTCCATCGCTACATCAGCCATTAACGGGCGCTTCGTACGGTCACGGTCTCCGCCGCAGCCAACCACTACCCTGACTTTGCCCCGACAGAACTCCTGCATCGTCTGCAAGACATTATGAAGGGAGTCGGGTGTGTGGGCATAATCAATGACGACACCGAAAGGCTGCCCTTCCTCCACAGGCTCAAATCGTCCGCGTACACCCTTAGTGGCTTCCAACGCTTGCTTAATCACATCCAGTTTCACCCCGGATGCGATAGCTGCCCCCGCCGCCGCCAGCATATTGTAAACATTAAATTTCCCCATCAGGCTACTGTTGATGGTGACCTCGCCTTCGGGAGTGGTCAATGTAAAGGTCGTGCCCTTTTCATGTAATTGAAGATTATCAGCCATGATTGCTGCTTCTTTTTGTATGCCATAACTAAGAACCGGCTGGGCAGTACTTCGTTTCATGACGTCAGCTGCAGGATCGTCCTCATTGATGACGGCAAACTTCGGTTTCTCCGGGTTAAAGGTATTGCCCAATTGAGCGAACAACAGCGATTTAGCATGGAGGTACTCATCCATATTCCCGTGATAATCCAAATGGTCCTGACTCAGGTTTGTAAAAACAGCTACATCAAAATCACAACCATGCACACGGCCTTTATCCAAAGCATGAGAAGACACCTCCATAACCGCAGTGTCTACGTTCCTTTCCTTCATCTCATGGAAACTTTTTTGCAAAAACAAAGAGTCTGGTGTCGTATTCTTCACAGGATACACCGACTCGTTTATTTTCATTTGGATCGTGCCGATCAAGCCGGTTTGATGTCTGTTCATTTGAAAGATTTCATCAAGCAGATAACTGATGGACGTTTTACCATTCGTACCGGTAATCCCAATCAATTGCATGGAAGTGGTAGGGTAGTGATAAAACGTGTTGGCTATGCTGCCCATGGCCCTGTTCGTGTCCGGTACAACAATATACGGGATAGAAACCTCCAGCGGACGTTCGCAGATAAGCGCAGCTGCTCCCTGCTGCACCGCCTGCTGAGCAAAGTCATGGCCATCGAAATGTTCCCCGGGGAGACAGATGAACAGGTCCCCTTCCTTTACATTCCGGGAGTCCATCTCCACCCCGTTAACTTCGATATCCTTCAATGGTTTATTTGTTTGAAAATATGGTATATGTCTCAATAATTCTGGTAGCTTCATCTTCTATCATCCTAACTGTAAACACATTCTCATCTATTATAGCAAAAGTTTCTTCATCTCACGATGACAGAAAAAAAATTAATTAGGAAAAGTTGACTTGTCGCCAAGTCCTTATGGTGAAAGACTTGCTTTTTCCTATACTTCCATCGTTTTATAAAGGTAAATTTTCTTAAAAGGTAAAAATCACTTTCCTAAGTATACACGTACAGACGAGCCCATTTCTAACTTTACGCCAGGCTCGGGCGCTTGTTCAATAACCTTATCTCCTTCTCCACTTACTTCTACATTGAGATCGATAAGATAAGTTTCGAGTTCATCCTTCTCCAGCCCGACTAAATCAGGCATTTCCACCATCGGCTGATCCGGCCATTTGTACTCTTTCTCCAGACCGCCATCTCTTTGCTCTACACCAAGCGCCCGCAGGCTGTCTTCCATGATGTTGCCAACAAGGGGAGCAGCTACTACACCACCGAATTGGATGGTGTTCTTAGGATTATCCACTGCTAAATAAACGACAAGTTGGGGATCATCAGCAGGGGCAAATCCAATAAACGAAACGATATGATTGTTACTCATATATTTCCCGTCTTTGCCTACCTTCTGAGCGGTACCTGTCTTACCACCGACACGGTATCCTTCGACATAGGCTCCTCTTCCAGATCCTTTAGCGACGACGCTCTCGAGTGCTTTACTGACTTCGTTAGATGTTTCTTCAGAAATAATTCTTTCTTTCATTTTGGGTTCATTTTTTTTAACAATGTCCCCTGTCACCGGATCCCTCCAGGCTTCCTGGATATAAGGTTCATATAAGTATCCACCGTTTACAGCAGCAGCCACTGCCATCACTTGCTGGATAGGGGTGACGGAGACCCCTTGGCCAAAGGCTGTTGTCGCAAGTTCGACCGGACCGACATTTTCCGGTTTAAACAATATTCCTTTCCCTTCTCCTTGCAAATCTATTCCTGTTTTTTCACCAAACCCGAAATTATCGATGTAGTTGAATAATTTTTCTTTGCCAAGCTTTTGTCCCAAGGTCACAAAACCGGGGTTGCAGGAGTTTTGGACGACTTCCAAATAAGTTTGATCGCCATGCCCTCCTTTTTTCCAACACCTTATCTTTGCTCCATCCACATTGATCGAACCAGAATCGTGATAGCGATCTTCATGCAGATCGACGAGGTTTTCTTCCAGTGCAGCTGCCAGTGTGATTATCTTAAATGTGGAACCAGGCTCATATGTACTCCATACCGGTAAATTTCGATTGTACACGGCAGGGTCTACATCCTGGTAATTTTCCGGGTGAAAATTAGGTCTGGATGACATTCCAAGCACACGGCCGGTTTTCGGATCGACTGCAATTGCCACGGCGCCGTCCGGCTCATATTTGGAGACAGCGATATCCAGTTCACGTTCCATTATCGTCTGGACGCGTTGGTCGATGGTTAGTTGTAAGTCCATTCCATCTTTAGGCGCTTCGTAAACATCCGCTTTGTTTGGCATACGTTTTCCCTTCGCATCCGAATAAAAAGATAAGTAGCCTGGATTCCCGCTTAATTGTTCATCATAATAAGCTTCAAGCCCCATTAAACCTTGATTATCGATGCCTGTGAAGCCAAGCACATGAGAAAGAAACTCTCCGTTTGGATAGTAGCGCTTCGAATCCTGTGCGACATAAATTCCTTCCATCCGTAACCCTTGTATTGCTTTTGCTTGTTCCTCTGAGATTTTTCGTCCTTCTGGATGGATTCTTTCAATTGAAATATTTTTCGTGACATGCTGGTAAGCTTTTTCCAATGGCATGTCCAAAATCCTTGCCAACTCCTGAGCTGCTTTTTTCGGTTCTTTTATCTGCCTTGGCACGACCATCACGGTAGGGGCGGATACATTACCAACCAATACCTCCCCTTCCGTGTCCAGGATTTTTCCTCGCTCTGGTTCAAAGGTAATGTCTCTGCTCCATGATTCTTCCGCATCGGAAACAAGAAAATCTCCCAGCACAAATTGGACATAACCAAGCCTGGTTATAATGATTAAAAATATAACTGCTGCCAAAATAAAAACAGTGATCAACCGTTTTCTGACTGTTACGAGTGATACGCGCTTCATCGATTTGGCTCCTTTCGCGCATAGACTTAGCTTGTATCACTATATGACAGTCAAAAAACGATTAGAACACTGCTCGTTCACGAGGAAGGGTCAGCTTCTTCTTCAGAATCCGCTTCTGTTTCCTCTTTTTCTCCCTCTTCCATTCCGGGCGGCTGGAATTCTACCACTAAATACCCCCCGTCTTGTATTTTCGCACCAGGTTGTGCACTCTGTTTAAACGCAAATCCATTTCCCATAGTTTCTACTTTCAAATTAAACATGTCTGCAAAATGAAAGACATCCCTTGCTGACCAGCCAGTTATATCAGGCATGGTCGGATTGTTCGTCACAAGGAAAATCCGTTGATTAGGAAGAATCGGTGTCCCCTCTTCCGGGTATACCTTTTCGACTTTTCCATCTTCCGATCCAATCACCGTTATTCTATTGAACTCACTTCCAAGCTTCTCTTTCGCCTTCTTGACGGAGTCCCCTTGCACTTCTGGAAGTTCTTTTGGATCCACCGTTTCTTTGGATTCCTGGTCCGGTCGGATATCCAGATAGTGAAGACTGTTCTCTGTCACTGTTTTGACGATATGCGCAACCGGTTCCGGTCCATACTCGGTCACTTCCAGTTCAGGCTGCTGAACTGCAACATAAATCAATAGTTCAGGGTCATCCTCAGGTGCCATACCCAAGAATGAAAAAATATAATTATTTTTTCCTGACATGTATCTTCCTGTTTCTGAATCAGGAATCTGGGCTGTACCGGTTTTTCCAGCCAGACTATAATCATTCAACTGATAAACATTACCAGTAGCTTCTTCATTCGAAACAACAGTCCCCAGTAATTCACGCATTTGTTTTGCTGTTTCCGGAGAAATCGGCTCGCTGATCGTTTCTGGTTCATTTTTGCTTTTTACCTCACCTGATTCACTATCTAAAACTTTTGAAAGCACATACGGTTTCATCATTTTGCCGTCATTGGCAACTGCGCTGGCAGCAGTCAATAACTGGATCGGGGTAGTAGTAGTGCCTTGTCCAAAGGCAGTGGTCAGTTTTTCAACAGGCCAGTCATATAAGATTCTTCCTGTTTCTTCTCCTGGTAAATCAATACCCGTTTTTTGTCCAAAACCGAACTTGTCCAGATAATGACGGAATTTTTCCAATCCAATTTTTTCTTTAGCCAGTTTGGCAGCAGCAACATTGGAGGAATAACGCATTCCCTGATCATATGAGATATTTCCCCACCCTTCACGGCGGTGGTCGTATATAGGACGGCTCCCTTCATCAAACTGATAGTTTCCGGATTTGAATTCTTCTGATCCATTATAGACCCCTTCTTCCATTGCCGAGGCCCACGTGAAAATCTTCATCGTCGAACCGGGTTCAAATGGATAGGATACAATATCGTTGTACCAGTTCTCCACCTCACCGATTTGGTTCGGGTTGTAGCTTGGACGGTTCCCAAGCGCGAGTATTTCCCCGGTATCAGGATCCATGACAGCGCCCATGATCCGTTTCGGTTTGTATTGCTTTTCGACCTGACCCATGGCGTCTTCTAAAAATGTCTGGATTTTCTGGTCGATCGTCAGCATGACATCGTCCCCATCATCCGGCTTTTTGATCACTTCTTTTGGATCAAGCAGCTTCACACCATATTTATCGCGCTGGTAAGAGATTCTCCCAGGACTCCCCTGCAAATATTTCTGCATTTGTTTTTCAACACCTGTCACTCCCTTACTTTCCCCGCCTTGGGGACGCGAAAAGCCGATAATGTGGGATGCGAACGTGCCATTCGGGTAATACCGCTTCGACTCTTCAATGAAATTGATACCAGCAAGTTCCAACTGTTTGATATCTTTCATTTTTTGTTGGGATAAATCCTTCCCGGCCGATCCGAACTCCACCTGGAACCTGTTGTTTTCAATTCCTGATTCTATCCGGGTTTCAATTTCACTTGCTTTCATATCTAATAAAGGAGCCAGCATTTCCGCCGTCTTTTCCGGGTCGGTTACATGCTTTGGCTCCTCCAGGTTCGTTGAATATGCTTCATCCACAATGGCATACAGCCTATAAGTAGGGCGGTCATAAGCCAGCGTCATGCCGTTCTGGTCCAAGATCCGGCCACGGGTCGCATCGAGTTGGTAAGAGCTTGACCGTTTCTTATCCGCCCACTCATTTAAATCGATTCCCTGAACTTCCCCTGTTGTCTGAATGTATAAAAACCTTCCTGCCAATAACATGAAAAGCAGCGAAAAAAACAACATCCACACTTTAGCCATCCGCTGGGTATTCTTGCTCTTCATCATAAGATGCTCACCACAATCTTTTGTTAATTTCCGATGGTTGATGCTTGTTTCACTTTAGCGTTCTGGATTTTAAGCCCATTTTCCTTAGCAATTTTAAGGATGCGGTCCGGGTTACTCAATTCTTTCACTTCGTATTGAAGGTTTTCATTGGTAGTTTTCTGGACTTTCACTTGCTGTTCCAGTTTTTGCACATCCCTGTTCAAGGCATCAGTGGTCGAAGAAAATTGTACCATAAAAACAGAAGCTGTAAGTACAATTCCACTTGCCACCGTGTAAAGGAATTTCTCTCCTCTGGAAATCCATCTCTTCTTCTGAACTTTAACCTTTACCTGTTTTTGTGTTTGTTCCTGCTCCTGGTGTTGTAGGTGTTTTATTTGTTCTGCATTCATCATTTATTCCACCTTTCATCCATTTTGAATTCTTCCGTCCAGTCTTTCACTTTCTCTACGATTCTTAATTTGGCAGATCGTGATCTGCGATTATTCTCTAATTCCGATTCATTTGGAACGATGGGTTTTCTAGTCACAAGCTTAAAAGGCGGCTTCTTTTCTTCAGGTATGACCGGAATATTTTTAGGTATCGGTGGATTGCTGCTCCACTTTTTAAATGCCTGTTTGCATATCCTGTCTTCTAACGAATGAAAAGTTATGACTGCTATCCGACCGTTGATTGCAACGGAACGGGCCGCCTGATCCAATGCATTACTGAACACTCCAAGCTCATCATTGACCGCTATCCGGATCGCCTGAAACACGCGTTTAGCCGGATGTCCACCTTTCCTTCGCGCTGGGGCTGGTATGGCGTCTTTAATGATATCGACGAGTTCAAATGTTGTTTCAATCGGCTTTTCTTCCCGTCTTGCTTCTATTTTTCGTGCGATTTGTTTCGAGAACTTTTCTTCTCCATATTTAAAGAAAATTTTCACCAGCTTTTCATAAGGCCATTCATTGATGACTTGATAGGCTGCAAAGGAATCCTGCTGGTTCATCCGCATATCAAGCGGAGCATCGTTTTGATAACTGAACCCACGCTCTTTCACATCGAGTTGGGGGCTGGAAACTCCAAGGTCGAACAGGATGCCATCCACGTGTTCGATGCCTAACTTTTCTAATTGCAGTTCCAATTCACTGAAATTCGCATGGACAAAAATAATTTTGTTTTGATGAGGTTCAAGCCTCTCTTTAGCTGCCTTAAGGGCCATTTCATCCTGATCGAAGGCAATCAATCTCCCATTCGCGCTTAACTGCTCACAAATGGCTTCCGAGTGTCCGCCTCCGCCAAGTGTACAATCGACGTATGTACCATCTGGCTGTACCTGCAATCCTTCGACAGCTTCTTTTTTTAATACACTAAAATGATCAAACATCCAATCACCCGCTTCTTTTTCCAATTAAATATCAAAATCCATCATATTTTCAGCAATCTCCGCAAAGGATTCTTCGGATTCCTCAAAATAGGTTTCCCATTTGTCCTTCGCCCAGAACTCAATCCGGTTAGAGACACCGATGACAACACATTCTTTCTCAAGATTTGCGAAATTCCTCAAAGGCTGTGCGATATTTACTCTTCCCTGCTTGTCCACTTCGCATTCTACTGCACCTGAGAAGAAAAAACGTGTGAAGGCGCGGGCGTCTTTTTTAGTCAGTGGGAGTTTTTTCAGTTTTTCTTCAAGAATTCTCCATTCGGTCATTGGGTAAGCAAACAAGCATTGATCCAGTCCTCTGGTCAGCACGAAAGTATCCCCCAGGCCCTCACGGAACTTGGCAGGAACGATGATTCTTCCCTTCGTATCAATGTTGTGCTGGAATTCGCCCATGAACATAGAGTCTTCCCCACTTTCTGAATAAATCCAGTGTACCACATTCCCCCACTTTCCTCCACATTAACATACACTTTCGCCCCACAATAAAAAAAATCCTGCTCAAATGAGCAGGATTCCTTCTTTGTTTTTCGACGATGAATTGTTATTAAATCAAGCTTTTACACGTTTTTTGACAGCTGGGTGGTGGATGGTGGGGGAAATTACATGTAAATCCCATAATGGGGTTCTTCAAATCTCATTTCATGGCCGAGAATTTCTTCAAACACATCCCATCCAAACTGGTTGATCCAAGGGAGTATTCCCCACATTCGTTCCTGAAGACCTCCTCCAGGGTGTAATAATAAGCCGAGATAGTCAAACTTGCGCAGCTCGTAGGCATGTTTTTCTTCTATCGCTTTGGACATACGCTGCTCCAGAAACTCGATATCTTTGAACAGATAGGCAAGATTCTTTTCTGCCAGCTGTCCAATGTCATCACGGATGTCGGCTGCTTTTTCCCTTAAGGGGTGATGGATCCGTTCGATTTCCCTTTTCACCTGGTCTGTGATCACTTCTAAAGGCGGGTAACTTTGTGAGGTCAGCCATGCTGTCTTTTCATGCGCAACCCCCTGTTCAATCACTTGTTTCACCTTCAGATGAAAGTTATCCATATATTTAGCTGCTTTACGATCAATAAAAGTGAAAGAAAGGCGCGGTATAACCGGAGGCATTTTCAGCCCCAATGCTTCAAAAGCAGGCTTCAATACCGACCAGTAACTTATTTCACCCGGTCCACCAATGAATGCAAGCGTAGGAAACATCATCTCCTGCATCAGCGGCCGTGTCACTACGTTATTACTTAAATGTTCGGGCTCCTGGTCAGCAATTTCAAGCAGCTCTTCTTCCGTCAAGACCACTTCCTCTTGCTTGCCGAAATAGCGGCCATCTTCTCCTTTAACTAATAGAACCCTTTCCCCGTCCTGGTGTAAGAACAGGTGGGCATCCGATAAATCGCAGTCCAGTGAAACAGGATAGCCTTGCTGCATGTTTTGCTGCCAGGCCGCATACACCCCTTGTGTTATTTGCGATTGGTTATGGATCATCGCTTTAAAATGGGAAGATTCAAGCTTTCTAAACTTCGGATGATGGGAGTCAACCAGGACCACCCCTTCCTGACGAAACAACTTATAGATCAAGCGCGCAAAGAAGTCCACATAGCTTTCAGACTGTTTCAGTTCTTGTTTGATTTCTTGTTGCAGATCTTTGGTAAAGCCTGTTTCTTCTAATTCGCTAAACAAGTCTGCAAGCCATTCTTCCACAGTTTCTTGTTCCATTTGCAATTCACTTACCGAAGCTTTTTGAATGGGTACTTGACCTACCTGATATTTTTTCATCCGGTTTGCTTCTGGTAAAAACAAATGGTTGATTTCATCAAAATCATGGTCTTCCCCCGCTATCCAAAATACAGGGATAACCGGCGTTCCACACTCTTTTTCTGTTTTTCTGGCAAGATAAATGATAGAAATCAATTTATGGACAGAATAAAGGGGACCGGTAAGCAGCCCTGCCTGTTGACCTCCGATGATGACCGTACTTTCAGGGTCTGTTAACCGGTCGATATTCTCTACAGTACTCCTCGGAGCATCCCACTCCCCATTAATTTCATGCAATACACGTACCAGCTCATCCCGTTGAAAGGACTGCTCCTTCAAATCTTCTTTCCGCTTTGTAAAGACAGACGAGTGAAAAGGATGATAGTGGAACTTATCCTGTACGCGCTCCATAGATTGACGATAATCATGGACGAGAGCGTTATTCGTTTTTATATCAATTGGATCGATGCGCATATGCGTAGGTCTCCTTTTCATTCTATTTATGTATACTTATGTATTGTACAAAAAAGGAGAGCGTAATTCACATATTATGATTATAAGGTAAGCAGTTTGCCAGTCAATCCATATATACTTAGACCGATATACAGGAAACCGAACAATAAGGAGTTGAATCTCCAGAACCCTTTCCACGCGCGCTTAAAGGCAACTTCTTCATGAAGCCGGTGCTGGATTATGACCGTCCCTGCCAATATCAGCAGCAGCAGCAATAGAATGTAGCCGAAAAAGGATTGATCAAACAGGACTCTTGCTAACAGGTCGACGGATAGAATAAACAGTAATGTAGCCAGGTTGGTCGTTTTATGAATCGCCTTCCATTTATGCCGGTATATTTTCCGGTAGATAAAATAGAACACAAATAAAATAGGAATCGGCATCGTAAGCGCAGCAGCATAGATATAAATTAATACATCACCCATGGTGTCCCTCCTTTCTTCTCTCGAATTCTTTCGCTTTGATTGCCTGGTAGATAAAGGAATGGATTGGAAGTGTGTCCGTTTCGGCTAATAGATAGCCTGTGATTGCTTCAATTTCCGAAGGACGGCATGCGGAGATATCTTTATACATCGAAGAATAGTTTGCAGCTGTGGCTCGTGCTACCCTTTCGGTATTTTCCCATTCCGCTGCAAAGTCGAGTTTCAGTACCTGGCATGCTTCTCGGCAAAGCCCCAGCGCAAGATCATGGATGAATGGATTCTCCAGTAATTGGCCATTACGTACTTCAAATAAAGCAGTCAATGGATTGATGACCGCATTGACGACAAGCTTCTTAGCTAGCATATGGTAGTAGTCCCGCTCTGCTATAAACGGGAAATGATCTTGATTCAACTGCTCCATTAGTCTATCGACATTGCTGGACTTTTCCATAGAAGCGAGTCTGATTACACCTTTTCCAGTATGACGCACGGAGTAGTCAGCAGTCTTCAACGCTCCATGCTCGGTGACCCCTACCATTACAGCTGAGGAAAGTTTTCTTATTCTTTCCAGATGCCCCATGCCATTTTGCAGAAAGACCAACGTCTCTTCATCACCGATTTCCTCTAATACAGGCATCAGCCCTTTCAAATGATTCTGTTTGACACATACAAAGGTAAGATCATGGTGACTAAGATCTTCGATCAACCGCGCTTCTACCTTTACCGTATCACTGGTTCCACCTAAACCGACCCCAAGCTCATTTACCAGCTCCATTTGCTCACTCCGTCTTACATACAATGTTACCTTGTTTCTTTTTCCTAAGTAGTGAGCCATTAATAAACCAACAGCTCCACCACCAATGATACCTATTTCCACGCCCGCACCTCTAATCCCTGTTATGATTATTATTTATTGTAGCAAACTATTTAGAAAAACTTGACTTATCGCCAAGTCCTTATAGCGAAAGCATAAGTTTTTCTGATACTTTAACGCTTTAACAAAGGTAAACTTTCTTAAAGTATAAAAAACACAGCACTAATTTTTCCCAAAAATTGAGCGTTCAGTCAATTGTAGATTTCATTCTGAAAATTTTTATATTATAATAAAGGTATAGAGAAAAGAAAGGGGAATTCATCATGTTAGAAACAATACAAGTGGAACGGTTATTAGTAAATTATAAAACCCTTGAAGAATTCAAGCGGTTCAAAGAATATGGCAATCAGGAGCTTTCTATGCTGGAGGACCTGCAGAGCAATATTGTGGAGAATGACAGCGAGTCTCCTTTTTTTGGGGTATATTATGGAAACGCTTTAATCGCCCGGATGAGTTTGTATCGTGTTGATGCGAAATACGATCAATATTTTGACCCATCCCAGGATTATTTAGAGCTATGGAAACTTGAAGTGCTGCCGGATTACCGTGGGAAAGGTTATGGTAAAGCATTAGTAGACTTTGCAAAAAGCTATAATTTACCAATTAAAACCAATCCTCGTATTAAATCTCATGGATTTTGGGAGAAAACGGGCTTCCAGAAAGCTCATTATGATATGGAGAGGGACCTTGGGGAAAATCCGTTGATCTGGATGCCTGCAGGGGTCAACGAAAAAGATACAGGTGAGAACAACGAATAAGTATTAGAAAACATGGCTTGTCGTCAAGTACTTATGGCGAATGCCTTCGTATTTTCTTATACTGTAATCTTTAACAAAGTTAAAATTACTTGAAGTATAAAATAAGCCGCGCTATGTAATCCAATAGCGTGGCTTCTATTATTTTTCAGCAATAAAATTATCATTATACCGTTAAGTTGTGATCTTTCTGTACCCATGCCATCAACTTCTCTACTTCCTTCCAGGCAGATTGATAACGGGTAACAGCGGCCTTCAACGCCTGATTTTCTTCTGATAAAGATCTGAGCCGGTCTTCCATGAGCGGAAGATCATCTTCCGTATTCTGCTTCTCTTTCATCTGGGTCAATAGAGAAATTGCATCGTCCAATGACATATTAATGGGAGCATCCGTATTGGATGCTGGTACATGCTGCTTTCTTTTTCTTTCATTCTTAGCCGTTTCAATCGCTTGCTGGTAGTGTTTGCGAACATTCGCATTCCAACGGAAACCACAGGCCGCTGGAGTCCGGGAAAGTTTATCGGCTACTTCTCTGAAGGCCTCCAACTGCGTTCTTCCCTGCCGGATGCAGCGAAGAACCGTTTCAGCCAGAAGCAAATCTTCATCTTCTTTCCAAGCATCCTGTCGATTGACGTCCATTCCATCCCTCCTCTATCGTTTGCTTTATATGTATGCAAGACAGAGGTTTAATAGAATAAGTTAATAAATTAGAAGTTATCTTCTAGGAGCGGCGGGTCATAAACCGCTTGACCGCTTCCTTATGTTCTTCCGATTCCCATAGTCGGGAGCACGTACGTACTTCTTCATCCATAACTGGAGACATAGATAACATGGAGAGTTTTTTATCATATTGTTTTTTCCAGACTCGCATTTGCTTTACTGACTTTTCAAGAAATTTTGCAAGCAGCTCCTCCACATTCGCAAGTTCTTCCCTTTCAATCAGACGGTGCGCCCAGCCGATGGCCGCCACACGATCACTGTCATACATTTCTGCTTCTATGAGCCATTGAAAGGCATATTCCGGTCGGATTTTTTCATATAGTAAAACCCCGCCGCCCCATCCCGGAGTGATTCCCAATTTACCCTGGACAAATCCATAAGAGGCGTCCTTGACAGCATAGCGGATATCACACGCGGTCGCTATTTCGCATCCTCCCCCACGTGCCTGTCCATTCAGCAAAGCGATAGTAGGTAAGGGAAAGGAAGCTAGTTGATAGACGACTTCTTTCATAGGGTATAAAGTTTGAAAGGCCTCGCTCGCATCCAAATCTCCGTGCAAATCTTTCAAATCCCCTCCGCTACAAAATGCACGGTCACCATTCCCTGTAATGACCAGGCATTTTATTCCATCTGCCTTTTTCGCCTCAGCCAGCGCCTGAGAGAGCTCAGAGGTCATCTGTTTTGATACCGCATTCATTTTCTCCGGACGGTTCAAGGTAATTCTGGCATATCCGGCAGGAAATACTTCATATGTAATCGTTTCGTACGTCATTGTTATCCCTCCTGTAAAATGTCATTGACGGTTCATTATATAACCAGGACTATTAGAAAAAACTGGCTTGTCGCCAAGTACTTTTGACGAAAGCCTTCGTAATTTCTTATACTTTCATCCTTTAGCAAGGTTCCTTAAAGTATAAAAAAGGATGCCTGAATAATATCAGACACCCTTTCTGCTTGCTTATTGTTCGACTACTTGCTTTCCATCATAATGTCCACAAGATTTGCAAACATGGTGAGGCTTCGTGTACTCTCCGCAGTTGGAGCATTCCACCATGCCAGGTACGTGAAGTTTTTTGTGCGTACGACGTTGGTTCTTCACTTTTTTAGAAGTTTTTCGCTTTGGTACTGCCATGTTCTACACCTCCTTCAATCGATCGAAAATCTCTATTGGGATTTTCTCAGTCTTCGTTTTGATTATCATTGAGTAATGATTGCAGTTTAGCCATTCGAGGATCCACTTTTTTCTCCTGTGCTTCCTCGGTGACCAGTTGCCAGCCTTGACCTTCTTGTGGTGCCTGATCATATGCTTCCTGTTTTTCAGAAAACACGCGAAAAGGAACCTCCAAGAGTACATTTTCCTTTATATAAGGCGTCAAGTCAAGAACTTCTCCATCCACTGGATGAATTTCTGACTCATCCTCTTCCTCATAAAAAGGGGAAACGGAAAAGACTTCAATAGCATCAACGTGAAATGGATATTCTACATCGACCAGTGTGCGGGCACAAGGAAGTATCATCTTCCCATCGATAGTGAATTGGAAAGTGATTTCTTCTCCATGCATAGTCGCCTGCCCTTTTACATGAACCGGCTCAATGCGGCGAATATCATTCTTCATTTCTTCTAGTTCACTAATATCTACATCATCTTCAAATACAAACGGCTCATCGCCAGCTTGCTTGAGCTTTTGTAGCGGAAATTTCATAAATATCACCTCATGGCAACAAGAGTAATTGTAAATATATTTTTACCTTTTGTCAACATATTTTCTTTACACACACGAAAAGCGGAAGCGCCTGGGCAGCGACGATTGGACTGGACGCTCCCTGTACTTTTTCCACTAGATCATATGTTTTTACTAAAATAACATATTACCTAGCGTATTTGCGAATGATACCCTACATCGCCTGGTTATTTTTGCTACAATAGCCTTATCGTACATAATGAATATACAACAAGTTTATTACTATTCCATTGTCTCTGTTATATCTCAGTATTGATTTCACAGTTAATCTCCCTTTACATGAAGTATCAGCTTCGAGATATATTGTTTCCGTTATGATTGAGAGCGTTAGGAGGCCCGGGAAATCACTCGCTTTCCATAGGAGTACGGTGAGCTTCCTCGGGCTAAAGCCCTGCGGGATCTCACCATGTACTTTAATCCTATAGGAGTCTCGCAATTTCCCGGCCCTCATGGCATTTATGAGAGAAACGGAAACATCAATATTTAGGCATTCAACTGTACTTGGAGCAGTTTAAAAAAGTCTTCAGTGGACCTAGATGAAACCTTCATCTATAAGCAGTGGTCCGTTCCAAAAAACGGATAGGGTGGCTGGGAAACGGCGAGACCCCCGTGGGAGAAGGTGCTAGGTGAGACCCCGCAGGTCGTGAAACGACCGAGGAGGCTTGCCAGCTCCCCCACAGGAAAGCGAACCGTTTCCCAGCCGCCCTTACTCCTGACTCGAGAACGGACCCAAAACATCTCGGAATCGAGTGTTTCATTATACGGCCCTATAATTTAATAAGCCTCTGATGGAAACCCAACAACAGCTTTTAACAGAACCAATTTTTAAGAAAGGAACGGTGTTAATGAAAGCATGCGGACTGGTAGTCGAATATAACCCATTTCATTATGGTCACCTCCATCATTTAGAACAATCAAAACAAGAAACGGATGCTGATTGTATGATTGCAGTCATGAGCGGACCCTTTCTGCAACGAGGCGAACCTGCCATCACCGACAAATGGTCCAGAGCCCGGGCAGCACTTGAATCGGGGATTGATTTAGTAGTCGAGCTGCCTGCCATGTTTGCCATCGAGCACAGCGACCTATTCAGTAAAGGGGCAATACTGACATTAAGAGAACTTGGTATTGACGCTTTATGCTTCGGAAGTGAACATGGAAATATCGAAAGCTTTACAGAAGCAGCTGATGTCTACCACGAATACCAGGAAACATTTGATGCTTACCTTCACGAAGGTTTATCCGCAGGGAATTCATTCCCGGAAGCAGCAAGGTCTGCTTATCGATCGATAGGCCTTACCGAAGGGGAAGTGGACTTATCGAAACCGAATAATATCCTCGGTTTTAGTTATGTCAAACAATTGATGAACTATGCTCCTGAAGTTAAGGCAACGACAATCCAGCGGATCAATAACGATTACCATGACGAGAATATTACCGGGAATATCGCAAGCGCAACTAGCATTCGGAAGGAGCTTTTGAGGCACGGGGAGATGACTGAAGAAGCCGCCTGGACGCTGCCTGAAAGTACCCAACATATGCTGCTTGATTATAGGCGCAAAACCGGTATGTGGCACCATTGGGATTATTACTTCCCATTTTTACACTATCGTATTTTGACAATGAGCAAGCATGATTTACGAAAGATCCATACTGTCGAAGAAGGGCTGGAAAACCGTTTGAAACGAGTAGCTAAACAAGCAAATTCGTTTCAGGAATTAATGGAAGGTATGAAAACAAAACGGTATACGTGGACGCGGTTGCAGCGTATGTTTACCCATATTTTATGTAACACCACAGTAGAAGAAGCTCAACCGCTTCTATCATTAGAAAAAATACCTTATGTAAGAATACTTGGAATGAATGCTACTGGTCAGGAATATCTAAAAAAAGTACGAAAGCATGCGGATGTTCCATTCATCAATCAAATCCAGCAGCTGGATGAACCGCTTCTAGAGGTGGATGAACGAGCGGCTAATGCTTACTATAGTGTGCTGCCAACACCCCTGAAAGCTGAAATGATAAAGCAGGAACTCCAGCCACCGATTCGTATCCATGCAAATAATAGACCACAAGCGTAAGCGCCACTTGATTCATAGCCAATCAAAAAGGAGCTGAGCAACACAAATGTTGCTCAGCTCCTTTATATTTCATTCGCCTGGTTCTAATTGGTTCAGATAGTCCAGTGCATCCTGGAAAGTATCGACTGGAACGATGTCCATGTCTGTTTCTATCTTTTGTGCTGTTTTCTGGGCAACTTCGTAGTTGGACCCTTTTTTTCCTTCATCATTCGGGGCGAAGAAAATATCTGCACCAGCGTTGTCAGCTGCTACCACCTTCTTATCGATTCCCCCAATTCTTCCTACTTCGCCTTCATAGGATATTTCACCTGTTCCAGCTACTTTATAACCTCTGGTAATGTCTTCTTCCGTTAGTTGATCATAGATTTCCAGGGAGAACATTAAACCGGCGCTTGGTCCTCCGATTTCTCCACTTTTGAACTTCACCTTTGGATTAACATCGACACTGCGGTCTGTAACAAGCGTAATGCCGACCCCAACTTTATCTTTTTGATCCGGAAAAGGAGCAAGTTCAATTTCCTTGACCATTTCCTCTCCATCCCGTTCGATGGTCAGCTTTACCGATTCTCCCTCTCCCATTTTATCTACATAATCTACTAAATCACTGGATTGTGTGACTTTCTTATCATCAACTCTGGTGATGCGGTCACCTGGTTTCAATTCGTCTTCCGCGGGCATCCCGTCCAGCAAGTTCATCACGTAAACACCTTGATACTGGATTTCTATGTCCTTACCCGCCGCTTCATAGGCTACAACCTGTGCAGCTTCCTGCGATGTTTCCATCATTTGCAGCTGAGCATGATAATATTCACTTTCTGAAATTCCTTCGGGACGAATATCTTCCAGTGGATATATTTGATGGAACGGCCTGACTTTTGCTAACAGATACTGGATCGGTGTCGCCTGCCCTCCTCTTACCGTTACAAGGTGCATTTCCCCTTTACTATCATAAGCTCCTTCTACCTGCACCACAGGATTGAGCTCTTCTGCTCCTCCGGGCTTATAAATATAAAAAGGCAACCGGTAGCCGCCTAAAAATAAAGCTAATAAAATAGTTATGACTGCAGTGATAATATAACGCCTGCTTAATCTCATGCTAAGACTCCTTCCAATTGGCCAAAAGACCCGTGATGTTACTGATTTGGGCCTTTGCAGCTTTCTCCCCTTCTTTGATGATTTCTTCAATGTCCGTGAATGCTCTGGTGCTGAAACGGGATACATCCGGCTGAATCATGATGTCTGCCGATACTCCCAAGTGGGTGACCAACTCATCCTGCATGATATCAATACTTTGCGTGATGACATCATAAATAGAATTAATATCAGCATCACCGCTGAATTGAGCGCAGTCTACAGCAATTACCATATCAGCACCCATTTCTTTAGCTACCGAGGCAGGAACCCGATCAATGACACCGCCATCTATGTACAAGCGATCGTCTATTTTTTCAGGCACGAAAATTCCCGGTATGCTGATACTCGCACGTACCGCATCGCTGGCGTTTCCAGTCATGAACACCCGTTTCGTACCTGCATAAAGGTCAGTAGCCACCACACCCATTGGGATTACAAATTCTTCGATTTTCTTATGGTAGGTGAACAAACGGATATATTCTTTGATTCTTTTCCCCTGGATAAATCCCATTTTTGGAACGGTAAAATCCAGATAATACTTTCTTTTGAAAGTAGCTGCAAGCTTATATAAATCATCGATTTTCTGTCCTGCTGCATAAAAAGAGCCTACCAGCGCCCCCATACTGCTGCCTGCTATCAAATCGACAGGAATGTTGTGGTCATGCAAGGCTTTCAACACACCCAGATGCGCAAAGCCTCGTGCTCCACCTGAACCTAAAGCCAGACCGATTGTTGGACGCTTCACTTATGATCTCTCCCTGATGGTATTTACATCTATTTTATGGCATATCTGAAGGCACTATGTGCATATCTTTAAAAGACGAACGTATGCTTGTCTTAATTGTAAACATTCTACTACGTATAAAAATAGAAGTACAGGAATCTGAATGCTTTTTCTCTTAAGGAGGCGGACATGAAATCACAAGTAAAATCATTCATCCTCGCCCTATTCACCATTGTTTTCGCGATATTATTAATCAAATACCCAGACCAAGCTTTATCCGCCAGTATCCGGGGGTTGAACATGTGGTGGGAAATCGTTTTTCCTTCCCTACTGCCCTTTTTCATCATTTCTGAATTGATGATCGGTTTCGGGGTGGTTACGTTCATCGGTGTTTTGTTCGAACCGATCATGCGCCCTTTGTTTAATGTGCCTGGTTCAGGGAGCTTCGTATGGGCGATGGGGATGGCGAGCGGCTATCCATCAGGTGCCAAGATAACAGCAAGGCTTCGTCAGGAAAAGCAATTATCCCGTATCGAAGCTGAGCGGCTTGTTTCCTTCACGAACGCTTCCAACCCTTTATTTATTTTTGGAGCTATCGCAGTCGGCTTTTTCAATGATCCTTCGCTTGGCATTCTGCTTGCAGCAAGCCACTATGCTGGTAATACGATGGTCGGTCTTGTGATGCGCTTTTACTGTCGAAAAGACACTGGCACCACCAAAAAAAGTTCAGAAGGCTTTTCCCTGAAACGCGCCTTCCGCGAACTTCATAAAACTCGTATTAAGGACGAGCGCCCTTTCGGAAAATTGTTCGGTGATGCTGTTTTATCTTCTTTGCAAACGTTGTTGATGATTGGTGGTTTCATCATCATATTTTCTGTTTTGAACAAACTATTGTTCGTCACTGGCATCACCGAAGTCATTGCCGCCAGCTTCAGTCTTCTATTGATGCTGCTTCAATTGCCAGAAGTGTTAAGCATCCCCATCTTTTCAGGACTGATGGAAATTACCATGGGGTCTCAGATGATTTCGCAATCGGGAACAGAAATGCTCTATGCAGCTATTGCAGTCAGCTTCATCCTGGGGTTCAATGGTTTTTCCGTTCAGGCTCAAGTAGCAAGCATACTTGCCGAAACGGATGTACGTTTCCTTCCCTATTTTATCGGCCGCCTGATGCACGGGGTATTTGCAAGCGTATTATGTATCTTGCTTTTTCATCCCTTATACTTATCACAATCAGAAGGGTCGTCAGGGGCAGT
The DNA here is from genome assembly GCF_900107755.1 of Thalassobacillus cyri. Taxonomy (GTDB): domain Bacteria; phylum Bacillota; class Bacilli; order Bacillales; family Halobacillaceae; genus Thalassobacillus; species Thalassobacillus cyri. Next base: position 8,852 of record NZ_FNQR01000023.1, on the reverse strand, counting down.
GCCGGTTCTATCAAAGATAGGAGCTCAGAATTGGGCGATGAATTTTTTAGAGCAGTTATCCTACTATGGTCCGTTGATAACGATTGCAAGCCTGATGACAGGGTGTCTCATCCTTTGGAAACAACTGAAAGCATCCCACAGCTTTAAATAATATAAAACCTGCCTTGATGCGATCGGCAGGTTTTATTACGTACCATTAACCTAAGTATTTTTCCTTCAAGGCAGCTTCAACAGGCGGGGGTACAAGATCAGAAACAGAAGCTTGATATTTTGCCACCTCTTTGACAATACTGGAACTTAAAAAGGAATACTGGTTATTGGTCATCATGAAGAAGGTTTCTATTTCTTCATTCAATTTTCTATTCATAGAAGTGATTTGCATCTCATATTCAAAATCACTTACTGCCCGAAGTCCGCGTAAAATCGCCTGGGCGTTCTTGCTCTGGGCGTATTCCATCAATAATCCTCCGCAAGAATCAACGGAAACGTTTTCAATATCCTTTGTGACTTCTTCAATCAGTGCCTTTCGTTCTTCCACATCGAATAGTGGGGCTTTTGATTGATTATTGAAAACGGCGACGATGACATGGTCAAAAACTTTGGCACCTCTTTGAATGATATCGAGATGTCCATATGTAATCGGGTCGAAACTGCCTGGACAAATGGCAAGTCGTGTCATGCTATATCCTCCTTACTGGTATATACTGATGGCAATCGTACCACCATAGATTTCATGTTTGAAAAGTGGAATACCTGCCAGCTGTTCAGGCAAGTGTTCATCAGCATCATGCTCACAAATGATCATTCCATTTTCTTTCAACAGCTGATGGTCGTTGATATCCTCGACCAGCTTCTCATAGGAAACTTTTTTATATGGAGGATCAAGGAATATCAAATCAAAGCTCAAGTCACGTTTCCCTGCTGCCTTCATCGCCCTGAAAGCATCAGTACGAAACACTTCTGTCTTTTCTTCCAGTTTCAGAGCTTTCACGTTGTCATAGATCGTCTGAATGGCTTTTGGGTGCTTATCGACAAAGACACAATGGTCGATACCACGGCTGATCGCTTCGATTCCTAACCCCCCACTTCCAGCAAACAAATCAAGCGCCTGGCCACCTTCAAAAAAGGGACCGATGATTTGGAACAGCGCTTCCTTCACTTTATCCGTGGTTGGCCGGGTAAGCCGGTTGGGGACCGGGCGAAGTTGTCTTCCCTTATGTTCACCAGCAATCACTCTCATATGTATTCCCCTCCTCTATTACAGACAGCTATCAAGTCGATTCAAAAAAATAGCTTGCTCGTTGGCTATCAGTAGTCGAATCATTCTCCATTATCCTACCACAAACTGTCTTTTTCGTGAAACTTCCTTTTTAAACAAATAATTCATGAAGAATGTTGTATAAATTTAAAAGGAAGGGTTCATAATAACCAATGAAGCAGGAGGCAATGGCTTACTGCTTTAGAAGACGGAGAAGGCTTACATCCCCATAAGCCTTCCTCCGGTTTCTCCTCTCCCTTTGCTTTTTGTTTCTCCAAATCGGAAACAAAAAGACGGGCTGTCCGCTTATGCGTTTGTGGATATATGCCGAATGGCGATGTCTGCATGCAATAGCCGGACAGCCCTATTTTTATATCCCTTCCCCCTCCTCTATCCAGGAAGGTATTTTCTTTACGTTCACATCTTTGCTATTCCATGCTAAAGTTAATGCGAAAGTACAATACATAAAGTGAGGGGGCAAATAGATGAACCAGAAATTCATTGAATTGGGAGAAGGAACATCTGATTTATACGAGTTGATTGATATCGGTGATCATATGGCGGAACGGGTCAAACATGTGATGACATTTGCGACAATTAAAAAGGCGCAGCCAGTTGTTTCCCTGGCACTTGTCCTGGAACCATCCGGTATCGATAAATTTCAGCCGATTTATATATGCCGGGAAGGGGTACCGGATCCGGAAGAAAAGAAAACCCAGCGTTATGAAATGTTTGAAGCTCTGGCAGAACGCCTGGAAAAATCGATCATTCCACTGACCGTAAAACCATCTGATGAATTTTATGAAACAGCTTTATATTACCAGCATCTGATCGGTATTCTCCGAATGAACCGTTATATCCCACCGATGAGCTAATGCTCCATTCGTCTTTTTATCTAAGCCTGATCTCTCTTTAACACCAATGGTCATTTAGAAGCGACATGTTGTTAATCTAATTTTAAAATATAGGCAGATGTTGATTATTCAAAGTCCTATGGGTAAATAGTACATGGTAAGATCCCGCAGGGCTTTAGCCCGAGGAAGCTCACCGTACGCCCATGGAAAGCGAGTGATTTCCCGGACCTCCAAACACTCACCACCATCACGGAAACAGTTTCTCTCGAAGCTGAGTCTTCATGTAAAGGGAGCTTAACTGTAAAATCAATACTGATATTTTTAACAGGACCAAAATAAAAAAAGCCAGTCCGTCTTTGGACTGGCTTTTTTATATCCCCATTTTATAGTCATATTGCTTTGCTTTATCCGGTTTTGCATTTTCGTAATCTGTTTTGACTTCTGGTTTATAGGAAGGGACGACTTTCGAGACGAATGGGAAACGCTCGAGTTTTTCCATCGTTTCCTCATGACGCTCCTTATCTACATAAAGGATCGCATACTTGCTTTTTTTGGATGCATAGATTAAATGTCCATGCTTTTTTATTTGTCTTAAATTTTTCATGTGCTGAAAATAAATGACCATACCTTGTCGTTGCACGTTCATATTTGCTTCCTCGCTTTTATAGGCATTTACAGCAAGTGTATCAGAATTATAATTTTCAGGCAATTGTTCTAAATATCAGCTGTCCATTGAAAATGTCTGAACAGAAAGATAGGATAGAATAAAAGTGGCTTTCCAGAGGAGGGACGGTATGACGGATCATGAACGCGCATGGGAGAAATTCATCGCATTTATGGAACAGGCAGACATCATTGAGAAGTTTATAGTAAAGACCTATACCGGTCTCCCATTTGTATATATAAAGCCTGTGGAAGAGACGTCCCGTATCGAAGTCGAAGACCTTTTGAAACGGGCAGCAGCATCTGCCATGAAAGGAAAACGCCTGACCCTTGCGATGAGTTACGTTCGCAAAAGTCAAGCGCTCTATGTGTATAGGGTCCGTTTTTTGGTCCCTCAGCGTAAAATGTTCTGTTGCGGCAATCTATGTGATGATTGTATAAGGTTCACCGATCCTTTGTGAATCAGGAAGCGCACCCACAACCGCCGCCAGTACCGCAGCCACAGCCGCTGTCCGTCAGGGCCATGCCATCACGAGGTACTTTGATATTCTCGGAAACACTGAAGGCCACATGTTGACTCACTTCATCAAGGAGTTTTTGAAGATCCCGCTCTCTTAGTTTGAAGGAGGCAACCTTTTCATTCATGTCCATTTCCCGTTTAACGGTACGAACCTCTTTCATTATCCGATTATAGTCAGGATGGTAACGACCAAACCGCTGCACATCTTCGTATTGATCTTTGATTTTTTGGAAATCACGGATCAGGCGTTGTGCCTCGTCATCTTCTTCCAACTGCTTTTTAGCAGTTTGATACGCATCCATGACATCCGATTGCAATATCATTTGCCCGATATGTTCGGATGAATCCAACACATCGACAATTTCTATCGTGGCCAGCATTTGTTTCACCTCCACCTTTATCATAACAAATGTGGAAAGATAAAGAAATGCACGATGGTTATTCTTCTTTCATCACCTTGGCCATTTGAATCAGCATATTTACCATCTGCAGCTGGTTTCCGACCTTTTCCACACGTTGGATCGGCGTTTTTCCAAAGAAATGTTTCATTTCTTTATCGAACTGTACTTGATGACCGGGTTCACGGGCAAGTTTCCGATACCATTCCGGGTTGAGCCGGATGAAAGCCAGCCGCTCTTCATTAGCTTTTAAAAATTGATAATTCTCAGGTTGCATGGGTACCTCAGTCCTTTAAAAACGGAAAATTATTGGAATGATTGCCTTTAGAAGAGCTTTTCATTTCCTGGAATTGCTTCACCAGTGTCTGTAAGTTTCCAAGTGCACCGTTCAGGTGATGAATATGGCCATTGATATTATCCCAGTTGACTTGATCGACCATTTGGACAAATTGGTTCATCCATTCTTTTTTATCACTACTTTTATTCTTTGTTTCACCTTCACCATCAGCAGTTCGATAATCATCAAAAATCGGATCGTCTTCTCCTAGTAGAAGCCATTTTTCATAATACTCCTGAAGCTTCTTTCTGTCATTACGCAACTCGCTTTTCAATTTCGGATGGTCATTGACAAAGTTACGGAACTGTTCAACACTTGGATGAAGCTTGTTTCTATCCATATGCTGCACCCCTTTACTTCAAGTATTCCCCGGTAATAGCCTATGCCAGGGTTGTGAATTTGTTCCTAAAGCAAGGAGGAATCTGATGTTTATCGCATCGATCGTCATCCCTATCCTGATTTTTTATTTTTACCGTCGTACAAAAAAAGAGCGTGAAAGCTATTATAATGAATGGATTGATATGGGAAAGACCAATGAAGCAGCCGTGCTGGAAGGAACGATAGTACGTACAGCTGCCTATCAAGAAAAATACTATCAGGATCTCTACCTGTCCGTTACTGAACTTTGGGTGGACAGTAAAAGAGGCAGGATAAAAGCAATAAAAAAAGAACCCGCCTGCCCAAGTCATGAGCAAGCGAAGTTCGAGACCGGTCAGTTTGCACGGCTTTCCGGTGAATGGCATCGCTCGATTTTTTATTTTTCCAGCATTCTCGAAGGATCATCGAGGGACTAGGAAATTCTGCGTGTAATAATCCTTATACACCCCTACACCAAGGTGGGAATAGCGATCATGCAGCAATGCCTCTCTGTGTCCTTCACTATTGAGCCAACCTTCCATGGCTGCAGCAGCATCCGGGTATTGAGCCGCGATATTTTCACCTGCACTTGAATAGGTGACACCATCTGCTTTCAGCCGTTCCTGGAGGCCAATGCCTTCTGGTGTATAATGGGAAAAATAATTATTTTCACGCATATCTTTACTATGTTTGAAGGCTACCTCGGCAACTGGTTGATACCATTCCAGCCGCTCTTTACCGAAACGGATTCTGTAGCGGTTGGTGATATCAAATATCTGTTTTTCTCTCGCCGTCTCGATCGCTTCCCACTCTTCTTCTATAACTACAGACTTCGGCAGCTTTCCGCGATAAGAAACCTGATAAGGCTGTTGTTTTAACAGCACTTCATAATTCATCACCCTGATAGAGGAAAGCTGATCGGTAAATGTATCAAAATACAACTGGGCATAGACGCTGTCACTCAATTGAACCAAAGGTCTCGATGCAAGGTCGTCCTCTGATAAGATGAATGTATATTGTTCAATACCCTTTTTATACGTAACCTCTTTCGTAAAATCATGCTGTGATTTTACCGTTTGATAATCATCCCCAATGGTAAGCGGTTCCGCGGCAGCGTCAGCACCAGTTAAAAACCAGGTAGATATTTTCCCGTCTTCTATCCCGAATTGAAGGTACTTTTCAGGATCCGTATTATATACCCACCACGTGTAGCCATAGGCACTGGGATCTTTTCGCTGTGGCTCACCATAAGTGTCCAGGAGTGCTTGTTTATCCTTGCCGATCCATTTATACATATCCCCTTCCAAAGATAAGCTTTCTTCTTTGGACATATCTTCAGAGGAAGGTTCCTCTGGTTCTTCCTGTTCAAATATTTCTGCTAGTTTTTCGGCTGCATCCTTACCTTTTTCCAGGCCTTCCTCCAACGTTTCGTCAGCGAAATCCCCCGTTACTACCAGGTAGATACCAGCAGCCAGCATAATCAGTACAATGAAGCGAATGAAGTTCATGGCTTCTCTCCCTTATTTAATCTCGTGCTGTTTCTAGTTGATGCTACTCTATTTTTATCATCAGTATAGTCTAAGCCGCAACTATTTATGACTATGTCATACGAGCTTAAGGGGCTTTAAGCGACAGGTGGAATAAAAAAAGAAAAAACGATCCTGCCATAGCAGAACCGTTTTTACTTAGACTAGTGCAATTCCGGGCGTTCAGATATTTCTCCCAGAGCTCTTCCTGCCGCTTCATCAGACATATCTTCTAAAGATAGATCTCCCAGTGACAGGATTCCAATAAGCTTGCCTTGTTCGACGACTGGAAGACGACGAACCTGATGTTCAGCCATCACATTACTAGCTTCCTGCAAAGTTGCATCAGGAGCTACATGATAGAGCTTGTCACTCATTACCTCCTGGAGCGGCGTAGAACCAGGCTTTTTATTGGCGTATCCACGGATAACCAAATCACGGTCTGTCACCATCCCGAGCAATTCCTGGTTGCTTCCGCATACCGGCACCGCACCAACATTTCTTTCCTTCATCATAGTAGCGGCATCGAATAAATGATCATCCGTTGTACAAGCAGAAACCTCTCCAGTCATGACCTCACGTACTGTTTTCATTATTGTGTACCCTCCTTTATACTTAAAAGAGACAGATAATCCTGCCCATTCAACAGGTAGTTTATCCAAAAAGGAAGAAAGTTTGCATGCAACAGGTGAGGATTTATAGTATAATAAATTGCATCATGCTTGATTTCATACTATGATAAGCTTAACTACATACAATTTTTGCGAGGTGTTTGAAATGAAACTGGAAGCTACAGGGATTGAAGGATTAGTCATCAAACAAAAGCCGCTCCATCATATATTGAACAAAGCGGGATTCATCCGCGGAGGTCAATGGGACTATGAGCGTGTTACTTACGATTACAAAATCGGCTCACCTGAAAAGAACATTACTTATTATGTACGTATCCAAGGGTATGCGATCGAAGGGGAAGTTGATTCAGGGACAGGCGTATTCAAAATGCTTCCTCCGCTTCTAGGACGTCATTATTATCCACATGGAGTGGAATATGGCGAGCAGGAAGGTTTCTCGCAAGACCTGATCGATCGTGCCAATAAATTAGTCGCAAAAGCTGCAGAAGACATCAAAAAGCATCAAGAAGTAGTCTGAACCTCTGCCGCTGCCGCATCCTAGTTGATAGGTTGCGGTTTTTTATTACATTCTAACCTGCATGACTGTTCAAAATGCCTCTATTTTGCTATATTTTGAAGTATAGGTGTTATTAGGAAAGGAGATACATAACTAAATTGTTCCGCTACCTTACAAAACGACAATGGATTTTGATTATTATAACTGTACTATTTGTTATCGCGGCCTATTTTCTGCTGCCCGTTTCCGTTCCTTTGATCGCAGCTTTCGTAACAGCACTGTTTCTTAACCCAGCCATTCGTATGATGCAATTTCGATTTCGGATGAAACGAAAACTTTCCGTTATCATAACCTTTTTACTTTTTTTGCTGCTGATCAGCATATTAGGAACATTCATCATTACAAAAACCGTTACACAAGTGGCTCACTTGACGGAAAATGCTCCTACTTACGTAAAAGAAGTAAATCTGATCGTGCAGGATTGGGAAGAAAGCATCGATCGATATGCCCAGGATCTTCCCGATGAATTTGTTTCAGAGATAACAGCAGGAATGCAAAGTAACGTGAAGAACCTGAGCGAAACGATTACGAATAATTTAACGATCGAAAACATTACGAAAGTGTTTGCAAAAATCCCGGAATATCTAGTCAGTTTTTTAGTTTATTTGATCGCGCTTTTCCTGTTTATGCTGGAAATGCCACGATTGAAAGAGAACGCATACGAGCATATGACGGAAGAAACTTCGGAAAAAGTGAAGTTCATGAATGCACGTTTGTCTTATGTGGTATTCGGATTTTTAAAAGCGCAATTCCTGGTAAGTATCATCATTTTTATTGTAACCTTGATCGGTTTGCTGTTTATATCACCTGAAGTTGCGGTAATCATGTCACTGATCATTTGGGCGATCGATTTCATCCCTATCATTGGATCTATCGTCATTTTAGCTCCATGGTCGTTATATATGTACCTGGCGGGTGATGTCGTGTCAGGAACAAAATTGGCAATTTTAGCGATCCTTCTACTTGCTATTCGCCGTACCGTCGAGCCGAAAGTGATGGGACGCCATATCGGGCTTTCTCCGCTGGCAACTTTGATTGCAATGTTCCTCGGATTGCAATTAATGGGGATCATGGGGTTTATTTTAGGACCTTTAATCCTAATCGCCTTTAATTCGGCTAAAGAAGCAGGAATCATCCGATGGAACTATAAAATTTAAGATGATTAAAAAAGCTCAGAGTATTTAGCTCTGAGCTTTTCTTTCCTAAAGCAAAATGGCCTTCAGCGGTTTTCAGTGACTAAAATTCTTAACGAAAAATGCTTCCAGAGCTCTGATGTCATTAGTACGATAGGTTATCCCTTCGGTGTCAAAAACAATAAATTCAGGTAATTGAGTGATATTCAATGCTTGTCCGTAATCATAAGGTTCAGTTGGAATCTCTTCTAAAATTTCAAACGAATTAACGGTAGCTTCCCATACCTCTTCTTGTTCAATGGTAAAGGTTTCATTAATAAGAGACTGGAACGCTTCTGATGGCATATCATCTTTAAAGGCAACCACATTATATTTGCCTTCTACATTTGACTTCAGCTCATCCACAAGCTTCTCTTCCTCAGAAGTACAACCGGCCAGCAAAATAGTGAATAAAACCACTGTCAAAAGGACTTTTTTCATCATACTCCCCCTGTTGTATAAAATACTGTTGATTTTACAGTTAAAGCTCCCTTTTATTGAAGACTCAGTTTCGAGATAAACCGTTTCCGTTACGGTGGTGAGCGGTTGGAGGTCCGTGAAATCACTCGCTTTCCGTGG
>NZ_FNQR01000027.1 GCF_900107755.1 Thalassobacillus cyri | reverse complement strand
TGCGTTGTTTTATTTCCTCATATAATGAAGAAATTAATTTGACGTACTGGTTGGTTCGTTCAGTTTTCAAAGATCAAATTGTTTTGCCGCTCAAATTGGCGACTTAATAAATATATCATGTAGTTGTTTTAAAGTCAACAACTTTTCGTGAATATTTTTTGGCTTGGTTGCTTTCTCTCTTAACGCAACGTTTAATAATTTATCATGGTTCTAGAAATCAATCAAGGGGAAATTAAAATATAAATTAATTCTGATTATTTAAGATTACTTTCAGTATTAAAAAGCTGGCTTAGTTACGTTTCTCATCCTTCGTTCTGCGCGTTCCGCACCAACATCAACACCTCAGATAAATGGGTGTAAACCTAAAAAGAACTCCGGCCAGTAATCAGCCGGAGTTCTTCTTTATTACATTCTATTCGCGATTTCTCATTTGCGGGAACAGTAATACGTCACGGATTGACGGTGAGTTGGTCAATAACATAACAAGACGATCGATCCCGATACCCAATCCGCCTGTCGGTGGCATCCCATATTCCAGAGATTCTAAAAAGTCTTCATCCATCATATGCGCCTCATCGTTACCTTGCTCTCTTTCTTTCAATTGACCCTCAAAGCGCTCACGTTGATCAATTGGATCATTTAACTCAGAGAAAGCATTCGCATGTTCACGGCCTACGATGAATAACTCAAAACGATCTGTGAAACGAGGATCTTCTGGATTCTTTTTAGCGAGTGGAGAGATTTCAATCGGATGACCATATACAAATGTAGGCTGAATCAATTTTTCTTCGACTCGCTGTTCGAAGAATTCATTTAAAATGTGTCCAAAGGTCATGGTTTCATTAATTTCAATACCCTGCTCTTTGGCTAAAGCCTTCGCTTCTTCATCACTCATCTCTTTCCAAAAATCTACCCCAGTATACTCTTTAACTAAGTCTGCCATATGGCGGCGATCCCATTTTGGCTCCAAATCAACCTCTACTTCTCCATAAGCCACTTTTGTGGTGCCAAGTACATCTTTGGCAATATGGGCAACTAGATTTTCAGTCAAGTCCATGACATCATGGAAATCTGCATAAGCCTCATAGAGTTCGAGCATGGTGAACTCTGGATTATGGCGGGTAGAAACTCCTTCATTTCGGAAAACTCGTCCAATTTCATATACTTTTTCTAGTCCACCTACAATCAAACGCTTCAAGTGAAGCTCGATAGCAATTCGCATGTATAAAGGAATATCAAGCGCATTGTGATGGGTAATGAAAGGTCGCGCAGATGCCCCGCCTGGGATTCCATGCATCATTGGCGTTTCTACTTCAAGGAAGCCAAGACCATCAAGGTAGCGACGCATCGATTGAATGATCTTACTACGTAAAACAAAGGTATCCCGGCTGTCCGGATTCGTAATCAAATCAAGATAACGCTGACGATAGCGTTGTTCTACATCTTTTAAGCCGTGAAATTTTTCTGGAAGAGGGCGCAATGATTTCGTAAGCATCGTGAATGCATCTGCTTTAACCGACAATTCCCCAACCTTTGTTTTAAAAACCGTGCCTGTAACACCGACAATATCACCCATATCTGCTGTGTTGAAAAGCTCATAAGCATCTTCCCCGACCCGATCTTTCCTTACGTAGATTTGAATTTGACCGCTCAAATCCTGGATATGGGCAAAACCAGCTTTCCCTTTTCCACGCTTCGTCATAATTCGTCCAGCAATGGTTGTGGTAATCTCCTTTTCTTCCAGTTCCTCTTTCGTGAAAGATTCGTATTGTTCTTTCAAATCCTCAGCTACATGGGTCCGTACAAACTTGTCCCCGAAAGGATCCAGACCTTTCTCACGATAAGAATCCAACTTTTCTCTACGCACCCGCATGAGATCATTCAATTCTTCTGTCACTACAATCACTCCATTTCCTATCTGGTGTAGATATAACAACGCCCTTCTCAGGCTGCCATTTGGCTACTATCTAAAAATGTTACGTTCTTCCATATAAAAACTGCCAGTATGACAACTGGCAGTATTACAGCTAAGATTTAGTATAGAAAAGACTTAATAAAGTGTCAACGTAAAGCATCAGGTCACTTTCATGCGTGCTACCAGATCATTTGAAAATTCATATAAGTTCCCTTACGTGTGTCTACCTGATTGATACGGTTGCGGGTTGCATACCCCAACGGTTGGTGCAAGCGACACGGTTCGGGATAGTAATGCCTTCAACCTTAAACATATAAATCCCCCTCTTGGCTGTTAGTCACGCGCCTAGTAGCAGCAATTTCTTCTAAAGGGACATCCAGCGTCTCAGCAATCAATTCCAGGGTAGCGTGTGTTGGTTGACGTACGCCCCGTTCCAACTCTCCAACCACCGATACGGACATATTCAATTTTTTTGAAAAATCCACTTGGGTCATGCCCTTTAGTTTTCTGAACCCTTTTATTCTTCTTCCCCATTGGTTGTCTGCCATGGAACTACTCCTTTTATTTCATCCTCAGGAATTTTATATAAAACAGCATCAACTGTCATGTTACGAGTAGGTATATAGGCATCTGGATTGATTTCCGCCAGCGGTACCATTACAAATGCCCGTTCATGCATATTAGGATGTGGTACAATCAGATGCTCTGATACAATACTTTCTTGATTATAGAGTAGTATGTCAAGATCTATTGTTCGAGGACCCCACTTGATTTCCCTTTTTCTTCCTAATTCCTGCTCGACGGATTGACATACGTCGAGAAGATCAACCGCTCTAAGTGTTGTCTCGACTTCGATCACCATATTTAAAAAGTCGCTTTGAGCTGTGTATCCCACCGGAACCGTTTCATATATGGCGGAAGATTGAGTTAAATTTATTTCCGCATGCTTCTTGAGTTCAGCTATCGCCTCATCCAAATAGTGTATTCTCGGTTCAATATTAGAACCCAAGGCAATATATACCTTATTCTTCATTCAATCACGGCTCCTGTATATCTCAATCGCCACCGATTGATAATGTCCTGGAATCGGTGGATCCGGCTTAATCACCTTAACCCGGCAGCCTTCTAGCTTTGAAAATGCGGCTAGTAAATCGTCTGCCACGTTTTCTGCAATTGCCTCTACCAGGTTTTTGGCTTCTCCTTCTACTACCGACTTGGTGACTTGATAAATTTCTCCGTAATCGATAGATGCATTCATATCATCGGTTTTTCCCGCTTCTTTCAAATCTACATCCAGCTCCAAATCTACATAAAAGCGCTGGCCGAGCTTATTTTCTTCAGGAAAAAGCCCATGGTATCCATAGAACTCCATTTTATTTACATATATTTTATCCATACTCATTCTCCTTTACCTAGCATAGCGTCCATCATTTTCACCATGCGTACAACTGGTTTGACATCATGGACCCTTACCATATGAGCACCCTTTGATATACCGAGACAAACAGTTGCACCGGTCCCTTCCATACGTTCTTCAGCAGGAAGATCAAGGATTTGTCCGATGAACCTTTTTCGGGATGTCGCCAAAAGGAGAGGGTAGTTCAAGTCCTGAAATGCTTCCAGATGACGCAAGACAATCAGATTGTCCTCATGTTCTTTGGCAAAACCGATGCCGGGATCCAGGATGATATTTTCATCCCGGACACCAGCCTGTTTGGCGATGGTTATACTTTCATGCAAGTCTTGTATCATGTCTTCAATCAAATTCCGGTAATTTTTATTAGTCCGATTATGCATCAGTATAATTGGGACATCCAGACTTGCTGCTACCTCAGCCATATGTGCATCTTTTTTAGCCCCCCAGACATCATTGATAATGTCTGCTCCGGCTTCGATTGCCTGTCTGGCAACTTCCGCTTTATAAGTATCAATAGAAATCGGGATAGAAAGAGATGCGGAAAGTTTTTCGATCACCGGAAGCACCCGTTGAAGCTCTTCATCTTCCGAGACAGGTTCATGACCCGGGCGAGTGGATTCTCCGCCAACATCGATAATGTCAGCACCATCTTCTTCCATTGTTGCCGCTTGTTCTATCGCTTTCTCTATATCAACGAACTTTCCGCCATCTGAGAAAGAATCAGGGGTGACATTCAAAATCCCCATTACTAATGACTTTTCATCTAAATCATATACTCGCTTCTTTGTAGTCAATGTAAAACCCATCGTTATATCCTCATTTCCGTACAGTATATCCCTTGTCTATTTTACACTATTTGAAGAATGAATTCATTGCTCACCCCCGACAAGCTTAAGCCAAGCCTTGCCGTGATGTTTGTCGTACTTTCATTCCAATTAAGTTTAATAAAGGGTTAAAGTATAAGTAAAACGAAGGCTTTCGCCATAAACCATTGGCGATAAGCCTTCGTTTTACTTATCACAGAGAGGATTGACTTATGACCTCGAGGGGGAGGCACTAGAGCTGGATGCAGCCCTTTTTTTGGTTTTCCCAGAAAACCAAAAAAAGGGCTGTGCCACTTCTGCTTGTGACACAGCCCCCCGCTATTATTACTCATCTTCAAATTGATAGAGTGGTGTGGAAAGATACCTTTCCCCATTACTCGGAAGAATTGCGAGTACTTTTTTTCCTTTTCCTAACTCCTTGGCTACTTTCTTAGCAGCGTGAATGGCTGCACCAGAAGAAACTCCTCCTAAGATGCCATCTTTCCGCGCTGCTTCCCTGGCAGCCTCATAAGCTTCATCATTAGAAACCTGAAGCACCTCATCATAGATATCCGTCTCCAAGATGCTGGGGACAAATCCTGCACCGATTCCCTGAATTTTGTGGGGACCAGGTTGACCGCCAGATAATACAGGGGAGGCTTCCGGTTCTACTGCATAAATTTTGATGTCTTTGTAATGCTTTTTTAATACTTTGCCGGCACCGGTTATTGTACCACCGGTTCCGATTCCAGATATGAATGCATCTAATTGATCACCCATTTGCTCGACAATCTCTGGTCCTGTTGTCTTTTCATGGATATCAGGGTTTGCGGGGTTATTGAATTGCTGGGGCATGAAGTAGCCATACTCCTTTTGCAGTTCTTCCGCTTTTTGAATCGCACCTTTCATCCCATCTGCCCCTGGTGTAAGTACTAAGTCTGCACCGTAGGCTCGCAACAGGTTGCGTCGTTCCTGACTCATGGTGTCAGGCATGACCAAAACCGTTTTATACCCTTTTGCTGTTGCAATCATTGCCAGACCGATACCCGTGTTTCCGCTTGTCGGTTCCACAATTGTATCGCCTTCCTTCAACTGACCATTTTCTTCGCCAGCCTCAATCATCGCGAGAGCAATACGATCTTTTACGGAACTCCCGGGATTCATAAATTCAAGCTTCAAGTATATATCCGCACTGTTTTCGTCCACGCCGCCATTCAGCTTGACGACAGGCGTATTCCCTACAAGCTCACTGACATTTTTAGCAATTCTCATTATCTCACTCCTAAAACCAAGTATTTTTATAGGATTTATTAATAATGTACGCAAAATCTTTTAAAATGTCAAACAATTTGAAGTTATTTTAACGATTTCCACCTTTGTTACTGGATTGCATTTCCTGCAAGTCTTTCACATCGAAATGGTAAGCTTCATTGCAAAAATGACATTTTGCTTCTGCCCCATGATCTTCTTCAATCATTGTTTGAAGTTCTGCGTCATCCAGGCTGGACAGTGCAACTTCTACACGTTCCCTTGAGCAACGGCACTTAAACTGTACGGGAACACGGTCAAGTATATGCAATGTTTCTTCTCCTAATAGTCTATTCAAAATCTCCTCCGGTGTATTACCTTCCCGGATCAGGCTGGAGATAGGAGGTATTTCAGTCAATCTTTTTTCGATGGTACTGATGGTTTCATCATCCGCTCCCGGCATCATTTGAATGATGAACCCACCAGCAGCAAGGATGGAATGATCGGTGTTAACCAGTACCCCAGCACCTACAGCGGAAGGCACCTGTTCAGAGTTCGCAAAGTAGTACGTGAAATCTTCGCTTACTTCCCCTGATACAATCGGAACCTGACCGGTGAAATGGTCTTTCATCCCTAAATCCTTAACAACACTTAAAGTACCCTCGGTGCCTACCGCTCGGGCTACATCCAATTTCCCTTTTTCATTCAAGTCAAAATCGACATGAGGGTTCTTTACATATCCTCTGACATTGCCATGTGCGTCAGCATCTACAATGACCGCTCCAATTGGCCCATTTCCTTCAAGTTTGATGGTAAGTTTATCTTCACCTTTAAGCATGGTCCCCATCATTGCACTAACTGTCAATGTCCGGCCGAGCGCAGCTGAAGTGGTTGCCCATGTATCCTGGCGGCGGCGCGCTTCCTCAACTGTCTCTGTAGATTGAATTGCGTAAGCACGGACCTTCCCTTCATAAGCGGTAGCACGAATTAAATAGTCTGCCATCTATCATCATTCTCCTTTGAATTCTTTTTTTTCTCTATTTCTTTGATATATCGTATAAAGACCCTTCAAGGTCAAATAGGGATCCACGACATCGATTGTCCTGGATTCACCCGCAATCAATCCGGCTAATCCGCCGGTAGCGATAACCTTAGGATTAGATGGAGCTGTCTCTTTCATTCTTCTCACAACTTCATCCACTTGTCCGACATAACCGAAGAAAACACCGGATTGCATCGCCTCCACGGTACTTTGACCGACTACCTGACCTGGGTTTTTTATTTCGATTTTAGGAAGCTTGGCCGCTTTAGCATAGAGAGCTTCCATAGAAACATTAATCCCCGGAGCTATTACACCCCCGAAGTACTCTTCTTTTTCATTGATATAACAATAAGTAGTAGCTGTACCGAAATCGATGATTACAAGCGGAGCGGTATGTTCTTGCAATGCACCCACTGCGTTGACAATCCGGTCGGCTCCGATTTCTTTTGGATTCGGATAAGCCATGGACAACCCTTCATCCACTTCTTCGGCGCCAATGATCATCGGCTTTCTTTCAAAATAAACACGGGACATGCGCTCTAAAGCGAACATAATCGGTGGTACTACGGAAGAAATAATTACCCCATCGATATCTGAAAAGGACAACCCTTCATGATCGAGCAGTGATTTGATCAACATACCAAATTCATCTTCTGTTTTATATCTATCCGTTTTGATACGCCACTGATACTTCAATTTATCTGCTTCAAAAACCCCAAGTACGGTGTTTGTATTCCCCACATCCAACACAAATATCATGACCTGACCCCACTTTATATATCGTTTTTGCGCTTTTATCATAACACACTACTCATTCATGCTTTATGATATATTTTCCTGCCAATCCAAAGCAAGGCCAAAGGCTTATCATTAAAAATAACAATATAAAAAGTCACGCTGCATTGGTACAGCGTGACTTTTTATAAAAATTATTCTTTACGGTCCTGATCGTCTTTTTCTTCTGTTGCTTCCCTGTCACTCTCCACGGATGAGCCTTCAGCTGGTTCTGTAGGTTTATTATCCGTTTTGATTTCGTCCTCTTTCGTTTGGACATTGACACGGACATCAGAAGCATCAGTTTTAGTAGATGTTTCTTTTTTTCTTTCTTTTTCTCTTTTTTGCGCCAGTTCTTCTAACTCTTCCTGGGTAGGAAGGCGGCCTTTTTCGAAAAGGGATTTGATTTCAGTCGCATCCAATGTTTCGATTTCCAGCAATGTAGAAGCAACCAACTCTAGTTTATCGCGGTTTTCTGTAAGAATCGTTTTGGCACGCTCATAGCAATAATTGATGAAGTTCTGTACTTCTTTATCAATATCATAAGCGATCTGATCACTGTAATTCTGTTCATTCTGAATGTCACGGCCAAGGAAGACCTGTCCACCAGAATTAGAACCGAATTGCAACGGGCCTAATTTTTCACTCATGCCATACTCAGTAACCATCTTACGGGCAATGCTTGTAGCACGCTGGAAGTCATTATGAGCACCGGTACTTACTTCGCCGAAAATGACTTCTTCCGCTACACGCCCACCGAGCAGCCCGGTAATCTTGTCAAACAGTTCCGGTTTGGTCATGAAATAACGGTCTTCACGCGGAAGCATGACAGCATAGCCGCCAGCCTGCCCACGAGGCACGATTGTAACCTTGTGTACCATATCTGCATCGTCTAATACCATGCCGATGATGGTATGTCCACTTTCGTGATAAGCCACGATGTTGCGCTCTTTCTTAGAAATGACCCTGCTCTTCTTAGCAGGACCAGCAATGACACGATCAATCGCTTCATCGACATCTTCCATGTCAATACTATCTTTGTCACCACGCGCCGCTACAAGCGCCGCTTCATTCAGTAAGTTTTCCAAATCTGCACCTGAGAAACCAGGTGTACGCATTGCAATTGTCTTCAAGTCCACATCTTTACTTAATGGTTTATCTTTAGCATGAACCGCAAGCACTTCTTGTCTTCCTTTTACATCAGGACGATCGACTGTAATTTGACGGTCAAAACGACCTGGACGCAGTAAGGCTGGGTCTAAAATGTCCGGACGGTTAGTTGCTGCGATAATGATGATTCCTTCGTTTACACCGAAACCATCCATCTCGACTAGCAATTGGTTCAAGGTTTGTTCACGCTCATCGTGACCGCCGCCAAGCCCTGCACCACGTTGACGTCCAACTGCATCAATCTCATCAATGAAAATGATACATGGTGCATTCTTTTTAGCATTTTCAAACAAGTCACGTACACGGGACGCACCGACACCGACGAACATTTCTACGAAGTCGGAACCACTGATGGAGAAAAACGGAACACCTGCTTCTCCTGCAACAGCACGGGCAAGCAAGGTTTTACCTGTACCTGGAGGTCCTACTAACAGGACACCCTTCGGAATACGCGCACCGACTGCTGAGAATTTCCGAGGATCTTTAAGAAAGTCGACGACCTCCACAAGTTCCTGCTTCTCTTCATCTGCACCCGCCACGTCTTTGAAACGGACCTTTTTCTTTTCTTCCGTATATTGTTTTGCCTTACTTTTACCAAAGTTCATGACACGGCTGCCGCCGCCTTGAGCCTGGTTTAGCAAGAAGAAGAATAAGATGAATATGATGATGAACGGAATCATCGTTGTCAGGAACGATACCCAGGCACTAGGCTGTTCCTCTTCTTCTACGCTCAGAATACTTTGTTCCGTAGCAGTCTCGTAAACATTTGAAATCACTTGTTCATTTGCTGGAAGCTTGGCTGTGAAGGAATTCTCACCCTCTTCACCGCCATCTTTAAGCGTTCCTTTGACTTGATACACTCCATTGACAGGTTGAATCGTCATTTCTTCAATCTGACCGCTATTCAGCTGTTCATTGAACTGATTGACAGTCAGTGTTTTCTGTGGTTCACCTTGTCCTCTAAATAGACCGACTACGCCGATTACTACGAGGAAGATAAGTAAATAAAAGATTGTGTTACGAAATATCCGGTTCATTGCCTACCTCCTCCCAATCAACAAAAACTATATTAAATAGTATCATACTAAAAAGTACCAGCACAACTAATTACCCTTAAACAATATGTGAATATTTTGTGTTTTATACACCAACATTATTACCCTCCATAAACTTCCGGTTTCAACACTCCGATATAAGGAAGGTTCCGGTATTTTTCATCATAGTCAAGACCATAGCCTACAACAAATTCATCTGGCACTTCAAAGCCGATGATATCAGCCTTGATATGGGAAGTACGACCCGTCGGTTTATCCAATAAGGTGACGATCTTAATTGACTTCGCTTTACGATATTTGAATAGATCGACCAGATAGCTCAAGGTCAAGCCGCTATCGATGATATCTTCGATAATCAGTAAATCTCTTCCTTCAACCTGAGTATTCAGGTCTTTTTCAATCTTAACCTCTCCGGAAGACCTCATCCCTTCATAACTGGATACATCCATAAAGTCCATCTCTAAGTGTGTTTCTACTCGTTTAAGCAGGTCTCCCATAAACGGCATGGCACCTTTCAGGACGCCGATTGCCAGAGGAAATTTCCCCTCATACTCTTCGGTCAGCTGCGCACCAATTTCCTTACACTTCGCTTGTATTTCTTCTTCAGAAATTAATATTTCCTTAATTTCGCTATGCATTGTTTGCTCCTCCTACGTGTCTTCCTTTGGCTGTTTATAGTGTATTTGAAGCCATTCTCCCGGCCTCTCACTTTCTGGTCCTGCACTCTTCTTCAAGCCGACGAGCCACAGAATCTTTCCTGTCTGATCTGTGATGACCGGCCAACTATCCCTTAGTTCTTTCGGGATCTTGTGGTCAATGAAAATATCTTTGATTTTTTTTGAACCTTCCATACCCTTCCATGTCATACGATCGCCTGCACGGCGAGTCCGTACAATCAAAGGAAGCTCTACGTGAGTCAAATCACAAGTAAAGGTCCAAGTGTCCTCTCGCAAATGATTCCCAGATACCACCTTGGCAGAAAGTTCGGAACCGTCAGGCAACCGATATGTATCTCCTATATCAAGCGTGCTCCTATATGGGACAGGTTTTTCCGGATCGCCGAAATGAAGAGTAATCCTTTCGTAATTACGCTGTAACCATAATCCACCAGGCCAGTCCAGCTTGGCATTAGCGATATTCCGTGTCAAAAAATCAAAAAATTGTTCTTCATGTATATAAGAAAAATCTTCAGAGTTTCCATCATAAAGATAGTTTAATATTAGATGAAAGGACCTTCTTTGTAAAGCTATCGGAAACGCTTTGAATGCAGAAATGGAAAAAGACACTTTTTTAGGATTCTTCTCAAAATCAACTGCCTGCTCCAAGAGCTTTTCTGCCTCTCTTTCCAGATATTCTTGATCCTCTTTCACCACTTGGCTGAGCTTCCATAAATGTTCAACCAATTTCGGGTTTTCTTCTTTCAATAGCGGCAAAATCTTGTGTCGAAAATAATTCCTCGTATATTTCGTATCCTGGTTCGAAGCGTCTTCTCTTGGCTCGATGCGATGATCTTCGCAATAGGTGAGAATCGATTCCTTAGGGATGCCTAGAAAAGGCCGGATGATTTTTCCACCAGCAAATTCCCTTGTTACAGGAATACCTGTCAACCCTACAGGGTTCGCGCCTCTTACCAGGCGCATCACTATGGTTTCTGCCTGATCGTCCCCATGATGTCCCAATGCAAGAACATCCGCTTTCTTCTCTTCCATTTGCTGATGAAAAAAACGATAGCGTAAAGTACGGGCAGCTTGCTGTGTATTCAAGTGGTTCTGTTTCTTATACGTATGGACATCGATAGAAGTTCCAATAAACTCAATATTCCATTGCCTGGACATTTCTTCCACGTATTTCAAGTCTTCAGCGGAGGCTTCACCGCGAAGACCATGATCGACAGAAACAGCTATCAGCCTCAACTTCCACCGCTTGCGGATGGTCGTAAAATAATGAAGCAGCGCCATGGAATCCGGCCCGCCGGAAACAGCTACCAGAACTGTCTGCTCTGGTTTGAGCATTTGATTTCGTTCCATGAATGAATCGACAGCCGTTTTCATGTCCACTTCCACCTCAAGTAGTATTAGTATTTGATCAATACTGAACACCATTATCCTATCATTTGTAGCCATGCTACTGCAAAATATAGGAGCTTTACCAGGCAACTATCGAATATAGGAAATAAAAAAGAATGACTGAAATAAAAATCACTATTGCTTCCGCTGATGCGAATGACGTTTTTTCAGCTTCTTTTCTTCTGGAGACACGGGTGTTTTTCATTTCTGCGGCTTTATACTTTGCCGGGCTGCTCAACATGGAGGAAAGATCCCTTTTCATTTCTCTGCTATGACCATATCCCCCTGCCCACACTTTTTGAATAAGCGGACGATAAGGCTTTAAAACTGGCGCATGCTGTAATTTCTTTTCCAGGGTTTGCTTTGGTTGAGCACCTCGCTCAAATCGGCTTCCATAAGCGATTTCTAACATGACCATCGTGAGAGCAAATAAATCATAGGAAGGGTCGGCTTTCCTTGAACCCCTCTGCCAATAACCACGGTCGTAGAATTCTGTATACTCTTTAATCGCCCGACCGGTTTGCGTGGTCCCTCCCACATCAATCAAACGCAACTTAGGAGGAGGAGTGGTGACGAGCAGATTATCTGTCTTCAAATCTCCGAACACCCAACCCTGATCATGAAGTTCTTCTAAATCAGTCAATAATTGCAGCATCATGACCCCGAGCCACTCTTTTCCCTTACCACGAAGAAAACTGGCAAGTTCTGTCCCTCTCAGATACTCCATCACATAGTATGGGAAAGTAATACCATCAGGAGTCACCCAATCATCTACATCCAACAAAGAAGGCCCAAGGCGTTTTCCCTGGACCTTTTGAAAGGTTTTCAGAACATTCACTTCCGTAATGATCCTCGAACTGTCGGTACCAATCTTCAGTGCCGCCTGAACGCCATTTCGCTCACACAAATAGACAACACCACACGCACCTTCACCCAGCTTTTGAATCACCTGGTATTTCGTTCCGTTCCATTTCCCCCGGATAATGGTCCCTCGCTTTAAGTTAGTAACCAGTTTCTTCGTATGGTTCACTTGCATGTTTCATGCTCCCAAACAAGCTTTTTTTGCCGAACTGGTACATCGCTTCTTTCAAGGCTGGTCCAGTAGGCGTTATTCCTCCACTGGCCAACTTAGGAAAAACTTTAGAGATCCCGTCCAACTCCGGGGTCCAATCCATCAGCTTTTGAATCGGTTTTATTTTATTAGGGAAGCAGAAGATGCTGAAGCGATTGTTCCCAGACCGTGCATTCAGACTCAAAGACAAGTCAAAAAGAGCTTCCTTGACTGTAGAAAGCTTCGGAGTCATACTGGCACTCGTATCGACAAGAACCAGCACCTCAAGGTCACACGTTTCCCCGAGGTCTTCCACTACTTCCATCACCTCGCCACGTTGATCAGGAGGCAATTCTTCAAACGTCTGCTTCTCCCCAAGAATTTGTTTCAGTTCCTGGTTCACAACCCCCTGCAACGTTTGTGTCATTGCTTGTTTGGTGACCATCTGTACGGTCTGGGAAAGAGCCTTCTGATATACAATCTGGCTGACACCACCACCAGACATAGCAATCGCTTCAACTTCTTCCAGTCCATCCGGCTGCTCGCTTTGATCATCATCCAGTACTCCAATAACATTCACCGTGATACCTTGATTATTAGCGAGAGCAGCAACTGCTACTGGATCTTCCCCCTGATTCGAGCACCCATCCGTCAACAACAAGATTTGCTTCAATGTACCTTTTTTCACTGGATCACCCCTCCTGTTCGTTATCTTCATCATCGCCGAACATCGAGGGGTTTATACCTGTGCCCCGGTTTTAAAAAGTTAAATTATGCCTCCTTTCGTTTATATGGTATTGCTGCCCATTGTGGCTGATTATGGTCCAACCTTGCTACCAGTACAGTCATGTCATCTCCGATCGATCCACGGGTTCGAATCACTTCCTCCAATATCAAATCCGCTACCGCCTGCGGATCGTCTGTCTCTAATTCTCTTATCTTCCGCTTCAGCCATGCTTCGATATTTTCTACGTGCTTTGGTCCTTCTAATATGCCATCGCTCATCATAATTAATAAATCACCTGGAGCCAGCTGTTCACTGACAATTTCAACATCTACATCCTGGATAATCCCTATAGGAAGATTACTGGATTCTACTTTCATCATTTGCGAGCCACGCTTAATGTAGCTTGGAGTGCTCCCGATTTTAATAAATTTTGAAGTAGCATCCTGTAAATCTACTACCGCTAAATCTAAAGTGGAGAATATCTCATCAGTCGTTCGCAGCGATAGTATAGAATTGATCGATTTAATCGCTACTTGTTCCTGGATACCTGATTGCAGGATTTGTTGTAAGAGCCGCAGCGTTTCCATACTCTCTTCATGCGCGCGGATGCCATTCCCCATTCCATCACTGATAGCGAGGGCATACTTCCCCGCCCCTAATTCCATCGTTGAATAACTGTCACCAGAAATAAACCCTCCATCCTTGGCGGCATGTGCGACTCCTGTCTCCATGATATATCTCTTCGCTGACTGAAAAGACAGTTCGCAATAACCATTCGGAAATGGGGCGATATTTTCCTTTGTTACGACAATCGTTTCTTTTAAAATATCAGAAAGCAGCGGAGCAATTAGTTTTGGCCCTTCCCCATGATAATTTCGCACATAGAAAGTAAGATCGATATCGATATTGCCGGCATCAAGTGTATAGATATCGAGCGTTTCTATTTCCAACCCTAATTGATTCAAGGCATACGTAATCTCTTGCTCCTGGAGCTCATGATTCTCCCTTTCTTTGGTAATTTCTTTTGCAAAGTCTTCCATAACTTCTGATACTCCGCGAAGCTGATCAGCAACAAACCTCCTGCTCTCAAGGACTTGCTTTTTCAACTGTTGATTCGCCTGGTAGAAAGAAATCTCGTACTTCATCGTGTCAATGAGCTTTTGTGGTTTGACGCAATATTGGTCCACATTTTTACGCACTAAGCGGCTTGGCTCGTCCCCCTCTTCGAGATCAGTCATCAAATCAGTCATCACCTGATACGTTTGATCAAATTGTTTGGCCCAGCATCGCTCCTTCTTAAAGCAAGATTGGCATGTCTTTTCCGTTACGTGGCTTAAGAAATAATCTTTTTCCCGCTGTTCCTCATCATTATCTGTTTGATGATCGATCAGATGGAAACTTTTTGATAACGCACGAAAAACGTCCGAAAATTTTTCCACCCTTACAGCAGTTACATCCCGTACTTTTTGCAAATATTGTTCTTGTTCCTGAGAATGCTCCTGCGTACCTGGAATAAAACGTGACAGCTTTCTTATCCAGCCTTCCGGCGTCAACGCGAACAGGATGATAGCCAAACCGGTTTCTGTTAGTGATGGTGATAGTGTCGATACACTTCCCCCATATATACCGATCAACAATGTACCGACAATCAAACCAATACTGACACCGGTTTTCTTCCCTTCTTTCAGCAGCCCCCCCAGCAAACCTGAAAAAGCAAGCAGACTCATTTGATAGAGGTTTGCTACATTTGCGAGACTCAACACCAGTCCCGTTACAACCCCGACAGTAGAACCTATCGCTGCTCCACCGATAAATGCAAGGAATAAAACCAGGTACCTGGAGAATATTTGTTCCAGCGAAACATCCTGGATTTGCCAGCCAATCGTACCCGTCAGCACGGAGGCCAGTAGAATGATCATACAGACGATTTCTTCATTTTTTAATGTTGCTTTATATCTTTTTGGTGATAAAAGCGGCACACTCTGCATAAATATAAGGACAAGCATCGCGCTTAGTACGCCTTCAGCAGCCATAAGCAGCGCTTCGTATGGCTGCCATGCATCCAGTAACGTAAATGCGATGGCCCTCGGGAGGACGCAGGCTAAGAATGCCATTAATGGCAGCAGCTTCTGATGTTCTCTCCACGTATGTACGATGAAGGCGAGAATCAAGAAC
The DNA here is from genome assembly GCF_900107755.1 of Thalassobacillus cyri. Classification (GTDB taxonomy): domain Bacteria; phylum Bacillota; class Bacilli; order Bacillales; family Halobacillaceae; genus Thalassobacillus; species Thalassobacillus cyri. The sequence goes on along the minus strand of NZ_FNQR01000027.1, from coordinate 34,969 downwards.
GTCAGCATAGCTGTAAATACAAAGCCCGTTTGCAGCCATCCATAAGTAGAAGCTCCGATGACGGCAAATAAGACGACAGCCGGTACACGGTCTCTTCGCAGCCACCACACAGATGCAATCAATGCGATGACGAACGGGGAGATAGAAGATAAGATGACCGCTCTGCCCAGGAGCAAAGCTATAATCATCAACAACCAGCCCTTGTCGATCAATAAGTACTTCGCTCTACCTTCCGCTTTCTTCTTCAATTTGCTCCATCTGGCTTTTTCTACCCCAATTGTTTGTGAACCCTTTCTCGTTAATGTCCCCAACATCTTCACCACTCCTTCTTGTTGCTCTATTAAACCACATATCTATCATGTAATTTGTCAAAACAAGAGGAGAGCAGTAACAAAAAGTTCGACTGATTTCCAGTTTGAGAAGGACTCTTCTACAAATTCAACGACGCTTATTCGAGCTTTTAAAAACGCAGCTAAGGGCTAATCCCTTTATCCACACGGTTTCTATCATTTTCAAAAATTGACAGACTAATTCGAAAATATAAATTCTGTTGACACGTAATCTATCATGTTGTAATATATTGCTTGTGACTTTGAATCATGACTTTATGGCGGTGTAGCTCAGCTGGCGAGAGCGTACGGTTCATACCCGTGAGGTCGGGGGTTCGATCCCCTCCGCCGCTACCATTTCTTTTTAAAAAGGTTACATAACGACAAGGCCCGTTGGTCAAGTGGTTAAGACACCGCCCTTTCACGGCGGTAACACGGGTTCGAATCCCGTACGGGTCATCTATTACATTCTTGTCCTGCTGAGGCGGTTTCTTCGGAAGCCGCCTCAGCTTTTTATGTTTAAACATTTATATTTGGTTATTAATAATTTTAAACACCTATAATAGATTGGGTTCCATTAATAAAGGTTAGGGTAAGGAAAGCGAGTGGTATTCATCACCACGGCGCATAAAAATAAAAATATTTTTACAAAGTAAAAACGGGCTGCCATTTCTGGCAAGCCCGTTTTTTTGCACGTCCATGATATATTTACATAGGCAGCAAGTTAGCCTTTTTTAGCACCTCGACCTCCACGTTTTGATTCCGTATGCTTCTTCAAAGAAGCAAGACGCTCATCACTATCTTTCAGAAAGCGATTCATCTTTTGTTCGAATGATTCTGCCGGCTTCCGATTCTGCGGCTTATTGCGACGTCCGTAATTCTCTTTCGCTTTCTTGATGGAAAGGCCGATCTTTCCGTCTTTACCGACATTAATGACTTTCACTTCTACTTTGTCGCCTTCGCTTAAATGGTCATTAATATCTTTGACATAGTTGTCGGCAACCTCACTAATATGGACAAGACCTGTCTGCCCATCGGGAAGTTCCACGAATGCTCCAAAATTAGTGATACCAGTTACCTTACCCTGCAGCTTGCTGCCTACTTCGATTGACATAAAAAAAATGCTCCTCCTTAAGTTTTCGATAAATATCCTTCTTTACTATTATATATAAGGAATGAAAAGTGTGTCAATAAGATGGGTCTTCTTCGGGAAGTTTAAAGATAATTTCGCCTTCTTTAGAAAAGAAATAATTCGTCCGTGCAATTTGGAGAACATATTCTTCATTATTCAATAGCTCAATTTCTTCCTTGAGGTTCTTTTCCTGATTCTCAAGCGCGATTTTCTGTTCCTGCAATTCTTCCATGCGCTCCAGCTTTTCATTATAAGTTGCTTGTTGTTTAAAATGATAAGTCAGCATCGAGCCCATAATAACCAGGGTCAGGACGGTGAAAAGTGCCAGCCGACGAAACAGACGTTTTTTCTTTCGTTGTTGACGTGCTACGTATGTATCATACTGTTTCATATAGTTCGATTCTAATCGTGTCACTTGTTTTTCGGCCATCTACTCTGCCTCCTTATCGTTTCCATAAATCTGACAAGTTTATTAATGTATTCTTTATTGTAACGCAAAATCCTGCTAACGTGTGTAAGTATTTTTTCATATTTTTAGGAAGAAGCTTCCACAACAGGCGAAGCATCTGCCTAACGGGCCACCAAATCACCCGTAACATCAATATGCTACCCGCTAATAAGATGGATGAAACCCATAATACAATAGCTGAAGCAACATTCCATAACCATATTATCGGCTTTAAAATTAAAATTTCAAAGCAACGCAGGAAAAAACGCACCATCGCCATGGTCATATGGATCATCCGCTCAAGAATTCGAACATAAATACCTTGAAAAAGTGCACGGTATGCCGCATACCCACAGAGAACCGAAAGGAAAATATAAAGACGCAGCTCACCATAGTTCACTTGATATAAAAGAAAAAAAAGAATGAATGCTTGTAAAAGCCAAAAGCTGATGACAATGGTATAGTTCATCAGCGTCCGTTTTCGGTACAGCTTTTCAAATCTTTTTAGTGTATCCATGGCTGCACCCAAATAGATTCCCCCGGCAATCATTACTGCCATTGCGAGGAATTGGGTTGTCAACGTCATTTGAACAGCTTGCTAAAGAACCCTTTAGCTTTCTCCGCATGGTGTTCATCCAGGTATGTCATTTCAAAAACCTTCCCCTTGATTGACACAACTCCCTGGTCAACATCGAGATTCTTCATTTGCAGGTTTTCACCCCGGATCACTAAATACCCCATGCTGGTCTGCAATAAAAATTCTTCATTATCAAAGCTGTCTACTTCTTTAACCCCTGTAATCTCTAAGTTTTTTCTATTCATCATCCTGACGTGATGCTCGGCTTGTCCACGTAAGTTATTCGATTCTTTTTCATAGTATTCCATGGTTCTGATCCCCCTTCACTTAGTACAACCTATGATGAAAAAAGGGAAATTAGAACACGTGGAATGCTTAGATGGTTTATTAAGGAACATTAGAAAACTTGGCTTTTCGCCAAGTACTTATGGCGAAGCCCTTCGTACTTTTTTACACTTTAATCTTTTAACGAAGGTAAACTATCTTAAAGAATGACTCTGTTAAAGGTTGCTGTTGATTCATTAGAGACCTATTCAACTATAGGGCCGTATAATGGAAGACTCGATTCCGGGATATTGTAAGAGAGGAAGGGCGTTGGGGAACAACTCGCTTTCCGTGGGCGAGTGATGAGCCTCCTCGAGCTGACGCTCTGTGGGGTCTCATCTAACACGCATTTCCCACAGGACTTTGCATTTTCAACTTGACTTAACCCACGCACGAAGGAAATGCGTAGCATTTTCGAGGAGTCTCGCAGTTCCCCTACGCCCTTTACCATAGGAAGTTCTCGAAATCCCACTTGTGGTAAACGCCATGATGGTAGAAAGAAACCTTAGCCCCATATACCTCTTTATAAATTATGAAATGAAGATTTTAGTAGTTAACACTCTTTTTCCTTTTGAAGGGTCCGTTTAGTATAAAACTGGCTGGATGGGAAGGGAAACGGCGAGACTCCCGTGGGAGAAGGGGCTAGGCGAGATCCTGCAGGAAAGCGAGTCGTTTCCCGGACCATCCCATTCCTCTCATGGTAACGGCCCCAACTATATCGAAACTTAGTCTTCAGCAAAAGGGTGCTTTACTGTAAAATCAACTCGGAGATTTAACAGAGATTAAAGTACAAAAATACCACCTCATATATATGAGGTGGTACAAACTAAGACTGATGTACAGCTTCTTCTTTTACGATTTCATATAAGGTGGTCGCTTCGTCTTTTTTCACATTTTCCCGAAGATTCTTTACCTCCAGTGTCAATACTTTCTGTCCGAACTGAATTACCAATTCGTCTCCAACCTGAATGTTCGTGGCAGCTTTCGCCTGGTTGCCATTGACGGTGATCCGTCCCTGGTCGGCCACTTCTTTAGCTAACGTTCGCCGCTTAATCAAACGGGAAATCTTCAAAAACTTATCTAAACGCATCAGGCACAATCTCCTTTTTATCGTTTTTTTGCTTCATTCCACCATTTTTCCAACTCATCCAACGTCAACTCTTCTAATGCTGCTCCTTGTTCCCATGCTTTTTGTTCCATATGACGGAAGCGATCCCGAAACTTTTCATTCGTTCCTTGCAGAGCGCTTTCTGCATTGATCTTATAGTGGCGGGCAAGGTTTGCGATAGAAAACAAAAGATCCCCAAGTTCTTTTTCCATTTCTCTTGCATCAGCTGCTTGCTGAGCCTCTTTGAACTCCTGCCACTCTTCTTCTACTTTGCTCCATACCGGCCCTGCTTCTTTCCAGTCAAACCCTACCTTTGCTGCTCGCTTTTGGATATCCTCTGCCTGCAATAAGGCCGGGAAGCTGGCTGGTACTTGATCCAACATAGATTCCGGCTGGACAGCTTTCTCCTGCTTTTTTATTTCATCCCAATTCGTGATCACTTCTTCCGAAGAGTTTACCGATATATCCCCAAAAACATGCGGATGTCTGCGGATCATTTTTTCCGTTATTGATAATATTACGTCATCGACAGTGAAAAATCCTTCATCTTCTCCAATTTGGCTGTGAAGCATCACTTGTAATAGTACATCGCCAAGCTCTTCCACCATTGATTCATCATCCAGATTATTGACTGCGTCAATGAATTCATATGCTTCTTCAATCAAATACTTGCGTAATGATTCATGGGTTTGCTTTTTATCCCACGGACATCCGTCAGGTCCGCGCAGTTCCCTGATTACTTCCCGCAGTCGGGAAAATTGATGATTCAAAACTTCTTTTGCCACGGGAGCCAAGTACACACTTGTCAGATTATCGAGCTCAACAGAGCGGTCCAGCTCTTCCAGGGTTACGGGAACGATTTTCTCTTGTTCACTTCCTGCCGCTGTTACGATGGTAACGGGATGTTCTGGTTTCAAATCCTCTAACAAAGCCAGCTTCACTTCAGAAGCAATCATAGCGTCATATACCTGTGAAAAAATGATATGACCTTGATACTGCAGCTGGAATCGATCAAATGAGGTTGCATTGATAAATTGCATCCCTTCGATAGGATCGATTCTGAGCGCTGTATACAGATCATCGAGGTAGCTCTGTCCTCCGGCAATTTCTACTTTCAGCTCGCCCTGTTCCTCTTTTTCAAGCAGCAATTGAACGGTCCGTTCTGCAAGCATAGGGTGACCAGGCACAGCATAGATGATTGACTGCCCAGATGAAGCTTCCATTAACTGTTGTACGATTTGATGGTAAACCTCTTCGAACTGAGCATGCGCTTCATATATTTCATCAAAGGATTGATATGGAATACCTTCTTTCTTCAGCTCCTCAACGACTGGATGATGTTGTGTCCTCATATAGATAAAGTGAGATTTATTAGTCAATTTCCTGTAAATTCCGAGGGGAAGTTGATTGATATCTCCCGCTCCCAGCCCAATCACTTCAATCGTATTCATTTGTGCTTCCTCCTTGAAAACCATTTATCCAGCAGCTCTCCAGATGGTATTTGCCCCAATTCTTCCCTGGAAAAAGCCCCACTTTTGATTAATATCATCAAATAAACCAGCCCTCCAATGCCAGCCACTGTCAATGTGAACAGTAATAAAATACCTCGTGATTCAATCGGCAGCCAATAGGTTTCCAACATACTTATACCAACCAGAAACGCTGTCATTCCCCCCAGGGCTAAGAGGAGTTTAAAAAATGGCAGTTTGCGCCAGGCAGACGGCCTAAACCTGCGACGCATCAGCCATAAATTCCAAGCCAGTACTACAAACGCTCCACTGACCGAGGCCCAGGCAGCACCATACAAACCGAATAAAGGCACGAGCAGCACATTGCCGCCCCACTTTACTGCAGCTCCAGCCAGTATGACTCCTGCTGTCTGATAGACAGCATCCACTCCCTGAAGAACAGAGGATGTGGTAATCGCTATCGAACTGAACAGGATAACCACCATCAATATTCTTAAATAAGTTTCCCCATGATTGTTTTGGTAAAGAAGTTCATTTACATAAGGAAAAATCATGATTAATCCCACTGTAGCTCCAGCTGCTAAAAATAAACTTATCTTCAACGCTGAATGTAAATGATTATGAAATTTATCCGGCTGCTGCTCAAGACGCTGTTTAGTAATAGTTGGAATTAGAGCCAGAGCAAGTGACGATCCCAGCACAATGCCGAGCTGAATCAGTGGCTGGCCTCGGTCAAATATCCCTTTCATCACTTTTGCGTCATGTGAAGTAACTCCATAGCTTTCTAGCGCAGGAACCAAGGTAAAAGCATCAGCCAGTTGAACAAGCAGCAAAAACATATAATTCACACTAATGAATAAACCGTATAAGAAAACCGTTTTGAAAAAATAACTGTAAGGGAGTTCTCTATGTACGTTACGGCTCCATAATTGCCGCTTTGTCAAAGCTGTACCCAGATAGATAGCAGCAATCCCCGCACCAAAAATTGACGCGATAGCCGCCCCTGTACCGATGGCGTAGAAATCAGAATGTTGAAGCAATAAAACAGCTACTATGATGATAATACTCACGCGCACCATCTGTTCCAGAACTTGTGATACAGCAGTGGGCTTCATATCGCCCGTTCCTTGAAATATTCCTCTAAACAATGATGTGAACGGCAAAACCAGGAACACATAGGCACTTGCTCTTATTGGAACATATAAGGCTTTGTCTCCCATTAATCCTGCTATCCTGCCAGCTTGAGTAAATAATAATAAAAATAACAATAAGCTAAACAGAAATATAATGCCAAATACCGGTATAAAAAAAGAGCGTAAAGCCAGCTCTCGTTGTTGGTCTCTGAAATCTGCCACCATTTTAGATACTGCCACCGGAAAGCCGTATAATGAAAGCATGATTGCAATTCCAAGGAAAGGATAAACCTGCTGATAAATATAAAAGCCCAGATCCCCTGTAATATTTTGAAGTGGGATCCGGTAGCCTGCACTTAATATTTTACTGAATAGTCCTGCCAATGTAAGGATGAATGCACCCTTAAAGAATTGTCTGGTTTCCATATTGTCATTCATATTGGAACGCCTTTCCATAATAACTTCCATTTATTATAGCACAGGAGTATTCCCTGCTTCACATGTAAGAGGCTGTAAGTAAGAAAGGACTATTTAAAAAAGCCGTATGACGCCATTATGGTCATACAGCTCTTCCCAACACGTATAGAATAAATTCGCGTACTGTTATTCCATTTGACGAGCGAGAAAGCTTGCAGCTGTCTCTACAGACTTCGCTTCCACATCTCCTAATGCCGGCCCTTCTTTAGAATAAATGACCACACAACCGATTGGATCTCCTTGAGCAATGATCGGACCTACGACATACGACGCCAGCTCTTCTTCACGCCCCTGTACTAATTCTACCTGGCTGGAGTTTTTTTCTGTAACTACTGTACGATTATCAATGGCTTGTTCAATCTTTTGACCGATATGTTTGTTCAAATAATCCTTTTTAGATCCTCCTGCTACCGCAATAAATTCATCCCGATCGCAAATCAGAACCGGCTGGCCTAGCGAGTCAAATAAGGCATCCGCATATTCCTTCGCGAAATCTCCGAGTTCACTGATTGGTGAATATTTTTTAAGTATGACCTCACCTTCTCGATCGACGAAAATTTCCAAAGGATCTCCTTCACGAATTCTCAGAGTTCTACGGATTTCTTTAGGTATAACCACTCTTCCGAGGTCATCAATGCGACGTACAATTCCTGTTGCTTTCATAACTGAGAAGCCTCACTTTCCTTGATGATTAGTCTTAATATTTCTGGTGATAGGATACAACAAAAATACAGTTGATGACTTTAGTATGAATCAACAATAAAAACCTATTCACCTAAACAATGGATTTATAGCAATAAATAGGCGCGAAATCATAAAAAAGGAGAAGAGCCACAGCCCTTCTCCCCATTATTATTGTATCAAGCAGTGGAAACTTCTCGTCTCATTGCAGGCAGTCTTTGCAAGAATTCATCTACCACTTCGTAGCGACGCACATATGTCTTTTTATCCCATTGGAAAGTGACTTTCAGCTTTTGGTCTTCTGTCCCTAATTGGACCATCCGGCCATAGCTATTAGCGAGGTCGAATAATTTTGCCCCATCGATTTCCTGACTGGCTTCTGCTTCCATCACTAGTTCAATTTTGCGTTTTGTTTCTGACACAGCTTCGATGCGTGCTTGTTTCGCATGCATCTTCATAGAAGAAACAAGGAATAAATTCTCCACCTCATCCGGATAGTCTCCAAAGCGGTCAATCACTTCATCCCTTAAGTCATGGATATCTTCCACGCTTTCTATCGCCTGGAATTGTTTATATATATCGATTTTTTGTTTTTCATCAGCAATATACGTATCAGGCAGATAAGCATCGATTTGTAAATCGAGTTCAACCTGGAATGGCTGGATTTCTTCCGGTTCTTTTCCCTGTCTTTTAGCTTCGATAGCATCCTTCAGCATTTGAGAATACATATCGAAACCGACCGAATCAATGAACCCATGCTGTTGTGCACCTAGCAGATTACCCGCTCCCCGGATCGAGAGGTCACGCATAGCAATTTTAAACCCGGACCCCAGCTCTGTGAATTCCTTGATTGCCTGCAGTCGTTTTTCTGCAACCTCTGTCAGTACTTTGTCTCGTTGATAAGTAAAATAAGCATAGGCGACACGGTTAGAACGACCGACACGGCCTCTCAATTGATACAATTGACTCAGCCCCATCTTATCTGCGTCATACACAATCAATGTATTGACATTCGGGATATCCACCCCGGTTTCAATGATTGTGGTACTGACCAGGACATCGAATTCTCCTTCTAAAAAGGAGAACATGACATTTTCTAATGTGGTTTCGTTCATCTGCCCGTGCGCAGAAGTAACCCTTGCCTCCGGTACGAGTGCCGAAATCTCTTCTGCCATCCGCTCGATATTTTCTACGCGGTTGAAAAGGAAAAACACTTGTCCGCCCCTTGCCATTTCACGCTCGATTGCTTCCCGCATGAATACTGGATTGTATTCGAGCACATAGGTCTGGATCGGAAACCGGTTTTCTGGCGGTGTTTCAATGACGGACAAGTCCCGGACCCCCAGCATCGACATATGCAAGGTTCGTGGAATCGGTGTCGCAGTCAACGTCAACACGTCAACATTGGTTTTCAGTTGTTTGATTTTCTCTTTATGCTTAACGCCAAAGCGCTGTTCTTCATCAACGATCAATAACCCGAGTTCCTTGAATTGAGCATCTTTTGATAACAGCCGGTGGGTCCCTATCACCACGTCTACTAACCCTTTTTTCATTTGCTCGGTTGTTTCTTTTTGTTGTTTTTTTGTACGGAAACGGCTTAACAAACCGATATTGATAGGGAAATCCTGAAATCTTTCCTGAATTGTTTCATAATGCTGTTGTGCGAGGATAGTGGTGGGGACAAGGATTGCCACCTGTTTTCCTTCCGCAACAGCTTTAAAGGCAGCACGGATAGCTACTTCTGTTTTCCCATAACCGACGTCCCCGCAGAGAAGCCGGTCCATCGGACGGATTTTCTCCATATCCTCTTTAATTTCTTCGATACATTGCAACTGATCTTGTGTTTCCTGATACGGGAACGATGCTTCGAATTCTCGTTGCATTTCGCTATCTTCCTGGAAGGCATGCCCCTTTGAAGCTTCCCGCTCGGCATACAACTTGATCAAATCATCGGCAATATCCTCGACGGAGGATTGCACTTTACGCTTGACTTTACCCCATTCACTGCCACCAAGCTTATAGACCTTAGGTTCTTTGCCTTCAGAACCGACGTATTTTTGAATCAAATCTATTTGCTCGATCGGTACAAACAGTTTATCGTTACCAGAATATTTGACGAGTAAAAAATCTTTATGCACCCCGTTCATCGTCAGGGTCTCGACGCCAAGATACTTTCCGATCCCATGGTTAGCATGAACGACATAATCGCCGACCTTTAGTTCCTGGTAATTTTTGATGCGTTCAGCGTTGGATAATTTTTGTTTCCGTTTCGGTTTCGATGTTTTCTTTTTGAACATTTCATTTTCTGTAATGACAGCAAGCTTATGCAACGGCAATTCAAAGCCGCTGCTGATATTGCCTGTTAAAATCGTCGGTTTGGTAACGGGGAGGGTGACATCCTGTTTACTGATGACCGCTTCCATTCCATAGTCATCAAGCACAGATTGTACCTTTTCCGCTCTCTCGTCATTAGGTGCCAGGATTAATACAGAAAAATTCTGTTTTTCCCATCGTTCCATTTCATTTTTCAATAGATTCATCTGACCATGGAATTGCTGCATCTGACGACAGGAAATATTGACGACATTTTCCGGTTGTGTGTTAGGAATATGCCGCAAGAAAACTGACAAATATAACCTTGGATGTTTGATATTAGACCATACATCATGCCAATCATAAGAGATCGAGAGGTCCCGTACAATTTGATTGGCTTCTAAAAGACTTTGATACCATTCCGCCTCTTCCTGGTCCAGTCGCTGGGCAGTCTCCTGGATTCTGCTCATTTCATCCACTACTACAATGCCATCTTCTGGCAAATAATCTAGTAAATTAGCGGGCTCTTCATAGTAGAAGTTTATATATTTATACATTTCCTGAAAACGCTCTTGCTGGTTAAGTCGTTCCAGATCATGTTCGATTACTTCCGTCAGCCGAGACTTAGCTTCCGATTTGGTAAGTTTTTTCAGTGAATGACTTAAGGCCTCTCCTAAGCGATGAGAGGCTCGTGTGAAATCTTCTTCAGTTATTAAAAGTTCCGTAGCAGGAGCGATCGTGACCTGATCCAATTTTTCCTGTGAACGCTGGCTTTCGGAATCAAAGGTACGAATGGAATCTACTTCGGTGTCGAACAATTCGATCCGATAGGGAAATTCAGCAGTCAGCGGATAAACATCCATGATTCCCCCGCGAATACTGAACTCACCAGGGGAGGCTACCATTCCCGTGCGTTCATAGCCCATTTCTACTAAGCGTGTTAAATAATTCTCGACATCTATTTCCTCCCCCACTTTAAAGGGAAGACGGTAACGTTCCCAATAGGGCTTAGGGGGAAGTATCCGTTTTAATGCCGCTATAGGTGTAATCAAGATACCTGAGCCTTGTTTCAACCAATTATTCAATGATTCGATACGCTGGCTCTTTAACTCCGGACTTGCAATGGCAATCTCCGAAGCGATGAGCTCGTTGACCGGATATAAATGGACCTTCTCAGCCTCGGCTATCTCCTGTAAATCTTCATACAATTGTTGTGCCTGGACCAATTGGTGGGTGACAAGCAAAATAGGACGTTCCAACGACTCGTTTACAATGGAGACGAGCGCACTGCGGGCAGATCCCGATAACCCTGATACCATTTGTTCTTGCATGCCGGTAGTAAACCCGGAAGCTATGGAATGGATATCATCTTGGCCATGCAAATATTTCTTTAATCCTTGCATTAACGATTCCTCCACAATTATCGTTCTCACCGTTCGATGACCCTTGTTTTTGAATCCCGGCGGTTTATTGAATGAAAAAGTCTAATTCATGATATTGGGGATTTTGATCAAGTGCCTCCTGGCAATCATCGCAAATCGTTTTTATGCGTAGGTCTCCATTGTGTTGGAACTCGATCATTTCTTCTCGCTCCTGTTCCGTCAATTTTCCAAGACCAAGCATATTCTCATCTGCTATTTCCTGTTCTAATTTCCCCACAGTATTATTACAATGACGGCAAACGTATATGATCGACATCGCACAACCTCCTATTTAGAGCAATTGTGCTTAGTTTGACCGTCTCTAGTCTGATTTATACGATTCATACAGTTTATGACCAGCCGATTTAAGACATACCAATCTCTCACTTTTAGTAATGGAACGGGTGATTATTGATTGAAATCATTCATCACTTCCTGAAACGGGCGCTCAAACCACGCTTCACATGCCTTAGCTGCTTTATCAATGCTTTCCTGCACAGAATCGAGCTGTTCTTTATCGAAAGTACCCAGCACATAATCAATGACCGACATCGGCACATCAGGGCGCCCGATACCTACACGAAGCCGCTTGAAAGATTTATCCTGGAAATGGTCGATGATATTACGAATGCCATTATGTCCTCCATGTCCACCTTTCTGACGGAGGCGGATTTTACCAGGTGGCAAATCCAAATCATCATAAATGACAAGAAAGTCACCAATATCAAAATCATAATAATCCGCAAATGCACGGACCGCTTCACCGGAAAGATTCATATACGTTTGAGGTTTTAACAGCAAGACCTTTTCCCCGTTGATATGTTCTATCGTATAAAGGGTTTTGAATTTTTCTTGTTTCAGCTCCCAATGGTTATTAGCAGCCAAATGATCGATGACCATAAAGCCTATGTTATGTCTCGTTTTTTCATATTTTTTACCAGGGTTCCCTAAACCCACTATACACTTCATCTCTTCAACTTCCTTTTACAAATAAGTACTTATATTAGCATTATAGCAAATTTAAAAGCACAAGCGCCTTGCTCACCCCATACAAGATCTAGAGAAGCCTCATCTTGGCGCTTTTTGCCACAATGAGGGTAGACTTAAGAACTCGGAGGGTCAGGCGCTCGAGCCTGATTAAACTCACTATCATTCCAAGCCTAATTGTCCAGACGATTAGAAAAGCTTGGCTTATCGCCAAGTCCTTATGGCGAAAACCTAAGTGTTTCTTATACTTTAATCCTTTATCTTAAAGTAAAATAAAAGGGGCGCAACACAATGTCACGCCCCCTGTACACTTTCAAAGAATTACTCTTTATCGTTTTCTTCCTCTGATTCTTCACTCTTCTCGGCACCAACCAATTCAGGTTCTGCATCTGCATCATCCGTTTCTGGTTCTTCCGGCATTTCTTCCGGTGGAGTGACAGAAACGATTGTTTGATTTTCATCATCCAGGATTTCGTAATTACGGCCTTGCTTCAAGTCGCTGACCATGATACTGTCTCCGACTTCCAGTTCAGATACATCGACTGTAATCTCTTCTGGAATATTGTTTGGCTTAGCACGTACTTGCAGGTGGTAAAGCGGCTGTTGCAACACACCGCCTTCTTTGGAGCCAACAGATTCTCCATCCAGACGGACTGGCACTTCTACGTCCATTTCCTGTTCCATGTCGACAATATAGAAGTCCGCATGAATTAGCTCGTCCTTAAGCGGGTCGACCTGGTATTCATGTAACATGACATCTACTGTTTTATTTCCTTCTACATCAAGGGAAATAATTGCGTTTCTTCCCTCATCACGTACTGTTTTTAATAGTTCAATGCTATTGACAGACACGGTGATCGGTTCCTTATCTTTACCATATACAACGGCAGGTACATTGCCTTCCTGGCGTAATTCCCTACTCGTTGATTGTTTCAAATCTGTTCTTTGATTTGCTTTTAATTGAATTCCCAAGTTAATCACCCTCCATTGAAATAAAAACCATCTATTTAGTAATGTTTCCCTTTCGCTGTCTGAGCTAAACCTGTTTTTCTATTAAAATCAGTCGAACAAGATACTAATGGATTTGAATTCATGCACACGGATGATTGCTTCACTGATCAATGGTGCAATGGATAGTTCTGTTACTTTATCAATTTTCTTGTCTTCACCAAGTGGAATAGTATTGGTGACAACAAGCTCTTTTATCTTAGAGTTTTCAATCCGTTCAATTGCAGGACCGGAGAGTACCGGGTGGGTACAGCAAGCATACACATCTTTGGCGCCATTCTCCACTAAAGCATTGGCGGCAAGCGTGATTGTACCTGCGGTGTCAATGATATCATCAATCAGAATAGCCGTTTTTCCTTCAATGTTACCGACGATATTCATCACTTCAGAAACATTCGGGCGTGGTCGGCGTTTATCAATGATGGCAATCGGCGCTTTCAATATATCAGCCATTTTTCTGGCGCGTGTAACGCCACCGTGATCCGGGGAAACGACAACTACATCATCAAAATTTTTCTCCTGGAAGTACTCAGATAGAATCGGGACTCCAACGAGATGATCAATTGGAATGTCGAAGAACCCTTGGATTTGCGGCGCGTGCAAATCAAGCATCAATACACGTGTCGCCCCTGCTGTTTGTAGCAGGTTCGCTACAAGCTTAGCAGTGATCGGTTCACGAGAACGTGCTTTACGATCCTGACGTGCATAACCATAGTAAGGCATCACGATATTAATTGTTCTCGCAGACGCACGCTTCAATGCGTCAATCATGATTAGAAGTTCCATGATATGCTGGTTTACTGGAGCACAAGTGGATTGTACGACATAGACGTCACAGCCCCGGATGCTCTCTTCAATATTAATTTGAATTTCTCCGTCACTGAAAGTCGTTACAGAGCATTTTCCTAGTTCCGTACCAATATTTTCCGCAATTTCCTGCGCCAATGAAGGATTGGAATTCAACGAAAATACCTTCAAAGATGGATCCTTATAACCAGTTGCCATTTGAAATACCCTCCGTTAACCTTTTTTTGAATTTTTCATTTTAGAAGCGTAGCCTTCTTTGTTCGTTTGACGCGAGCGTGCAATCGAAAGTGCTTCTGCCGGCACATCTTTATTGATGGTTGAACCCGCAGCTACATAAGCCCCTTTACCCACCGTCACAGGTGCAATCAAGTTCGAATTGCACCCGACAAACGCATCATCTTCAATCGTGGTCAAATGCTTGTTGGCGCCATCATAGTTGACGGTAATAGTTCCACAGCCGATATTTACTCCGCTGCCTACCTCTGCATCACCGATATAACTCAGGTGGGAGGCTTTACTCTTATTACCGAAAGCAGCCTTCTTCACTTCCACAAAATTACCGATCTTCACTTCGTCTCCCAAATCAGATTGCGGACGAATGTGTGCAAAAGGACCAATTTGAACGCGATTTCCGATATTACTGTCGGCAGCTACGCTTTGCTTGATGACTGTACCAGCGCCTATACGGCAGTTTTCTATCGTAGTGTGCGGCCCGATGATGGCATCATCTTCAATTTCTGTTTCGCCATCAATCACTGACCCGGGATGTATAATAACATCCTGGCCAATCTTTACATCCGGGCCAATATAAGTATTATCTACATCAATCAAAGTAACCCCGTTCCGCATATGCTGCTCATTTATGCGCTGTTTCATTGTTTTTTCGGCCTGGGCGAGAGCAACACGATCATTGACTCCCAATGTTTCTGAGAAATCACCCGTTTGGTAAGCGCTGATTTTTTCTTGTTTATTTTTCAGGATTTCAATGACATCCGGCAAATAATATTCCCCTTGTACATTATCATTGGATACATTTTGTAAGGCATCAAATAACGCACGGTTATCAAAACAATAGGTGCCTGTATTGATTTCCTGGATCTCTCTTTCTTCTCTATTTGCATCTTTATGTTCGACGATTCGTTCGACTTCTCCTGTTGCCCCACGTATGACACGGCCATAGCCTGTTGGATCGGCAGCATGAGCAGTCAAAACTGTCGCCAGTGCTCCTTCTTGATCATGATGATCAATCAATGATTGTAATGTCTCACCTGTCAATAACGGAGTATCCCCACAAACGACAAGCGTCGTACCTTCTTTATCTGCCAGGATATCTTCCGCTTGAAGTACCGCATGTCCTGTTCCAAGCTGCTCTTCCTGAATGACATAGTGGCTGTCTTCGCCTAACTGATCTTGAACTTTCTCAGCCCCGAATCCTACAACTGTAATCAATTCACTTAAATCGACTTTATTCAACTGATCTACAACATGCTGTACCATTGGTTTGCCGCATACAGGATGCAAAACTTTGTATAGTTTAGACTTCATCCTTGTACCCTGACCAGCCGCAAGCACAACGGCATATCTATTCCCCATGAAGTAACCCTCCATCCTATTTATCCATAAAAATCATATCTTAAAACCATTGTTATTTCAACAATACCCTACTTGAAACAACAATTATTACAAATAGGAAGAGCTTCCAAAAAAAGACATGATGAAACCCGGTAAAAACCGGGTATAAGAAAACAAAATAAAGAAGCCTAACTCCTGTGAAGTTAGACCCCCTGTTGTCACGATATTCACTTATGAAGCGCCGGCTTCTTCATACTCTACTTCTGCTTCACCAGCACGGTGGTATTCTTCAAGTACAGCGTCTTGAATTTTTCCACGGGTGTTCGAGTTGATCGGATGTGCAATGTCCCGAAACTCTCCATCAGGCGTGCGCTTACTTGGCATAGCTACAAATAGACCGTTGTTGCCATCAATGACACGGATATCATGTACGACAAACTCCTGGTCCAAAGTAATAGAAGCAATTGCTCGCATTCTTCCTTCGGTATTCACGCGTCGCAGTCTAACGTCAGTTACTTCCATTAAAATTCACCACCTTTTTCCTATAAGAACTTATTACATAAATTCCACAAAACGGCAAAAATTCCTTCTTTATTTAATAAAAAAATTTTACCTTCATATAAATCAAAAAAAATTTAATAACATTTTATATTAAAAAACGGAACCCTAACTGTTGGTATAACAGGGATTCCGTTTCTAACACGTTGTATTATTAATAAATTTTATCATGTAATTTTATCTAATAAATTTCCATTTGTAACCTTAATTTGTTTGTTTCGATCATCCACATTGATGATTTGGACAAGGGACAAATAATCATGAACGACACGTTCTTCCTCTTCGTCTTCAGCCTCTGCCAAAACACCTATCCCTGCGGTTATGGCATTGAATTCCTCAAGCAGGTTTTTCATGCCGGTAATCGTGCCTCCAGCTTTCATAAAATCATCAATGATCAATACACGTGATTTTTCCTGAAGACTCCGTTTCGTCAGTACCATCGTCTGGATTTTTCTTGTAGACCCTGAAACATAATTGATACTTACCGTGGATCCTTCCGTGACTTTAGGATCTCTGCGGGCGATGACTACAGGTACATTCAAATAAGAAGCCACAGCATACGCAAGTGGTATCCCTTTTGTAGCTACGGTCATAACCACATCTACTTCTTTATCTGCAAACGCGGAAGCAAACAATCGTCCTATATTTCTCACCGTTTGCGGTTCCCCAAGTAAATCACTCATAAACAAGTAGCCGCCTGGCAGCAGCCGCTCAGGATCTTCAAGCCGATTACATAACTGATTCACAAAGGATTCACTATATTCTTTCGAAAATTGCGGAATATACTTCACGCCACCGGCAGCTCCTGATACTGTCTGTAAGTATCCAATGCTCTCTTTTTGGAACATCTGATTAATGATACCTAAATCCTCGCTGATCGAAGACTTGGCAGCTTGATACGTTTCTGAAAAGAATGGTAAAGAAACCAACTCTCTAGGATGATCTAATAAATAATGGGTCATTACAACAAGACGTTCGCTTCTTTTCATAAGCACACCTCAAAATCCGAATATTATCATCTAATAATATCAGATTCATACGGTTTTAATCAAGCGTTCGAACGATATCCTAACATTCTGACGAAGTAAACTTCATCACAAAAACCCTTCAAACTATTGAAGATACGATGAGCTCTAGTCTCCTGACGTGCGAGTGAAAAAACGGTAGGGCCACTTCCGCTCATTAATACTGCATCTGCTCCCGCTTGTGCCATTTGTTCTTTAATCTGACGTACTTCAGGGTGAAGCTCTAATGTCACTGATTCAAGAACATTACCGACGTTATCGCATAATTGGCTGAAATCTTGGTGCTCAAGCGCTCCAATCATTAGCTCCGTATTAGGGTGGTTAGCGTTTTCTCCACTATATTTTTTATAGACGGTGGCGGTAGAAACGCCGATTTCCGGTTTGGCGAGGACTACCCAGCAAGAAGGCGGTGCAGGTAATTCCTTTATTTGTTCACCACGGCCTGTTGCAATTGCTGTCCCCCCATAAACGCAAAAGGAGACATCGGAACCAATGGTACTTCCTAAATGAGCTAACTCATCCATGCTCAGTCCCAACCCCCAAAGGCGGTTAACCCCACGCAACACGGCTGCAGCATCACTACTCCCACCAGCAAGGCCAGCAGCAACAGGAATATTCTTATCAATAAAAATCCTTACTCCAGCGTCCAGATTATATGTATCCTTCACCAATTTAGCGGCCCTGTACGCCAGATTTCGGTCATCATTAGGGACAAACCGGCTTTCCGATTCAATAATGATGCGATCTTCTTCTAATAACTGCAGCGTAATCCGATCCGCTAAGTCAATAGTCGTCATCACCATCTCTACTTCATGGAAACCATCATCTCTTTTATATAGAACATCCAGCGAGAGATTTATTTTAGCCGGGGCTTTTTCATACACATACATTGCTACACCTACTTTTCCTCATCATTCCTATATGAGATTGTACCACATTTCATTTCAAAAAAGGGAGGGGCCCGTCAGGACCGCTCCCTTATCATTTGTTCCTGAGCCTTTTGGATGGCATGTTTCACCATGTTCCCGGCATCGCGAGTCGTAATGCCACCCCAGCCTTCTTTCTGTACCTTGTCGTAAAAGCCAAGTTCTTTCGCTATCTCTTCCTTCAAGCCATCGGACATGATCCCTCTACGTCTGCTCACCTGTGTGCAGCCCCTTTCGAAAAAAGCTTTAATACGACATTTATAGCATATGAGTTTAAACGATACTCATTCAGGTACTAATGGGTAAAAGGGACAAATATTGCCTGCATGATATTTCCCTTAGAGACTGTTTCCACTATTTCTGGACATGAAAAAAGAACAGTAAACAATGTTTACTGTTCTCCGATAGCCAGTTTGCTCATCTCGTCGAAGCTTAATTCAACCGTTTCTGTAAGTACATCTGCATAGCTATAAGATACTCGTTCAAAAGCATTTTCCTCTTGGTCAAGCTCGACAATGAATACCGAAGGGTATGTTTCGGCCAGGATGCCGGAACGCTGAATCGTTTTCCTCCGACCACCATTTGCTGTCAAAGTCAATCGCTTACCAATTTGGCCTTCAAGGGATTCTTTTATTTCGAATAACGTTTTAGCCACTACACTCCACCTCACTGTATATAAATATAACACAAGCCATCGATTATGTCAAATAAAATCTTATATTATACCAGTATGACAAAATTGATGTCAACAAAATAATCACTTATGTCATGATATCTTTATTATTCCTGAAAAAGGAAATTATATGTATAAAAAAATAAAACGCTCTCTGTCTCAAAACCCGCTTAGCCGAAAATGGTGATCAAAGGCATTCTTTGAACGTTTAAGGCAGCAATATTTCGAGACAGTGCGTTTTATATTTCAGGTGTAGTTCCTGATTCCGCTTCTGTCGCTTTTTCTTCCTCTTCAAGTATTTCTAATGACCGGTACGGCATACCGACACGAAGCAACCCACGCGTTTCTACACCACCCAGCCCTTCTTCACCAGTCAACGTATTCCGCAACACTTCACGGACATTGACTTTATCCATAAACGAGGTATAAGCAATACGCGCAACGATATACACTGGATCCAGCGCATGGATATTTATCCTTTTCGGTGAACTGGCGTAGTTCGCCCCGGCCTTAATCAACGATTCAAAATGAGACTGGCAGGCTCCTGCGAATACCACTGTTTGATCGAGATGAGAAGTTTTACTTCTGATTTCCCGTACCGTATCAACGAAATATTGGGAATGCCGGTAAGCACGTAAGTCACGGACAGTGCCCTTATTTTTTGAAAAAGAATCATGGCCGGTTATAACTACAATATCCGGTTGTATTTTTTCTAATAGTGCTCCAATTTGCAGTGGCATTTCCTTTTCATCCATATGGGTACCGTGGACCTGAAGTCCAAGCTGTTGGTAAAGTTGGATGCATTTTTTTAAGAAAAGCTGGTCTCCA
The DNA here is from genome assembly GCF_900107755.1 of Thalassobacillus cyri. Lineage (GTDB taxonomy): Bacteria > Bacillota > Bacilli > Bacillales > Halobacillaceae > Thalassobacillus > Thalassobacillus cyri. The sequence goes on along the minus strand of NZ_FNQR01000027.1, from coordinate 15,173 downwards.
TCTACGTGCAGGACACGGGGGGATAGTTGAAAATAGTTATTTTCGTGCTGGTAGCCATCGGTCGATTCATGATCCCTTTTCTCTTTAAGAAGCTGATAATCCTGGCGAAACAATCGATATGAATAATCTTCTTGGACCTTAACCTTCTTCTTGTGCTGCCGATATTCTTCCCCTGTCACCTTTTTCAAATCAGCAAGCGGCGCATCTGCTTCTAGACGGAAATCTTCTCCAAATAAGAGGATACGGTCTCTGCTTACAGATTGGACGCGGAATAAGAGATCATGGTTATATGACCTGCGTGTAACCAGGTCCCCTTTGACAATCATGTTGCCACCACCTCACACATATCACTAACATAGCCTATGTGAAAGGCGTAAAGATGTGTATAGCAAGTATTTTAATTCGTTTCCGGCTCTTCATAAAGTAAATTAGCGAGAGTTGCGAATTCTTCCATGGTTAAAGACTCCCCACGACGGGAAGGGTCTATAGCAGACGCTGTCAGCTTATACCGGAGCTGTTCCTTATCAAACTTTCCTTTAAAATGACGGGATAAATTATTCATCAAAGTCTTGCGGCGCTGCCCGAAAGTCGCCTGTACGACCGTGAAGAAAAATTCCTCATCTGTCACCTGAACCGGCGGGGTATCTCGCAGGGTCAACTGCAGGACAGAAGAATCAACATTCGGCTGAGGCATGAACACAGTTTTCGGGACATTCATCACTACTTTAGCTTCCGTATAGTATTGAACCGCTATCGACAAAGACCCATAGCTTTTCGTATTAGGTGAGGCAGCCATACGGTCGGCAACTTCTTTTTGGATCATCACAGTAATGTTTTCTACAGGGAGACGTTCCATCAGTAACTTCATCAAGATAGGTGTCGTGATGTAATAGGGAAGATTAGCTACGATTTTCAAACTTTGCCCAGGTTCAAATTGCGTACGGATCACTTTATTAACATCGGCTTTTAAAATATCGTTGTTAATGATTGTTACATTTTCATAAGGGGAGAGCGTTTCTTCTAAAATCGGCACCAGACGCTGATCGATTTCGAATGCCACGACACGGTCGGCATGCCTTGCCAGTTGTTCTGTCAACGCTCCTATCCCCGGCCCTATCTCAATGGCACCAGAGTGGTCATCCACGCCTGCGTGCTGAACAATATTCTCTAATATATTGGCATCGATTAAAAAATTCTGTCCCAGACTTTTCTTAAAAGAAAATCCATATTGATTCAGAATCTCTTTCGTTCTCGTCGGGGTGGCGATCGCTTTTTGGTTACTCATCTTTTTCCTCCTGTATCAACACTTCCATCGTCTGTTCAAACTCTTGCTTAGAGATATGAAACATATTAAGCCGCTTCAATAACTGCTTGCCATTCGTTTTTCCTATGTTAAGAAGCTCTCCCAACCTATCCCTTCTATAGCCTGCGCGAGCTCCACCTAAAAGTCCATATGCGATTAAGTCGGATTTGGTTATCTCGGTTCCTGTTTTTTCAGTCAACTCATAAACAGACACCAAAGCATCCTGAATCGCTTCTATGGTAGCATGTTCAATTCCAAGTCCCTTATCAAATTTGGAGCGGGCCTGGTCTTTTGGTAAAAAAGCATGCTTACAGCCAGGAACTGCCTCAGAGATAATCGCACGGATTCTCTCCCCTGGAGCATCAGGGTCCGTAAAGATGATTACGCCCCGCTTTTCTTTTGCATGCCTGATTTGTTCAATGGTTTCCTTATTGATAGCAGATCCGTTCGATTCAATGGTATCCGCCTCAACAGCCTGCTTTACTTTTGCAGTATCATCTTTTCCTTCTACTACAATGATTTCTTTGATTTTTTTCAAACCTGTATTCCTCCGTGCACTCGCACTGTTTAATTGTTTTCAGCATACCACGAAACGATTACAAAAGAAAAAGCAGAGGAGTGACTCCCCTGCTTTCCTGTGCTATTACTCAAGGATTTTAACCTGAACAGTTTTTCTCCCAAAACTTAATGCATCACTTTTCGAAGACATGAACAAGTCAATCTTATTTCCGTTAATTGCTCCACCTGTGTCTCCAGCGATAGCGTTTCCGTAACCCTCAACCCATACACGCGTTCCTAATGGAATGACACTTGGATCGACCGCAATCACCTTAGCATCAGGATTTGCTTTCAAGTTGATGCCGGTTGCAGTAATGCCAGAACACCCTGAGCAGCTCGCCGTATAGGCAGTTGCGCTCATTTGCAACGTTTTAACTTCGCTTTCTGAGCTGCTCCGTGATACTGTGCTGTCACTATCGTTGCTGCTTGATTCAGTTTTACTGGTATTATTGGAAACAGTAGTCACTGTTTGCTTTTCCGGCTGTTTGGTACCAATCGCTACAATTTTATTTTTGCTATCTTTCTTATTTTCTTCTTTAATCAGTTTACGATTGACTTCTTCGCCGTTTTTCAAGGTCACTTCATACTTTTTAGTGACAAGGCCTTTTTCACCATCAGATACGACCTTTCTTTTTCCTTTCAAAAGTGAACTATCCTGTTTAGTTACTACAGAAAAGTCAATTTCTTCTTCTACCACATCTGTAACTTTTTCTACACGTGTGATATGTATTGGAGTCTCTCCATTAAGTTGTTTGGACTTCTTCGGTTTCAATTCATCCAGCTTCCCAAGTTCGATTTTCTGGTCTTCAAGAAAATCACCTACGGTTGAAGCTGTCGTCCATACTTTTTTCTTTTTCCCACCATCATGGATGGTAACCGGGAAAGCTTTGTCTACTTCAATATTCATATTTGCTTGGATAGGAGCATCCTGCTTATGCGAGACCTCATCACGATCTTTAAAGCTGAGGTTTTGTTCGTTGAAAAATTCTCCTACGGTTTCTGTAGTTGTATAATATTCTTTTTGTTCACCATCAATGACTACTTGAACCGGTTGAGCAGTTTGATAATCTACTTCCATTCCGTCAGCTAAAGCAGTACTTTCCGGATGAGATAATTCATCATATTCTGAGATGTCAATGTCTAGTGTTTGCAGGAGTTCACCAACTGTATTCGCATGTGTGCGTACTTGAGTTGGTTCACCGTTATTATTTACGATGACTTCTGCTTTTGTTGCTTCATGAGTTATAACACCAAGTAAGGCAAACAATACGACGCTGCTAATAATAGTCAGAACCATCGTGGCTTTCGAAGCTGGCAACAGCTTTGAAAATATTTTTTTCATGCCTTCTTGCCTCCTTTTTTGATAAAAAGCCTTAACAAATAAATGCGTATCTACAAAACCAAGCCAGCAGGCCCGTTTACACAATACCCAATATACACGTCCGACAAATGAAATAACATAACAAGCATGTTACAATTCTCATACATTTGTATAATAAAATAGGCATAAATACCCTTTATTTCAAAAAATGACATGGATACGACAATCTAATGCAATCTTTTACAAGACATTTTACCTAAGGAGAAAATAAAAAAAACGCCCTACATTATGAAGGGCGGTGAAAATTTGTTCTTTACAAATCAATCATTCCTTTATATTAAAGAATTTCAAAGCATTTCTAGTCGTTTTTTCGCTTACTTCTTCCAATGAAACGCCTTTCAATTCAGCAATTTGTTCTGCCACTAATTTGACATAAGCAGGTTCATTTCGTTTTCCGCGGTTTGGATGGGGAGCTAAAAATGGACAATCGGTTTCTACAAGTAAGTGATCGAGGTCAATCGCCTCTGCAACTTCTTTCGGCCGCTTGGCATTTTTAAAAGTAACTGGTCCTCCCAGTGAAATCATAAAATTCATTTTCACGCATGCTTCAGCGATTTCTACAGAGCCACTGTAGCAATGCATGATACCACCGACTTCTTCTGCTTTTTCTTCTTTCAAAATATCCACGATATCCTGAGTCGCTTCCCGGTTATGAATGATGATGGGCATATTCACTTTTTTTGCTAATTGTATCTGTTTACGAAATACTTCTTTTTGGACATCTGCCGGGGATTTATCCCAGTGGTAATCCAGCCCCATTTCACCTAAAGCCACTACCTTAGAGTGGGAAGATAACTCTTCAATCCAGTCCAGATCGGTCTCTTCCATATCGATAGCATCTACGGGGTGCCAGCCTACAGCAGCATAGATATTATGATGCGACTCGGCGATTTCAATCGCTAGTGGGATGGTTTCACGGTCGAATCCTACTACCACCATATATTCAACGCCTTCCTCTTTTGCGCGCTGAATCACTTCCTCGCGGTCTTCTTCGAATTGTCTGGCATTCAAATGGACATGCGTATCAAATAACATCGTTACAACCACCTTTTAACAATTATTTACTTTATTAGGATAACTCGTCCTGTCGCCAAGTCCTTATGGCAAAAGCCTAAATGTTTCTGATACTTTCATCCTTTAACAAAGTTAAACTTTCTTAAAGTGCAAGAAGGGAAAGCCATTTATCAGCTTTCCCTTTTTGAGATTCTATTTAACTTTCGCCCCATTCTTCAAGGTCTGGTCAATGGAGGCCAAGGCCAGTTTGCCGCTTTCATCTTCACCAGCTAAAATCATGCCCTGGGAAAGCTCGCCACGAAGTTTTACAGGCTTTAAGTTCGTAATACAAATCACTTTTTTACCTACCAGCTCTTCCGGTTTATAGTGTTCAGCGATGCCGGATACAACCTGGCGCTTTTCATAACCTAAATCCAGTTGGATTCTTAGCAGCTTATCGGCTTTTTCCATTTTATCAACCTGAGTAACCTCGGCCACACGAAAGTCCAGTTTCATGAAGTCGTCAATGGTGACTTCCTGCTGTTCTTCTTTCTTAGGCTCTGGTTTGTCAGGTTCAGGCTTTTTCATCATTTCTTTTATTGTTTGAATTTCGACTTCTGCATCCAGTCTAGGGAAAATAGGATCATCTTTTTGGACCTTTGTCCCTTCAGGGAGCATACCGATTTGACTCAAGCTGTTCCATTCCTTCAATTCCTCTTGCTCTATCCCCAGCTGCTTAAAGATTTTCTCCGGCGTCTGGGTCAGGAAAGGCTGTAACATAATCGCGATATGACGTAATGACTCAGCGAGGTGTGCCATGACATTACCAAGACGTTCTTTCTTACTTTCATCCTTCGCCAGTACCCACGGCTGTGTTTCATCGATATATTTATTGGTACGGCTGACAAATGTCCAAAGTTGTGAAAGAGCTACCGAAAACTCCATATTCTCCAGGTTCTCTTCTACTTGGTCTTTCGTATCTTTCGCCAGCTGCTCCAGGTTTTCATCAAATGGGTCTTCCCCGGTTCGGAAGGCAGGTATTTCACCATCAAAGTATTTACTGATCATCGCCACCGTACGGTTCAGTAAGTTCCCTAAATCATTGGCGAGGTCATAATTGGTACGTTCGACAAACCCTTCCGGCGTGAATACACCATCAGAACCGAACGGAACTTCACGAAGCAAGTAATAACGCAGTGCATCAAGACCATAGCGGTCAATCAGTTTGACCGGATCCACGACATTCCCTTTTGATTTGGACATTTTACCGTCTTTCATCAAAATCCAGCCGTGAGCAAATACCTTCTTTGGCAATGGCAAGTCTAAGGCCATCAACATAATCGGCCAGTAAATAGTATGGAATCGTACAATTTCTTTACCAACCAAATGAACGTCTGCCGGCCAATACTTTTGGTAGCGTTCGTCCTGGTCTGTACCATAACCAAGCGAAGTGATGTAATTGCTGAGTGCATCAATCCATACATAAATGACATGCTTGGCATTACCAGGTACTTGGACACCCCAGTCAAATGTTGTACGAGAAACCGCCAAATCTTCTAATCCTGGCTTAATAAAATTATTGATCATTTCATTTTTGCGGCTTTCCGGCTGGATGAACTCTGGATTTTCTTCATAAAACGCCAGCAGTTGATCGACATACTTGCTCATCTTGAAGAAATAAGATTCTTCTTTGACCTTTTCTACCGCTCCCCCACAGTCCGGGCACTTTCCATTATCTAATTGACGCTCGGTAAAAAAAGATTCACAAGGCGTGCAATACCAGCCTTCATACTGATCCAGGTAAATATCTCCCTTTTCAAGTAGGTGAGAGAAGATCTTTTCGACAATGTCTTTATGGCGATCTTGAGTGGTGCGGATAAAATCGTCATAAGAAATATCCAGCTTCCCCCAAAGATCCTTGATTCCAGTTACTATCTCATCTACATAGGTTTGAGGGGTCACGTCTTTCTCTTTCGCTTTACGCTGAATCTTTTGACCGTGTTCATCCGTTCCAGTCAAGTACATGACATCAAACCCTTGTAATCGTTTATATCTAGCCATCGCATCCCCAGCTACAGTAGTGTAAGCGTGACCGATATGCAGATTACCACTTGGATAGTAAATTGGTGTTGTAATATAAAAGGTGTTTTTTTCTTCAGGCATCCTTTTCCCTCCTCGACTATATTCGAAAGACTATAGTTAGCCTTCATTGAATAACTTTCCGTATCTCCTTATTGTATCGATTTATAAAGAGGATTTCCATTCCTAGCAACAAAATATACCATAGAATACATTTTCGAGGTGAAAAATTAAAAGTATCGCAAACATTTTTTACTTTTCTTGTCGAAACACCCCCATATACTGACAGAATTTTGTCGAATGCTATTGGCGGAAACCAGGTTAAGGTTTTGAGGTAATTGTAATATTCTTTCAAAAATGTTACATAATACAATTCTTTAATATCCTCCGAATCCCAATATGGGTCAATACACTAGTCAATAAATACTACATATAGTATCCTTGATGGTTTGATGTAATTGATAAAATGGAAAATTAAAGAATTGACATAGCTGGGAAAGGTTGGTACTATTACCTTAGACAGATGTCGAAATCTGGCGAAAATTTTTGATTGAGGGGAGAAACAAAAATGAAATCTACTGGTATTGTAAGAAAAGTTGATGAACTTGGACGCGTGGTTATTCCTATCGAGCTACGTCGCACCTTAGGAATAAACGAGAAAGACGCATTGGAAATCTATGTCGATGATGATCGTATCGTACTTAAGAAATACAAGCCAAACATGACTTGTCATGTTACTGGCGAGGTATCCGAGGACAATCTTTCCCTCGCGAATGGCAAACTGGTTCTAAGCCGTGAAGGTGCGAACAAACTGATGAAAGAAATTCAAGACAGCATGAAATAATTAAAAACAAAAAAAGAGACCCACACAAAAAGAGAACGGTCTCGCAAAAAGGCACGGACTGAACCGACTGGCAGTCCGTGCTTTTTTATTTTTCGTTTTTTAAAATTTGATTTAGTCAGGGAAACTCCAATAATTAATCCCCTACATGGTAGACCTGGTATACTTCACGTTTAGGAAGCTTACGATCACTGGCTACTTGCTTTATTGCTTGTTTACTGGAATAATCTTTTTCTTTGATATAATGTTCGACATGCTCGATTACAGATAAACTGCTCCACCACAATATATGTTCCGCTACTTCTTCTTTGTTCCCTTCTACTACAATACAAAACTCCCCCCGGAGCTCATTATTCTCGGCCCACTCCAACGCTTCGGCTAAACTGCCACGCACATATTCTTCATAGCGTTTCGTCAACTCTCTGGACAATGCAGCTTTTCGGTTTCCAAACACGCCCTGCAGCCCTTTCAATGTTTCTTTCAAGCGATGGGGTGATTCGTAAAATACCAGTGTGGAGCGGAATCCCTTTAGTGCTTCCAATTCTTGGTCCCGATCCTTTTTCTTCCTTGGCAGAAAGCCATAAAAGTGAAAATGTTCCGTTTCCAAACCAGAACCGACCAAAGCACATAAAGCAGCGTTCGCTCCTGGTAATACAACGACAGGAATGTTGCGATGAATTGCGGCTTGAATAAGATCGTATCCCGGATCAGAAATTCCAGGCATACCCGCATCGCTTACCACTGCAAGGTCCTGGCCATTTTCCAAGACATCCATCAACTCATTTTCCCTGACATGTTTATTATGCTCGTGGTAGCTTATTAAGGGAGTATGGATATCGAAATGGCTTAACAATTTTTTGGTATTACGAGTATCTTCTGCTGCAATTTTAGCAGCCTCTGTTAAAATGCGGACAGCTCGGAAGGTCATGTCCTCAAGGTTACCAATCGGGGTTGGTACAATATAAAGGATGCCGTATTCAGACGTTCGAAAACTTTTTTGTATTTCCATTTAAACTCCCTCATTTTTTAAAGCAATCAATGCTTCTTTTTTGGAACGGCTCCATTGCTTTATTTGAAACTCCCTTTGCAACGCTGCGGTTTTCGTATTACACCGTTCATAAAATACTAACTCGAAAGGGCCACGTCCTCTGGTGTATTTAGCGCCTTTACCGCTTTCATGCTTAGCCAGACGCTGATACAAATCATTGGTATACCCCGTATAAAGGGTACCGTCTTTACATTTCAATATATATACAAAATGATCACTTGCCATAAATAATCTTCCTCAGTTCATCCGTATATTCTCCTCCATCGGTGAAGGCATAAAGAGGCGGGAGATTTTTCAAATCGGCATTGCCATCTCTGATTCCTTCCACTAACAGGACATTAGCTTCTCTTCCCATTTTGGGATATACCAGCCGGAGCCGCTTCGGTTCAATCCGATACTTACGGAAGAGTGTCAATATATCTGCCATTCGTCCGGGGCGATGCACCATGGATACTTTCCCCCCAGAGCGAACCAGTTGACTGCATGAGCGGACGACATCTTCAAGGGAACAATATATCTCATGACGGGCAATTGTTAAATAATCATTCAAATTCTGCTCTTTTTTCCTGGGTGTAGGAAAATAAGGAGGGTTAACGGTCACCAAATCGAATTTTCGGTTGCCGTATCGTGCAGGCATATCCTTCAAGTCACCATGTATCATTTCCAATTGATCATCTAAACCGTTGAGCTCGACATTGCGCACCGCCATATCATATAGCCTTTCTTGAATTTCCACCCCTGTTATTTGGGCTTTCGAACGGCAGGACAGGAGCAGGGGAATGACGCCATTCCCTGTACACAAGTCAATGATTTTCCCCCTTTTGATTGGAACGTAGGTGAAGTCAGCGAGCAAAACAGCATCCAGGGAAAATGCAAATGCGGTCGGGCTTTGGATGATCTGCATGTTTTCCTTAGCCAATAAATCATCGATACGTTCATCATTTTTCAATTCAACCATCTGTTTCCAGCTACCTTTCATGCTCATTTCTATTGAATAAGTCTTTTTAAACATACTTAACGGTTTCGTTAACAAAATTCAGCAAAGGGATCCAGGGAAATTGATCGCTTTCTGGGAAAAGGGCGTTCATTTCTTCCCCTATCAACATTTCTGAGTAAATATCTGCGGTAAAAAGAAAGCCTCTCCTTATGGCAAGGAAAGGCGGTGTTCTGTTTATTTTTTCTTGTTTAGGAAAGATAGACAGAACAAACAATCTTCATCTCTTGGACTGCCAAAATGTAAGTTGCAAATATGGAAACCTTCTTCATAAAGGCGGGCAAGGTTATCATAACCTTCCCCTACATAAGAGTCCTTGGAATGGCTCTTTTCCTTTGATGTCTCCTGCTGGGCAGGCGATGCTGCCTCCCGATCCAGTCGCTTTCTTAAATGGTGGTTCTCCAGTGATAAATGCTGATTTTCCTCTAAAAGGTGAGCCAACTGTGTTTTCAAATCACCTAATTGCTGATAAAGCTCTCCAATTTGTGATTCTAAATGGGATACTTGTTCAAAAATTTCTTTCTTGTTCACGCTTCCTTCCACCCCGTCATTCTGTGGCTTGGGTTGAAACGGCTCCTTCATCAATCAAATCCTGCAACGTATATTCCAGGGTACGTTCAAGTTCAGGAAATTCAATTTGAACAAGACGTTCCAGCATATTGATTCCAACTACTTTTCCTTTACCCATAGAAGTGGTAATCCGCTGACCTAGGTCAGGGAGTTCACGTTTAGCTGCTTCATAATCATCATTTTCATATTTTAAGCAGCACATCAAACGTCCACATAATCCGGATATTTTTGCCGGGTTCAGCGAAAGGTTCTGATCCTTTGCCATTTTGATAGATACTGGTTCAAAATCACCAAGGAATGTGGAACAGCATAACATCCTTCCGCAAGGTCCAATGCCTCCAAGCAATTTTGCTTCATCCCGGACACCGATCTGACGCAGCTCGATTCTGGTCTTAAATACGGAAGCCAAATCCTTTACCAGGGTCCGGAAATCGACCCGGCCGTCTGCGGTGAAGTAAAATATCACCTTGTTACGGTCAAATGTATATTCCACATCCACAAGCTTCATATCAAGCTTATGGTCTTTTATTTTTGCTTCACAGACAGTATAGGCTTCTTTTGCATTTTCCTTATTCTCAGTCACCGTCAATTTATCTTTTTCGTCTGCAATCCGGATGACTTTTTTCAAAGGCAATACAATATCTTCCTCATCCACCTGCCTGTTAGCAATGACGACTTTACCGAATTCAATACCGCGGACTGTTTCCACGATTACATAATCATCGGTTGTCATCTGAATGTTCCTTGGGTCAAAATAATATATTTTACCCGCTTGCTTGAAGCGGACGCCTATCACTTCGATCAATTATGATCACCTCTTCAAGTGAAGTGTAAGTTGTTCCATCACAAGTGTAGGATGGACATTCTGATTTATCTTCCGCTTCGCCTCAAGGATCGATGATAAGCCTCTTACCGCGCTTTGGCGAGACCAGGACATGGACATTTGCTCCATCCTATCTCTTTCTTGTGAGTAAATGATAGCCTCTTCTCTTTCCAACTCGTAATTGATCAAGTCTTTAAACCAGAACATTAACAAGTCTAAACCGCGTTGAAGCTGTTCTCTTTCCTTAAAATGAGGCATCCACTGATGATTGATAAATAAAAGCGCTTCATTGGGTTTATTGTTCAGCACTTCTATTAATTGTATCACTAATTTTCGTGCATTAGCAAACCAATCATCGGCATTAATTTCTAATGCTTCCGATAAATTGTTAGTCATTTGAGAGAGTAACTTCGCAGTAGATTCACTTACACCTTCACCGGTAAGTTTTTCTTCGACATTTTGAGCGTTGAGGGGCTGGAATGCCATCAATTGACACCGGGAACGAATCGTATCAAGAATCGCATGACTGTTTTCAGTCAGCAGCATGGCCGTCGTTTGTTTACTGGGCTCCTCTAAAAATTTAAGGAGCCGATTTGCAGCGTTGACCGTCATTTTATCTGCACTTTCAACAATATATACTTTTTGATTCGATTCAAGGCCCGTATAAGTGAATTCTTTTTGGAGGTGAAGAATTTGATCTTTTTTTATCGACTGCCCATCCGGCTTGATCCAATGGACATCAGGATGATTTCCAGATTCAATTCTTTTACATGCATTACATCGATGACATGGCTCTGCACCGTCTCGGTTCGGACAAAAAATCGCTTTCGTAAATAGCAGGCCTATCTCTCTTTTTCCAGTTCCTTGTGAACCCTGAAAAAGATAGGCATGTGAAATACGGTTCTTTTTAAAACTATTAATCAGCATTTTACTGACTAGGGGCTGGATCTGTTTCATGTCTTCCCATGTATGCATAATGATTCCGTCCTTAAGTATACAAATTGATTAATAAACCCTTGATTTCTCCAACAATCCCTAAGATGTCAATGGACCTTTTTTCTTGAACGACCACTGTATCCGTCAATTCTTTCAGCTTCTCATCGATCGAGTCAATAGTGGTAAGTTTCCGAGGTTGTCCATCCATATTCCAGCTATGTGAATGCTTCAGGTTCATCCCGTGCTGAACAGATTCTTGAAGAAAGTCTTTGATCATTCGCTTATATTTTGCTAAATCCCGGAAGGAACGATGCCGGGCGACACGTTCCCCTTGTGCAGTGATATCTTTTATTAATTTTCCCAGTTCCTGCTCTTTCAACTTTTGGTTTTGGGACTGCACGAGTGCATCAAATTCCTTCCGTCCTTTTACATTAGTGGGAGAGGGTTTTTGCGCGGCATCTACTTGTGCCCGTATATCCTGACTGATCTTCATTATGAAAAACCCCTTTCCCTAAAATTGGAAGTAAGATTCAACGGGTAATATAAACACGGTAGCACCACCGACTTCTACTTTCACTGGTTTAGGTATATAGGAATCTGCATTCCCGCCCATTGGAGAAATCGGTGCTACCATCTGTTCCCTCTGACTGCAATTATCTTTGATAATTTCCAAAGCCTCATCGACCGACTCATCATTGCACCCGATCATTAATGTTGTATTTCCAGCTTTCAGGAATCCACCGGTTGTAGCCAGTTTTGTCGACTGAAAATTATTCTCTGCTAATGCATCTGTCAGACGACTACTGTCTTTATCTTGAATAACCGCAATGATCATTTTCATAATGTTGTAGCCTCCTGTTTCCTTTTTTTACATTATACCAAATATCACCTGTCCCCATTACTGTCTGGTATATATGGATGGAGTTTTGCTAACACATCCTTTTGCACAGTTTCGAATGACTGAGAGGCATCGATAACATGGATACGTTCCGGGAACTTCTTGATCAACATTTGATAAGCTTCATAAACGCTTTGGTGGAAATCTAGCTTTTCCAAATCCAGCCGGTTCTGCTCCCTACCCTTATTAGCAGCGATTCTCTGAAGGCCTTCTTCCGGTGAAATATCAAAGAATAATGTAACGTCAGGCATGCAATTTTCAATGGCAAATTGGTTGATTTGGAATACTTCCTCTATGCCAAGTCCACGGGCATGTCCTTGATAAGCCAGACTGCTGTCGACAAAACGGTCGCAAAGAACAATTTTCCCTTGTTTAAGAGCAGGTAATACTTTCTCGACCAGATGCTGTCGCCGTGCTGCAGCATATAATAGGGCTTCTGTACGCCCGTCCATAGCCGTATGTGCTGGATCTAAAATAATCTGGCGAATTTTTTCTGCAATTTCTATTCCTCCTGGTTCCCTGGTAGCCAGTACGTCATATCCTTCTTGTTGTAATTTCTGGGAGAGCGCCTGGAGGATCGAGGTCTTCCCGGCACCTTCTCCGCCCTCAAACGTTATAAATAATCCTTTCACACTCATTCTCCTCAAATCTATTGAAAGGTGATAACTCCTGTTTCTATCTGCTCATTGTGGAAACGGGCACCCTGTTCAAGTAATAACCTAATCAGTTCTACATGCTGTATGGTAATCTTTTCCCCTTTAACTAGTAATGGAATACCTGGCGGATAAGGTACCACAGGTTGTGCAACAACCTTACCAACTGCCTTTGACCACTTCACAAATGTGGTTTGCATCGTTTTCATTTCTTCGTAGGAATATAGCAATTCCTGAATTTTGGAAGGGAATAAGACTCTACCCTTTATTGTAGCATGCTTTGAAGTCGTTTTTAATTGCTCATTTACAGTAGCGATACACTTCTTCAAACTGGAAAGCTCAGCGTATTCTCCAATACCCATAATAAGCAGTACCTGGTTAGAATCCGCCAACTCAGGATATATTCCTGTTTGTTCTAGTAAGCCCGCCAATTGGAAACCTGTCCACCCTTGATCCGCATGCAAAACTATTTTCAATGGATCATCTTGATCACTGACTGGTAGAACCGTCCATCCGTCCCCTTCCACCAGGATTCTTCGGACATTTTCTGTATGATCAAGCGCTTTTTCTACATTTTTTTTAGTTGTATTAGCTAAAAAATGCCGGGCTAAGTCCAAACTTGCCATTAGCGGGTAGGAAGGACTACTGGACTGTACCACTTGAAGAAAATAACATAATTTTTCTAGATTGATGCGACCTTTCAGTCCATGTATAAAAGAAGCCATCGTCATGGCAGGCGCCATTTTATGAGCGGACTGTACCACGACATCCGCCCCGGCTGTCAAAGCTGGTGTTGGAAACGGAGGGCCTAAGTGAAAATGTACACCGTGTGCTTCATCTACCAGCACTGGGACATCATGTGCATGGGCTGTACTAATAATGTTTTCTATCTCATAGGTTCGCCCAAAATAATCCGGGTAAGTCAGTATCAACCCTTTTGCCTTTGGAAAACGGACTAATGCTTTCTCTACCAAATCTATTTCCATTTTGCTGTATCGCTTTGTATCCTCCTCATAAGCTGGGGACAAAAAGACGGGCTGAGCCCCTGCTAATTCCAATCCATGCAGAATTGATTTATGACAATTTCGCTGGACAAGAATTTGATCTCCCGTCTTACACACAGAGAGAATCATTGCTAAATTCCCCGCAGTACTACCATTTACTAAAAAGTAGGAGAAATCACTTTTAAAGAAATCGGATGCCAATGTCTGCGCTTGTTGAATTACACCATGAGGGTCGTGCAAGTCATCCATACCTGTTATCTCGGTAAAATCGAGGGAGAGAATAGAACGGAAGTCTTCATATCCTCGCTCTGAAAATATTCTTCCGTTTTTATGGCCTGGAACATGAAAAGAATCGTAACTCTTGTTTTTATAGTAATGCAGCTTATCGTATAGCGGCGTTTCTGTTTGATCAAGATTCATCGAGCTTCACCTTCTCCGTGCAATTGAAAAATCTATTTTATCTTACCTAACTCATGGATGGAATACAAACAAAAAAAGATCTTCGCTTCTTTGCAAAGATCTTTTTAATTTTATGAATGTATTTTGGTTGGCGTGATATTCTTTAGCTTATTGATGTAAAAAGAATATCTAGCATCGCCTGGTTCTGTTTCTAAAATTTCTTTTTCACAAGATTCACAAATGAATAATTGATAGATATGAATGCCCTCTGTCGTATTACGGTCACATATGCCACAGCGGTTGATTGTTTTCATCTTTCCACCTCCATGGCATTAGTATGTGCAAATCTATCATCTCTTATACTATTTTTTAGTTGGTATTTTTAAAAGGGCATATGATTTAATAGGATCTAATGAAATTTTCATCTTTCGCTAACAGAATTTTATATACAAGCAAAAACCCGGAAGCCTTGGAAGACTTCCGGGTTTCTTGATTGCCTAGCGGCGTCCTACTCTCACGGGGATAAACCCGACTACCATCGGCGCTGGAGAGCTTAACTGCTGTGTTCGGCATGGGAACAGGTGTGACCTCTCCGCTTTCGCCACTAGACCTTGATTATGCAATTGAGGTAAACCCTCAAAACTAGATAAGCAACATTCAACGATTCAACTGCTTCACGAATTGTATTAGTTA
>NZ_FNQR01000030.1 GCF_900107755.1 Thalassobacillus cyri | reverse complement strand
ATCAAATCCAGGTTAAGTGGCATGAGTCCCGTCAAATACCGAGAACGTGCCCAGTTAACTGCTTGAATTAAAAAGTGTCCAATATTAAGGGGTCATTTCAGCGAAGCCTGAGGAAGCTCACCACATGCCCACGGAAAGCGAGTGATTTCACGGACCTCCAACCGCTCACCACCGGTAACGGAAACAGTTTATCTCGAAACTGAGTCTTCAGCAAAAGGGAGATTTTCTGTAATATCAAAACGCTGAATTAAAAAAGCCTAAAAATAAACAAGCTGCATAATGATGTTCATTCGGCTCAGACTATGGACATGAAAACTATACGGAAAGGGTCTGCTCATGAAAAAATTAGTCTTCTCCCTTATACTAAGTATCCTTTGTCTGGTGCCAATATCCACGAGCCATGCAAGTATCATTTATACGGTTAAGAAAAATGACACCCTGTGGAGAATTGCGGAGGTGTACAACCGCTCTGCTAAAGAACTGCAAGACATCAACAGGGTGGCAGATCCCGCGAAACTTTTGCCCGGTCAGTCCTTACTGGTACCTGGTAACACCTATGTAGTAGAACCTGGCGATACACTATGGAAAGTAGCCAACCTTCATCAAATATCCATTAAAAATCTAATGGAAATGAATGGACTTACTTCACGTACTGTATACAACGGACAGCGACTGCAAATTCCACAAAGCAGTAAAATGGATGCCACGATCGGAGCTTTTTTTGTTCCCACCACTCCAAGCGAAAATAAATGGGCAATGAACTTTTATAGCAACTACCTTGATTCGATCAGTTTTTTTGAATATCGTCCCGATGCTAATGGCTCCTTAAGCAGTCTGCATGGTGAGGATTCAATTGAACTGGCCTGGAAAAAAGGGATGACCCCTTATGCTACCATTACCAATTTGACCACTGAGGGGTTTGATCCTGACCTTGCTCATGATTTATTAGCAGATACAAAAAAACAACGGCAATTAATTGAAAACATCGCAACATTAGTGCATCAAAAGGAGTATAAAGGAGCGATCATCGACTTTGAAAGCCTCCACCCGAAAGACAGGTCCAATTACAATACTTTTATTAAGATGCTAAACGGACGACTCGATAAAATCGGAGCCAAAGTCGGACTGGCAATTCCTCCGATGAAAGGTGACCGTAAGCCTGCTTATCATGCAGCTTACGATTACCAGACCCTCGGCTCCTATGCTGATTTTTTATTTTTAATGACCTATGACTGGCATTGGGCTGGAGGTGATCCTGGACCGATAGCACCAATTAAACAAGTCAACAAGACTCTTGAATACGCAACTTCTGTCATTCCTGGCGAAAAGATTTATTTAGGGATTGCCATGTATGCGTATGACTGGAATCTAGCTGATGAGGAATATGCGGAAGCCTACTCCCAGGAAGAAGCATTAAGAATAGCTGCGGAACATGCAAGCAGCATCCAGTATAATTACTACTATGCTAACCCTTCCTTCCGTTATACAGATAAAAACGGCGATCCGCATGAAGTGTGGTTCGAAGATGCCCGTTCTCTGCTTCCGAAGTTCCGTCTCGTCAAAAAATATGACCTGAAAGGAGTTGGGGGCTGGAAAACAGGACTCCGCTTCCCTCAACTAGGCTATATGCTTAAAGAAGAATTCACCATCCGTTAACATGGATGGTGTTTTTTTTCTCTGATGTTAAGAAAATATTTCTTTTTTTGTATACCTGCCCAAAATGTTTAGCTCCTTTTCACATGGGAATAAATGTTATAAGTCCAAACCCTGGACAGTGGAAGCTATAATTGTATTTAGGAAAATTGGCATAAAATACCAGAGAAGGAGTGATACCATGGAACATGTTAAGGCGCTTGCGATCAAAGGATTGATGACATTTGTTGCGTTGTTCGTCGTTTTGACTTTGGGATTCAATATTTCGGTGCTAACCGTTCTTGCTATCACTATCGTACTTGGAGCCGTTTCTTATCCACTGGGTGATTTGAAGCTTTATCCAAAAACCACCAATATGATAGCGACTACCGCAGACATCGGGATTGCATTCTTAGTAATTGCAGTGATAGGGCCGATGTTTGGAAGCAACGATGTCTCTTCCTGGATGTCAGCCGGTCTGCTTGCCGGTATAGTTGTGGCAGCAGGTGAATTTTTCTTCCACAATTATATTGGAAACAAACCGATTGGCGATAATAAACGCTTCCGTACTTCTTACCACCATTAAAATCGCAGGACTGTCTCAAAACGAGGCGGTCCTTTCTTATCAAGAAAGGAGGGGCTTCTATGTTTAAATTCTTAGAAAGCCGTGACCCGGCAACCATTGCAGTAAAAGTAGAGGGGAAAGTGACCGAGGAGGACGCAGATAAACTGGATCAGCATGTAAAAGAAACCTTTGGTGATGAAACCTCATTCAATATTCTGGCTATTTTTGATGATTTGGACGGAACCAGTCTCAAAGGCTTCATAACAGGAACAAAATTCGACGCCAAACGCTGGGATCAGATTCGTAAGTTTGCAGTCTCAGCGATAAAAAATGGATGGAATTTTCCACGAAAGCAGGAGATTATTTACCAGGTGTTCGTGCGGAACACTTTGACTCAAACCAACTCGATCAGGCATGGAACTGGATCAAACAATAGATAAACCAGGCTGCTTCCTTCTTGGCTAGCAGCCTGGTTTTTTTCTATTGGAAAGTTTAATCATTAAAAAAGCTATGCCTATTAATATTCAGGTTAATAGCTGTCCTCATAATCTAAATCAGAGGTTTAATATTATCTCCTTACAGGCAGTTTGCATTTATTTCCTATGGTGAAGTTAATTCTTAAGTTGATAATAAATAATAACAAAATACGCTAAAAATGTGGTGATCCTCATTCTTTTTAATTTTTTCATAGGCTTTATTATCCCTTGGTCAATTGCAATTCTAACCTGGCGCCGGGTTCCTTTTTTGTTTTTAACTATTGCACCTTTCATGTCGCTATTATCGGTAACACTTAATCAAATCGGTATGGAGTGGGGATTCTGGACCCTCCATCCACAAACTGTTTTTATAATTTTCAACTCACTAACCATAGACTTTGGCTACAATCCATCAGCCGGCCTGATTTTTACGTATTTCATTTACTGCAAGAAGTGGAAACGATGGAAAGTATACTTAGGATTTATATTATTTTTAAACGGGGCTGAAATGTTAGCTTTGTATTTCAGTAAAGTCGTGTACAATCCTCCTTGGAATGTATTCTATACGTTTCTTGCCTATGTAATCGGCCTGATTATACTGGATTTTTATTTTCATTTTCTGAAGAAGTCGTTCCGGTCATTAATAAATAATCATAATATCCAATAGTGGAATTATAATTAGACCGAACTATGTAAAAAGCAAAATTTACGATAGTTCACTGCTACTAAAGGAGTCCACTCTAATGATTAATCGCGTCTTTATTCAGGAAGACTCGTAGGCTGGATGTTTTTTCTTACTTTAAAAAACAGACTTGTAATTTGTTACCATCCATGTCGTATGAATTAAAAAAGCTTGATTATTAACGTATAGACCCCATTAATTAGTCTTGTTCTTCTTTCAGTTTACTTACAAAAACAAAAAATAGAGGAGAATAAGTGTTTCTGATTCTCCTCTATTGGAGTGAATTGGACCTAAAACTGAACTATTTACAGCCTGAATTCTTATGGGTTATTGTTTTCAATATGAGCTGTTACTTTTCCCAGTCCTTTGGAGCTTCCTGTTACGATTGCCACTTTTTCGTTGATAGAAAATATTCAAGGAACTCATCCTTTCTGGTTCATCCCTCCTTTATGTCTTCCCATCCCATTTCCCAATAAATCTACCAAAACAAAAGAGAAAGCCTTCCTTTAAAGCGAAAGCTCTCTTCTAAAAGACGATTGTATGACAAACAGGTGTGCCTGCACTCAATTAACGGCCCGCACGGACATCGATTTCCAAACTTTCAAGCTGATCCCGATACAATCCCTCAAAGCGTTGGGCCAGTAAATAATTCAATTCCTGCTCACTGGCATCCGGATTTTCTTGTTCCAGTTCTTTCAGCAAATCCTCGCTGACTCTATCCCGCAGCATCGACGCTTCCAGATAGGGACGAATCGCTTGATTGAAGTTTTCTTGCCCGTATGCTTCCACTAAAGCAGCCGCCCGTTCGGCTTCCGCGATTTTCTCTTTCAAACCACCGAGCTGGGATTCTATTTTTTCCGCTGGGATAAAGTAGTTCTTTTCTTCAGCGAGCAAAGCCATCGCATTCAATTCAATGAGATGATTCAACTGGACGTTATAGTTATCGAGATAGGCCATTTGATCCTCCCAGTACTCCTGTCTGTCAGCTAGCGCATCACCAGAAAGCTGCTGCTCATCCTGATGACGAAGCAGCTCGATTTTCACCTGCTGCATCAACGTGTACAAGGTCAGATCTTCATCCAAAAACACTTCGTCTCCGATGCGAACCACTTCATTATCACGTAAAGTGGCATCCACTGCTTCCGTGCTGACGCTGCTACTCTCTTTCTGTTCTGCTGCTTCCGGTTGACAACCAGCCGTTATGAACACGACTGTCATTCCGAGTATAAGCATCCATATTTTCATCACGATCACCCTTCACCGACGTTGATCGTCAGAATTTTCTCGGCATCCCCGCTAGTCAGATCGAGTATCCACTCCCCTGAGATCGGAAGTTCCACTTCTCCGGTATACGTACCGTCTCCGTTGTCCGAAAAGTTGATGTCAATCTCGCCATGATCCATTTTTTCCATTTCCATCAATCCACTTAACGTCAGACCCTGCAACGGTTCTCCATCCTGCTCAGCCCGGACCGTCACCACGGAGGCTTCTCCCTGCTTATATAATGGTGTATCTTCAACCGAAAAGGCGATATCATTCCCTCCGCATGCCGCTAATCCAAAGATCAACACCAGTACCAATAGCACTAGCTTTTTCATGCCCAACTCCCCCTCTTCATCTGCTCTCCTATGAATTCATGGATGTTATATTTGGTTAATTTTCCCGCTTCTAAAAATGCCACATCGGTGCAAACGCGTTCAATTTCGGAGAGGTGGTGGGAAGCCATCAGTATCGTTTTTCCTTCCAGTCCATCGATGATTTGCAACAGCTTTTCCCGCCCGATCGGATCAAGTCCGCTCGTCGGTTCATCCAAAATGATGATATCGGTATCGTAGTATAACGTCACCGCCAGCCCGAGCCGCTGGAGCATCCCTTTCGAGTAGCTCGTAATCGTCTTATTACGATCCTCCCATAAGGCGACAAGTTTCAGCTTCTCTTCCATGATTGTGTCCGATATTTCTTTATCAGCCAGGCTGGCAAAAAAACGCATATTCTCAAAACCGGTCAAGTGTGGGTACAGCTGAAACTTCTCAGGCAAGTAAGAAACTTGCGACTTCCACTTGCCGGTCTTATTGGAATGACCGGCGAGTGTAATCGTCCCTTTCTTCACTTTCTCCAATCCGAGCAAGAGCCGGATCAGCGTCGACTTCCCGGCACCGTTCCTTCCTACCAATGCGCAACGCTCATTGGCACCAATCGTTAAATGAATAGCATCAAGCACGATATTCTTCTGATAGGCGTGGGAAAGACCTTTGATTTCAATCACGCAGCTCACCTCCATGACGAAACTTCGTTGATAATAGAAAGAATAATCCTGGCCAGGTAATGGCATTGATCAAAAGGAAGTACCTGACATCCATGAACATCATTTCATTCAGCAGCCGTGATAAATGATCCATCGAAAATAATCCTAGTGATGTCTCCAGATAAAACCGCATGACATGAATTGGATTCAGGAAATAGAACCACGAGAATACCTGGACATTGTCATAGGAAACCGCAGGCAGGAAATAAAGGAACATCAGGTCGAGTAAAAAGACGGTGACGAACCAGACAAACACATTGGCCCCCACCAGCTGCATTTTCGATTTACAGACCGTGCCAAGCAAAATGCCCAGCTGATTGAAGATCACAAGGAAGATCGCCACAATGAAAAGGAACTTTAAAAAGCTAAGGACATGAAACGCCAGAAAAGCTTTCATAAATAATGCCAGTACAAAGTACGCCAATAGAAATGCGGTCAGGACTACGAACTGGATCGCAAAGGATTTTTTCACCAAAAACGATAAATGAGACTCTCGTTTTGTCAGCAAAATCATCAATGTCTTCAGTTCCTTTTCCTGAAACACGGCGAAGGAAGTGATAAACAAGGCAAATAACGGGAGCAGATAAATGTTGATATCATATAAAGATAAAAGTAACGCTTCAAACGCGAGTTCGCTCGGGTACGTCCGGGCTTCTGCAATGAGAAATATCGAGGTCAGCATCACCAGCCCCAGCCCGATCCACAGTCCCATCCCTCGCGCTTGTTCCAGCCCCTCTTTCCACAAATAAGTCATTACATCCGCCTCCTTCTTTTCCACATGTAAATCCCTGCCACCAAGATCCCGGCCCCGCCAAACATCCATGCTTCATTCGCTGAGGGATTCTCTTTCATAAGCGGATATTTATCGAGCGCCATCGTTTGCTGTCCGGATAGCAGGTTGTTGAGCTGTTCATACACAGCCATCGCCGGACTTTCCAAAAACAAATAGACGAGCTCGTTTTCTTCAATCAGCTGGCTGATTGCTGATGTGGAAGCCATCTCCCTGTCTCCTGCCCCGTCCTGATCGAGGTCAAGCATCGGAGTATTCCAATAGTTGCCTACCCCATTTTTGAAGAACTGATTGTTGGACTTTCCCCCAACCGCGATCACATCACTGCTGTTGTCATGGAAAGAATTTTTAATAAAATAATGGGACGTTGTAGAAGACCAGACTTCGATACCGATTTTGTTTTTGAAAAACGTGTTACCCTCTATCATGTTGCTGGTCGATTGTTCCAGGTACAATCCCCGCTGGTTCAAATAGAATTCATTGTCGATGACGTCGTTCTCCCTGCTGCCCTGTATGATGAGACCAAAGGAACGGGAACCATGATTGTAGGAAAAACTATTATTCCGAAGTTCGATGTTATCGGAGTGCATAATGGCAGCCCCACCGGTATTCTGGATGAATTTGTTCGCTTCGAATCGATTAAAGTTGGAGTACATATAATGCAACCCGTAGCGGGTTTCCTGTACAGTATTTTCAATGATTTCATTATTATCGGAGTATTCGACGTAGATCCCATCACGCGATTGCTTGATGAAATTTCCCTCGATGTGATTGTCGCCAGAGCGAACAATATGAATGCCGCTCCCCATATCACCAAGTGACGAGGTATCGAGGCCGACGATCGTATTATTTTCTATCACAATATGTTTGGATTGATTAATATAAATGCCATGATATGTTTCCGCGATATCCAGATTTTTGAGTGTAATATTCTGATCCAGCACCCGCACACCGGCGAACTCTTCACTTGTATCCCGGCTTCTGCCGCTGTAGCGGATTTCCAAGTTTTCTAACGTGACATCAGGACTTTCTATTTCTATGACATTACCAGTTCCGTCCCCATGTACCTTCGTACCATTCTTCCCCTTCACCGTCAGCGGTTTTGTGATGACGACGTTTCCTTTGTACGTCTTATTCTCCAGTTCCAGTTCTCCTCCGGCCGGTGTTTCTTCAATCAGCTCCTGCAATTCATTAATGCCACCGGCTGCCGCCTCCCCAGGCAGCAGCCATAAACCCACGGCTAGCAACAAGCCTGTGATCACCTGTTTCATAGTTTCCGATCCTTCCATAAAGGAATAACGAGCAATAGGAACACGACCGCAAGAAGATAGGCTCCATAACTGAATGCACTGTTCGTGACAAAGTTGGCAATTGTGTTTTCCCCAATTAATGGCGGAACAAAGGGTTCCAATTCAATCGGTGCCTTCGGATCAAGATCGGTACCGAACGTTTTCAGCCAGCGATACATATCCCAGATACCGAGTGCGCCAAGTGCGACATACAAACCGATCAGACCGGTCAGCACTTTTTTGTTCCTCAGTACAGCCCCGATCAGTACCAATACTGCAAATCCTCCTATTATATAAGGCATGAACACCAGTTCCGGAAATGATGCATTACTGAATTCCGCCATTCCAATATAATGATTGAGTCCATTGACAATGTCGATATCTCCATCAAGGGTCGTTGGATAGACGATGATATCCAGTCCTTCCTGATATTGTGGCGCATAAAATTTCATTCCCCACCAGGGAAGAAATATGCTGACAACGAGCAGAACACCACTCACTGCCATCAGGGCAGCTGATGTGTTGGATAAGTTCTTTTTCATAACCTCTCATCTCCTAAAATGGATTGGAAAAGTGAAGGAAGCCCCTCACTTTTCCAATTGGAGTTGTTTATTTTGGTTCTACGAGTAAGTATCCACTCATTTCCTGATGCAAAGCAGAGCAGAAATTTGTACAGTAGATCGGGAATGTTCCAGCCTTATCTGCTTTGAACGTCAGCGTATTGGTCTGACCTGGCTGGATTTCAAAGTTCAAGTCATAATCATTGATTCCAAAACCGTGGGTGATGTCCTGATCCAGATCGATATTGGTCATATGGAAATAGACCGTATCCCCTTGTTTGACCGTAACTGCATCAGGCCGTTCCGCTTTGGCATCGAATACAAACTTCGAGCGCATGGCTATTCCATACACATGGACTTCATCGCCTTTTCTTTCGATCCGGGCATCATCCTGTGACCAGACAGAATTTTCCCGTGACTCATCCTTATCGTAAATTTTCTTTGGCTTGATCTTGTCGCGATGGACGATCTGAGCATAGTGTGGCTCCGGATCTGTAGGTGCCGTAATGAGATGTTCCATTTTATCGCCAGAAATATCAAACAAGTCCATCGATTCCGGATGAGAAGGACCTACTGATAAGAAATTGTCTTTCGCGATTTTGTTTAGAGCGACAATATATTTTCCATCCGGTTCAATGGTGTCCCCTTCAGCTGCAGAAGCATGGCCTGGAGAATAATAGGTCGGCTTCCGGTCGATGACCTCTCCGCTATCAACTTTCCATTTCACGATTTCCGAGGAAATGAACATCGTGTTGTAGGCATGACCCTTGTCATCAAACTGGGTATGCAATGGCCCAAGTGCCCCTTCCGGATCCACTTCACGTTCCACTACTTTTTCATAAGGAAGAACCGGGATATCAAATTCTTCCCCTTTAAAGTCTTTGGATTTGATCGCTTCAAAGGCTTTTTCAAAAGAAAATACCGTCATCAGTGGAGCAAGTTTTCCGGAAGCAATAAAACGCTCGCCATCCGGTGTCACATCAACGCCGTGCGGTGATTTAGCTACCGGGATAGCAAAAATGGCACCAGGTACATCACGGGGATCGATCATTTTTGCTCCGTTGACGTCGTTATAGTTGCCGTTCGCCACTTCATCCTCAAGCCGTTTCCAGTTGATCATGACAATATAATCACGGTCGTTCTGGGAAGCGTTGATTTCCAGGTTGGTCGTTGCGAATTCCGTATTATACGTCGTCATGACGATCCAATCTTTTGACATCTTTTTACCAGCATCCGATAAGTCATAAGACCATGGCGGCAAAACGATCTGATAAGCTAAATCGAATTTTTTCGACTTCCGATCAAAGGTAGTCATCGAAACAACGCCTTTATAATCTTCTTCATACTTATCAAGTTCTGCATATTCCCCTGCTAGCGGACGGGCGAACCGCGTGGGCATTGCAATGTATTCCGTGTTCTCTGTGACGAACACCCCGGCATGTGGACCTCCCATGTTCGGCAGGCTCATGATATCGGATGTATGGAAAGTGCTGAGATCAACTGCTGCAACCCGATTGTTCCCAACATCATTTGCAAACAGGAACTCGCCATCATAATCCCCGCCTGTTTCCGAAACAGCGGGATGGTGGAAGTCGCCCCAGCTATAGCCTCCGAGCATTTCCTTCGTTTTATCATCAAACCCATACCCTGTCGCCGGATCCGGAGTGAATACCGGAACGGTACGAATCTTTCTCATCGACGGGACACCATAAACGAACAACTGTCCGGAATGCCCGCCAGATGCAAACATGTAATATTCATCCTGCTCACCATAAGGTACATAAACTTTTTCTGCTTTACTCTTATTAGCAGCCGCGTCACCTGCATTAGCCTGATTGAAATCGGCAAAAAAGACGATGGAAACCAACAGACCTGTCAGCACACCCACTACTCCATATAAAATTCGCTGCATATTCACTGTACTCTCCCCCTATTCACCCTGCTCGGACGCTTTTTTCAAAGCTTCCACGATTTTTTTACGTTCCTCATCCGGCAAAGGATTTCCTGAAATCACGGTCGACATGACTGCCGATGTCGGTTCCTGCAGGAATTCTTCTACCGGCTTGCCGTGCTTATTTTCGACAGTGGAATAGGCATCAGATAAATCCGGTCCAGTGGTTCCCCCTTGCAAATCGAGTGACTCTACAGCATGGCAGGAAAGACAGTTGTTGGCCTGGAGCGCTTCACCCTCTCCTGTTGCAACAGCTTCCGTTTCATCTGGTGTTTCCTCTTCTTTCGCTTCATTTTCACCAGCTTCTTCCGATTTAGTTTCCGTTTCATTAACCGATGACTCCGGCTGATCCGTTGCTGCTGTGCTATTATCCATTCCCATGAACAAATACCCACCCGCAAAAGCGACAACAAAACCAGCGATAAAAATCAATATGTTCCACTTCATGGTTTGACCTCCCTTTTTTCTGTATCTATTAACCATGCTTTCATCTTATAGGAGGTACGCATGGGGGGATGTGATATCTCTCACATATTCGGTTTGTATTTATGTCTAAATTGGTAACATGCAAAAAGGGTAAAACAAAAAAACTTCTTTTTAATAAAGAAGATCCGACAAAGCGGTAGATTTATAAAAGCGACAATACCTGTGAGCGATACAGCGCTAGGTGTACGACCTTAGCTAATAATTGTGCAAGTTCCGAACCTAATTAATTGTGCGTGCTATCCCACTAGTCGCGCATCCTCCACTTTCAGAGGTTCACTACACAAAAAAAGACGCGTCCCCCAAGGAAAGCGCGTCTTATTCTCTCCGTTTTTAAAAGGCTGCTGTCCAGCCAGCATCTGCGGTAATGACGGTTCCGTTCACAAAGCTGGAGTCATCGGAGGCCAGGAACAATGCCACCTGGGCAATTTCTTCCGGCTGACCAGTTCGAGGAATCACGGAATGTGCCAGCTTCGTCCGTCCTGCACCGAATTCGTTAACGTTCTTCATAGAAGCTCCGATATTCGTTTCAACAGCCCCTGGAGCGATCGCATTACAGCGGATTCCATTATTGGCGTACATGAAGCCGGTGTTTTTCGTGAAGCCGACGACCGCGTGCTTGGAAGCAGCATAAGTTGCACCCGCATGGGCACCGTTCTCTCCGCCAGTCGACGCTGTGTTGATGATAACGCCTTTTCCTTTTTCCAGGAAGATTGAAATCGCCTTACGCGTGGCACGCATCACCCCTTTGGTATTGACAGCAAATATCAAGTCCCATTTGTCATCCTCAATATCCCCGGCCGGTTCAAACCCATCCATGATCCCGGCGTTGTTGACCAGAATGTCCAATGTACCGTATTCATTCACTGCTGTATCGATCATGTTTTCTACGTCCGCCAGTTCGGCTACATTCACTTTCACTGCTTTCGCCGTGCCGCCGCTTGACGTAATCCCCGCAACGTCCTGTTCAGCCCCTTCAAGGTTCAAATCAGCTACGATCACTTTCGCTCCCTCTTTCGCATAAAGTTCCGCGATCGCTTTCCCCATACCGGATGCTGCACCTGTCACGACTGCCACTTTGTCTTCAAGCTTCATATAAAACGCCTTCCCTTTTTTGAATACGCTTACTTTCTGGTGATGCATATGTGCAATAACCTTCACTTTTAAGTATAATAAACGTAATCAGATGACACGATCAGCATTAATACGAGCGTTTGTCTAATAATAGACACCTACTCATGGGATTGTTGGTTAACGTATGAAAAAATCGGACAGGAGGCTGATAGAATGGATATAGATAAACGAGTCAGGCGGACGAAAAAAGCGTTGCAGAACTCCCTCCTCATCTTAATGGAAGAAAAGGACTTTCAGGACATCACGATCACAGATATCGTTACGACCGCCGATTACAATCGCGGTACTTTTTACAAGCACTATAAATATAAAGAAGATCTGTTGAATGAAATTATCGAAGATGTCATTGTCGGTTTGAAAGAGTCTTACCGGGAGCCATATAACGACAAGGAAACGTTCGAAGTGTCCAGCCTCTCTTCGTCTGCCATTAGAATTTTCGACCATGTGGAACAAAACTCAAAATTCTATCAGATTATCATCCGTTCTAACGCGTTGCCAGGCTTCCAGGAAAAATTCATCCAAGCATTGAAAGAGCTGGCATTAGAAGATCTTACAGACCTCCATCCCAACCCTGAGGTCAACCCGGACTTGCACGCCAGTTATCAGTCTTATGCGATTCTCGGTATGATCATTGATTGGGTAAACGGCGGGTTAAAGCACCCCTCTTCCTATATGGCCGGGCAACTAGTAGAAATTCTGAAAATCGAACCGATGAAAACAACATTCAAAACTAAATATGTACCCCCGATCGTACCACCCGATCTATAATAAAGAGCCCTTCCACAAGTGGAGAGCTCTTTCGTACCAAGTGGCGAAGGTGGGACTCGAACCCACACGCCCGGGAAGGCACTTGATTTTGAGTCAAGCGTGTCTGCCAATTCCACCACTTCGCCCCGAATTCCTCTTCTTTTCATGCGGAATCATAGTAAATCTGCTTGTAAAATTCAATCCCAGCAAATGAAAAAACCAGGTGATAGCTGCTAAATATCACCTGGTTCTGATTTTAGACTCACCAACCTGTCGGAAGTGCCGCTACAGGCATTAAGGATACCTCATACGTGTAGCCACCATCTTGCTCACCAGTTGGCCATAGTGCTGTCGCCATGTAGATGACCTTAATAGAATTGTCTTGAGAAAATTCGGTTACATAGACAATCCGGTCAGCCATAATTCCGATTTGTTCCTCGGTCCATAGGATACGATCAGCCATAAATCCGATAGAATCAACCGTATATAATACCCCGTCCAAAGTATCAGTATAGGTATCTGCACCAATTTGACCATAAGTGACAAGGACGTCTGCTGCAGTTGTTTCCGCGCTCGCTTTTTGTGGTGTACCACTCACTGCAAGCAGAGATAATACTAGTGTAAAAGCTAACACTAATTTAATCATTTTATTTTTCATACGATATTGACCTCCCTTTAAATATACCCCTCAAGGTTTACATTGATTAGTATATACCTCTATTGGTATATTGTCAACAGTACAAACTCATCTTACTGCCCAAGCCCTAACACATCTACCGTGTCGCTATCCGGTTCAGGATGGGTGATATTCATGAGAAAAAGCTTTGACATCCTCAAATATTTCATGTAGATTATCTATTATACGAACATTACATAATTAATATCATTTATTATTCGCTTTTCCAATCTGCCAACTTCATAATCTTTTCATATAATCGCAGGGATATGGCCTGCAAGTTTCTACCGGTTTACCGTAAATGAACCGACTATGAAAAGCAGCATGGTAGTAGAACGGGATGAACTCCCGGCCTCTATTCTATTTGTCATCGATCAAAACAACGACAAAGCTCGCTTTCCTCATAGTGAAATGGAAAGCGGGCTTTTTTCATCCTTTTAGAAGGTTACCTTCATGAAAGGATAAAAGGATAAAGTTTTTTTCAGAAAGGGGATTACCATGAAATTATTAGAGCAGAAGATTTTGAGAGAAGGTAACGTATTATCGGAAACCGTCATCAAGGTCGATTCTTTCCTGAACCATCAGATCGATCCTGTATTGATGAGAGAGATTGGCGCGGAATTCACAGACCGTTTTGCCGGTCGTGGCATTACAAAAATCCTGACATTAGAATCATCCGGAATCGCTCCTGCGACCATGACTGGATTGGCGATGGGAGTACCGGTCATTTTTGCCAGAAAACGAAAGTCTCTCACCTTGCACGATAACCTGTATACAGCTGAGGTCCATTCGTTCACGAAAAAAGAAACCAATGAGATTTCTGTTTCGAAAGATTATCTCTCAAACGAAGATACCATCCTGATCATGGATGATTTTCTCGCAAACGGCCAGGCGGTATCAGGCTTGATGGATATAGCAGATCAAGCTGGAGCAAAGCTTGGAGGGGTTGGCATCGTTATTGAAAAAGGATTTCAGGATGGAGGGAAACTGTTGCGGAAACAGGGCATCCAGGTAGAATCATTGGCAACGATCGCCTCTTTATCAGATAAACAAATCACATTTCACAAGGAGCGTGCTTTGACATGAAAACATTCACCTTAGGGTTGCAGCATTTACTTGCTATGTACACAGGAGCCGTCTTGATTCCATTGATTGTTGGAGGTGCACTCGGGCTAACTTCAGAACAGCTCACTTATCTTGTCGCCATCGACCTCTTGATGTGCGGGGTAGCGACCATCCTCCAGATCGTCAACAACCGCTACTTCGGCATTGGACTTCCTGTCGTTCTTGGCTGTACATTCACGGCTGTCGCTCCGATGATCGCCATCGGTGGCCAATACGGAATTTCAGCTATTTATGGTGCAATTTTGGCTTCCGGCTTATTTGTGGTAGTAATCAGCAGTTTTTTCGGGAAAATGGTACGGTTCTTTCCACCGGTGGTCACCGGAACAGTGGTCACTGTTATTGGAATCACCTTAATCCCTGTTGCTATCAACAATATGGGCGGCGGACAAGGCGCCAGTGATTTCGGATCGATTACGAATATATCGTTAGCGTTCGGGACGCTCTTGTTTATCATACTGGTCTACCGATTTACACACGGCTTTATACGGGCGATCGCCATTTTACTTGGAATCATTGCTGGAACGATTGCATCAGCTTTCGTCGGAAAAGTCGATGTTTCCGCAGTGACAGAAGCTTCTTATTTCCATATGGTTGAACCTTTCTATTTTGGGATGCCAACGTTCGAGTGGTCAGCTATCTTAACAATGATTTTAGTGGCCATGGTTTCGATGGTGGAATCCACCGGGGTTTATTTTGCACTTAGCGACCTGACGGATAAGAAATTAAAACAAACCGACCTCGCAAAAGGCTATCGTGCGGAAGGGCTGGCCATTTTTCTTGGCGGGATCTTCAATGCATTTCCATACACAGCCTTCTCTCAAAATGTCGGTCTTGTCCATTTGACTGGTGTTAAGTCTCGTAAAGTGATCCTGGTAACCGGGATCATGCTGATAGTATTAGGCTTCATTCCGAAAATTGCAGCATTGACAACCATCATCCCGGCAGCTGTTCTAGGAGGAGCAATGGTTGCGATGTTCGGTATGGTCATATCCCAGGGAATTAAAATGTTAAGCAGTGTCATCGCAGACTCCCCGGAAAACTCCATGATCGTCGCTTGTTCGGTTGGGATGGGACTAGGTGTGACCGTCGTTCCTGAACTTTTCGCCCAGCTGCCGTCTGGCATCCAAATCCTTACAAGCAACGGGATCGTTGCCGGCAGTGTGACCGCAATTGTGCTGAATATTGTATTCAATATGACTCCTCGCAATGTAAAAGTAACCCTGTTAAAAGAAAAGAAAGCTTCCTGATAAGACATTGAAGAGCCAGCAGAACACTGAGTTCTGCTGGCTTTCATGTGTTAATTGCTTCTTAGAAAGGTAAGCTTTAAAGATTAAAACAGGAAATTCTGTCACCTGATACCCTCACTATTAACTGGAATTTTAAATTCCACCTCTTTCCGGTCCTCACTATCTGTCATGCCAGCTAGCATTCGGTGCACTAACCTGTTATATTCTGATTCATATCCGGTCGTTTCCGCTATCTTTAACAGCGTTTCATAAAGCTTTTTCCTGTCAAGCGTATGGAGGAAATTGTATTCCAGCGTTCGAATGGTATAAACAGCAAATTCCCATAAAGCTTTACAATCCTGTTTATCGATTACCTTTGCAATTGCGTGTAAGACCTTTAAAATTTCCGTTGTAATGATGACATTCTCTCTGGAATAATGACGGATGGAAGCGAACCCGGTATAAAGGTAATCTTCAAATACAAGGTTTTGAATCACCACCCGTAATCTGCCTTTCTCATCTACCAAGTAGGGAGTAAAGGATACATGAGTAATGCGTGTCAATAAATCCCCTATCTGATACAGGGTACGAATAGTTGTCTTAGGGTCATTGTTACCAATAGATCTAATCGCTATTTCTACTAATTTATTCAGACTGAATTCAATATCCTGCACTTCATTTTGATTTTTACCGATTCGAATCAAAGACCGATATTTCGATTCATCTATGGAGTTGGAGTGATCCTTCCAATAAATAAGTAATGGAGTAGATTGAAAGGCATAGTTTCCTATTTTATATTCTAATTGAATGATTATATCGTCCTTTTCCGCCTCACGTATTAAGGAGATAAAATCTATCGTTTGAATGTACCCTGATTCTTCAATTTTAACAGGATATCCCTCAGCCTTATCCTGTGGTACTTGGTCAATAACTGATTCAGGATCATTGACCCGATATTGATCCAGTTCTTTCATCAATAAATTCTTTGCAGTGAGCACTGATTCTTCTTTCATATTATCCGTCATATTGGTAACCTGCAGCCAGGTAACGATATGATTAATAAAAATAATGAACGTTGCTACTGACACCATAATCAATCCTGTTGCAAGCATGGGAATGAAAAAGAAACTCCCCTCTTTATTGACGAACAACAAACAAAGCAGCACAAATTGGAAACTTCCAATAAATATACCCAAGGTCCTTTGGGTCACTTTATTCATCATAAAATTTTTTAATATACGAGGGGAAAATTGAACCGAGAAAGTGGTCAATGCGGCAAGGACGCCATAAAAAGTGAAAGTCGTTAAAGATAAAATTCCTCCAGTCAACGTACTTAACAACGTCCGGGTCAGCTGGTACTCCAGTGTAATAGCCGCAGGAATATAACTACCCAAATTCATTCCGGAATCCGCCCAAACCGCAAAGGCGAATAGTAATATACCAAATATTGAGTAAATGACCGGTGTTGCCCATAAATTAGCATATAGATCCATGGATTTCTCTCTGCTTGCTGCAACTTTAAAACTTTTATGTGGATTAAAATGTTTTTTCATCGACATTCGATCACCTGCTTCTTTAACCAGCCCTAAGGGAGATTTATTTTTTTTATGATACTATGTTTTGTTTTACCCAAAATGATCGCTACAAAACTAGTAAACAGGTGAACAATCCAAATAACGCTTAACTTTCGGCCTACATCAACCAGAAATAAAAGAAAGTAAGCATAAATGTAAGGCTTAATATTGCTAAAGCAGCTACTTTTGACGTTCGCTTAATGGCTGGTATCAAAATCTCGTAAATAGTACCGTATCCAATCGTTCCTATCGCAACACCCATAAGCCAGGAATAATTTCTGATCGTATAAACCTCTGGCATTTGTAAGCCTACCCATGAAGCTATCCAAATAATCAGGGATAAACAAAAAGTGGCACACAAAAACATCAACCATCTATACTGTAAAACTAAAATCGGAATAAACAGGGCCATCCCTTCAGGTAATAGGTGAAAGAACAAAATCGTATATAACGAGCTTTGAACCCCTGTATCATCGACTCCTGTATTGATTCCCATGGTAAGTCCAACTGGTATATTGTGCACGCCTATAGCAACAATCAAAAAAACAAACGAGTGAAAGGTGGTTTTTCGTCTATTCAATTGGAGTAAACGATTGAAAAGCGCCATCCCGAAAATACCTGCCATAGCGCCAAGAGCCACTCCTTTTGCCTGGTATGCCCTTAGTACCTCAGGAAGGAGTACAATGAGGAGCAAACTTAGCAAAACTACCCCACTTATGAGCAGGCTGTAGAACTTTTTCACTCACCAACAACCGGACACACAATCCGCCAATACATCCCCCTGAAATAAGTCCAAGGAAACTCATTATAAACACTTCAACCAATTGCATAAGACTCCCTTTCACTGTTTGACCTGTCTTCATTATCCTATCTCTAAAAATCCCCAATATGATTAGCTCCATTTGCTACAGCTTTAGGTCTGGATGGGTTCATCCTCTTGGCTTTCATTCTTGGACTTCCAGCGAATGATTTTATCCTGCCCATCTTATGGATGAGTTACCTCTCTACAGGAGCATGATCGAAGTTACGAGCCTGACAGAATTGAAACAAATCTTTTTTGACCAAGGATGGACGTGGCTGACCGCTTTGAATATGAGGTTGTTTTCTTTGCTTCATTATCCATGTGGCATGTGGCACTCCCAAGCTCAACAATATTAAAGAAACAAAAAAGTCCTAAATGGACGTTTGTCGCTTTTGCGTTCAACCACTATAGCCATCGTTGTTACATCTTAATTGCTCAGGTTGTAAGAGGACTAGGGTTAGTTTAAAAACTTTTTTCAAAATAGTGCAGACCACAAAAAAGCCCGATTAGCGAAGGGAAGCTTCGAGTAATCGGGCTTTTCATACCATTCATGCTTTATTATGATCTTCTGGTACATTACAGCTGTCATCTGTACAAGCTGCATCTGTGGATGTTTGTACCTGTTGCAAAGAAGGCGTTTCGTTCTCTTCCTTCCACACTTTTTCCAATGTTTCCTGGAAAAGTTCTGGTGGCTGGGCGCCAGAAATCGCATATTTACGATTGAATACGAAGAATGGCACACCCTGAACACCGATTTGCTGGGCTTCGCGCTGGTCGTTTCGGACATCTTCCAAAAAGTCATCGCCAACCAGCACCTCTTCTGCTTCTTCACCGTCCAAACCAACCTCCTCGGCAAGTTCAATCAACGTGGCAGGACGACCAAGGAAACGGGATTCTGTGAAGTAGGCACGCAGCAGGCGCTCCGTGAACACCAGGCCTTTTCCCTGCTTTTCAGCGTACTTGAACAAGCGATGAGCATCCAATGTATTGGTCTGCTTTGCATGATCAAAATTGTAATCCAAACCGACTGTTTTAGCCGTTTCAACCAACTGATTGTTCATGGCTTTCGCCTGTTCGACAGTCGTACCCATTTTATTGGCAAGCACTTCATAAACGGAGACATTTTCATCACTCGGAAGCTGAGGCTGTAATTCATAGCTTTTGAAAATGAGCTCGACATCTTCTTTGTGAGCAAACGTTTCTAATGCCTGCTCAAGCCGGCGTTTGCCGATATAGCAAAACGGGCAGACAAAATCGGACCATACTTCTATTTTCATATCTGGCACCACACTTTTTATTAAGATTACGCCTTATGCGTACTGGTAGGCAAGGTTGCGGGCACTTTCTTTCACTTTGTTCATGCCTTCTTCCACAATTTCTTCCGCTTTATCCGGCATCGCATTGTGGCCTTCAATGATGACTTCATCGATGATATCCATGCCGTACAAGCCGCCGAATATGTTACGCATGAAGTTGACGGACATTTCCATCGGAGCCATTTCTTCAGAAGAATAAACACCGCCACGTGCGTTCAACAGGATAACTTTCTTACCAGGCATTAGCGGCTTGATGCCTTCTTCTGTATATTTGAAAGTGAAGCCAGCTTCAGAAACATAGTCGATGAATGTGTGCAATTTCGCTGGAATCGTAAAGTTCCAAAGTGGAAATGCCAACACGATGACATCGGCAGCTTCAAGTGCATCTTTCGCTTTTTGCTTCGCATCAAGCAGGCGCTGTTCGACATCATTCAAACGCTCGCCAGCTTCCAGTTTAGTCAATGCGTTGAAAAGGTCCTGTCCGAAATAAGGCATGTCTTCCGCGAAGACATCATACGTTGTGAGGGTTAGATCGTTATTGTCTTTGACCTCTTCCATGAATGTTTCGTACATTTTTGTTGTGAT
Organism: Thalassobacillus cyri; assembly: GCF_900107755.1. Classification (GTDB taxonomy): domain Bacteria; phylum Bacillota; class Bacilli; order Bacillales; family Halobacillaceae; genus Thalassobacillus; species Thalassobacillus cyri. The sequence continues at coordinate 1,095 of NZ_FNQR01000030.1, read as the reverse complement.
ACCGTCGGGACGATTGTTTCCTTTAACGACTAATACGTTCATAATTATGATTCCTCCTATATAATCTAAGATGCTTGTGTAAATACTTTTATTATAGCTGGATGGAAACTCCATCTTTTTAAACATCTTTTGTTTATACAACAAATGTCGTATAATCGCATTATAAAGACTTATCAGCAGGTACTCAACCAATAAGTTTTACGTTTTATTGTATAAACAACATTTTTCGATATCTGTTTAAAAAGTAGAAAGGGGCAGCAACCCATGGCAGAAAAAACCGATCCCCGTATCCTTCGTACCCGGAAACTGATAATGGATGCTTTCATGTCGCTTTCGGAAAAAAAGAAATTCAAAGCCATCACCATCAAAGATATCACGCAGGAAGCGACCGTCAACCGGGCAACCTTTTACTACCATTTCACCGATAAGTATGATTTATTGGATAAAGTATTGAAAGAAGACCTGATGGTAAACGTTTGTCAGGAAATCGGTGAGCATGACGTTATAAATGCCGAGACTATTAAAAGTGTATTCCTGACCGTGACTAAGTTTAACGCCTCGATGTCCACCAGATGTCCGGACAGCTTCGCGGCTTTCACCGATCGCATTGAGCACCTGATCAAGGAAGATATGCAGCAGTTGTTCCTCACCATTTTATCCAAACAGTTCCCCGATCAACATGAGCATTCGTTACGAGTGGCAGCCGTCATGCTGAGCTGGGCGATCTATGGGGCGACAGAGGATTGGAAGAAAAATTGCGAGCTTCCTGCAGAAGAATATGTGGATTATGTGGTTCCTTATATCATGAAAGGCACTGACTCCTTAACAGCCGAACCGATTTGAACGAAAAACCTTAGTAGTGAATTTACAGTAAAAGCTCCCTTTTGCTGAAGACTCAGTTTCGAAAGAAACTGTTTCCGTTATGTTGATGAGCGTGTGGAGGTCCGGGAAATCACTCGCTTTCCATGGGCGTACGTTAAGCTTCCTCGGGCTAATGAAATGACCCCTTAATATTGGACACTTTTTAATTCAAGCAGTTAACTGGGCACGTTCTCGGTATTTGACGGGACTCATGCCACTTAACCTGGATTTGAT
>NZ_FNQR01000033.1 GCF_900107755.1 Thalassobacillus cyri | reverse complement strand
ATAGGAGGTGCGTGTATGAAAAGATTTACTCGAGAAGAAAAACACCAAGCCGTTAAAAGATATTACACAGAGCGCATAAGCTACCGTGAATTAGGTGAAGAGATTGGTATAGATGAATCTTCACTTCGTTACTGGGTCAAACTCTACAATTATCACGGTGAAAAGGCCTTTGACTTTCCCTATACAAAGTACCCGTCAGCCTTTAAACTGAAGGTAATTCAGTTTATTAAAGAGTCGGATTACTCGATTCGAGAGGCGTCGGCACTCTTCCATATTCCGCACTTCTCCATGGTCCGTCGTTGGAAGAAAAAGTGGGAAACTGGTGATATCGATGCCCTTGAATCCATAGGAAAGGGGCCTGTCTTGATGTCATCCCAAAAGAAGAATAATCAGAAAAACGAACCATCCATCGACGCCATGAAGGAGCTCGAATACCTTCGGATGGAGAATGCCTATTTAAAAAAGTTGAGGGCCTTAGTTCAGAAAAAGGAACAGTCACCAAAAAAGAAAAAGCGCAAGTAGTGTATGAGCTAAGGCTAAGCTTCCCAGTCAAGAAGCTTGTGAAGGTGGCGGGGCTTTCCCGCAGCACCTATTACCATCTGATTTCAAAGTTGAACGGACCTGATCCTGATCGGAAGTGGAAAAGAAGGATCCAACTTATTTACAGAAAGCATGATGGCCGAATGGGTTATCGACGAATCACCGAAATCTTACAGGCAAAAAAGTACAACATCAATCACAAGAAAGTCTACCGTTTAATGAAAGAGCTTGGCCTCCGATGCCAGGTACGCATGAAGAAGTATAACTCTTATAAAGGCAAAGTCGGAAAAGTAGCCGACAACATCTTAAACCGTGATTTCCAAGCCAATCGGCCGAATCAAAAGTGGGTCACCGACATTACAGAGTTTCGTTTATTCGGTGAAAAGCTCTATCTTTCCCCTGTATTGGATTTGTTTAACGGTGAAATCATTACGTACACCATTGCGTCTAGACCCAGGTATTCCCTTGTTAAAGAGATGTTGGATCAAGCGCTTGAAAGTGTGAAAGAAGACGATGAGCTTCTTATCCATTCTGACCAAGGGTGGCATTATCAGATGGCTCACTATCGAAAGACATTGAAAGAGAACAATATTACACAAAGCATGTCCCGGAAGGGAAATTGTCATGACAATGCCGTCATGGAGAACTTCTTCGGAATCATGAAATCAGAGCTTCTTTATTATAAGGAGTTTTCCAGTGTTAATCATTTCAAACAAGAGCTTGAAACCTATATTCACTACTACAACCATACAAGAACCAAGTTCAGATTAAAGGGGAAAAGCC
>NZ_FNQR01000032.1:0-2954 GCF_900107755.1 Thalassobacillus cyri | reverse complement strand
CTTCAACGACATCAAAACAACGTCTTTTCACGAAGATAGTTAAGTGAAGAAGGGCGCACGGTGGATGCCTTGGCACTAGGAGCCGATGAAGGACGGGACTAACACCGATATGCTTCGGGGAGCCGTAAGTAGGCTATGATCCGGAGATTTCCGAATGGGGAAACCCACGGTCCGTAATGGGACCGTATCCTGTACTGAATACATAGGTGCAGGATGGCAGACCCGGGGAACTGAAACATCTCAGTACCCGGAGGAAGAGAAAGCAAACGCGATTTCCTGAGTAGCGGCGAGCGAAACGGAACCAGCCCAAACCAGAAAGCTTGCTTTCTGGGGTTGTAGGACACTCCTTTGGAGTTACAAAGAGATTCGGTAGGCGAAGCGATCTGGAACGATCAGCCGAAGAAGGTAACAGCCCTGTAGCTGAAACCGAATCTCCTCCGGAGTGGATCCTGAGTACGGCGGAACACGAGGAATTCCGTCGGAATCCGGGAGGACCATCTCCCAAGGCTAAATACTCCCTAGTGACCGATAGTGAACCAGTACCGTGAGGGAAAGGTGAAAAGCACCCCGGAAGGGGAGTGAAAGAGAACCTGAAACCGTGTGCCTACAAGTAGTCGAAGCCCGTTAATGGGTGACGGCGTGCCTTTTGTAGAATGAACCGGCGAGTTACGATCCCATGCAAGGTTAAGTCCAAGAGACGGAGCCGCAGCGAAAGCGAGTCTGAACAGGGCGAGATAGTATGTGGTCGTAGACCCGAAACCGTGTGATCTACCCATGTCCAGGGTGAAGGTCAGGTAACACTGACTGGAGGCCCGAACCCACGCGTGTTGAAAAACGCGGGGATGAGGTGTGGGTAGGGGTGAAATGCCAATCGAACACGGAGATAGCTGGTTCTCTCCGAAATAGCTTTAGGGCTAGCCTCAGAGATTGAGTCCTGGAGGTAGAGCACTGATTGGACTAGGGGCCCCTACCGGGTTACCGAATTCAGTCAAACTCCGAATGCCAGTGACTTAGCTCTGGGAGTCAGACTATGGGTGATAAGGTTCATAGTCGAGAGGGAAACAGCCCAGACCGCCAGCTAAGGTCCCTAAGTATGTGTTAAGTGGAAAAGGATGTGGAGTTGCTTAGACAACCAGGATGTTGGCTTAGAAGCAGCCATCATTTAAAGAGTGCGTAATAGCTCACTGGTCGAGTGACTCTGCGCCGAAAATATACCGGGGCTAAACACATCACCGAAGCTGCGGATTGATCTTATGATCAGTGGTAGGAGAGCGTTCTAAGGGCCGTGAAGTCAGACCGTGAGGACTGGTGGAGCGCTTAGAAGTGAGAATGCCGGTATGAGTAGCGAAAAAAGAGTGAGAATCTCTTTCACCGAAAGCCTAAGGTTTCCTGAGGAAGGCTCGTCCTCTCAGGGTTAGTCGGGACCTAAGCCGAGGCCGAAAGGCGTAGGCGATGGACAACAGGTTGATATTCCTGTACCACCTCCTTTCCGTTTGAACAACGGGGGGACGCAGGAGGATAAGGAGAGCGCGCCATTGGATGAGCGCGTCCAAGCAGTGAGACGGTCGGATAGGCAAATCCGTCCGGCAACGTCAAGCTGTGATGGGGAGGGAAATAAAGTACCGAAGCTCCTGAGTTCACACTGCCAAGAAAATCCTCTAGTGAGGAAAGAGGTGCCCGTACCGCAAACCGACACAGGTAGGCGAGGAGAGGATCCTAAGGTGAGCGGGAGAACTCTCGTTAAGGAACTCGGCAAAATGACCCCGTAACTTCGGGAGAAGGGGTGCTCCTCTTGCGAGGAGCCGCAGTGAAAAGGCCCAAGCGACTGTTTAGCAAAAACACAGGTCTCTGCGAAGCCGTAAGGCGAAGTATAGGGGCTGACACCTGCCCGGTGCTGGAAGGTTAAGGGGATGCGTTAGCGTAAGCGAAGCGTTGAACCGAAGCCCCAGTAAACGGCGGCCGTAACTATAACGGTCCTAAGGTAGCGAAATTCCTTGTCGGGTAAGTTCCGACCCGCACGAAAGGTGCAACGACTTGGGCACTGTCTCAACGAGAGACCCGGTGAAATTATACTATGCGTGAAGATGCGCATTACCCGCGACAGGACGGAAAGACCCCGTGGAGCTTTACTGTAGCCTGATATTGAATGTTGGTACAGCTTGTACAGGATAGGTGGGAGCCTGAGAAACCGGAGCGCTAGCTTCGGTGGAGGCGCCGGTGGGATACCACCCTGGCTGTACGGACATTCTAACCCAGGACCGTGATCCGGTCCGGAGACAGTGTCAGGTGGGCAGTTTGACTGGGGCGGTCGCCTCCTAAAAGGTAACGGAGGCGCCCAAAGGTTCCCTCAGAATGGTTGGAAATCATTCGCAGAGTGTAAAGGCACAAGGGAGCTTGACTGCGAGACCTACAAGTCGAGCAGGGACGAAAGTCGGGCTTAGTGATCCGGTGGTTCCGCATGGAAGGGCCATCGCTCAACGGATAAAAGCTACCCCGGGGATAACAGGCTTATCTCCCCCAAGAGTCCACATCGACGGGGAGGTTTGGCACCTCGATGTCGGCTCATCGCATCCTGGGGCTGTAGTCGGTCCCAAGGGTTGGGCTGTTCGCCCATTAAAGCGGTACGCGAGCTGGGTTCAGAACGTCGTGAGACAGTTCGGTCCCTATCCGTCGTGGGCGTTGGAAATTTGAGAGGAGCTGTCCTTAGTACGAGAGGACCGGGATGGACGCACCGCTGGTGCACCAGTTGTTCCGCCAGGAGCATCGCTGGGTAGCTACGTGCGGCAGGGATAAGTGCTGAAAGCATCTAAGCATGAAGCCCCCCTCTAGATGAGATTTCCCATCACTTCGAGTGAGTAAGATCCCTCAGAGACGATGAGGTAGATAGGTCCGAGGTGGAAGCGTGGTGACACGTGGAGCTGACGGATACTAATCGATCGAGGACTTAACTAATA
>NZ_FNQR01000035.1 GCF_900107755.1 Thalassobacillus cyri | reverse complement strand
CAAAACTGTAGACATTGAAAAAACACCGGGGTTATGCAACCGCCTGATTTCTGTATTCGACAGGAGTCAGGCGGTTTAGTTTTCGCTGAGCACGTTGGTGATTATAGAAATAGATATATTCTTCCGTTATTCTTTGAGCTTCATCGATATCTGCGATAGGATAATAGTAGAGAGCTTCCACTTTCAAATGGGAAAAGAAGCTTTCGATACAGGCATTATCAAAACAATTGCCTTTACCTGACATACTGGGCGTGATGTGGTGGTCAGCCAGTATGTTATGGTAATCCTCAGACGTATATTGGGCTCCTCGATCACTGTGAAGGATCGGAGGTCCCATTGCGTCTTTTTCTTTATGAACAGCTTCTTTTACGGTATCCAGCACAAAGGTTAAGTCATAGGAATCACTGATTTGATAAGCAATGATTTCCTTGGTGTATAAATCCATAATCGTGGATAAATAACGGTGTTCCTGTCCCACAATAATATAAGTGATATCGGTAACCCATTTCTCATTTGGTTTCTCCGCCTGGAAGTTCTGCTCTAAAACGTTGTCCGCGATATAAGGCTTCATCACTTTTTTCATACGAAGCTTCGTGCTGCGTTTCCTGCGTATTTTAGCTTTTAAGTTCATTTCATCCATCAGGCGATATACTTTTTTATGGTTCACCTTCCATTGATCCTGTCGGATTAATTCATCTTGAATTCGTCGATACCCAAACCGGTGATCAAAAGCTTCATAAAGCTCCCAAATTCGGTTTCGCAAGAAACGATCCTTATCCGGGCATTTCCTGCGTGCACGGTATTTGTGGTATCCACTCCTGGAAACGCTAAGGTAAGCACACAATTCTTCGATCGTGTAGGTTCCCCGTAAAACATCAATTACTTGATAGGCCGTTAACGCTTCTCCTTTCCTAGAATCTCGAAATACTTTTTTAACACATCATTCTCCATTTCCAACGAACGGATATACCGTTCTTGATCGGTATGTTCCCCATTCTTCTTTGACCCTCGCCCACGCCTGTCAACCAAACCGTAAGCGCCCTGTGCTCGGTATTTCCTTGCCCAAGCCTTAATCAAGTCCTTATCATGAATACCTAATTTATTGGCAATCTGCCGTTTCGTCCAACCTTTTTTCTTTAAAGTTAAGGCTTCCATTTTCAGTTCGAATGGGTAAGTTTTTTTCTTTTGTCCTTTTAAAGCCATAAAAATGCACCCCTTAAAAATCGTACGTTGTAACCGGGGGTTTTTTCAACGTCTATTTTAAGGGGTGCACACTA
>NZ_FNQR01000037.1 GCF_900107755.1 Thalassobacillus cyri | reverse complement strand
TGATTGGTGGTAATTTCAGCTATCCCAGGATTCCAGAAGGCGTAGAAGCTGAACTGAAAAACGGCTCCATAACGCGATGGAAACTGAAAGAAAAACAAGCGATGTTGAAAAATCAAATGACGGGGTGGATCGACCAGTACTTTCCTGAATTTAAAACCGTCATCAAAGGTTTTGGTCAATTGGCTTGCGCCATTTTGAAACATACGCCTTTTCCTGAAGATCTACTAAACCAGGAGATAGAGGAACTGGCACTGATGTATAAAGAAAAAGCGGGTCTACGCTCTCCTTCGAAAAGTAAGATTCGAGAGATGAAACGGGCAGCCGAAAACTCCATTGGTATTACGACAGGCAAAGAGATGGCACACTTTGAAATCGCCGCACTTGTCGATCAGTTTCTTCTAATCGAACGTCAACTGACAGAACTCAATCATCACTTAGAAAACTTAGTCACCCAGCTGGATGAATACGAATACCTTGTATCGATTCCCGGCATTGGAAAGCATACGATTATTGATTTGATTGCGGAAACGGGCTCACTTAAGCAGTACACCCATCCACGCCAACTCATTAAACTAGCGGGATTAACACTGCGTGAGAACTCTTCCGGTAAACATCAAGGTCAAAAGAAAATTTCCAAACGGGGGCGAAAACGGCTCAGAAACCTTCTTTTTCGCGCTATTCTGCCTTTAATTCAAAATAATCGTGTGTTTAAGGAATTGTATCAGTATTACATTACTCGTCCCGTTAATCCTTTGAAGAAGAAGGAAGCAATGGTAGTGCTTTGCGGAAAACTGTTAAAGATCTTTTTTGGTTTATCGAACCGCCAGGTTCATTTCAATGAGGACCGAATGAAACAGGACCTCCACTGTCTTCAACAGGCAGCATAGCCTATATTTCTGACCCATAAGATGACACGGAGAAGCTGGCGCCAAGCGAGACAACAGACTACGAGTCTATGCGGGAGAATAAAGCTGGCCTCTGCCTTATGATGAGACCAAACGAAGGAATGTAGGCGCACGACGCCAAGAGACATGGGAGGGTAAGTCCTCATAAGAAAGCAGGGATCCAAGGTGCATCGATAAATACAAAAAGGATCACCTAATACAGTTAGGAAACGCAACGCGTCCCTTTATTTACCTTAAATTTGAATAAAAGGAATAACTTGATTGATGAATGTAAAATAAAAAAATTT